>NZ_MUMH01000141.1 GCF_002155965.1 Allokutzneria sp. NRRL B-24872
TCCTGCGAGGCCATCGGCCTGTTGAAGATGGACTTCCTCGGCCTGCGCAACCTCACCGTCATCGGCGACGCCATCGAGAACATCAAGGCCAACCGCGGTGAGGACATCGACCTCGACACCCTGGAACTGGACGACAAGCCCACCTACGAGCTGCTGGGCCGCGGTGACACCCTCGGCGTGTTCCAGCTCGACGGCGGGCCCATGCGGGACCTGCTGCGGCGCATGCAGCCCACGGCCTTCGAGGACATCGTCGCGGTCGGCGCGCTCTACCGCCCTGGCCCGATGGGCATGAACGCGCACAACGACTACGCCGACCGCAAGAACGCGCGGCAGAAGGTCAAGCCGATCCACCCGGAGCTGGAGGAGCCGCTCAAGGAGATCCTCTCCGAGACCTACGGCCTGATCGTCTACCAAGAGCAGATCATGTTCATCGCCCAGAAGGTCGCGGGCTACTCGATGGGTCGCGCGGACGTGCTCCGCAAGGCCATGGGCAAGAAGAAGCAGGAGGTCCTCGAAAAGGAGTTCGAGGGCTTCGAAAAGGGCATGCGCGAGCACGAGCTGCACTTCTCGCCAGAGGCCATCAAAGCCTTGTGGGACACCATTCTCCCGTTCGCCGGCTACGCGTTCAACAAGTCGCACGCGGCCGCCTACGGCCTGATCTCCTACTGGACGGCCTACCTCAAGGCGAACTACCGCGCGGAGTACATGGCGGCGCTGCTCACCTCGGTCGGCGACAACAAGGACAAGTCGGCGGTCTACCTCTCCGAGTGCCGCAGGCTCGGCATCAAGGTGCTGCCGCCGGACGTCAACGAGTCCTCGCTGCGCTTCGCCGCGGTCGGCACCGACATCCGCTTCGGCCTCGGCGCGATCCGCAACGTCGGCGCGAACGTGGTGGACTCGATCATCAAGTCCAGGGAGCAGAAGGGGGCCTACACCTCCTTCACCGACTTCCTGGACAAGTCGGAACTGGTCTGCTGCAACAAGCGCGTGATCGAGTCGCTGGTCAAGGCCGGCGGCTTCGACTCCTTCGACAGCACCAGGCTCGGCCTGTTCCAGGTGCACGAGGAGGCGGTGGACGGGGTCGTCCCGCTCAAGCGCCAGGAGGCGATGGGCCAGTTCGACCTGTTCGGCGCGGGCGGGGACGACGAGGAGCCGAGCGAGAACGCCTCCCCCCTGGCGCACCTGAAGATCTCGGTCGAGGAGTGGCCGCGCAAGCAGCTGCTGGGCTACGAGCGGGAGATGCTGGGCCTCTACGTCTCGGCGCACCCACTCGACGGCGCCGAGCGCGCGCTGCGGCAGAACGCGCCGAGGTCGATCGCGGAGATCATCTCCGATCCGCCGAAGGAGGGCGAGATCGCCATCGCCGGGATGATCTCGGCGATGGAGCGCAGGGTGAACAAGAAGGGCGAGCCCTGGGCGATCGTCACGGTGGAGGACCTGGACGCCTCGCTCGAGGTGCTGTTCTTCCCCAAGTCCTACAGCGTGCTCTCCGACGAGCTGGTCGAGGACGCCGCGGTCGCGGTCAAGGGCAGGGTGAACTGGCGCGAGGACAAGATGTCGATCTTCGGTTCCGGCCTGGTGACCCTGGACATCGCCGAGATGGACCTGACCCAGGACCCGCCGCTGGTGATCAAGCTGATGGCCTCGAAGGTGAACCCGACGCTGGTGGAGGACCTCAAGCACACGCTCAAGGCGCACCCCGGCGAGACCCCGGTGCACCTGAAGATCCAGAACAACCGCCGCGCGTTCACCCTCGCGGTGGACGACGGTTTCCGGATCAGCACCTCCGGCGCGTTCATGGGCGAGCTCAAGGCGCTGCTCGGCGCGGGCTGCGTCGGCTGACCCCCGGCCTGCACGGCTGGTGCGCGATCACCAGCCGTGCAGGCTGAACGGCACGCCGTCCGCGATGTGCCGCAGCGCCTCGGCCGGATAGGCGATCACGTTGCGCGGCAAGGCATCCAGCGGGAACCAGGCAAGGTCGGAGCACTTCTCGGGCTCGCGGTTCACCGGCTCGCCGGTCCACGCCCACGCGCGGAAGAAGAAGCCGACCCTGGCCTCCTCGCCAGGATTGCTGTGGTGCATGACGTGCACGCAGTCCAGGTCGTCGGCCGCCAAACCGATTCCGATCTCCTCGGCCGCCTCGCGGACCACAGCGTCCACAATGGACTCACCGGCTTCCAGGTGGCCGGAGACCAGGTGGTACCTGCCGTCCTCGTAGCCGGTGTTGTGCCTGCGGGACAACAAGATTCGGCCGTCCTCGACGAGGACCAGGTGCACGTCGACAATGCTGCGGTGACGCTCGCTCATCCACGCAGCATGCCCCGCGGGCTCACATGGTGAACGCGCGGTCCGTAGCCATGGCGGTCAGCTGCTGCTCGGTCATCGTGGTCCGCGCGCGCCGCGACTGGAGCGGAGTGCCCTTGCCGGTCGGGTTGTAGTTGTACGCGGTGACGCGCACGACCACCCCGTCGAGGCGGTAGTGCAGCGCGCTGGCGATCACATTGCCGGGGTCCTCCTTGCCGACGGCCTCGTTGAACACGAGCGCGGTTCCGTCCGCCAGCTTCCCCACGCGGCAGATCGTGTTGCGCACGGAACTCTGCGGGTCATCGGCGCACTCCTCGTCAGGGCTGTGAAAGGCGTAGCGCGCGGAGTAGACGCTGACGAAGACGGCGGTGTCGCCCTCCTGATCGCGAAACGCGACGCCGCCCTCCAGCACGTTGGGCCCGGGATCGTCGGGACCCGCCGTGGTGGAGTCGAACGGCATCGCCTTGACGTTGCTCATCCCCTTGACCTGCCCGAGGAACTTCGGCACCACGACATCGCGCAGGGTCCTGCCCTTCGCATCGGCCTCGGCCTGGCTCAGGCGCTTCGGCGGAACGAGCCCGGGGATCGGCCACGCGAAGCCGGGCTTCGACGGGGTGGTGGTCGACGACGAGGGCCGGGTGGCGATCTCCACCTCGCCGCTCCTGCCGAGCCCGACGCTCTGCTGCACCGCGACCGCGCCGCCGACGACGGCGATCACGGCCGCCGCGACGGCGAAGGTGGCGCGCCGCCGCCGGACCCTGACACCGATCTTGGTCACCGCCTCGTCCGGGTCGAAGCCCAGTGGCGGTTCGTCGGAGACGGCGCCCCGCAGGCCGTCCCGCAGTTCCTTCTCGATCATGACTCCGTCCTCCCGCCGGTCAGGGCGGAGGAATCCAGCCCGGACCTGGCGATCACCGCCCGCAGGTTGTCCAACCCGCGGGCCGACTGGCTCTTCACCGTGCCTTCCGAGCACCCCATCGCCGCCGCTGTGTCGGCGACCGAGAGGTCCTCGAAGTAGCGCAGGACGAGCACGGCCCGCTGCCGTGACGGGACCTCGGCCAGCGCGCGCAGGACGAGGTCCCGTGTCTGCGCGCGCTGGCCAACGGCAGCGGGATCACCATCGTGGTCGGCGACGTCCGGTACGACGCCGGTCCTGTCCTCCACCCTTCGCCAAGGGCGGCGGACCTCGTCCAGCCAGCAGCGCACCACGGTCCTGCGGACGTAGCGGTCGAGCGTCTCCGCACCGCGGATGCGCCACCACGCCGAATAGAGCTTGGTGAGTGCGTTCTGGACCAGGTCCTCGGCGAGGTGCCAGTCCCCGCACAGCAGGTAGGCGAAACGGCGCATCGGCGCCGCCTGCCTCCTGGCCATGTCGCGAAACCGGGCCTCGTCCTCGGACCGCATGATGGTGCTCCCTTCGCGCTACCGGCCCTACTCACGCGAGCGCGGCGCGGGAGGTTGCACGGCTCAGGGAAGTTCCGCGCGGAGCACTCGCCGGGCGGCGCCCCGGGGGTCGGTGTCGGCCTCGATCAGGGCGTTGACCACGGTGCCGTCGATCAGCGCGATGAGCCGGGTCATCCCGGCCGAGGACATGGGCGCCCCGGCCTGCGCGAGGATCTCCACCAGCAGCGCGTGCAGCTCCTCGCCCATCTCCCGCATGAGCGGCGCGAGGTAGGGCCGCCGCCCGGAGCCGACGAGCCGTTCGTAGCGCAGCAGCACCACGTCGAGGCCGCCGTCGCGGGAGTTGTGGCCGAGCAGCAGGTCCAGCACGAGTTCGCACAGCTCGTCGCGGCTCAGGCGCTCGTCGCCGGACGCCGCCAGCTCGGCGAGCCGGTCGCGGCCCCAGGCCAGCTCGGTGCGGCCGTGGTACTCCACCGCCCGCTCGACCAGCTCCTCGATCGAGGAGAAGTAGTAGGTGGTGGAGGCCAGCGGCAGCCCGGCGCGTTCGGCGACCGCCCGGTGCCTGATGCCCGCGAAGCCGCTCTCGACGAGCAGTTCGCTGGCCGCCTCGACGAGGGCCTGGCGGCGCCGCTCACCCTTGGGCGTGCTGGCCTGGCCGGTCCGCTCCTGGGTCGGGGCGGCGGGCGCTTCGGTGGGCTCCGGCATGACCCTGCATGGTGCCAGTTCCCGCGCCATCAGTGCGCACCACCGGCGAGCTGGAGCCCGACAACACCCCCGATGATCAACATGATCGAGGCGATCTTGAGCACCGAGACCCCGTCGCCGAGCCAGACCATGCCGATCACGGCGGTGATCGCGGCGCCGATCCCGGTCCAGACCGCGTAGGCGGGACCAGCGGGGAGCTGCTTCATCGCCCAGGCGAGCCCGGCGAAGCTGGCGGTGGCCAGCACCGCGAAGGTGACCGTCGGCCACAACCTGGAGAACCCGTCGGAGAGCTTGAGCGCCACCGCCCAGCCCGCCTCCAGCACCCCGGACACGATCAGCACGATCCACGCCACGGCAAATCACCTCACCAATCTGGTACTAGCGTACCACTTTTGCTGAAGCGCGCTCGCGAACGCGGCAGTGGCCGGCAGAAACGTGCTCTGCCGGCCACTGCCATGGGGAGGGGACCCGGTGGTCTACAGCTTTTCCGCGAGCTTCTTCGCGATGTCCTCGACCCGGCCGCCGAAGGGCGAGGTGATCGAGCCCTTCGCCGGTTCGCTCACCACCGTGAGCGGTCGGCCGCTCGGCGCGTAGGCCGAAGCCGACGCCGCGCCGGGCGGGAGGTCCTTGGTGCCGATGTCGTCGGAGCCGATCTTGGCGTCCGGCGGTCCGAGGATCACCGAGACCACTCCGGTCACGCCGCCGTCGCGGACCAGGACCGACATCGCCCGGGAACCGGGGCCGCAGGACCGGGCCGCCGGAGTCGGCGTGAGCCCGGCAGCGGCCGGGAGCTCGTGGGCGAGGGCGACCGCGAGCTCCCGGTCCGCCGGTCCGCACCCGGTCGGGGTGCCGCTGGTCGGTCGACCAGCTCTTCCCGGATCGTCATCCCCCTGCTTGGACGTCGATTCGGGAATGCTCTTGGGCGGGGCCTGGGTGGTCCTGCCCGGCGGAACCGGTCCGCTGGGCATCGGTTGGATCGGGCCTGCTGTGAAAGGGACGAGGGGGGTGCCGCCGTCGGTTGCACCGTATTCGGAAGAATTTTGGGCGGCGGTCACGCTGCCCCCGTCGGGTCCGGGGCTCAGCGCGTTCGCGCCGAACACGGCGACCCCCGCGAGCACGACGACGCCGAAGGCCGAGCCGGTCGCCACGCGCATCCGGTGCCGCGCGGTCGCCAGCTTCGAGGCTCCCAGTACGTCCTGCTCGTCGAACGATGCCGGTGGCGCTTCCCGCACGGCATCGCGGAACAGGTCCGCGAGCTTGCGCTCGTCCACCTAAATCCACCTCCTCGACCGGCGAAGGTCGCCGCACCCCGGCTCGGTACCGGTGTTCACGACGCCGAACGCAGGTCGTCCAGCGCGTCTCCCAGCGAGGTGCGCAGGGCTTCCAGCCCGCGCGCCGTCTGGCTCTTCACAGTTCCTTCGGTGCACTTCAGGGCCGCCGCTGTCGCCGCGACGTCCAAGCCTTCGAGAAACCTCAGCACGAGCACCGCCCGCTGCCTCGGCGGCACCTTGGCCAAGCCGGCGAGCAGCGTCTCCCGCGTGGCGACCGACTCGCCGACCTCGGCATCGGTGACCGGAGCGTCGGGGAACTCCTCCACGGTCCGCTCACGTCGCCACGGCCTGCGCGACTCGTCGATCGAGGCTCTGACCAGCGTGCGCCGCACGTAGGCGTCCAGGGCTCCCTTGTCCCTGACCTTCTTCCACCGTCTGTGCAGCGCGACGAACGCCGTCTGAGCCAGATCGTCCGCACGGTGCCAGTCGCCGCAGAGCAGGTACGCCGTCCGTCTCACAGCTTCGCGCCGTGCGACGAAGTACTCCGCGAACTCCTGTTCTTCGCGCTGGTCCACGCGGGACTCTCCGCTCGTCGTGTCTTGCACTGAAGGGACGGAACGAGCCGTTCCCAGGGTTGCATCGTGCCGCACTCGAATTCCTCCTGGCCACCGGCCCGGGGTGATGATCTGATCGAGTGGTGATCCCCGTGGACCTGCGCTCGGACACCGTCACCCGCCCCGACGAACGGATGCGCTCCGCGATGGCCACCGCCGAGGTGGGCGACGACGTGCTGGACGTCGACCCGACCGTGCGGCGCCTCGAAGAACGCGCTGCGGACGTGCTGGGCGTGCCCGCAGCGCTGTGGGTGCCCACCGGCTGCATGGGCAACACCATCGCTTTGACGACCCATATCCAGCGAGGTGACTCCTTCCTCGCCGTGCGGGACGCGCACGTGATCAACAACGAGTTGGGCACCCCCGCGTGGCTGGCCGGGGGCATGCCGCAGGCGCTGCCGGAGCTGACCCCGGAGGCCGTGCGCGCGGCGGCGCTCACCGCCGGTCCGTACTACTCGATGCGCACTTCGCTGCTCTGCGTCGAGAACACGCACAACGCCGGGGGCGGCACGGTGCTGTCCCCCGAGGCGCACGCGCTGCTGGTCGAGACCGCGAGGGAGCTGGGCCTCGCCGTCCACCTCGACGGCGCCCGCGTGTGGAACGCGGCCGTGGCCTCCGGGGCCTCCCCCGCCGAGCTGACCGCGGGCGTGGACACCGTGCAGGCGTGCCTGAGCAAGGGCCTCGGCGCTCCGATGGGCTCGGTGGTCGGCGGCTCGGTGGACTTCGTCGCAGAGGCTCGCCGGATCAGGAAGATGCTCGGCGGCGGCGTGCGCCAGGGCGGTGTGGTCGCGGCGGCCGGGCTCGTGGCGCTGGAGCGGATCGAGGACCTGGCCGTCGACCACGAGAACGCCAGGGCGCTCGCGGACGGCTTGGCCGAGCTGGGCTGGCTCGTGCGCGCGCCCGAGACCAACATCGTGCTGGCCGAGGCGCCCGGCATGACCGTGCCCGCCGCGCTGGAGCGGTTGACCGCACTGAAGGTGCTTGCCGGGCCAATGGCCGGGCTGGTCCGCTTCGTCACCCACCGGGACGTGGGCAAGGCGGACATCGACGAGGTGCTGAACCGGATGAGGGGAATGGCGTGGGCTGGATCGTCTTCGACTACGGCGAGGTCCTGAGCAGGCGTTCGACGATGCTGCCGAAGCACGCCGAGGTCTACGGCGTGACCGAGCAGGAGTTCGCGCCCGCCTACTGGAAGGTGCGCGACGCCTACGACCGCGGTCAGCCCGACCTGGAGTACTGGCGCGCGGTCGGCGCGGAGCTGGGTGTCGAGGTGGACGAGGAGACCTCGGCCGCGCTGACCGAGGCCGACATCTCCGGGTGGCTCGAACTCGACCCGGACTCGGTGGTGCTGCTGGACGAGCTGGCCGAGGCCGGGGTGCCGCTGGCGCTGCTGTCCAACGCGCCGACGTCCTTCGCCGCGACCGTGCGCGAGCAGAGCTGGGCGAAGCGGTTCCGGCACCTGGTCTTCTCCGGCGAGCTGGGCGTGGCCAAACCGGACGCGGAGATCTGGGCCGCGCTGCTCGACCAGCTCGGCGCGCCCGCAGCCGACTGCCTGTTCCTGGACGACCGGCAGGTCAACGTCGACGGGGCGCGGCGGGCCGGGCTGGACGCCGAGCTGTGGGCAGGCGCGGCGGCGATCCGGCCGCGCCTGCGCGAGCTGGGCGTGCTGCCGTCCTAGTACTTGGGGGACTTCTTCTTCACCGCGCCGTAGGCGGCGGTCGCCAGGAACGCGATGCCACCGATCACGGCCAGCCAGAACAGGCCCTTGAAGATGAAGCCGATGATGGTCAGCGCCAACCAGATGATCAGCAGCGTTGCGATGATGCCGAGCATGGTGTCCTCCCCTGGTTCTCTTACTGGCTGAACGGTTGCCGGGGACGTGAAGTTCCCGTCAGCTCAGCCAACCACCGATGCGGTGCACCGCTTCGTGGACGTCCTCCAGCGATCCGGCGAAGGACATCCGGATGAAGCGGTTGCCGTCCACCGGATCGAAGTCGATCCCGGGCACCACCGCCACTCCGGTCTCGGCGAGCAGCCGCTCGCAGAAGGACATCGAGTCCTGCGTCAGGTGCGAGACGTCGGCGTAGGCGTAGAACGCGCCGTCGGCGGGCGCGACCTTGTCGATGCCGAGCTTGGCCAGCCCGGCCAGCAGCTCATCCCGGTTGCGGCGGTAGCGGGCCACGTGGCCGTCCGCCTCGGCGCAGCCCTCGTCGGTGAAGGCCGCGACGCCCGCGTACTGGGCGAGCGCGGGCGGGCAGAGCGTGAAGTTGCCGGTGAGGCAGTCCACCGCGCGCAGCAACGGCCTCGGCAGCAGCATCCAGCCGAGCCGCCAGCCGGTCATCGAGAAGTACTTCGAGAAGGAGTTGACGATGATCGCGTCACGGGAGGTCTGCCACGCGCAGCCGAGCGGGCGCTCGTAGCTGATGCCGTGGTAGATCTCGTCGCTGATCAGGCGGACGCCGTTCTCCTGGCACCACTGCGTGATCGCGGCCAGCTCCGCCGGGTCGAGCACGGTGCCCGTGGGGTTCGCCGGGCTGGCAACGATGAGTCCGCGCACCGGCTTGTCCAGTGCCTCCAACATCTCCACGGTCGGCTGGAAGCGGGTGCTCGCGTCGCACGGCAGGTCGACGACCTCGCAGCCGAGCGCGGACAGGATGTTGCGGTAGGCCGGGTAGCCGGGCCGGGCCAGCGCGACCCGGTCCCCCGCGTCGAAGGCGGCGAGGAAGGCCAGCAGGAACGCCCCGGACGAGCCGGTCGTGACCACCACGTCCTCCGGCGCCACGTCCAGGTCGTAGCGGCGGCCGTAGTGCCCGGCGATCGCCGCGCGCAGCTCCGGGATGCCGAGCTGCTCGGTGTAGCCCAGGGTCTGCCGGTCCAGCGCCGCCGCTGCCGCCGCGCGCACCGGCTCGGGGGCGGGCGTCGCGGGTTGACCGGCCGCGAGGGAGATGACGTCGCCGAACTCCCGTTGCCGCCGCGCCGCCGCGGAGAGGACCTCCATCACGTGGAACGGCGGGACGATGGCGCGCTGAGCAGCGGTGGCGAAGGACATGGGCGTCAGCGTGCCACGCGGCGGCGGCTGCTCCATAGGAGTGGCGCCACAGTCCACATCAGACGGTCGGACTGAGCTGTTCCGGTGACGCGACCGCCCTCGCGCTTTAGATCTTCGGAGTGAAAGTAAGATCCCGGGCAACCCGCGTACCGGACGGGGCGTCTCCCTAGCGCCGACGCTCGCAGCACCGGCACCAAGCACCGCTTTCCGCGAGGGGAACCACGTCATGTCCAGGGGCATCAGCCGGTCCGCTTACACCGTCCTCGGCGCCGGGATCTCGGCGGCCGTCCTGATGAGCTTCGTGCCGTCGGCGGGCGCGATCTCCAGCACCCTCGGCGCCATCGACGGCTCGGTCTTCTTCGACCGCAACGGCAACGGCCTGATCGACCGCAGCACCACCGGCGGCGAGGCAGGCGCCGACAAGGCCGAGGTCCGCCTCTACAACGCCAACGGCGACGTGGTTGCCGACGCGGTCGCCGACACCAGCGGCAAGTTCCGCTTCACCGACCTGCGCCCCGGCACCTACAAGCTCGACGGCGGCCAGTCCGGTTTCGTCTCCACCACCGACGCCGTGCGCAAGGTCGAGGTGCGCAGCAGCCAGACCGAGTTCGTCCGCTTCGGCATCCGCGGCGGCAGCATCTCCGGCCTCGCGTGGGTGGACGAGAACGGCGACGGCATCCGCCAGGAGACCGAGAAGGCGCTGACCGCCTCGCGCGGCTTCACCCTGAGCGGCGCCACCGACCACTACGGCAAGTTCGCGCAGCGCACCGCCAAGGTGGACGACAAGGGCGAGTACTCCTTCGAGGACCTGCCCTCCGGCCGCTACACCGTGCAGACCACCGCCCCCGAGGGCAGCTCGGTCTCCAAGTCCGAGGCCGGCCCCGACGCCACCACCGACTCCGACTTCACCGGCAAGACCGCCACCGTGAAGTCCGAGAAGATCCAGCTCGCCCCGGGCGCGGGCATGGTCAGCCTCGACGCGGGCTTCACCCGCGCGGCGACCACCAACTGACGCTCAGCACGCACAACGCGAAAGGGGCGGCTCCCAGCACGGGAGCCGCCCCTTTCGCTTGCTCAGTCCCGGATGTCCAGAAGTTCGATCGGGTCGAAGGAGAGCGCAAACGGCGCGTCGGTCTCGAACTGCTTCCCGCTCACCGCTTCTGCGATCACCTGGTACTCGCCGTCCTCGAGCCGGGACAGCTCGAGCGAAACGAACCGCTGACGCAGATCAGCCTGACACAGCAAGTAGTACGGAATACCCGCCTCTGCGCACATGGCGGGCTTGTCGAGCCGATCACGCCGCTTGCTCGAAGGTGAGATGCACTCCCCCACGAGCAGAACGTTCATGTTCTCCACCCAGACGTCTGGGCACGGTTCCAGCAATACGGTCAGATCTGGTTCGATCCACCGATCACGGTCGAATCTCAGGTTCACCGCAGGGTAAACCCGGTATCCAGCATCACGCGCCGGACCTCGCATCAGCGCGCCAAGTTCCAACATGGCGTACCCGTTCGGGCCCGCCTCGCGAGGACTCATGATCAGATTTCCGTCCAGACACTCGTACTTCATCGGCGGAGCGTCCGGAAGGGGCAGGTATCGCTCCGCGAGATCGGTTGTCCAGACGCCTGCGAACTCCACGAGCGGATCGAAAGACTCATCCGCTCCGAACGATGCACCTGGTGGGTCGTACGGCTTACCGATCACTACAGCCACCACCCTCAACCACCTCCGGCCGCGACGTTATCGCCGGAGAGCACGCGAAATCAGTCCAGCACAGATTTGCCCCCGTGTCAGGACGCCCGGACCTCGCGGTTGATCACGCTCCGTCAGATTTGTCCTGCTCGGCGAGCGGGGTGCCGGTGGCCGTTTCATCCGTCGGGGTGTCCTGCTTGGCGGGGCGACCGCGGCGCACGGACTCCAGCAGCATCTGTGCGACGTCGATGACCTGGACGCTCTCCTCGGCCTTGCCCTCGTTCTGCCGCTGGGTGAGGCCGTCGGTGAGCATCACGCGGCAGAACGGGCAGCCGGTCGCGATCTTGGTGGGCGCGGTGCCGAGCGCCTCGTCGACACGGTCGACGTTGATGCGCTTGCCGATCCGCTCCTCCATCCACATCCGCGCACCGCCGGCGCCGCAGCACATGGAGCGGTCGCCGTGGCGGGGCATCTCGCGCAGCTGCGCGCCGGTGGCACCGATCAGATCGCGCGGCGGCGAGTAGACCTTGTTGTGCCGCCCCAGGTAGCAGGGGTCGTGGTAGGTGACGTCCTCGGCGACGGGCGCGACGGGCACCAGGCGGCGCTCGCGGACGAGCTTGTTGAGCAGCTGCGTGTGGTGCACGACCTCGAACTGCCCGCCGAGCTGCGGGTACTCGTTGGCCAGGGTGTTGAAGCAGTGCGCACAGGTCACGACGACCTTGCGCTGCTTGGCTTCCCGGCCCTCGAAGACGGAGTTGAGCACCTCGACGTTCTGCTGCGCGAGCATCTGGAACAGGAACTCGTTGCCAGCACGGCGAGCCGGGTCACCGGTGCAGGTCTCCTCCGAGCCGAGCACCACGTACTTCACGTCGGCAATGTGCAGCAGTTCGGCGACGGCCTGGGTCGTCTTCTTGGCGCGGTCCTCGAAGGCACCGGCGCAGCCGACCCAGAACAGGTACTCGGTCTCGGCAGCGAGCTCGCCGTCGAACACCGGGACCTCGAAGTCCAGCGCCTCGGTCCAGGCGAGCCGGTCCTTGGAGTTCTGCCCCCAGGGATTGCCCTTGTTCTCCAGGTTCTTGAACATCCCGCCCAGCTCGGTGGGGAAGTTCGACTCGATGAGCACCTGGTAGCGGCGCATGTCGACGATGTGGTCGACGTGCTCGATGTCCACGGGGCACTGCTCGACGCACGCGCCGCAGCTGGTGCAGGACCACAGCACCTCGGGGTCGATGACGCCCAGCTCGTCGGGGCCGCCGATGAGCGGGCGCTCAGACTCCGCGAGGGCGAGCACGTTGATGTTGGCAAGGCGGGCCTCGGCGTCGTCGCCGGTGATGCCGACCTCGTCGCCGCCCATGTCCTTGCGGCCACCGGCGAGCAGGTACGGGGCCTTGGCGTAGGCGTGCTCGCGGAGGCTGGTGATCAGCAGCTTCGGCGAGAGCGGCTTGCCGGTGTTCCACGCGGGGCACTGGGACTGGCACCGGCCGCACTCCGTGCAGGTGGTGAAGTCCAGCCAGCCCTTCCAACCGAAGTCCTCGATCTTGCCTGCGCCGAAGACGTCCTTCTCCGGGTCGGCCTCCTCGAAGTCCAGCGGCTTGCCACCGCTCATCATCGGCTTCAGGGCGCCGAGCGCGACGCCGCCGTCGTCCTCGCGCTTGAAGTAGATGTTGAAGAAGGCGGTGAACCGGTGCCAGGCGACGCCCATCGTCATGTTGCGCGCGATGACGATCGCCCAGGTGCCGGAGATGAAGACCTTGAGCGCGGCCACGATCGAGACGGCGACCAGGCTGGCGGGCAGCAGCGCGCCGAGGCCGTGCGAGATCGGCGCCGCCCACACCGGGTAGGGCAACAACCCGTTGGCGGACTTGAAGGCGCGGATGCCGAAGATGCACAGGCCGACGCTGAGGATGACCGCCTCGACGAAGTAGGCCTGGCGGAAGTTGGAGCCGGAGAAGCGGGACTGGCGGTCGGCGCGGCGCGGGTGGTTGCGCTGCCGGATCGCGATCAGCACCAGGATGCCGACGACCGTCGTCAGGCCGATGAACTCGACGAACATGCCCCAGACGGTCCAGTGACCGAGGATCGGCAGCTCGAAGGTCGGGTCGAAGACCTCGCCGTGCGCCTCGACCAGGGTCAGCACCAGCGAACCGAAGCCCACCATGACGAACCAGTGCGCGGCGCCGACCGTGCCCCACTTGAGCATCCTCGTGTGACCGAGGACCTCCTTGAGCATGTTCTTCAGCCGCGGCACCACGGGGCCGTTGCGGGTCGGGTCGGGTTGGCCGAGCCGGATCGTGCGCACCATGCGGACGACGGTCTGCGTCAGCATCGTGACCCAGACCAGCGTCATGGCGACGCAGATCAGGCCCAACACGATGTGCAAGGCGCCCATGCAACGGCCTTCCTGTGCGGAGTCCAACGTGCCGGGAGACTACGCCATATTACTGACCAGTAACCACTGGGAAGTGGCGGTCGTCGCACCGGCTGCGGAGATCAGCTCGCATCCTCGCAAACGCCGCGAACCCCCACTGACTGAGCGCTCCCTAACCCGGACGTGAAAGAACGCCGGTGAGTGGCGCCCTGTGCCACTCACCGGCGTTCGACCGCCTACCGCGTCAGGCCATCAGGCCTTGCGACGGCGGAACTTCAGCATCAGCGCGCCACCCGCGGCGAGGGCGACGAGACCGCCGACGATCATCTGCCAGACGAAGTCGACACCGGTGTCGGCGAGGTCGCCGCCGCCACCGCCGCCGCCACCCGGCTTGTTGTTGCCGGGCTGCTGGGTCGCACCCTTGACCGTGTAGCGGACGCTGGTGACCTCGGAGTCGACCTTCTCGACCGTCTGCCGGGCACCGATCACGCGCTCGCCCACCGCCAGGTCGGCGGTCAGCGGCAGCGTCCACTTGCCGTCGGCGGCCACGGTGGCCTCGCCGACCTTCTTGTTGTCGACGGTCACGGTGACCAGCGCCTTGGCGACACCGGTGCCCGCGACGGCGGGGCGGGCGTTGTCGCTGGTGGTGCCGGTCTTCGGCTCGGTGATCTGCGGGGCGACCGGGACCACGGTGAACTTCGAGGCGGTCTCCTTGGAGGAGGTGCCCTTCAGGGTCTGCTTCACCTTGACCTCGTGCGCGCCGAGCGCCAGCTCGGAGCTGACCTTGAGGGTCCACTCCGCCTTGTCGGTGCCGGTGACCTCGCCGAGGTCCTTGCCGTCGAGCTGGACGCTGACCTTGGCGCCGGGCTTGGCGAAACCGCCGAGCGTCGGCTTGGTGTCGGTGATCCTGGCGTCGGCCGCCGGGTTCTTGACCGTGGCCGGGCGCAGGTTCGGCTCGTCCGGGTCGAGGTGCGCGGCGATGCCGTCACCGTTGGCGTCCTTGGTCTGCGTCGGGTTGGCCGAGAGCTCCTCGACGTCCTTCACACCGTCGCCGTCCGCGTCACCGGTGGTGGTGAGCACGGTCAGCTTGTTGTTGTTGAACTCCGGCAGCGTGAGGATGTCGGTCGCCATGCTCTCGCCGAGGTTCTGGTAGGTCATGTTGCCGTTGTTGTCCGGCACCTTGATGCACTTGCCGTCCTCGAAGTACGCACCGGTGCTCCAGCCGAGCGCGGCACCGCCGGCGACGATCGCGCCGCCGCTGTCGCCACCGGCCACACAGGCGCCGTGGAACTCGAAGCCGAGCTGGGCCTTGCCCTTCGGGCTGCCGTCGCTGACGTACCAGAGCGAGCGCTCGTTGACGACCTTTCCGCAGGTCCAGCCGGTGGTGCGGCCCGACTTGCAGACGTTCATGCCGACGATGGCCGGGCTGACCGAGTCGACCTTGACGTTGCCCGCGCTCGCGCCCCAGGTGTAGACCTCGGGGACCGCGCGCACGGCCGGGTTGGTGACCCGGATGGTGGCGTAGTCGTTGCCCTTGCGCTCGTCGATCTGGCCGTTGCCGTTGTCGGCGCTGTCCCAGACGGTCGTGGCGAAGTTGCCGATCTTGTCACCGAAGGTGGACTGGCCGCCCTGCTTGACCTCGACGAAGACCTCTTTGAGCGGCTGCTTGCTCGCCAGCGCGCAGTGGCCTGCGGTCAGCGGGGTGAGCTTGCCGCTCTGGTCGACGGCGTTGAAGCCGATGGAGCACAGGCCGTAGTTCGGGTCGGACCCGCCGCTGGAGCCGATGTAGCCGCTGCCGTTGAGCAGGGTGGCGGGCGCCTTCGGCTGCAGCTTGCCGTACTTCACGTCCTGGGAGACCTGCGGCTTGGGCATCATGCCCTGGATGCGGCGGCCGTCCTCGGAGTCGGCGAGCACGATGTTGAGCTTGCCGCCCTTGATGTCGATGCTCGCGGAGAAGACCAGCTTGCGGTCGGCCTCCGGCAGCGACTTGACCCAGGCGGACAGCGCGTTGAGCGCGTCCTTGAGCTTGGCCTCGGTGGTCGGGCGCACGTGCGCCTCGGCACCGGCGGCGCGGGCCTTCTTCGCCGCGGCCTCGGAGGTCACCGCGATGTTGACCTTCTTGCTGGCCGGGTCGAACCAGACGCCGCCGAACTCGCGACCGAGTTCCCTGCGCAGCTCGGTGCCGGTGGCGGCGGCCTTCTGCGCGGCCTTGGCGTCGTTGACGTAGGTGGTGGCGTCGGTCTTCAGGTCGCGCTGGATGGCGTCCTTCAGACCGGGCGGGAGCTGGCGGACAGTCGCCTCGGTCGAGGCCGCGTCCGGCTCGGCGGCCGGGGCCGTGCCGGCGGTGAACGCCACCGACAGGGCGACCAGACCGGTCACCGCCGCAGCGGCGACCAAGCCCCTGCGGAGTCTTCCCTCGGACAATTGATCTCCATTCCCCAGTGACACGCATGCCACCCGGGTCAGCTAGCTCAATCGGGTGACGGCCGGGACCTTAGACACACGGGGAGCGACTCCGTATCCACTTTGTGAAAGAAAGGGCGAGCTTTGTTATCCAGATTTCACCTGGTAGGCAGCCCGTTGCTCCATTCGGCGGAGTACTTACGTCGTCCGTCGTACGGGTGAACATGATCAACAGACTGTGACCGCCGTCGCCCCAGGCCGGGGAACCCCACCGGGCGCCCGGCCGTTGAGCCGGTCAGAAAGCTTGAGCGCGGATCACTCAACTTCGGTTTGACGAAGGAGCTGGGGAGAATCCAGACTTGAGCCAGGCGCGCTCAAGGACAACGGCGGGCGCGCGACCAACAGACACCGATTCACGGAGGAAACTGCAATGGCGCGAGCGGTCGGAATCGACCTCGGGACGACCAACTCCGTCGTCGCCGTCCTCGAAGGCGGCGAGGCCACGGTCGTCGCCAACTCGGAGGGCTCGCGGACGACGCCCTCCATCGTGGCCTTCGCCAAGAACGGCGAGGTGCTCACCGGTCAGCCCGCCAAGAACCAGGCGGTCACCAACGTCGACCGGACCATCCGGTCCGTGAAGCGCCACATGGGCACCGACTGGAAGGTCGAGCTCGACGACAAGAAGTACACCTCGCAGGAGATCAGCGCCCGCGTGCTGATGAAGCTCAAGCGCGACGCGGAGGCCTACCTCGGCGAGGAGATCACCGACGCGGTGATCACCGTCCCCGCCTACTTCGAGGACGCCCAGCGCCAGGCCACCAAGGAGGCCGGGCAGATCGCGGGCCTCAACGTCCTGCGCATCGTCAACGAGCCGACCTCCGCCGCGCTGGCCTACGGCCTGGACAAGGGCGAGAAGGAACAGACCATCCTGGTCTTCGACCTCGGTGGCGGCACCTTCGACGTCTCGCTGCTGGAGCTCGGCGACGGCGTCGTCGAGGTCCGCGCGACCAGCGGTGACAACCACCTCGGCGGCGACGACTGGGACCAGCGCGTCGTCGACTGGCTGGCGGAGAAGTTCAAGGTCAGCAGCGGCATCGACCTGACCAAGGACAAGATGGCGATGCAGCGCATCCGCGAGGCCGCCGAGAAGGCGAAGATCGAGCTCTCCAGCTCCTCCACCGCCAGCATCAACCTGCCCTACATCACCGTCGACGCGGACAAGAACCCGCTGTTCCTGGACGAGACGCTGACCCGCGCCGAGTTCCAGCGGATCACCTCGGACCTGCTCGACCGCTGCCGCGCGCCGTTCAACAACGTGATCAAGGACGCCGGCATCCCGATCGGCAACATCGACCACGTGGTCCTGGTCGGCGGCTCCACCCGGATGCCCGCCGTCGCCGAGCTGGTCAAGGAGCTGACCGGCGGCCGCGAGCCGAACAAGGGCGTGAACCCGGACGAGGTCGTCGCCATCGGCGCCGCGCTGCAGGCCGGTGTCCTCAAGGGCGAGGTCAAGGACGTCCTGCTGCTCGACGTCACCCCGCTGAGCCTGGGCATCGAGACCAAGGGCGGCGTGATGACCAAGCTCATCGAGCGCAACACCACGATCCCGACCAAGCGCTCGGAGATCTTCTCCACCGCCGACGACAACCAGACCACGGTCGGCATCCAGGTCTACCAGGGCGAGCGCGAGATCGCGGCCTACAACAAGAAGCTCGGCACCTTCGACCTCGTCGGCCTGCCGTCCGCCCCGCGCGGCGTCCCGCAGATCGAGGTCACCTTCGACATCGACGCCAACGGCATCGTGCACGTGCAGGCCAAGGACCTCGCCACCGGCAAGGAACAGGGCATGACCATCAGCGGCGGCTCCGCTCTCGGCAAGGACGAGATCGACCGCATGATGAAGGACGCCGAGGCGCACGCGGACGAGGACAAGAAGCGCCGCGAGGAGGCCGAGGTCCGCAACCAGGCCGAGACCCTGGTCTACCAGACCGAGAAGTTCCTCAAGGACAACGACGAGAAGGTCCCCGCCGACGCCAAGGAGAAGGTCAGCGCGGCCATCTCCGGCGCGCAGGAGGCGCTGAAGGGCACCGACATCGCGGCCATCAAGGACGCGGTGGAGAAGCTCAACGCGGAGTCCCAGGCGCTCGGCCAGGCCATGTACGCCCAGGCCGCGCCCGAGGGTGCCGCCGGTGCCGGTGCGCAGGGCGCCGGTGCCGACGCCAAGGCCGACGACGTGGTGGACGCCGAGATCGTCGACGACGAGAAGGGCAAGAAGTGACGGCGGAGCACTCGGAGCACCAGGAGGGCGAGCCCCGCGTGGTGGTCCGCGACCGGCGTCGCGTCGACCCGGAGACCGGCGAGGTCCGCCCGCCCGCTCCCTCCGGCGAGGAGCCGGGCTCCGGCCCGGTTGCCCAGGAGGGCGGCAGGCACGCCGCCTCCGAATCCGCCGACGTGTTCGACGCCGAGCAGGTCGTCCAGCCCGCGGTCTCCGCTGAGGAGGCCGCGGCGCTGGAGGCCCAGCTGGCCGAGCGCACTGCGGACCTCCAGCGGCTGAGCGCCGAGTACGCCAACTACCGCAAGCGCGTTGAGCGCGACCGGGAGGCGGTGATCGCGGGCGCCAAGGCGCAGGTGGTCACCGACCTGCTCGGCGTGCTCGACGACCTGGAGCGGGCCGAGGCGCACGGCGACCTCACCGGCGCGTTCAAGGCGGTCGCCGACAAGCTCGGCGCGGCGCTGACCAAGGCGGGGCTGGAACCCTTCGGCACGGCGAACGAGCCGTTCGACCCGTCGGTGCACGAGGCGGTCCAGCACAGCACCTCGCCCGAGGTCGCCGAGCCGACGGTGACGCTGGTGATGCGCCGCGGCTACCGCTTCGGCGACCGCGTGGTGCGCCCGGCGCTGGTCGGCGTGACCGACCACGAGCCAGCCGCCCAGGTCGTCGAGCCGGACTCCGGCGACCGTGGCGAAGGCTGATCGAGGCACGAGGGGAGGGAACGTCCGATGAGCGCGCGGGACTGGATCGAGAAGGACTTCTACGGCGAGTTGGGCGTTTCCTCCTCGGCGACGGCCGATGAGATCAAGAAGTCGTACCGGAAGCTGGCGCGGGAACTGCACCCCGACGCCAACCCCGGTGACGCGGCGGCCGAGTCCAGGTTCAAGTCCGTCTCCGAGGCGTACGCGGTGCTCTCCGATCCGGAGAAGCGCAGGCAGTACGACGAGGCCCGCAGCCTCTTCGGCGGCGGGCGCGGCGGCTTCGACGGGTTCAGCGGCGGCAACACCGGCTTCGACTTCGGCAACATCTTCGGTGGTGGCGGCGGTGGCGCCGGCGGCGGCCAGGGTGCCGGTGGGGGCGGCGGTTTCAGCGACCTCTTCGGCGGCCTGTTCGGCAAGCGCGGCGGCGGTGCCGGCTCGGCGAACCGGGCCCGGCGCGGCTCCGACGTCGAGGCCGAGGTGCGCATCGACTTCGTGGACGCGGTCAAGGGCGCGACGGTGCTGCTGCGCCTGTCCAGCCCGACCACGTGCGGCACCTGCGGCGGCGACGGCGCGGCCCCCGGCACCTCACCGAGGATCTGCCCGAACTGCTCGGGTTCCGGGCTCATCACCCGCAACCAGGGCGCCTTCGCCTTCAGCGAGCCGTGCCGGGACTGCCGGGGCAACGGCAAGATCATCGACACGCCGTGCGGCGAGTGCGGCGGGGACGGGATCAGCACGCGGACCCGCGCGCTGAACATCCGGATTCCCGCCGGGGTCGAGGACGGCCAGCAGATCCGGCTCTCCGGACAGGGCGAGCCCGGTCGCAACGGGGCCGCCGCCGGTGACCTCTACGTGCGGGTGCACGTCAGCCCGCACGAGGTGTTCGGCCGTTCCGGCAACGATCTGACGCTGAGCGTTCCGGTGACCTTCCCGGAGCTGGCGCTGGGGACCACACTGACCATTCCGACACTGGACTCCTCCGTGACCGTGCGGGTGCCCTCGGGCACCGCGAGCGGCCGGGTGCTCCGGGTCCGGGGTCGTGGTGTGGTCCGCAAGGACGGGCAGGCGGGCGATCTGCTGATCACCCTCCAGGTGCACGTTCCGTCCACTGTGGACGACAAGGCGCGCGCTGCGCTGGAGGCCTACGCCGAGGCGAGCGCGGGCGCCGACCCGAGGGCCGGCCTGAACGCGTTGCTGCAGGAGAAGAAGGACCCAGGGGAGACGTGATGAACCCCAACCCCGGCTGGCAGGGCATCCCGGCGGCTCCCGGCACCGATGAGGACACCCCGGTGTTCGTCATCTCGGTGGCGGCGCAGCTCGCCGGGCTGCACGCGCAGACGCTGCGCACCTACGACCGGCTGGGGTTGGTCTCCCCCGGTCGCTCCTCCGGCGGCGGGCGCCGCTACTCCGCCCGCGACATCACCCTGCTGCGCCAGGTCCAGCGGCTCTCCCAGGAGGAGGGCATCAGCCTGTCCGCGATCAAGCGCATCATCGACCTCGAACAGCACGTGGACGCCTTGGGCGCCAAGGTCTCCGAGCTCACCGAGCGCCTCGCCGAAGCGCACGAGCAACTGGCCGCCGCCCACGCCGCCGCCGAGAGCGCGGCCGCCGCGGTGCACGCCTCCTACCGCCACGACCTCGTGCCGGTGAAGCCGCAGTCCACCGCGCTCGTCATCTGGCGCCCCCGCCCCCGGCGCTGACCGCGGCTGGCACTCGAACAGGTGTCCTGAACAGGCAAGTGCCCCGGTGATGTGCCGCTACCAAGGCGACAGGGATCGTTCCGGGGCTCGCGAAATCTACTGTAGCAGCCTCGCCGCGCAACGACACTTATCGTCTTGGAGGCTGTCGCATGCCACAACCCCTGGGAACACCCCAGTGGGTCACCACGTGGTTGTCCCCTGCTCGGCTCGCACCCTACGTCCGAGCTGCGGGCGACGAGGCACTCGAGCTGTACCGCTGGAACTGCCAAACGAGCAGCGCCCTGTTCGAACTCGTCGGATGGTTCGAGGTGGCGTGGCGCAACGCGGTCGATTCATCGGTGACCGCACGCAGGCGATCGGGACAGATCCACTGGTTGTTCGATCAGGCGTTCCCCGTGCAACCCGCGACGCGGGCCAAGATCGAGCGTGCGATCGACAACGTCCGAAGGGGCGGCGTCGCGCAGCCGACGCCCGGCCAGGTCATCGCGGAACTGTCGTTGGGCTTCTGGCGGTTCACCACCAACGGCTACCGGAACACGATGTGGGCCCCGTACTTGAAATCGGCGTTCCCGCACGCCCCTGGCCGACCGGACCGCAGCCTGATCGACGAGCAGCTGTTGGCGATCATCCGCATCCGCAACCGGATCGCCCACCACGAACCGGTCTTCTCCCGGCCGAGCGAACTCCGGCAGCGCGTCGACGACATGCTCCGGCTCGGAGCGTGGATCAATCCGAATGCGGCGGCCTGGTGGCGAGAACAGACGACCATCGTTGAGGTTCTGCGCCGACGCCCGTGAACACCCGGAGTTGATCACTGCGCCGAATGGGGCAAAAGGACTAGGGCGATGCGACGTTCGGCCCAGCGGAGTGGGAAAGTGTGCCTCCCCGACACGCTCTCCTTCCCCCGAGGAGCCCCATGCACCGCCGTGCAGGCCAGGTCTTGCTGGCCGTACTCGTGCTGCTGGTGAGCGCCGTTCCCGCGCTCGCGGAGCCCAGCCCGGTGCGGTCGCTCGAACAGACGCACGCGACCTACCCCAGGGCGATCCGCCTCCAGCACTCCGGCCCGTTCAACGGCCGCGTCATCGCCACCACCACGACCTACACCAACGGTGCCGGGATCGGGTCGATCTACGAGAGCCGCGATGACGGCAAGAGCTTCCGCAAGATCGGCGCGATCAAGGACCCCCTTGCGGCGCACGGGTTGTGCTGCACGCACCTGTACGAACTGCCGCAGAAGGTCGGCAGGCTGGCCAAGGGCACGCTGCTCTGGGCGGGCAGCGTCGGCCAGGACGAGCGGAACATGTCGCTGCGGGTCTGGCAGAGCCGCGACCGCGGGCGCACCTGGACGCAGCTGACCTCCTGCTACGACTCGCCGAACGGGCAGGGGCTGTGGGAGCCGGAGCTGTTCCTCGACCGGCAGGGGCGGCTGGTCTGCCAGTTCGCCGACGAGACGGAGAAACCGCGCTTCGACCAGCTGATCGCGCAGCGGGTGTCGGTCGACGGCGTCACGTGGGGGCCGAAGACGCACGTGGTGACGAGCGGGAACCGTTGGCACCGCCCGGGAATGCCGAACGTGCGGCGGCTGAACAACGGCGTCTTCTACATGACCTACGAGATCTGCGCGCAGTTCGGCAAGTACTTCTGCGCGGTCTACCACCGGAGCTCCGAGGACGGCGTGAACTGGGGCGACCCGTTCAACTTCGGCACGCTGGTGGAGAGCACGCACGGGCGGTACTTCACCCACACGCCGACGATCGCGCTCACGCCGCAGGGCAGGCTGCTGCTGATCGGCCAGATCCTGCAGAACGCGGACGGCTCGGTCGCCCCCGGCAACGGGCGGACGCTGTTCGTCAACGACACCAACGGCAACGGCCGGTGGACCGAGGGCGTGGCCCCGGTTCCGGTTCCCGGCGCGCGGGACAACTACTGCCCGAACTACAGCCCGACGCTGGTGCCCTCGCTGGACGGCAAGCGGGTGCTGGAGATCTCCACCGACTACGTCGCGGACCAGAGCTGCCGGGCGTTCTTCGCCACCGGAGCGCTGCCCGCGTGAGGCGTTGCTCGGCGGACCCCGCGCGGGTCCGCCGAGCGCTCTAGTCGAGGGTGAACGGGTCGTACTTGATCCGGTCGAGCGGTGTTCCCGCGACGAGCATCCTGGAGACGGTCGCGCGGATCATCGCGGGCGAACCGCAGACCAGGACGTCGCGGTCGTTCCACGAGCCGTAGCGGGTGACGACGTCGGCGAGCGAGCCGTGCTCGACGCCGCGCGCACCGGGGTCGGCCTCCAGCGCGGGCACCACGGTCAGCCACGGGTTGGCCATGGCCAGCCGCTGGAGGTTCTCCAGGTCGTACAGGTCGGCGCGGGTGCGACCGCCGACGAACAGGTTGACCCTGGGGTTCTCGCCCCACTGGGCCATGTCGTCGACCATCGCGCGCATCGGCGCGACCCCGGTTCCGCCGGCCACCATCAGCACGTCGCGGCCGCTGGTGCGGTCGACGCCCATGCGGCCCATCGGCGGACCGATCCGCCAGGTGTCGCCGATCTGGGCGTGCCCGACGATCGCGCGGCTGACCCAGCCGCCCTCGACCGAGCGGACGTGGAACTCCATCATCCCGTCCTCGCGCGGGCCGTTGGCCGGCGAGAGGTAGCGCCACAGGCGGGGGCGCTGCGGGGTCTCCACGCTGACGTACTGCCCGGCGCGGTAGGGGATCGGGTACTCGGTCTGCACGCGCACGACCGCGAGGTCCCAGCTCAGTCGCTGGTGGCCGACGACCTGGCCGTTCCACCACGCGGGGCTCTCGTCGGCGTTGGCCGCCTCCTGCATGGTGCGGGCCATGATCGTGTAGGCCTCGGCCCACGCGCGTTCGACGTCCGAGGTCCACGCGTCGCCCGCGTACTTGCGCACGGAGGACAGCAGCGCGGTGCCCACCGCCTCGTAATGGCTGGCCACGACACCGAACTTGCGGTGGTCGCGGCCGAGCTGCCGTAGGAAGGGGACAAGGTCATCGGGGCGGTCCACCATCTGCACGACGTGGACCAGCGCACGCAGCAGTCGGCTGCGTTGCACCTCCATGTTCGCCGGGAACAGCTCGCGAGTGGCCGGTGCGAGGCTGAAAAGCATCCCGTAGAAGAACCTGGCGACATCCTCGGCCACCGGCTCAACGACCGCGAAGCTCTCCCGGATCATCCGCACCATGGCGGAGACCTGGGCAGGGGGCTGGCGGTTAGGTTGCGAGGGTGGCACTGGCATAAGCACGGCGTTCGCGGTCATGGTCCGGGCGCGTCTTCTCCACGTTGTTCGGCGTACCGCCTTGGCACACCATTGGTCGACGAGCGTCCCCCGACAGGGTGGACACTAACTCTTCATCCAGCCCAGTGGCCCCTTGATGCCACCTTCGAGTGCAATTTGCTTACTGCGTGTGTACAGACTTCCGGCCAACGGGCGAACCTCCCACCTGCATGTGCGTGGACCCACCTGATCGTGACACCGTGGCCCGGTGATCCCCGACTCCCCCGTCCCGACCGGCACCGCCGGTCCTGACCTACTGCTACTGGAGCTGGCCGAGACACCGTCACGTCCCCCGACCGTGCCGGTGACCCGACCAGTCGATCACGAGCCGCAGCGGAGCAGCGGTGCGTCGAGCGCGGTTCCGCTCCCCCATTCTCCCGTGCGACGGGGTGTTCCAGAAAGCCCTTCCGGTGCACCCGTTCGCCTCGCCCCCGACCAGCCCACCCAGCTGCTCCGGCGGCCGGTCCCCGCCGAGGCTCCGACCAGGCTCATCGCCCTCCAGCCCGAGGACCCGCACGCCGATACCGGCGACCGGTTGCCGGGCTCGCGGGGCGAACACCTGCTGCAGAACGTGTACGGCACTCACAAGCGGGCCGAGCGCTTCTACAACGACCAGGTGCTCGACCACCTCAACGAGAAAATGGTCGAGTTCATCGGTCGGATGGAGATGCTGTTCGTCTCCACCGCCGACAACAAGGGCGAGTGCGACGCCTCGCTGCGCGCCGGGCCGCCCGGTTTCGTGCGCGCGCTCGACTCCGGCCACCTCGCGTACCCGGAGTACCGGGGCAACGGCGTGATGGCCAGCCTCGGCAACATCAGCGAGAACCCGCACGTGGGCATCCTGATGATCGACTTCGCCGAGGACGTGATCGGCCTGCACGTCAACGGGCACGCCAGGATCGTCGAGGACGCCGACCTGCGCGTGGAGCACCCCGATCTGCCGACCGACTTCGAGAAGGGCCGCACGCCCGAGCGCTGGGTGGTCGTGGCGGTCGAGGAGGCCTACATCCACTGCCGCAAGCACATCCCGCGCCTGGTGCCGGTCGGCCGGGACCGCCCGTGGGGCACCGACGACGCCAAGCGCAAGGGCGGCGACTACTTCGGCGCGAAGGACATGCCCAAGCCCTGGCAGCCCACCGAGGTCGGCAAGCACGACTGACCGCCAACGCCGCGTTCGGTCCGTTGAACGTGCTGAACGAGTCATTCAGCACGCCCAACCACCTCAATGACTCGTTCAGTCCGTTCAACCACCTCAATGACTCGTTCAGTCCGTTTGGACGGCCCTGAACGGGTCGTTTGGTGCGTTCGAAGGAGCTGAACGGGTCGTTCGGGGCGCGGCGGTGGGGGGTGCTGGTCTTGGAGACTGGCGAACTGCGGGGTGTGCCACCCGGATGGTCACGGGGACCGAACGGGGGGTGCCCTAGGTTTTCCCTTCAGGCGGGTTCGAGGGGAAGACCGGGGACGATGAGCGACGAGGACACGGCGCACTCGCACCGGCGCGCGGCCGGGGACGCGGTGGAGCGCGAGCTGTCGGTGCTGTTCCGGCGCGCACGCAGCCTGTCGCTGACACTGGCCGCCCGGCTGCACCCGGACCTGGACGCCGCCGCGTACGGGCTGCTGGTGTTCATCGCCGACAGCGAGCCGGTGCGCGCCGCCGAGCTGGCCGAGCGCTTCGGGCTGGACAAGTCGACGGTGAGCAGGCAGCTCGGGCAGCTGGAGTCGCTGGAGCTGATCGAGCGCGTCGCCGATCCCACCGACGGCAGGGCGCGGCTGGTGCAGCTGACCGAGAGCGGCAGGCAGCGGCTGGTCGCGGTGCGCTCCGAGCGCAGGCAGCGGTTCTGGCAGAACTTCGCCGACTGGGAGACCGAGGACATCCGCGCGCTCGCGGACCTGCTCGGCAAGCTCAACGAGGACCTCTAGCCGAACCCCTCGCAGAAGGTTGCTGAGCACAACTAACTCCCTTATAGTTGTATTGCGCAACCATGAGGGAGGCTGTCGTGGCGCCCACCACCGAGACCTGCGTCGAACTCATCCAGCAGTTCCGCGAACTCGCCCAGCTCAGGCACGCGGTGGCGCACCGCCAGATCGAGCAGGGCGAACCCAGCCTCGCGCTGATCAGCCTGCTCTCCGAGTTCGAGCGGCGCGGCGAGTGCGCGGGCGGAACGCTCGCCCAGGAACGCGCCGTCGACCCCTCCGTGATCAGCAGACAGATCGCCCAGCTGGAGCGCGGCGGACTGGTGAGCCGCCGTCCCGCCCCCGGTGACGGGCGCGTGCACCTGATCAGCGCGACCGCCAAGGGCGCCGCCGTGCTCGACGGGTGGCGGCGACGGCAGACGGAATGGCTCCGCCGGGCGCTCGACGGCTGGCCGGATGACGATGTGCACCGGGTCAGCTCACTGATCGAGGCCATGGCGCGCGCCGTCCGCGAAGCGCTCGAACCGACAACTCCGACCGGAGCCACCCGATGAACGAGACCGCACCCATGACTCACCGCGAGGTCCTGCGGGCGATGACCGGGCTGTTGCTGGCGCTGCTGGTGGCGATCCTCAGCTCGACCATCGTGGCCAACGCCCTGCCGACGATCCTGGCCGACCTGAAGGGCACGCAGAGCCAGTACACCTGGGTCGTCACCGCCACCCTGCTCGCCTCGACCGCGACCACGCCGCTCTGGGGCAAGCTCGCCGACCTGTTCAGCAAGAAGCTGCTCTACCAGGTGGCGATCGGCCTGTTCACCTTCGGCTCGGTGCTCTGCGGGCTGGCCCAGTCCATGCCGGAGCTGATCGCCTACCGCGCCGTGCAGGGCCTCGGGCTCGGCGGCGTGCAGGCGTTGGCCCAGGTGGTCATCGCGGCGATGGTCAGCCCGCGCGAGCGCGGTCGCTACAGCGGCTACACCGGCTCGGTGCTGGCCGTGGCCACCGTCGCCGGACCGCTCGCGGGCGGGTTCATCGTCGACACCGACTGGCTCGGCTGGCGCTGGTGCTTCTTCGTGGTGGTGCCGCTGGCACTGCTCGCGATGTACGTGATCGGCAGGACGCTGCACCTGCCCGTGCTGCGCCGCGAGGTCAGCATCGACTGGGCGGGCGCGACCCTGATCACCGGCGGCGTGAGCCTGCTGCTGATCTGGATCTCCTTGGTGGGCAAGAACTTCCCGTGGCTGTCCTGGCAGACCGCCGCGTTCGTGCTCGGCTCGGTCGTGGTCCTCGCGGCCGCGCTCGTGGTGGAGCGGAGGGTGCGCGAGCCGGTCATCCCGCTGCGGCTGTTCCGCAACCGCACGCTCGTGCTCGGCGTGCTCGCCAGCATCGCGGTCGGCACGGGCATGTTCGGCGCCTCGGTCTTCCTCGGCCAGTACTTCCAGCTCGCACGCGGGTTCTCGCCGACCATCTCCGGCCTGCTCACGCTGCCGCTGATCTTCGGACTGCTCGTCTCGTCGACGCTGTCCGGGCAGATGATCACGCGCACCGGGCGGTGGAAGGGCTTCCTGGTCTCGGGCGCGGTGCTGATGGTGCTCGGCCTGGCGCTGATGTCGGGCGTCGACCACGGCACCTCGCTCTGGCTGCTCGGCGGCTACCAGCTGCTGCTCGGGCTCGGCCTCGGGTTGAGCACGCAGAACCTGGTGCTGGCCGTGCAGAACTCCACCGACATCCGCGACCTCGGCACGGCCAGCTCGACGGTGACGTTCTTCCGCTCGCTCGGCGGCACGGCCGGGGTGTCGGTGCTCGGCGCGGTGCTGGCCGCCCAGGTCTCCGGGCTCGTCACGGAGAAGCTGCACGGGGCGACCGGGGGCAGCGGTTCGCTTGACCTCGCCCACCTGCCAGAACCCGTGCGCACGGTGGTCCGCGACGCCTACGGGGACGCCACCGGAGTGCTGTTCCTGATCGCCGCGGTGATCTCACTGGTCACACTGGCCTCAGTGCTGTTGATCAAGGAAGTGCCGCTGCGCGGTTCATCCACAGCCGCTGAGGACAACCCTGTGGACAACGAACTGGGGATTGGGGATAACTCGCCTCAACCTGTGGGTACTGGTGTGAAGCATGTGAGTGATGTGGCGCTACCTGGGGGCAAGACGGGCCAACGTGTGGAGCAGCGCGGCGGATCTGTGGATTCACCTGTGGACAGCCGGGAACCATCCACAGGCCGCAGATGACGTGACTCGCGGGTGACGGACACCACTCCGCGATGCCTCTCCTCAGCTAAGTTGAGCGGAACACACTCAACCTTTCGCACGTTGGTCCGGGTGTTGGCCCGGTTGACGATGAGGTGGGGGAATGGACGCTTTCAATCCGACCACGAAGGCACAGCAGGCGATCTCCGCCGCGATCCAGGCGGCGACCGTCGCCGGGAACCCGGACGTGGGCACGGTGCACCTGCTCGGCGCCCTGCTGGCGCAGGCTGACGGCCTGGCCGCACCGCTGCTGACAGCGGTCGGAGCGGACCCCAGGCGGGTCCGCGACGAGCTGGACAAGCTCGCCACCGGGCTGCCCGCGGCCACCGGGACGACGGTGAACGCGCCGAACTTCTCCGGCGACGCCGTCCGGTCGATCACCCACGCGCAGCACCTCGCGACCGAGATGGGCGACGAGTACGTCTCCACCGAACACCTGCTGGTCGGCCTCGCCGCCAAGGGCGGTCAGGTCGGCGACCTGCTGGTGCGGCACGGCGCCAACGCCGACGCGATCCGCGAGGCCTTCGCCAAGGTGCGCGGCACCGCGCGGATCACCAGCCCGGACCCCGAGGGCACCTTCAAGGCGCTGGAGAAGTACGGCGTCGACCTGACCGAGCGCGCGCGGCGCGGCGAGTTGGACCCGGTGATCGGCCGCGACGCGGAGATCCGCCGCGTGGTCCAGGTGCTGTCCAGGCGCACCAAGAACAACCCGGTGCTGATCGGTGAGCCCGGCGTCGGCAAGACCGCGATCGTCGAGGGCCTCGCCCAGCGCGTCGTCGCCGGTGACGTGCCGGAGTCCCTGCGCGGCAAGCGGGTCATCTCGCTGGACATGGGCTCGATGGTGGCCGGGGCGAAGTTCCGCGGTGAGTTCGAGGAGCGGCTCAAGGCCGTGCTCAAGGAGATCACCGACTCGGCGGGCCAGGTGATCACCTTCATCGACGAGCTGCACACGATCGTCGGCGCCGGTGCAACGGGCACTGAGTCGTCCTTGGACGCGGGCAACATGATCAAGCCGATGCTGGCGCGTGGTGAGCTGCGCATGGTCGGCGCGACCACGCTCGACGAGTACCGCAAGCACATCGAGAAGGACCCCGCGCTGGAGCGGCGCTTCCAGCAGGTGCTGGTCGGCGAGCCCAGCGTGGCCGACGCGGTGGGCATCCTGCGCGGCCTCAAGGAGCGCTACGAGGTCCACCACGGCGTCCGGATCACCGACAGCGCGCTGGTCGCCGCCGCGACGCTGTCCGACCGCTACATCACCGCGCGCTTCCTGCCGGACAAGGCGATCGACCTGGTCGACGAGGCAGCCTCGCGGCTCCGGATGGAGATCGACTCGCGGCCGGTGGAGATCGACGAGGTCGAGCGCTCGGTGCGCCGCCTGGAGATCGAGGAGATGGCACTGTCCAAAGAGGACGACGCCGCCTCGAAGGTCCGGCTGGACGCGCTGCGCGCCGAGCTGGCCGAGCAGCGGGAGGCGTTGGACGCGCTGACCGCGCGCTGGCAGAACGAGAAGGGCTCCATCGAGCGCGTCCGCGAGCTGAAGGAGCAGTTGGAACAGCTGCGCGGCGAGTCGGAGCGGGCCGAGCGCGACGGCGACCTCGGCCGGGCCGCCGAGCTGCGCTACGGCCGGATTCCCGCCCTGGAGAAGGAACTCGACGCGGCGACCGCGGCCGTGACGGCGCCAGACGCCGACGTGATGCTCAAGGAGGAGGTCACCGCCGACGACGTGGCCGACGTGGTCAGCGCGTGGACCGGCATCCCGGCCGGGCGGCTGCTGGAGGGCGAGACCGCGAAGCTGCTGCGCATGGAGGAGGAGCTGGGCTCGCGGGTGATCGGCCAGGCCGAGGCCGTGCGCGCGGTCTCCGACGCCGTCCGCAGGGCGCGCGCGGGCGTCGCCGACCCCGACCGGCCGACCGGCTCGTTCCTGTTCCTCGGCCCCACCGGCGTCGGCAAGACCGAGCTGGCCAAGGCACTGGCGGAGTTCCTGTTCGACGACGAGCGGGCGATGATCCGCATCGACATGAGCGAGTACGGCGACAAGCACACCGTCGCGCGGCTCGTCGGCGCTCCGCCCGGCTACGTCGGCTACGACCAGGGCGGTCAGCTGACCGAGGCGGTGCGGCGGCGGCCGTACAGCGTCGTGCTGCTGGACGAGGTCGAGAAGGCCCACCAGGACGTCTTCGACGTGCTGCTCCAGGTGCTCGACGACGGCAGGCTGACCGACGGCCAGGGCCGCACCGTGGACTTCCGCAACACGATCCTGGTGCTGACCTCCAACCTCGGCTCGCACGCGCTGACCGACATCGCGCTGGACGAGCGGCAGCGCCAGGAGGCCGTGCTGGGCGTGGTGCAGCGGCACTTCAAGCCGGAGTTCCTGAACCGGCTCGACGACGTCGTGGTCTTCCACCAGCTGGCGACCGAGGAGCTGACGTCCATCGTGGACATCCAGGTGGCCAAGCTGACCAAGCGGCTGGAGCAGCGGCGGCTGCGCCTGGAGGTCACCCCGGCGGCCCGCGACTGGCTCGCGCTCAACGGCTTCGACCCCGTCTACGGGGCCCGGCCGCTGCGCAGGCTGGTGCAGTCGAGCATCGGTGACCAGCTCGCCAGGAAACTACTGTCGGGTGATGTTCGCGACGGTGACGCCGTGTTCGTCGACGTGACGGACGACAACTCGTCCTTGCAGGTCAACCCGGGAAACCAGGAGGCGTAGCCGCGGTGCGCCCGGTCGGGTGAGATCGTCCACGCGCACGTTTTGTGGCCAATTCGACGCCTCCGAGCGGGCCGCGTCCTACGTTGTGGCCGATCTCACCGCTACGCTGCGCAGTGTGGGTTTCCCAGCGTGGATCTGGTTCCTCATCGCCGTCGTCGCGGCGGTTGCGGGTCTCGCGCTGCTCGCCGGAGATCGGGCGCAGCGCACGGCACGCAATCGTGAGCGCCGCAGATGGGCCGCACTGCGCGGCTGGCGCTTCGCCGAGAGCGACAACGCGCTGCTGACCCAGTGGCAGCACGGCGGTCTGGCGTTCTCCAAGTCCGGCAGCGCGACCGACGTGGTGACCGGCTCGATGTTCACCGCCGACGGGCGCAGGCTCGTGCAGGTCATGGACCACGAGCAGGGCAGCAAGGTCACCATGGTGCTGGCCGCGGTGAAGCTGCGCCGCTCCGTGCCGACGGTGCTGGAGCTGTGGGAGCCGAGCGTGCCGTTCGCCCGCGAGCGCGAGGCCGAGCTGGACCTCTACGGCCCGGTCGGCAACCGCTACGGCTTCACCGCCGACATGGCCGTGGCGCACCCGCTGATCACGCCGGAGTTCGTCGAGGCCGTCGACGAGATCGGCGACGACGTGATGGTGGTCTGGCTGGAGGGCACCTGGGTGCTCGCCGCCGCCCCGCCCAACGCCGACCCGGCGCGCCTGGAGCGGCTGCTGTCCGACCTCGGCGAGGTCGCGGACTTCGTGGACCCGTTCGACTCCGACCCGAACACCCACCACGAGGACCCCGAGGTCTACCGCTCCTCCACCGCCCCCCACCACTCCGAGCACTAGCGCTCTGGACCAGCCGACGATCGGCCCGCACACCGTCGAGGAGTGGCTGGCCCTGCCCCCTCCCGGTGACGGGTCTCGCCATGAGTTGATCTTTGGGTACTGGCTCGACTGGTGGACGACGCCCTCCGGGGCGCAGGACGGTCGGACCTGTTCGTGGTCCCCGCGGTGAACGTCAGGATTTCCACGGCGTGGAGAACCGGTCGTGCTGGACCTGGCAGAACTCGACTCGTAGTCGCGACCGCGGGTTTTCCCACGGGGTGGTGTGCGGGCTGTGCACGGGCGTTAACCTGGAGTTATGCCGACTGCGCTGGTCACTGGTCCCACTGCTGGCATCGGAGCCGCCTTCGCCCGACGACTCGCCGCGGAGGGCCACGACCTCGTGCTGGTCGCCCGCAACGGCGAGCGGCTGGAGAAGCTGGCCGACGAGCTGCGCGAGCGGCACTCGATCCACGTCGAAGTGCTCGCGGCCGACCTCGCCGACGAGAAGCAGCGCGGCATGGTCGAACTGCGCCTGGCTGATCCGGACGCGCCGGTGGACCTGCTGGTCAACAACGCGGGTTTCGGCACGGGCAAGGAGTTCTGGGACTCCCCCGTCGAAGAGCTCCAGGCGCAGCTGGACGTCAACGTCACGGCGGTGCTCCGGCTGACCCACGCGGTGCTGCCGGTGATGCGCGCCCGCGGTCGCGGAGCGGTGATCAACGTGTCCAGCGTCGCCGGGTTCTTCCCGGAGCGCGGGTCGGCGTACTCGGCGAGCAAGGCGTGGGTCACCACGTTCTCCGAGGGGCTGGCTGCGGCGGTGGCGGGCACCGGCGTGCGGGTAGTCGCGCTGTGCCCGGGGTTCACCCACACGGAGTTCCACGAGCGCGCCTCGATCGACATGTCGAAGGCGCCGAGCTGGGTGTGGCTCGAAGCCGACCGCGTGGTGCACGAGTGTTTGGCCGACCTCCGTCGCGGTCGGGTGATCTCGGTGCCCGGCGCGCATTACAAGGCGGCCATCGGGGTGGGCCGTCTGCTGCCGAGGTCGCTGGTGCGCATGGTGATGAACAGAGCGGGTGTCAGCCGACTGAAGCGGTGAACAACCCACCGATTTCCTGCTTCGGCGGTGTGCACTTCGCCGAAACGTCCTAGGGTGCGCATGATCGGCGTGAGCGGAGGGGCGGCGGTGGACTACGCGGGAGAGATTCGCCGGCAGCCCATCGGCTACTGGATCAAGCGCACCGGCGAGGTGCTCAACAGCACCATCGACAAGCGGTTGCGCGAGGCCGGGGTCAGCAGGCAGCACTGGCTGGTGCTGTGCCTGGTCCGCGAGGCGCCGGCGGGTGCGACGCGGGACCAGTTGCACGCCTCGCTGCGCAGCATCTCCGACCACGACCTCGACGAGATCATCAGCGATCTGTGCGCGCGGGGCTGGCTCGCTCCCGAGGTGGACCCGCGCTCCGGCGTGGTGCGCCAGACGCTGACCGAGATCGGCCGCGCCGGACAGCTCAAGCTGGCGCTGGTGATCAGCGGCGTGCGCAGGCAGTCGCTGGACGGCATCTCCGAGGACGACTACGCGTTCATGATCGAGTGCCTGAAGAAGATGATCACCAACCTGGGCGTCGAGCCGGGCGAGGGACCCAAGACGGGCGGGCGCTCGAAGCCCGCGCGGACCTGACGTGCGAAGCTCACCACTCGTGACCGTCGAAGTGGACCCCACCGCCAAGGCCGAACTCGCGAAACTCGTGCGCGAGCTGGCCGTCGTGCACGGCAAGGTCGTGCTCTCCTCCGGTGTCGAGGCCGACTACTACGTCGACCTGCGCCGCGCCACGCTGCACCGCGCGGCGGCCCCGCTGATCGGGAAGCTGCTCGGCCAGCTCACCTCCGACTGGGACTTCTCCGCGGTCGGCGGGCTGACCATGGGCGCCGACCCGGTCGCCTGCGCGATGCTGCACGCCGCCGAGCGCGACATGGACGCGTTCGTGGTGCGCAAGGCGTCCAAGGCGCACGGCCTCCAGCGGCTCGTGGAAGGTCCTGACGTGACCGGCCGCCGCGTGCTCGCGGTGGAGGACACCTCGACCACCGGCGGCAGCGTGCTGACGGCCGTGGCGTCGCTGCGCGAGGTCGGCGCCGAGGTCGTGGGCGTCGCGACAGTGGTCGACCGCGACACAGGTGCCAGGGAGGCCATCGAGGCGGAGGGGCTGCCGTACCGGTCGCTGCTCGGTCTCGCCGATCTCGGCCTGTAGCACCGTGACCGAGGCTGGCCCCACCGAATGGGGCGCGGAGCCGGTCGGTGTCGGCCCGTGGGAGGGCCCGCTCCCCGAGGGCGAGCACTGGGACCCCGAGCTGCTCGCGGAGGGCGACCGCCGCAACGTGGTCGACACCTACCGCTACTGGAAGCGCGAAGCGGTCGTCGCGGACCTGGACACCCGCAGGCACCCCTTCCACGTGGCGATCGAGAACTTCCAGCACGACCACAACATCGGGACCGTGGTGCGGACTGCCAACGCGTTCGCGGCGAAGGCCGTGCACATCGTCGGCAGGAAGCGGTGGAACCGGCGGGGCGCGATGGTCACCGACCGGTACCAGCACGTGCTGCACCACCCCGATGTGAGCGGCCTGGTGGAGTTCTGCCGCACGGAGGGCCTAGCGCTCGTCGCGGTGGACAACACGCCCGGCTCGGTGCGGTTGGAACGCGCACGGCTGCCCGAGCGCTGCGTGCTGCTCTTCGGCCAGGAAGGTCCCGGGTTGTCCGAGGAAGCGCGCGAGGCGGCGGAGCTGCTGGTGTCCATCGCGCAGTTCGGCTCGACGCGGTCGATCAACGCGGGGGTGGCGGCGGGCGTCGTCATGCACGCGTGGGTCCGGGAGCACGCGGATCTCGACACGGCTTGGTGATATCGCGCGCCACAACGTGAATCGCCCGCGCATCAGATGGTTCCAGGGGCGACGATGGCTCAGTGACCGCCGACGAGGTGCCCGAGCTGTGGGCCGCGCGAGCGGCGGTGGCTGAGGTCGCCATCGTCGGCAGGCACCTGCGCCAGGTCTGGGGCACGCCCGGCACGCGCCTCGGCATGACGCGGTGGCCGCCGGAGGCCGGGCACCGGCTGCACGCGCACTGGCACTACGGCTGGCAGGCGCAGTTGTTGGACTGCGCGGTGGACGCGGCCGAACGCACAGACGACACCACGCGCAAGGCCACCGTGGTGAAGCTCGTGCGCGGCATCAAGCTCCGCAACCCGCACGGCTGGTTGTCCGACAGCCACGAGGACCTGGCGCTGATGGGGCTCGCGCTGCTGCGTGCGCGCACGCTGACCGCCATGCCGAAGTCCGCTGCCCTGGCCGCGATCGCGTCGCGGCTGCGCGCGGCGTGGACCGACCACGCGGGCGGCGGCCTGTGGTCAACGCGCGGCGGCTCGGTGAAGGACGCCGCGACGAACGCGGCGTTCGCCATCCTCTTCGTCAGGCTGGCCAAGGAGTTCGGCGAGCGAGCTGATCTCCAGCGGGCGCGCTCGGCCGTGGAGTGGTTGTCGGAGCGGTTGATCGATCAGGAAACCGGGCTGCTCGCGGAGTCCGTCGACCCGTCGGTGGACGCCGTGTCCGACGTCACATCCACTCACTCGCAGGGGTTGCTCGTCGGCGCGTGCGTCGAACTCGTCGGGGCCACCGGGGAGAGCCGCTGGCGCGAGCTGGCGGAGCGCACGATCGCGGCCGTCGCCGACCGCATGACGGTGTCCGGAGTGCTGCGCGGCAACGGCGGCTCGGATTCCGGGCTGCACGCGGGAATCTGCGCGAGGTACCTGGCCTCCGCGGCCGTCGCGCTCGACGGCGAAGCGGCGAAATCCGCTGCCAGCACGGTGTATCGCTCCGCTGAGGGGGCGTGGCGGAACAGGGCGGCGGTGCCGGGCGGACCCCTCTTCGGTCCACAGTGGACGGTCCCGGCGATCGGCAGGCTCGGCCAGCTGCCGGCGGGACTGGCCGAGCGGCTGGAAGGCATCGGCCGCGAGTCGCTGTGGGAGTGCGACCTGTCGGTGCAGGTCTCCGGTTGGACCGCCGTGGAGGCGGCGGCACGCCTGGCGCGGCACGGCGTGTCCGAGCGCGAGTTTCGCGCGGCGCGCCGGGGCATCTAGGGTTGCTCCCCGTGCGCGTTCTCGTGATCGGCGCAGGTGCCCGCGAACATGCCCTGCTCCTCGCACTGTCCCGCGACCCGGGCGTGACCGCCCTGGCCTGCGCTCCCGGCAACGCCGGTACCGCAGCGCTGGCCGAGACCTGCGGCGTCGACGCCGCCGATCCGGCCGCGGTCACCGAGCTGGCCACGGAATGGCGAGCGGACCTCGTGGCGATCGGCCCCGAGGGACCACTGGTCGCCGGGGTCGGCGACGCCCTGCGCGAGGCCGGGATTCCGTGCTTCGGCCCGTCCAAGGCCGCCGCGCGGATCGAGGGCTCCAAGGCGTTCGCCAAGGACGTCATGTCCGCCGCCGGTGTGCCGACCGCTCGCAGCGAGGTCGTGGACAACCCCGCTCGCCTGGACGCGGCGCTCGGTCGCTTCGGGCCGACGTGGGTGGTCAAGGACGACGGCCTCGCCGCAGGCAAGGGCGTCGTGGTGACCGCCGACTTCGACGCGGCGCGGGCGCACGCCATGCACCTGCTCGACGGTGGGCACCCGGTCCTCCTTGAGTCCTTTTTGGACGGTCCGGAGGTGTCGCTGTTCTGCCTCGTGGACGGCAAGAGCGCGGTACCGCTGCTGCCCGCGCAGGACTTCAAGCGCGTCGGCGACGGCGACTCCGGCCCGAACACCGGCGGCATGGGCGCCTACGCCCCGCTGCCGTGGGCGCCGGAGGGCCTGGTCGAGGAGATCATGGACCGCGTCGTGCGGCCCGTGGTCGCCGAGCTGGCGCGGCGCGGAACGCCGTTCTCCGGCCTGCTCTACGCCGGGCTCGCGCTGACCAGCGAGGGCGTCCAGGTCGTCGAGTTCAACTGCCGCTTCGGTGATCCCGAGACCCAGGCGGTGCTGGCGCTGCTGCGCACCCCGCTCGCCGGGCTGCTGCTCGCGGTCGCCAACGGCACGCTCGCCGAGCAGCCCGCGCTGGACTGGGCCGAGGGCTCCGCGGTCACCGTCGTGGTCGCGGCGGAGGGCTACCCCGGCCGCCCGCGCACCGGCGACGTGATCACCGGCAGCGAGACCGACGGAGTGCTGCACGCGGGCACCCGCAGGCGCGACGACGGCGCGGTGATCTCCGCGGGCGGGCGCGTGCTGTCCGTCGTGGGGATCGGCGACGACCTCGACGCGGCCCGCGAGGACGCCTACCGCAAGATCGCCAGGGTGCACCTCACCGGCTCGCACCACCGCACCGACATCGCGCTGCGCGCCGCCCAGGGCCAGGTCGCCGCCCACTGACCGCCGCGCTCACGCCCTGAACGACTCATTCAGTCCGTTGAACGTGCTGAA
>NZ_MUMH01000142.1 GCF_002155965.1 Allokutzneria sp. NRRL B-24872
CGCCAACGTCCCGTTTGGTGCGCCCAAGTACCCGAACGACCCGTTCAGGGAGTTCAACGCGTCAAACGGGACTTTCGCTGACGCCACCTCCGAGCGCGCCGCGCACCCGTGCCACGCCACCCATCCGCACGCCGCCACACAGCCGCACACCGCCGCCCAACCGGAACCCGCCACCCAGAAGCACGCTGCCGCCCCGGAACTCGCGATCCACGCGACACCTCAAGAGCACCCCGATAGCGCGATCCACCCCGACACGACACCTCAGCCACGGCCCGCCGCGTGGCTGAATGCCGACGCGACACCTCACGAGCGCGGCGGAAGCGCGATCCACCTCAACGCGACACTGCGGCCACAGCCCGCCACGCGGCCGGATGCCGACGTGGCACCTCAGCCGTTCCCCTGCAACGCAACCCACACCGACGTGGCGCCTTGGCAGTCCGCGCACCACTCAGCCGCCGCGGAGCCGACCGGGCAGCCGCACTACCTCGACTTCGCGCGCTTCGGCCCGCCGCCGCCACCCGTGCGCGATGCCCTGCTGGACGCGATCCGGCTCTCAGCGACGGGCGCGCCGGGCGTGGTCGACGAGCTGCACGACCGGGAGAACCGAGCGGCCGACGTCGCGGCGGAGCTGACGGGCTTCGACCGGGCGGGCGTCACGCTGGTGCCGTCGACCAGCGCGGGGCTGTTCCACGTGGCGTTCGGGCTGAACGGTCCCGGCCGGGTCCTGGTACCTCGCCACGACTTCCCGGCCAACGTCTACCCGTGGCTGCGCGCGCAGGAGCGCGGCGGGCTCGCCGTCGACCTCCTCGACAACCCGGACGGCCACGCCTCCCCGGAGCGCGTCGCGGCGGCACTGCGTCCCAACACGGTCGCGGTCTCAGTCTGCGCGGTGGACTACCGCACGGGTCGCCGAGCGGACCTGCCCGCGCTGCGCGAGGTGGTCGGCGACCGGCTGCTGGTCGTCGACGCGATCCAGGGCTTCGGCGTGAGCGACCAGCCGTGGCACCTCGCCGACGTCGTGGTCGCGGGTGGGCAGAAGTGGTTGCGCTCGGGCTGGGGCGCGGCGTTGTTCGCCGCGTCGCCGCGAGCGCTTGACCGGCTCACCGACGGCCTCACGGGCTGGTCCGGTGTCCAGGACCGAGCGGTGTTCGATGCCACCGAGCACCCGGTGCTGGCCGACGCGGGCCGGATCACGATGACGATGCTCAACCCGCTGGCGATCACCGGGCTGCTCACCTCGCTGACCGAGCTGGAGCGCACGGGCCAGCTCGCCGCGGCTGAGGCGGTCACCGCGAACGCCGACCTGCTCGTGGAGCGGCTGCTGTCCTCGGGCGCGGACCTGCTCACCCCGACCGAGCCCGACCAGCGCGCGGGCATCGTCTCCGTCCGCCTCGACGAGCCGAGGTGGTCGGCGGTCACCGCGCGGCTGCGCGAGCTGGGCGTCGTGGCCACCGCCCGCCCCGGCTACCTCCGGTTCTCCGTGCACGCGGACACCACCGCCGACGCGGTCGAGCTGGCGGCGTCCGCCCTCTAGCCGATCTCCGGCGCCCGGGACAACGGTCCACCCGTTCCGATTGGCAGGGAAGTGCAGGCCCACAATTCACCGGAACAGGCAAACATGAATCGATCACAAAAACGTGAAGATCAACTTCTCCGGCCATTTGTCAGCGCGGGTTGGGAACTCTCCACCCGTCATCGGAGGATATGAACCAGGACACCGTTCCAGCGGTTTTCCCACCCTGTTCGAGATCGAACACGGGATCGCCGGGACCAGGCCGCAGCACCACGGCGGCCGGTGGGTCCAGCTCCACGTACCTGCTCAGCTCGGCGTGGCAGCCCAGCGGCAGCAGCCCCCGCCCGGTGTAGGCAAGTGCCTGCCGCATCGCCTCGAAGACCAGCATCCCGGGAACGTGGTCGAGCGGGTGGTCGAAGAGCACCGGGTGGTCGCGGTCCACCCGCACCAGCCAGGTCAGCGGATCACTTCCCGGGCTGAGCACCACGTCCTCCTCCCGGGACCGGTTGACCCGGCGCGGCTCGACCGGGGGCAGCTCGGCGCTCTGCCCCGCCTCCGGCGGCAGGGACCTCGCGCGCAGGTTCCGGAACACCGCCTCCGGCAGGCAGGTCATCTCCCCCGTTCCCGACCCCAGCACCTCCCCGTCCCGGGAGAACAGCGTGCGGATGCCCAGTCGCACCGCCCCGGTCGGGCGACGGGCGTGCACCTGGTGGGTGACGTCGATGGTCAGGTCCGCGGGCACCCGGTCCAGCCGCAGCAGCCCCGGGTCGACGTCGTAGCCGATGGAGTGCATGACGAAGTGGTGACCGACCGGAACGCCCGCTCCGACGTGCGCGACGAGCAGCCCCGCCTGCCGGACCGTCTCCAGCACCAGCAGGGGATCGTGCGCCCCCGTGGGCAGCGGTCGGTAGAAACTATGGTCACGAGGCCACTGAGCACCGATCATGTAGCGGTCACCCGCCGTCCGGGCCCACCCGGTCAGCAGGACCTCGTGCACGGCGGCGCGGTGCACCAGCCTGCGGTCCACCGTGCTGTGGAATAGCGGACTGGGCGGATCTGGTATCGATTGGAGAAGACCACACCGACAACCGAGCACGTTCTGGGTGAAGGATGAAGTCGCTGCCGTCACTGCCATCGCTCTAGCACCTCAGTCCCTGACGGGGGACGCTTCCGCGTTCGATTAGCATACCGACGGGTAGGTATGCGAGCTTTCCCCAATTAGCATGATGGAGAGCGCCAATGCGCAAAAAGGAACGGGCGGAGCTGACCCGGGCCAAGCTGATCAAAGCCGCGGCGACGACCTTCGACGACAAGGGCTTCCGGGGAACGAGCCTGCAGGACGTGTGCGAGGCCGCAGGCGTGACCAAGGGCGCGCTCTACTTCCACTTCCCGTCCAAGGACGCGCTGGCGCTGGCCGTCATCGAGGAGCACTACCGGGGCTGGCCGCCCTCGGTGGACAGCCTGCTGCTGACCAGTGACGGCCGGGCGCTGCAGGCGCTGGTGGACCTGTCCTTCCAGTTCGCCAGCCAACTCGTCGGCGACCCGGTCATCCGCGCCGCCGTCCGCCTGGTCTTCGAGTCCGAGTTCGACGAGCCCGAGCCCCGCCGCGCCTTCTCCGGCTGGATCTCCGCCGTGGGCACCCTGCTGGCGCAGTCGGCGGAGCAGGGCGACGTCCGCGACGGGCTCGACCTCCCCGCCACCGCCGAGCTGCTGGTCGGCGTGTTCACCGGCAGCCAACTGGTCGCCCAGTCGCTGACCGGCCGCAAGGACATGATCGAGCGCATCCGCCACCTCTGGGTCTGCTTCCTGCCCGGCCTGCGCCCCGACGGTGCCCCCGCCGACCTGCGGCTGGAGCCGCCCGCGCTGGAGCGCCCGAGGGTCACCTCCCCTTCTCTGTAGACCTTTCCCGCAATCTCTCCAGAGAACCCGGCGCCTTCTCGATTCGGGCACGTCCCGTTGCGATAACGAAGTCGTTCACTCACGCACGGTGATTGACAGCGGGGACGTCTTGGCGTTTGGATACCGGTTGGTCGGTATCTTTCGAGCCAGGTCGCGTGGGACCCGGGAAGTCGCGTGGAAGAGGTGGGCGATGTCGACGCGCAACAGGACGTTGACGCTGGTACGGCGCGCGAGTGGGGGCTCGCGGCGGTTCGGGGGCTGGTTCAGGTGAGTCGCCCGATGGACGCCGTGGCACGCAAGGAAGGCACCACACCGGTACTGGACGAGCCCGCGGTCTACCGCCTGCTCGTGCACTTGATCACGCACGGCCCCGTCGCCGTGTGCGTGCGCGACCCCGACGGCCGCTACCGCTGGGTGAACCAGGCGTACGCGGCGCTCTACGACCGCGCGGCCTCGGACATGATCGGCGCGCCGATGGACGAGTTCGGCCCGCGCGCGCTCGCCGGTGAGCAGCAGTGGCTGGACGCGGAGATGCTCACCAGGGCCTGCGAGACCACGATCATCCGGCCGCACCGGTTCGCGCTGCGGCTCAACAGCCGCCGCACCCGGCACGTCGCCGGGTACCTGGCGGCGGTGCGCGCGCGCAACGGGCGTGCCTTCGTCGCCGGTTTCTACCTCGACCTCACCGAGCAGATGCGCGCCAAGCGCGAGCTGTTCCAGATGCGCGAGCGGCACCGCGCGGTGGCGGAGCGCTCGACCATCCCGGTGCTGGTGTGCGATCCGGACGGCACGGTCAGCGACGCCAACCCGGCGCTGTGCGAGCTGCTCGGCCGCCAGCTGCACGACCTGCGCGGCGCGACGGCGGGCTCGCTGCTGTTCAACCGGAACAACCCGCAGTGCGGCGCGTGGTGGGGCGACCTGCTCGGCGGCAAGATCCCCAGCCACCGCGCGCGGGTGCTGCTGGACCGCAAGACCGAACCCCCGGTCGAGGTCCGCTTCACCGCGTCGGTCTCGCGCAGCCCGGACGGCCAGCCCGCCTCGGTGGTCTTCGCCGTCGAGGCCGTGCGGCAGATGCGCTGGGCCACCATGGCCGGGTCGACGCCGCTGCTGTCGGAGGTCCAGGCGCGGGTGCTGGAGCGGGTGGCGATCGGCGACTCCAACGCCGCGATCGGCCGCGCGCTGAACCTGTCCCGGCAGAGCATCGACTACCACCTGGCGGTGCTGCGCCGCCGACTCCGGGCGCCCAGCCGGACCGCGCTGGTCTCGCACGCCTACGCGCTCGGACTGCTCGACGCGGAGGAGTGGCCGCCGACCGTGCACGCGGCGGCCAGACCGGCTGAACCGCGCTGAGCGACCAGGCACTCACGGCGCCCGCACCCCACCCGGGGTGCGGGCGCCGTCGCTGTCGGCCACCCGCTCACCGGCGCCGCCGTCCGAGGTAGTTCGCGCTGAGGCGAACGGCCCCAATTCGCGCTCACCCCGGCGGCGGTGCTGGTGAACACGGTTCACGGAGCACGATAAGGGGATGCCAGGCCGAGGAATGGGCGGCCGTCCCGAGGCCGCCCTCTCGCCTGGTGCGCAATTCGACCAGGAGTCGTGCTCGGTGATTTCGGCGAAAACGCTGTCGGTCCGTCGCGCCACCACCCCGGGAGAGTCCCCCACGAGGGTCCTCACCTGCGTGGACGCCTGCCGTCGGGCTGGGGTAGCCCGGATGGCCGCCACCACGGTCCCGCCTTCCCGGAAGGCCCGGCGAGGTATTTCCGCCGCCCCGCGCCCCCCTTTTCCGGGAACGGCTTGCCGAAACCCGGGAAAAGCTCGTTGCGGAGTGCAATTCACAGCCCCGGATAGTCAGCCGACAATCGGCGTGCGGTGCGGAAGACGGGGCCGATGAGCCCCATCACGGCGGCTCTGGTGACCGGGGCGACGGACGGCATCGGCAGGGCGACCGCGCGGCGGCTGGCCGGGCTGGTGGACACGCTGCTGATCCACGGCAGGCGGCAGGACGCGCTGGAGGAGCTCGCCAGGGAGCTGGCCCCGGCCAACCCCGGCACCACCGTCGTGCCGCTGCTGGCCGACTTCACCGACCTCGCCCAGGTGGACCGGCTGGCCGAGGCCGTGCGCGACCGGCTGGACGTGCTGGACCTGCTGGTCAACAACGCCGCCGTCGCCGGAGGGCAGCCCGGGGTGAGCAGCAGGGACGGCCACGAGCCCGCGTTCCAGGTGAACTACCTGGCGCCGGTGCTGCTCACCGCGAGGCTGTTCGGCACGCTCGCCCGCGGCGGCGCCAGCAAGATCGTCAACCTCTCGTGCGCGCAGCACCGCTCCGTGCGTTTCGCGTGGCCGACCATGTGGCCGACCGTCTCGCAGCACCCGAAGGTCGCCTACGCGCGGTCGAAACTGGCCCTCGCCGTGCACACGTGCTCGCTGGCCACCGCGCTGGAGGGCTCCGGCGTCTCGGCGGTGAGCGTGGACCCCGGGGCGATCGAGACGAAGCTGCTGCGCGCCACCTTCGGCTTCTCCGGGGCGCCCCCGGCGGCCGGGGCCGACCACGTGCTGCACGCGGCGACCACGCGCCAGGACGTCAACGGCGCGTACTTCGAGGGCAAGCGCCGCGTGCGCCCCGCCCAGGACGCGCTGCGACGCGACGCCCAGTTCCAGTTGGACGCGGTGACCATGCGGTTGCTGTCGCTGCGCCCGCCGTGGCCGAGCGCCACCTGAACCGGCCCACTGGCATCCGCCCCAGGCGTTAACCCGTTCGGCACGCCCGGCGCCGGGGGACGGAGCATAGAAAGGGGACGTCGAGCCACCACAGGCGTTGACACCGCGAACCGGGCCGCGCCGGGGTTTCTGGGAGGAGACCCCCGGCGCGGCCCGTTTCCGTCCGCGCCGGGCTCCGCCGCGCACGATCCCAACCACCTGAATGACTCGTTCAGTCCGTTGAACGTGCTGAACGAGTCATTGACCACGCCCAACCACCTCAACGAGTCATTCAGCACGCTCACGGTGGCGAACGGGTCATTCAGGGGATTGGGCGCGCCGAACGAGGCGTTGGCGGGGCGGGGGTCGTGAAGACGGCTCAACCCCCTGTCGAGTGATCACAGGGGGTTGAGCGCGGGTGGAGATCAGCTCGTGTGCTGCGGGGAGGCGGGAGGCAGTTCCTCGCGCTTCTTGTCCTTGTGGATCTTCTTCATGGCCTCGAACCACGTTCGCGCGGGTACCTTGCCGCCGTAGATGTTGCCGCTGCGGCACAGCGTGGGCTGGGCGCCGTCGCAGATCGGGCGGGGCGAGTCGCTGTCGCTGAAGGTGAGCACCGCGCCGGAGTACTGCGGGGTGGCGCCGAGGAAGCCCGCGGACTTGTGGTCCTGGGTGGTGCCGGTCTTGCCGAGCATCGGCCGGTCCCACCCGGCGGCGCGCGCGGCGACGGCGGAGGTGCCGCTGCCCTGGTCGTCCTTGCTCATGGCCTGCGCCATGCTGTTGGCCAACTCGGGGCTGACCACCTGCTCGCACGGGGCTTCCTTGACCGGGATCGGCTTGCCCGCGCGGTCGAGGACCTGCTCGATCGGGCTCGGCGGGCACCAGGCGCCGCCGGAGGTCAGCGTGGCGCCGACGTTGGCCAGCTCCAACGGGCTGACCGGGGTCACGCCGAGGGTGAACGAGCCGGAGTTGTCCTGCTTGATCAGCTGTTCCTGGGTCAGCTTGTACTGCCGGTTCTTGCTGTCCGGGTTGGGCTTGGTGCCCGCGTTGTTCACGCCCTGCATGCTGGTGCGCAGCCCGAGCTTGATCGACATGTCGACCACGTTGCCCAGCCCGGCGCGCTCCTCCAGCCAGATGAAGCCGGTGTTCGGCGAGGTCGCGAGGGCCTGCTGGAGCGACATCGCGTCGGGGTAGCCGTCACCGGCGTTCTTGACGGTGTAGCCGCGGCCGCCGTTCTTGTAGACCGAGGAGGTGTAGCTGCCGGGCGTCGGGATGCTGGTGTTGATGCCCGCCTTGCCCTCCTCCATGGCCGCGGCGGCGGTGAACACCTTGAAGATCGAGCCCGCGCCGAAGCGCGCGACGTCGCTGGGCAACCGGTAGGAGGTCTGGCCCAGGTCCTGCTTGGTGCCGTAGTCGCGGTTCGCGGCGAGCGCGACGACGCGGTGCTTGTCCTTGCCGGGCTGCACGACCGCGATCACGTTGGCGATGCCGTCGGTGGTCTTGGAGACCTCGCCCTCGGCGGCCGACTTCGCCGCCTCGGTGGCCACCGGGTCCAGGGTGGTCTTGATCGTGTAGCCGCCGCGCTTGATCTGCTCCAGCGGGATGCCCGCCTTCTGCAGGTAGTCGATCACGTAGGCGCAGAAGAAGCCGTTGACGTTGCCGCCGCCGGTGCCGACGCAGCCGTTGGACAGGGTGCGCAGCGGGTTCTGCGTGCCGAGCTCGGCCGCCTTGAGGTTGTCGATCTCCTGCTTGAGCTTGGCCGGGTCGGCGATCGGGAACGCCTTGTTCTCGGCCATCTTGTCGATCACCCAGTTGCGCCGCTTGACCGCGCCCTCGGGGTTGTTCACCGGGTTGAGCCTGCTGGGCTGGTTGGCAAGGCCCGCGAGGAAGGCGGCCTGCGGGATGGTCAGGTCCTTCGGCGAGGTGTTGAAGTAGGTGCGCGCCGCGCTGGCCACGCCGTAGATCTGGCCGCCGAAGGGCACGATGTTGAGGTAGCGGGTGAGGATCTCGTCCTTGTTCTTCACCTCGCGCTCCAGCTGCAGCGCGATCCGCGCCTCGCGGAGCTTGCGCGCGATGCTGCGCTCGGTGGCCTTCTCCCGCTCGTCGTCGGACTTGGCGACGACGTAGGCCAGGTAGTTCTTGACGTACTGCTGGGTCAGCGACGAGCCACCGCCGCCGTCGCCCTCCTGCACCACGTTGTCCACCGCGGCGCGGAAGATGCCCTGCCAGTCCACGCCGTTGTGGTCGTAGAAGCGGCGGTCCTCGACGGCGACGATCGCGGCCTTCATGTTGGGCGAGATGTCCTCGCTGCGCACGATGGTGCGGTCCTGCTCGAACAGCGAGGCGATGACCTTGCCGTTCTTGTCGAGCACCGAGGTCACCTGCGGCGGGTCGACGCTGACCAGGTCGGCGGAGATCTGGTCAACGGATTCGCTGGCGCGGTTGGACATCAGGCCGACTCCCCCGACGACGGGGAACATCATCGCCGCGACCAGGACCCCGGCCACGACGCACAACCCGATCAACTTCGCCAGTCCCGTCACGCGGGAGGCAACCACTTCTCGACAACCCCTTCCACGACTGCTCTCGGGCCTCGCGCCACGCGAGCCGAAGTCCTGCTTGCGGGTCGAGCACCGGCGGGCACGCCCCTGTCCGGGCGGCGCGGTTCGACTCTCCCCCATGTATAGGTCGCCTCAGGCGCCCAGAAGGTTGCTTCGGGAGGCCGAGCAAGTTCCGCGTCACCACACTAGGTCACTCCCCCGACAGCTCGTGGCGTCGCGGGGGCAGAGTGTCAGTGGGGACGCGCACAATCCCGGGTGTGCGGGTGGCGCTGGTGGTGACTGCGGACGGCGGCGGGGTACTGTGCCCGCTCGCGGAGGACGGTTCCGCGGTCGGACCGGTGCTGCGCGTGCCCGACGCGGTGGCGGCCGTGCGCGAGCGGGAGCGGGCCGACCGGCCGCGCTGGGTGTGGGCGAGCACGGCGGAGACCTACCCGAAGTTGCTGGCGGCGGGCGTGCGGGTGGACCGCTGCCACGACGTGGAGCTGACCGAGGCGCTGCTCTGCGGCCACGCGGGCCGGTGGGGTGAGCCGAGGGGGCTGGGCGCGGCACTGGCCAGGCTGCGCGGCTGGCCGGTGCCGCCGGACCCGCCTGCCAGGACGAAGGAGCTCCAGCCAACGCTGTTCGAGACCGGGGAGGCGGCGCTGCCGGGCGGGGTGGACCCGCTGGAGGCGCTCGTGGAGGTGCACGCCGAGCAGCAGCGGCGGATCGGCGGGGTGGCGCTGCCCGGCCGGTTCCGGTTGCTGGTGGCGGCGGAGTCGGCGGGCGCGCTGATCGCGGTGGAGATGGGCGCGACGGGGTTGCCGTGGCGGGCCGACGTGCACGACGCGCTGCTCGTGGAGATGCTCGGCTCGCGTTCGGCAGCCGGTGCGCCGCCGCGCAGGCTCGGCGAGCTGGCGGAGCGGATCAGCCAGGCCTTCGGCGACCACCGGATGCACCCGGACTCCCCCGCCGAGGTGCTGCGCGCGTTCGCCAAGGCGGGCTTCAAGCTCAGCTCGACGCGCTCGTGGGTGCTGCGCGAGGTCGACCACCCCGCGGTGCCGTTGTTGTTGGAGTACAAGGAGCTCTACCGCATCCACGTGGCGCACGGCTGGTCCTGGCTGGCCTCGTGGGTCCACAGTGGACGGTTCCGGCCGGAGTACGTCGCTGGCGGCGTGGTGTCCGGTCGGTGGGCCACGCGCGGCGGCGGGGCGCTGCAGATCCCCCGCAAGGTGCGCGGCGCGGTGATCGCCGACGCGGGGTGGAAGCTCGTGGTCGCCGACGCCAGCCAGCTCGAACCCCGGGTGCTCGCGGCGATGGCGGCCGACCACCGGCTCGCCGCGGCGGCCGGTGACGGGGACCTGTACGCCGCGCTCGCCGCCGACGCCTTCGACGGGGACCGCGCGCGGGCGAAGCTGGGCATGCTCGGCGCGCTCTACGGCCAGACCTCGGGTGGGATCGGCCCGCTGCTGGCCACGCTGCGCCAACGGTTTCCCGCCGCGATGAACTACGTGGAGCACGCGGCGCAGCTCGGCGAGAGCGGGGCGCTCGTGCGCTCACACCTCGGCCGCACGTGCCCGCCCGCGTCGGTTTCGGTGTCCTTGGAAGGCTCCGAGCCCGCGTTCGAGACGGCGGCCACCGACGACCGCAAGGCCCTCTCGGCTGCGCGCGCCCGGGGCCGGTTCACCCGCAACTTCGTGGTGCAGGCGACGGCGGCGGAGTGGGCGCTGGCGATGCTGGCCAGCCTCCGCGCCACCCTGCGCGAGCTGGGCGAGGCGGAACTGGTGTTCTTCCAGCACGACGAGGTGATCGTGCACTGCGTGGAGGGCAACGCCGAACGGGTCGTGACCGCCGTGCACGACGCGGCGGTCACCGCGACCCGGCTGCTCTTCGGCGACACCCCCGTGCGCTTCCCCTTGGCCGCCACCATCGTCGACTGCTACGCCGACGCCAAGTAGGAGCCCTCCGCCGACCAGCGCTCCGCCCGTCCACCCTCAACCTCTTCGGCGCCGACCGATGAACCGGCGGCCGGGCCTCAGCTGAGGAGTTGGCGTTCGTAGGCGGCGGCGACGGCTTCGGTGCGGCTGCCCGCGCGGAGCTTGGCCATGATGCGGGTGAGGTGCACGCTGACGGTCTTCTCGCTGATGTAGAGCGCCTCGCCGACCTGGCGGTTGGTGTTGCCCTTGGCCACGAGGTCGAGCACGGCGCGCTCGCGCGGGGTCAGCGGGTTGACCACGGGGCGCTCCTGCGCGGGGACGGCCTCGCCGAGGGGCAGCCTGCCGCGCTTGGCGAACTGGCGCAGCGCGTCGCGCAGCGGGACGGCGCCGAGCCGGTCGGCGACCTCGTGCGCCAGGCACAGCTCGGTGGTCGCGCCCTCGCGGTCGCCCGCCTGCAACAGCGAGTCCGCGAGCCGCCACCGGGCGACGGCCTCCTGGTAGACGTGGCCGTAGCCGAAGGCGCGCACGGCCTCGCGCCACGCCTCGGGGTCGTTCCGGCCGCGCAGCCGCAGCGCCTCGGCCTCGGCCCTGGCCACCCACGCCCGCCCCTCCGGCCCGAGCTGACCGCTGCGCGGCCGGCCGAGGCGGACGGTGTCGCGGACGAACTCCAGCATCTCCATGCCGGAGCGGACGGCCTCCTGCTCGGCCTCGGCGTTGCCGCGCTGCCGGGCCTGCTTGGCCAGCTCGGTGTAGGAGACGACGCCGAGCGTGCCGAGCCAGATGCCGCGGGGACCCCACTCGTCGTACTCGCGCTGCACGCGCAGCGCGTTCTCGATCCGCGCGGCGGCCTCGGCGGGGCGGCCGCGCCACAGCTCCATCTCGGTGACGCACGGGTCGATCAGCACGAGGGTGAGCGGGTCGCGGCGCCACTGCTCGCCGAACTGCCGCAGCATCGAGCGGACCTCGGCGTAGCGGCCCCTGCCGACCTTCACGTGCAGGTCAGCGGCTGCCACCTCGGCGGCGGCGAGGTCTGGGACCGCGCGGCCGGGCAGCTCGGCGGCGGCCTCGGCCCCGTCCCAGTCGCCGAGCATGTAGCGCACGACCACCTGGAGCAGGCGGACTTCCAGGCCGTAGACGCTCCAGGTGAGGCCGACCTGCTCGGCGCGCGCGGCGCCCTCGTCGATCATGGTCAGCGCGCGGGTCAGCTCGCCCTGGTCGTAGAGGTTGACGCAGAGGTTGTACCAGGCCCGCAGCTCCACCGAGAGCGCTCCGGCCTCCACCGCGCGGTCCCGGGCGATCAGCTGCCGCTCGCGGGCCTTCTCCGGCCGCGCGGCGTACTCGTCGAAGATCGCCAGGGAGATCTGCGCGTCCGCCTCCGCCCCCGGCGCCCCCGAGGCCTTGGCCACGCGCAGCGCCTCCTCGGCGTAGCCCATCGCCACCTCGTCCGGCACGTCCATGTGCGTGGCCACGCGCGAGCGCACCGAGAGCACCCACGCCTTCACGCCGTTGTCCGGCTCGTCGCGGACCAGCTCCCACGCGCGCTCGATCGCGTCGGCGGCGATGGACAGCTTCGCCTCGGCCCACAGCTGGTACTGGGCGTACATCCGCAGCGAGTCCGCGGTGACGTCGGTGTCGCTGCCCTCCTCGGCGAGGCGGACCAGCGAGCGGGCGTAGGCGACCGCGCGATCCACCTCCCCGGCCTGGGAGGCCATGTAGGCGACCTTCCTGGTCAGGCTCAGCTCGTCTATGTCGGCGACGGTCTCCGGCTCGGGAACGGCCTGCCAGAGCTTCAGCGCCTGCTCGTAGTAGTACAGCGCCTCCGCGTAGGCGCCGGACGCCTTGGCCTCCGACGCGGCGCGCACCGAGGCGGACAGCGCGCGCGGCAGGTCGTGGCTCTCCAGGCTGTGGTGGGCCAGCGCGGAGGCGGACCCGCGCTGGCCCAGCGTGCTCGCGGCGTTCTTGGCGTAGGCGCTGTGCAGCCGGACGCGCTCGCCGGGCAGCAGGTCGCCGTAGACGGCCTCGCGGAGCAGGGCGTGCCGGAAGACGTAGCGCTCCTCGCCCTCGCTGAAGACCAGGACGTGGTGGGCGACGGCCTCGCGCAGCGCGGCCTCCAGGTCGGCTTCCACCAGGTCGGAGACCTCTTGAAGGCGGGTGTGCCGGACCCAGCGACCCGCGACCGAGGCGGTCCTGACCACCTGCTGCGCGTGCGGACTGAGGGCTTCGACCCTGGCCAGCAGCACGTCGGCGAGGCCGGTGGGCATGTTGCGGCAGGAGTCCGAGCCCGCCCACGCCGCGACCAGCTCCTCGGCGAAGAAGGCGTTGCCCTCGGACTTGGCCGCGATCTCGGCGATCTTGTCCTCGGGCAGGTCGTGCTCGGCGAGCTGGGATACGAAGGAGCGGGCTTCCTTGGCGTCGAAGGGGGCGAGGTCCAGTCGTTCCACCGCGGGCAGCCGGACCAGCTCGGCCAGCAACGGCCGCAGCGGGTGCCTGCGGTGCAGGTCGTCGGTGCGGTAGGTGGCCACGACGAGCACGCGCTGGGAGCGCAGCCGGGACAGCAGGAAGGAGGTGAGGTAGCGGGTGGAGCTGTCGGCCCAGTGCAGGTCCTCCAGCACCACCACCACGCAGCTGGCCGTGGCCAGCTCGGTGATCAGGCCGTGCACGGCGTCGAAGAGCTGGAGCTGGCCCAGGTCCTGCTCCACCCTGCGGTCGGCGCCGGAGACGCGGGGCGGGGCCTCCACCATGTCCGGCGCGAGCCGCCCGAGCGCGGGGCGGGCCTTGACCAGGGGCACCTCGTCCTCGCCGAGCTGGCCGAGCAGCTCCACGTAGGGCAGGTAGGGCAGGCCGGTCTCCCCGGCGTCCAGGCAGCGCCCGACGAGCACCCTGGCGCCCTCGGCGGCGGCGCGCTCGGAGAGCTCGGCCACCATCCTGGACTTGCCGACCCCGGCATCACCCGCGAGCAGGACGGCGGCGGCCGTCCCGCGTTGGGCTTGCTGGAGGGCGGAGCGCAGTCGCCGTAGCTGCGAACTGCGCCCCACCAGCGGAATTCCGGACCCTAGGCGCGACACATCCAGGATGCTCGCACAGGGGTCAGACACTGCGCGGCCGAATTGCGGGCGAGCCGTCGCGCTTCACATCGGCGCGCGCCCGCGCGGCGGTTGTTCGCGTGTCCGCGAGGTGCTGCCACCAGCTCGCGAAGGTGCTGCGGTAAGCGGTGCCGCGGGCCTCGGCGATGCGCTCCCTGCGGTAGGCGAGCTCGGCGTTGATGGCGTCCTGACCGATGTAGTGGTTCATCTTCTTCGTCCTCTTCTCCGGTGTGTGAGGACGAGACTCGCCGTAAGGCGGGGAGGGCGGCATCGGATGATCACGTAAGTTCGGCGGGGCGGAGCCCTTACTTACTCGCCGTTAACCCGGACGGCCGCCTTACCCACCCCGGGGAGGCGCGCAGTGAACTGTCGGTGCCTTGTGCCACGCTGGTGTGACCGGGGGCACTGAGCCGCTTGGGCCACGCTGAGCTGGACCGAACGGGCACCTGGCTGAAAAGGTTTGCGACCGAGCAACCAGAAGGGCCCGTGACGACGTACAAATCGCGTTACGAACTGCGGCGCGGGGCGGTGGGGCCATGAGCACGACCGAGATGAGCTTCCGGGTCCTCGGACCCCTGGAGGTCGCGGCTGGCGGGCGCGTGCTCTCCCTCGGCGGCGCCAAGCCGAGGATGCTGCTGGGCAGCCTGCTGCTCAACCCCAACCGGCTGGTGTCGACGGACGTGCTGGTCGACGTGCTGTGGCCGCACTCCCCGCCGCGCTCGGCCGTGGCGAACCTGCGCACCTACGTCAGCACGTTGCGCGCGGGCCTGCGCGGCGGCACCGACGGGCACGGGGACCGCAACGAGGACCGGATCAGGGCGCTGACCTCGGGCTACAGCCTGCACGTCGAGCCGGAGGAGCTGGACCTGCTGCGCTTCGACCAGCTGGTGGAGCAGGCGCAGCGGGACCGCTCGACAGGGCGGCCGGAGCGCGCGCTGGACCTGCTGCGGCAGGCGGGCTCGCTGTGGCGCGGGCGCCCGCTGGAGGGCCTGCCCGCGAGCCCGGGGTGGCAGTCCGCGCTGGGCAGGCTGACCGAGCGCAGGCTGGCCGCGACCGAGGAGCGGCTGGCCCTGCAGGTCGCCACCGGCGAGTACACCAACGCGATCTCCGAACTCCAGGGCCTGCTGGAGGAGCACCCGTTCCGCGAGGAGCTGTGGCGGCAGCTGATGCTGGCGCTGCACGGCAGCGGACGGCGGGCCGAAGCCCTGGACGCCTACACCGTGGTGCGGCGGCGGCTGGCCGACGAGCTCGGCGTGGAGCCCGGGCCAGAGCTGCGCCACGTGCACCGGCTGGTGCTCAGCGGGGAGCGGGCCGAGGAACCGGGCGCGGTGGAGGTCGAGCCGCAGCACGTCTGCCAGCTGCCCCCGGACACCCCGGACTTCACCGGCCGCGCGCCGCAGCTCGCCGAACTGCTGGGGACGCTGGCCGAGCCGGACCGGATGCCGATCGCGATCGTGGTCGGGGCGCCCGGCATGGGCAAGACCACGCTGGCCACGCACGCGGCGCACCGGTTGCGCTCGCGCTTCCCCGACGGCCAGCTGCACGTCGACCTCGGCGGGACCTCGCGCACGCCGCGCGATCCGGCGGCCGTGCTCGCCGAGCTGCTGCGCTCGCTCGGGGTTCCAGGTGCCGCGGTGCCGGAGGGCGCGCACGAGCGGGCCGCGCGGTTCCGGTCGCTGCTGGCCGACCGCAGGATGCTGGTGGTGCTCGACGACGCGGTGAACGCGGCGCAGGTGCGGCCGCTGCTGCCCGCGACCGCGGGCAGCGCCGTGCTGGTGACCAGCCGCTCGCGCATCGCCGAGCTGCCGGGGGCGCACCAGGTCGAGCTGGGCGTGTTCTCCCCTGCCGAGGCGGTGGCGCTGCTCGCCTCGATCGCCGGGCGGGACCGCGTGGACACCGATGACGAGGCGTGCGACCGGCTGCTGGCGGCCTGCGGGCACCTGCCGCTGGCGATCCGGATCGCCGGAGCGAAGCTCGCCGGGCGGCAGGGCTGGCCGCTGCGCGTGCTGGCGGACCGGCTGGACGACGAGTCGCGGCGGCTGAACGAGCTGCGCCTGGGCGAGCTGGGCGTGCGGGCGAGCGTGGACCTCAGCTATCGCGGCCTCGCTCCCGCCGCCGCGCGGGCGATGCGGCTGTTCGGCCTGTTGGAAGGGCCTTCGCAGCCGGGGTGGGTGGTCGGCGCGCTGCTCGGCTCGGACGACGCCCAGTACGAGGACGTGCTGGACCAGCTGGTGGACGCGAATCTGCTGCGCCTGGCCGGGGTGGACTGCTCGGGTCAGCCCCGCTACGCCATGGCCGACCTGCTGCGGGTCTACGCGCGGGAGATCGTGCGCGCCGATCCGGCAGAGGAGCGCGACGCGGCGCTGGAGCGGGTGGCCGGGGGCTGGCTGACGCTGGCCGAGCGGGCCTGCGCGCACCTGCCGACCAGCATCTTCGCCCCGGCGACCGGCGCGGCGCCCCGGTGGTGCCCCGAAGCGGCCGTGCTGCGCCTGGTGACCGCCGATCCGGTCGGCTGGCTGACGGCGGAGACGCAGGCCCTGGTCGCCGCGGTCGAACAGGGGCCGCGCGGAGCCGCGCAGGAGCTGGCCGCGTGCCTGGTGCCGTGGTTCGACCTGCGCAGCCACTTCGACGAGTGGCGGCGCACGCACGACGCCGCTCTGGTCGGCGCGACCGAGGACCGGGACCGCTGGGGCGAGGCGGTGCTGCGCCGAGGGCTCGGCCAGCTCGCGCTCTACCAGGACCGCTACCCCGAGGCGGTCGAGCAGTTCCAGCGCTCGCGCGGGCTGTTCGACTCCGTCGACGACGAGCACGGCGCGGCGATCGCGGTGTCCGGGCTGGCCGCCGTGGAACGGGTGCTCGGCAACACCGAGGACGCGCTGCGCAACTGCACCGCCGCGCTGGGGATGTTCGTCAACGCCGGGGACCGGCACGGCGAGGCCTACGCGCGCAACGTGCTCGGCGTGATCCAGCTGGCGGCGGGCAGGCACGCCGCCGCGCTGGGCGAGTTCTCCTCCGCGCTGCGGATCTCCAGGTCGCTCGCCGACCGGCACCGCGAAGCGCACGTGCTGCACGAGCTGGGCAAACTGCACTTCACCCTCGGCCGCACGTCGGCCGCGGTGGCCGAGACCGAGCGCGCGCTCGGCGTCTTCGAGGCGATCGGCGACACCCAGGGCGAGGTCTACGCGCGCCAGCAGCTCGGCGAGATGCACGCCCAGCTCGGCGACGAACCGAGGGCGGCGGCGCTGCTGCGGGCCGCGCTGGAGGGGCACCGGCGGATCGGGGACCGGCGGGGCGAGGCGAGCACCGCGCAGTCCCTCGGCGAGCTGCACCAGGCCGCCGGGCGGATCGACCCGGCCCGCACGCACATCGCGCTCGCCCGGCAGCTGTGGCGGGAGCTGGGCTCCGAGGACAAGGCGTCGGAGTTGACGGCAGCGCTGACGTCGTTGGGTTAGCCCTGGGTTGATCGGGCGACAAGCCGGGAACAAGGGGACGGCGGCACGGTTGGGCCGGTCGGACCCAACCGTCGGGCAGGCATTTACAAGTCGGCCTGTGATCACGAAAATCGCTGACAATCTCGAAGACGACGCAGTCGGAGGGTCGAGCATGGGTTGGCGCCGCGCGCTGAGGGCACTGCTGGCCGCGCTCACGATGAGCGCGGTGCTCATCACCCCCGCCTCCGCGGCCGAGCCCGACGCGGTGGCCTGCCCGGCGCCGCAGCAGGCCCTGCGCGGGATGTGGATCGCCAGCGTCGGCAACATCAACTGGCCGAGCGCCCCCGGACTGCCCGCGGAGCGCGTGCGGGCCGAGTACCGCGACCTGCTCGACGGCGCCCGGCGGGTGCGGGCCAACGCCGTGTTCGTCCAGGTCAGGCCCACCGCCGACGCGCTCTTCCCCTCGGAGTTCGAGCCGTGGTCGCACTGGCTGACCGGCGAGCAGGGCAAGGACCCCGGCTGGGACCCGCTCGCGTTCGCCGTCCGCGAGGCGCACGCGCGGAACCTGGAGTTCCACGCCTGGTTCAACCCCTACCGGATCAGCAAGAACGACGACGTCACCAAGCTCGCGCCGCACCACCCCGCGCGGCTGCACCCGGAGTGGGTCCTGCGCTACGGCGGCGCGCTCTACTACAACCCGGGCATCCCGGCGGTGCGCGAGCTCGTCGAGAAGGTGATCGTCGACGTGGTGCGCCGCTACGACATCGACGGCGTGCACTTCGACGACTACTTCTACCCTTATCCCGTTGCGGGACAACGACTTGACGACGATCAGACGTACTCGGACAACGGCGCGGGCTTCCCCGACCGGGCCGCGTGGCGGCGGGACAACGTGGACCGCCTGGTCTCCGGGCTCTCCGCGAAGATCAAGGCGACCAAGCCGTGGGTGAGCTTCGGCGTCAGCCCGTTCGCGGTGTGGCGCAACGGGAAGACCGACCCCACCGGCTCGGACACCACGGCCGGGGTGCAGACCTACGACGACCTCCACGCGGACACCAGGAAGTGGGTCAGGCAGCGCTGGATCGACTACGTGGCACCGCAGACCTACTGGCACATCGGGTTTCCCGCCGCCGACTACGCCAAGCTCGTCGACTGGTGGACCCGCGAGGTCCGGGGCACCGGCGTCGCGTTGTACCTGGGGCAGGCCGCGTACCGGATCGGGACCACGATCAGTCCACAGTGGACTGATCCGGAGGAGATGCCGCGCCAGCTCAGGCTCTCCTCCGCGATGCCGGAGGTCGCGGGCCACATCTACTTCCAGATCCACAGCGTGCTGGCCAACCCGTTGGGCTTCCGGGATCGGCTGGTCAACGACATCCACCGGCTGCCGGCACTGGTGCCACGGCGCGACACGATGCCGACATGGGGACGACCGTGGCCGCCCGCCCCCACAACCTCGCGCGTCGACGGCGGTGTTCAAGTGCGGATCAGACCACTTGGACTGCCGCCCACCTACTACGCGGTGTACCGCGCGGAGCGGCGCGGCTGCGCGACCATGGTCGACACCGTGCGCGCGGATGCCAGTGGGGGCGCGGTGTTCTTCGACCGTTCAGCTCGCCCCGGCGTCACCTATACGTACCTGGTAACCGCCGTCGACCGCGGTCACCATGAGAGTGCGGCCGGTCGATCCTGGCCCACCACCGCCTGACCCACGAGACCACCCACGAGCGACCGCGGGAGCGTGCGATGCCGACCCACTCGATCCGCTGGCTGCGGCTGGCCCTGGCCGGGCTGACCGGAACGGCGCTGCTGACCTCGATGACGGTGACGCCCGCGAGCGGCTCGCCGGAACCCGCGGCGCGGCCAGGCAACTCCTCGGTCGACTTCCACGAGTGGCGCTCGCCGTGGGCGTGGCGCGCCGGGCAGCTCGAAGGCGTCGCCGTGGTGCCCACCGGCGGCGTCGTCATCAACCGTCCACAAGGGACGTTCGACTACACCGACCCGCACACGCAGACGACGAAGACCTACGAGTACTCGCGCTGGACCTCGCCGACGTACAAGCAGAAGTTCGCCGCGACCGAGCTGGTGGCGTCGTGGAACGCCAGCACTCCCGCGGGCACCTGGCTCCAGGTCGAGATGCGCGGGCAGACCTCGGCGGGCGCGGAGACCAAGTGGTACGTGATGGGCCGCTGGGCCTCCGGTGACACCGACATCCGCCGCACCAGCGTGCCCGGCCAGGGCGACGCCACGGGCAACGTCGACGTGGACACCTTCCAGGCCAAGGCCGGCCAGCCGCTGAGCGGGTACCAGCTGCGGGTGACCCTGTACCGCTTGCCCGGCACCAAGACCAGCCCGCACGTGCGCATGGTCGGCGCGATGACCTCCGCCGTCCCGGAGCGCTTCACCGTCCCGATCAGCCCGGCGGGCGGCGCGTGGGGCGTGGAGCTGCCGGTGCCGAGGTACTCGCAGAACGTCCACCGCGGCAAGTACCCGGAGTACGGCGGCGGCGGTGAGGTCTGGTGCAGCCCGACCTCCTCCACCATGGTGCTGGAGTACTGGGGCCGCCGTCCGTCCAAAAAGGACATGGAGTGGATCGAGCCCGGCTACGTCGACCCCTCCGTCGCGCACGCGGCGCGCTACAACTGGGACCACGACTACGAGGGCGCGGGCAACTGGCCGTTCAACACCGCCTACGCCGCCAGCTACGGCCTGGACGGCCACATCACCCGGCTGTCCTCGCTGCGCGAGCTGGAGCGCTACATCCTCCAGGGCATCCCCGTGATCACCTCGCAGTCGTTCCTGGCCAGCGAGCTCGACGGCGCGGGCTACGGCACCTCCGGCCACATCATGGTGGTGGTCGGCTTCACCAAGGACGGCGACGTCATCGCCAACGACCCCGCGTCGCCGAACAACCCGGCCGTGCGCCACGTCTACAAGCGGGCGCAGTTCGAGACGATCTGGCAGCGCACCAAGCGACACCTCGCCAACGGCTCCGTCGGCGGCGGCCCCGGCGGCATCGCCTACATCGTCCGCCCGCCGCACTACCCGCTGCCCCGCTGAGTGTCAGACCCCTTTTGTAGCGTCCGGCCCCATGGACGAGAACACCCTGTGGCGGCTGGTGGAGGAAGCCTCGGCGGGCGCGGCGGACGTCGAGGAGCAGGCGAAGCGGCTGACCGAGCTGCTGACCGCGCGAGCGCCGGAGGAGGTGGTGGAGTTCGAGCGGCTCTTCGACGAGCAGCTGGCGCGGGCCAACCGGTGGGACCTGTGGGCCGCGGCGTACGTGGCGCTCGGCGGGTGCAGCGACGACGGGTTCGACTACTTCCGCTCGTGGCTGATCTCCTTGGGGCGCAAGGCGTTCGAGATCGCACTGGCCGATCCGGACGCACTGGCCGGGCTGGGCTACGACGATGAGGACTTCGGCGACGGCGAATGGCTGCTGTGCGCGGCCAACCACGCGTACGAACAGCTGACCGGACAGGAGCTGCCGCCGACGAACACCAGCCCGGCGGAGACCTCCGGCGAGCCGTTCGACGGGGACGACTGGGACGGCCTGGTGCTCCGGTTCCCCCGGCTCGCCGCCCGCTTCGACCTGAGCTGAAACGGCTAGGGCGGGGCGTTCTCCCCGCCCTAGCCTTGTGTCACAACAGAATCACTGCACTCGGGAGAGCAGCTTCTCCATCAATCCCTTGGCGACGTCGCACGCGCCGCCCTTGTCGGAGAAGCGCCCGTTGCGCACCTCGATGCCCGCCCCGCCCTTGGACAGCGGCATCACCACGGAGCAGTACGGCTCCTTGGCGGCGCCGAAGGTGGACTCGCGCTGAGAGCCCGCCTTCCCGGCGATGGTCACCGGGGTGCCGTTCTTCACCGACGCGGGGCTCAGCTCCGGACCCCAGAGCACGTCGACCATGAAGATCGTCTTGCCCTGCGGGGCGCTCGGCCCGTCGGGGTTGAACGAGATCTTCCCGCTGTTGTCGAAGGTGCACTGGAGCGTGTACGCGAACGTGGGCTCCACCTGTTGGGACTTGGGCGCGCTGGTGCCCCGCATCGCGTCGGGGAAGTCCTCCCACTTCAGCGTGGAGCACGGGTCGAACGGCGCACCCGCCTCCTTCCAGTCCTTGATCGGGAACTGGTCACCGAGCTGGATCACCGGTCGAGGTGGTTTCGGTGGCCCCGCCGGCCTGTCGGGAGTGCCTCCGCTTTCACCGCCCCCCGCGCCCTGGGCCGTGGGCGAGCCGATCACGGTGCTCGTGCACCCCGACAACACCGCCAGGCAGACCGCCACGGCGACAGCCGATCGCGTTCTCACTGCGCCCCCTTCACCACGAGTTCCGCGGCGGGCTCCGCCACGTCACACGTATTGGCGACAACGGTGATCGTCTGGACCTTGCGGCGGTTGGGTTCGGTCTCGAAACGCTCGGGCACCATCGTCGGGTCGTACTGGACATCGACCTGGCACTTCTTGTCGAAGCGCACGGCGCTCGAACCCGGCTTGCCCCCGAACGTGACCGCGCGTTCCGGCTTGTGCGCGGGGTTGTCCGCCCAGCGGAAGCTGACGCTGATCTGCTCGGGCAGCTCACGCGACTGCGGGTTGAACGGGGTCAGATCGATCGAGCAGGAGAACGGTGAGGTCGCCTTCATTCTCGGCGGCTGGCCGGGCTTGGCGAAGCGCTTGGCCAGCTCAGGCACGGTCGCGCACGGGTCCTTTGTCGGCAGCGTCAGCTCGGGCTTGGTCGCGCCCTCACCGCGCCGGGACGGAGTGATCAGGTACGGCGCTACCTTGGGCAGATACGCCTTGGCCAGATCGCACTGCGGCTTTGGCGGTGGCTTGTCCTTCATGCCGTCCCAGCTCACCGAGAGCTCGACCGGCAGCGTGCCCGCGTCGTTGGGCAGAAGGGCCCACGTGCAGCCGAGATCGCCCCCGCCCGGCAGCTCGCGGTCCTTGCGCCTGGCGAAGGTCCGCCCGTGCAGCTCCAGCGTTTCGGCGTTGTTGTCGCTGGTGACCGAGGTGATCCCGATATTGACCGAGATCATCCAGGCGTTGAGCGAGTCTCCGGTCGGCTCCACGGTCATGAAGCAGATGTCGAAGCCGTTCAGACTGATGACCCTGGGTGTGGCGCCGAAGATCTCCTTCACCGAGCCCGGGTCCAACAGCGCGCACGTGTCGATCGTGCGCTTCAAAGCGTTCTCGGGCAGCTTCGCCTTCGTGTACTCGTCGACGGCCACCTCGCCACCTGGTGACGGGGGCTGGGCGCGCAGTGGCCCGGCCCCCGTCGACAGCACCACGGTCAGGCACACCAGCCCGACCGTGGCCACCCGGTGTGTCCTCATGGGCATACCTCGCTCACTGCACCCGCGAGGCCAACGTCTCCGCTAGTTTCTTCGCCGTCTCACAGGTGTTCATCGTCGCCTTGAACCGGCCGTTGCGGAGCTGCAGGCCGGCGGAGCCGTTGCTCAGCTTGACGATCACGGTGCAGAACGGGTCCTTGATCGTCCCGCCAGCTTCGCTCTCCTTGAACGCGGCGGGCTTGCCGCCGAGCGTGACCGTAGTCCCACCGAGCCCCTCGACGGTGAACTCGGTACCCCAGACGACGGTCAGCTCGAAGATGGGACTCGATCCGGGCGCCTTGTTCTCCGTCGTCCTCGGCGGGGGCGGCGGAGCCGGGTTGTTGGGGTCCGGCGGGGTCGGCGCCTCGAAGCTGATCGACTCGTTGTTGCTGAGGCGGCAGGCGGTCTTGTACGGATCGCCCTTGCGCACCACCTGCAGCACCGGCGGCTTCTCCTTGGCGGGCTGGGCCTGCTGCGGGAAGTCCGCCCACTTCAAGGTCGTGCAGTTGTCGAAGGGCGCGCCGACGGACTTCCAGTCCGGCGGGGGAACCTGATCACCCAGCCGGATGACGGGGCGCTCCGGGCGCGGGCCACCCGGCTTCCACACCAGGATGTCGCCCGCCGCGTCAGCGCTCGCGCCACCCGAACCACCAGCGCCGCCGGCACCACCTGCGGGCTCAGCGACGCCCTTCACCTGGGAACCACAGCCCGCGAGCACGGTCATGGCGGCCAGCGCCGCCACGGTCAGCCTCGTCGTCTTCCTCATCACAGCGCCGCCTTCGTCGCGATCTTCGCGGCCTCCTCGGCCGTCTGGCAGTCGGGGGCGCCTACCTGGACCACCTGCACCCGGTCGACCTCCGGGACCTCGAGCGGGTCGTACTGCACGGTCACGATGCAGCCGATCGAGCCGGTCGGCCGCTCGTTCACCAGTGCGGGCTTGCCCTCGATCTGGGTCTTGCGCGCCGTCCCGCCACCGGCGATCCCCTCAGCGGGGTCGATGCTCCACTTGTACCCGATGGAGATCTCCGGCCTGGTCCGCTGACCGGGGACGGGCTTCGAGCTGAAGTTCAGGTTGCAGTCGTTGGCGGAGAGCCCCGTCGACACCCTCGGCTGTTCGCCGGCGCCAAGGGACTTGAACTTCTCGGCGAGCTCCTTGACCGGGGCGCACGGGTCCTTGCTCGCCAGCGGCAGCTGCGGCTCGGTCGCCTTCTCCGAGCGCAGCGGCGGGTTGGCGAAGAACGGGGCGAGCGCGGTGATGTACTCCTTGGCCAGCGCGCAGGGGTCCTTCGGCGGCGGGTCGCTCGACAGGCTGCCGCTCCAGCTGACCTGCAGCGAGAGCGCCTTCGTCTTGCTGGTCTGCATGTTGTACTCGCAGCCCGGCGAACTGGAGGAGCTCTTCTTGTCCTGGACGAACTTCCGCCCCGCCGCTTCGACGACCTCGCCAGCGGCGTCCTCGTCGAACCGGGAGTCGACGCGGGTGTAGATCCGCCAGCTCCTGCTGCCGTTGCGGTCCAGCTTGATCGTCATCAGGCAGCTGCTGAAGTCCGACGGCTCGATCAGCGCCACCACGTCGTTGAAGATCTTCGCCGCCGAGGTCGGGTCGTGCAGCGCGCACGGGTCCCACGTCCGGTAGATGGCCGCTTCCGCCAAGGACTTGACGACGTCGGGGGTCGCTTGGGCCGAACCGAAGTCCATCGTCGGCGCCGAGGCGGCCGGGGCGCCCCCGCCCTGCGCGGGGGACTTGTCCGACGGCGGGGCCGCCGCGGGCTCACCGCTGCACCCGGTCGCCAGCAGCGCGAGCGCGAGCGCACCCACCACGGCGCGCCGACCGCGCCGGGACCTTCGTTGGAACACGGAGGAATTCACCAGACCCCCACAGGTCTTCGTTGATCCACAGTGGACAGAGGGGCTCAACACCGTTGTCGACACGGCGGACCGGCCCGCGCGAGCACTCCCTCACGGGCTGCCGCCGGCTGCACTGTAGCCCAACGCAAGCCCCCGAAAGCGCGAAACCCCACAGGGCGGACCCTGTGGGGTTTCGTACCGTGAAACAGCTTGCCAGCAGCGAAAAATGCGCTATACGCGCAGTGTCGCCCCGGTGCGCTCGGCGGCGAGGGCGAGCGCGGCGGCGCGCGCGGTGCCCGCCTCCTCAGCGGTGAGGGTGCGGTCCGGCGCGCGGAAACGCAACGAGAAAGCCAAAGATCGCTTGCCCTCGCCGACCTGCTCCCCGGTGTAGACGTCGAAAAGCCTTGCGTCCTCGAGCAAATCACCGCCGCCCGCCACGATCGCGGCCGTCACGTCGGCGACCGGGACGGCCGCGTCGGCGACGAGCGCGATGTCCAGCAGCACCGGCGGGTACGGCGAGACCACGGGCGAGGGCCGCTCGTCGGTCAGCGGCAGCGCGTCGAGATCCAGCTCCACCGCGCACGCCCGCGCGGGCAGCCCGAGCGCCTCCACCACCTTCGGGTGAAGTTCTCCAGCGTGTCCCACCACCGTGTCGCCGACGCGCAGTTCCGCGCAGCGACCCGGGTGCCACGGCGCCAGCTCACCGGCGGCCACGATCAGCTCGACCCCGGCCGCGCGGGCGACCGTGCGCGCAGCCTCGACCGCGTCCGACCAGTTCGCCGCACGGCCCTTGCCCCACCAGCCCGCGCGCTCGCGCTGACCGGTGAACACCGCGGCCACGTGCAGCGGCTGCTTGGGCAGCGCGGCCAGCAGTGTGGCCAGCTCGGCGTCGGTCGGCCTGCGGTCGACCGGCAGCTCCGGCGCGGGCACCTGGCTCTCGTCCGGCAGCACGACCTGGCCGACCTGGTAGAGCGCCAGATCGCGCATGCCGCGCGAGACGTTGCGCCGCACCGCGTCGAACAGTCCCGGCAGCAGCGTGCCCGCCAGCTCGGGGCGGTCGGCTTCCAGCGGGTTGAGCAGCCGGACCGCCCTGCGGCGCGGGTCATCCTCGGCGAGGCCGAAGGCGTCCCAGGTCTTCGGGTCCACGAACGGCATCGGCAGCACCTCGACGTGCCCGGTCGCGGCCAGCGCGCGGGAGACGGTGCGCCTGCGCCGCTGCGCCGCGGTCAGCCCCCGCCCGGCGGGCGCGGGCGGCAGCACGGAGGGGATGGTGTGGTAGCCCTCCAGCCGCAGCACCTCCTCCACCAGGTCGGCGGGCAGGTTGAGGTCGCTGCGCCAGGTCGGCGGGTCCGCGACCACCACGGCGGTGCCGTCGTCGGAGCTGCCGACCTCGATGCGGCAGCCGATCTGGCTCAGCCGCCGCGCGGTCACGCCCCTGCCGTAGTTCACCCCGGCCACCCGGTCCGGCAGCGCCAGCGGGATGGCGATCGCGGCGGGCAGCAGCGGGCGGCCCACGTCGGTGCGGCCGCGCTCGATGCGGGCGTCGCCGTAGCGGGACAGCAGCTGCGCGGCCAGCTCCAGCGCCGCGGGCGGCAGCGCCGGGTCGACCAGGCGCTCGAAGCGGCGGGAGGCCTCGCTGGGCAGCTTGTGCCGCCGCGCGACCCGCGCGATCGTCGCGGGTTCCCAGTTGGCCGCCTCCAGCAGCACGTCGGTGGTGGCGTCGGTGATCTCGGTGGAGGCACCGCCCATCACGCCGGCGAGCGAGATCGGCCCGGAGTCGTCGCAGATGACCAGGTCGTCGGCGTCCAGCTCGCGCGCCGAACCGTCCAAAGTGGACAGCTTCTCGCCCGCGTTCGCCCTGCGCACCACCAGATTCCCCGTGAGGGTGGTGGTGTCGAAGGCGTGCAGCGGGTGGCCGGTCTCCAGCATCACGTAGTTGGTGACGTCCACCGCGAGCGAGATCGGCCGGATGCCCGCCAGCATCAGCCTGCGCCGCATCCACCACGGCGTCGGCGAGGTCGGGTCGAGCCCGGTGACGCGGCGCAGCACGAAGCGGCGGCAGCCCTCCAGGTCCTCGACGTGCACCGGGTAGACCGCGTCCTCGGCGTCGGCGACCTCGATCATCGCCGGGTCGCGGTAGTCCGCGTCGAAGGCGCACGCCAGCTCGCGGGCGAGACCGCGCGCGGAGAGGCAGTAACCGCGGTCCGGGGTGACGGCCAGCTCGATGACGGTGTCGTCGAGGCCGAGCAGTTCCCTGGCGTCATCGCCCGGCTGGGCGGTGCCCGCGGGCAGCACCAGGATGCCGGAGTGGTCCTCGCCGAGGCCGAGCTCGGCGACCGAGCAGATCATGCCCTGGCTCATCCGGCCGTAGGTCTTGCGCTCGGAGATGGCGAACCCGCCCGGCAGCACGCTTCCCGGCAGCGCGGCGATGATCGTGTCGCCCTCGCGGAAGTTCCGCGCGCCGCAGATGATCATCTGCGGGACCGGGGTCTCGCCGTCGTCCTCGCGGTTGCCGACGTCGACCTTGCAGTAGCGGATCGGCTTCTTGAACTCGGTGAGCTCCTCGATCTCCATCACCAGGCCCGCCACGAGCGGGCCGGTGACCTCGGCCAGCGGCTGGACGTCCTCGACCTCCAGGCCGACCCGGACGAAGGCCTCGGCGATCTGCTCGGGCGTGGTCCCCTCGGGCAGGGCGACGTGATCGGCCAGCCAGGACACTGGGATACGCACGGGCTTACGCCTCCGTTCCGAAGGGCAGGGTGAACCGGACGTCACCCTCGACCATGTAGCGCATGTCGGAGATTCCGTTGCGGAACTGCAGGGTCCGGTCCACGCCCATGCCGAAGGCGAAGCCGGAGTAGACCTCGGGGTCGACCCCGCTGGCCCGCAGCACGTTGGGGTGGACCATGCCGCAGCCGCCCCACTCCACCCAGCCCGCTCCGCCCTTCTTCTCCGGGAACCAGACGTCGACCTCGGCGCCGGGCTCGACGAAGGGGAAGAAGGCCGGGCGCAGCCGGGTGCGCGAGTTCTCGCCGAACATCGCGCGGGCGAAGGCGTCCAGGGTGCCCTTGAGGTGGGCCATGGTGATGCCCTTGTCCACCGCGAGGCCCTCGATCTGGTTGAAGGCCGGGAGGTGGGTCGCGTCGGGCTCGTCGGAGCGGTAGGTCCGCCCCGGCGCCACGACGTAGACCGGCAGCTCGCGGGTGAGCAGCGCGCGGATCTGCACCGGCGAGGTGTGCGTGCGCAGCACCAGCCCGGAATCGGCGGGCGCCACGTGGAAGGTGTCCTGCATGGTGCGCGCCGGGTGGTCCTTGAGGAAGTTCAGCGCGTCGAAGTTCAGCCACTCGGACTCGACCTCGGGCCCGTCGGCGACCTCGTAGCCCATCGCGACGAACACGTCGGCCACGTACTCCGACAGCGTGCTGACCGGGTGCCGCGCGCCGGGCTGGACCCGGTCCCACGGCAGCGTGACGTCCACGGCCTCCTCGCGGAGCACGTGCTCGTCCCGCTCGGCCCGCAGCGCGGCCAGCCGCTCGTCGTAGGCGGACTGCACGGCGACCCTGGTCTCGTTGACCCGCTTGCCCGCCTCCGAGCGCGCCTGGGGCGGCAGCGCGCCGATCTCGCGGCGCGCGGTCATCAGCGGCGACCGCTCACCCAGGTGCGCGGGCTTGGCAGCGGCCAGCGCGTCCAGGTCGGTCGCGGCGGCGAAGTCCTTCGCGGCCTGCTCGACGGCGGCGGTCAGGGTCGCCGGTGACAGCGCGGCGACTTCCTTGGGGTCGTAGGGGTCGTTGGCTCCGGACATGGGTGAAGGACGCTCCTGATGGGTCCGCGCGGCCAGTTGACGTGCTGCTACCCGTCACGACGGGCAACAGGCCGATCCTAGGCGACCCTCACCCGGCCCTCACACGCAGCCGCACACACCACCCCCGGCCGCCCCACCCGTTTCGTACTCCTAGCGGGATCTGGGAGCGCTCTTTTTCCCGCTAGGAGTACGAAACGGGTTCTTT
>NZ_MUMH01000143.1:0-479 GCF_002155965.1 Allokutzneria sp. NRRL B-24872
CAGCTCGGAGAACTCGTCGACGATCACCAGCAGCGCCGGCAGCGGGTCGAGCGGGGCGCCCGCGGTGCGCGCCTTCTCGTAGTCGCGCTGGTTGGCGTAGTTGCCCGCCTTGCGCAGCAGCTCCTGCCTGCGCATCAGCTCGCCGCCGATCGCGTCGAGCATGCGGTCGACCAGGTGCAGCTCGTCTTCCAGGTTGGTGATCACCGCGCTGGTGTGCGGCAGCTTGTCCAGCTTGGTGAAGGTCGCGCCACCCTTGAAGTCGGTGAGCACGAAGTTGAGGATCTCCGGGTCGTGGGTGATCGCCAGCGCCAGCACCAGGGTGCGCAGCANNGAGCTCCATCGGCCTGCCGTCGGCGTTGAGACCGATCGGCACCCGGAGCCGGTCGCGGTTGGACCTGGCCGCCCAGGTCTGCCCCACGTCGAGGTGGTAGGGATCGCCGAGCCCGAGCAGGTCGGTCAGCTCCAGCGAGGTTGACAGC
>NZ_MUMH01000143.1:515-1384 GCF_002155965.1 Allokutzneria sp. NRRL B-24872
TGGTCGAATCCAGCACCCTGGGCGGGGTCTCGGAGAGGTTGAACACCGTCACCCCCTCGACACCGCCCTCGATCATCAGGTGCTCGGAGCTGGTCGTGGTGCCGCCGTCGACGAAGGCGACCAGCTGCGCGGAGCCCTCGATCGGCATCGCGCCGGGGTTGAAGCGGGGCCGGTTGGCCAGCACGTCGTCCAGCATCGCCTCCAGCGCGGTGACCGCGGAGGCCACCAGCCGGATCTGGCCGACGGCGTCGGTCTTGCTGTCGTGCAGCGCGTGCGGCAGCCACTTCGCCCACTCCCACAGCGGCCGCTCCTCCTGCCGCGCGCAGACCGCGATCAGGATCTCGCCGGGGGCGTGGAAGGTGACCAGCTGCGCGACGACCGCCCTGGCGAAGGCGCGCCTGCGCTCGTCGTCGCCGGTGACGTAGATGCGGGAGAAACCGCGCAGCGCCACCGCGATCGGCAGGTCGGGCACGGTGGAGTAGCGGTTGACGAACTTGCTCAGCGCCATCGCCGACATCGGCTCGAGCTCGTCGACCGGCTTGGTCTCCGGCGGCACCAGCGGGGTGGCCAGCGCCTGGCTGCCGACACCGATCCGCACGACGGAGAAGTCCCACTCGTGCGGTCTGCGCTCCCACAGCCGCGCGCTCTGCGCGGTCGACCACAGCCGGTCGGGGTTGGGGTGGCGGTAGAACATCGCCAGCCGCTGCCGCTCGATCGTGTCGCGCACCTGTGCGCGCTGCTTGCTGAGCTTGCGCAGGTAGGAACGGCGGTTCTGCGCCATCTCCTGCTTGCTCGCGCCCTGCCCCTGCTGGCTCAGGATCTGGTACAGCACCATGCCCAGCGCCGCGGTGCCGTAAAGGCCACCGGCG
>NZ_MUMH01000144.1 GCF_002155965.1 Allokutzneria sp. NRRL B-24872
GAACACTCCCGGGCGGGAGGTCAGATCCGTGGCCCGGTCGATGAGCCTGGATGCTTTGACCCGCGATACCCGGAGTTCACGCATGAGGATTTCTTCGGAGAATTCCTGGTCGCGTGGATCGAGGTCGGAAATGTAGTCGAGCAGGGTCACGGAAAAGTCCGCTACGGCTTTGCCCATGCCGGTGAAGGCCGCCTTCAAGACGGCATCGGAATCCATACTTCTATTCTACGCCGTTTAAATAGACGATCATGGCTCTAAAGGATGAATTCCCAGGCGTCCGAAATGCCGAAAGCCTCACGCTGGAACGTAAGGCGCGCAACACAGCCGAGGCTTTACCTGGGGTGCGCGTGCCATACGCTCGCGCGAGGGCCGGGTGTTTCATCCCGTGCCCCTGTAAGGCCCAGGGGCGCGCGCAAGGGGCCCCCAGGTCAAGCCGACCCCACGCTGGAACCGGCGCCAGCTGGAAGCCCAGAACCTAAAACCCCAACTCCACCAAAGAATCCGCCCCCCAAGCAAACTCCTCCACAAACCCCACCGCGGCAAGAATCCGATCCACATCCCCCCGTTCCGCCTCCGGCAACGGCATCCCCACCGACCGCCGAGCGGCACCAGCCGCCCCCAACAACAACCTCGCCCGAAAAAGATCCCCCTCCGCAACCGCCACCCCGGCCAGCCCCTCCAAAGCCAAGGCAACCGCCCGAGGGTCACCCAGTTCCCGAGCCAACTCCAGCCCCTGCTCGTGATACCGCCGCGCCAAGAGCGCATCCCCTCGCTGCTCAGCCACAAACCCCAGCTCGGCGTAAATCAACGCGCTCGGATGCCACTCCAGCAAATACCGAAGATGCCTCTCCGCCTCGTCGAACTTCCCCTCGCGCCGAGCACCCAACGCCAACCCGGTGATCGCGTACATCTCCGCTGGCGGGAAGTTCTGCTCGACCCCGATCCGGCGCGCGCGTTCGTGGAACTCCTGGGCGCTGTCGAAGTCCTTGGTGAGCAACGCGACCCGGCCGAGCCAGGACAGCTTGAAGGAGGCTTCGGGCCACAGGCACAGCTCTTCGGCCATGCGCAGGCCCTCGCGGTGCAGCGCGGCGGCGCGGTCGTAGTCGCCGGAGATCTCAGCGAGGGCGCCGAGGGTGAACGACGCTTGGAGCTGGCCCCAGCGGTCGCCGAGCGCGGCGAACTTCGCGGCGCTGCGGTGGGCCAGCTCCTTGGCTTCGGCGAAGTCGCCCTTGTGCATGAGCTGGCTGACCCGGTCACTGGTCGCGGCGGCGATGCCCCACGGATCGCCGGACTCCTCGAAACGCTTGAGCGCCAACAAGGTCAGCGGCTCGGCGGACTGCATGTCGCCGACCGTGGACACGCAGTACCCGAGGAACCACAGCGCCCGCGTGTCCTCCAGGTCCTCCGCAACGTCGAAGATGCGCTGCCCTTCCAGCACGGCGATCCCGGTCAGCCACGCGCGCGCAGCCGGTGATTCGTCGGCGACCAAGCTCAGCGATCTGCTGGCCTCGCCGAGCCGACCTCGGAGGAACCAGTACCACGCCAGCGCGGTGACCAGGCGTTGCGCGAGTCCGGGATCGGCAGCCTCCAAAGCCGCGCGCAGGTTGGGGGTCTCCGCGTCGAGCCGTTCGAGCCACAGCCGCTGGGAGCCCCCGTGCAGCAACGGCGCGGCGCGCTCGGCGAGATCCACGTAGAAGCGGGCGTGGCGCAGCCGCAGCTCCTCGAAGTCACCGGCCTCGTGGACGCGCTCCAAGCTGTACGCGGCCACGGATTCGAGCAGCCGGTAGCGGGGCGCACCACCGCGGATCTCCGAAACCACCAGGGACCGGTCGACCAGGCCGGACAGCAGCTCCAGCACGTCAGTCCCACCGGAGACGGCCTCGGCGGCCTCCAGTGAACAGCTCTCGGCGTGGATCGCGAGGCGCCGCAACAGGGTCCGCTCGGGCTCGCTCAGCAGCTCCCAGCTCCAGTCGATCATCGCGCGCAGCGTGCGCTGCCGGGCGGGCGCGTCCCTCGGGCCCCCGGCGAGCAGGCGGAACCGGTCGCCGAGCCGGTTGAGCAGTTGGTGCACGCCGAGCACCCGGACCTTGCTCGCGGCCAGCTCCAACGCCAGCGGGATGCCGTCGAGCCTGCGGCAGATCTCGGCGACCACCGGCGCGGTGTCCTCGTCGACGGTGATGCCCGCGCGCGTCTCGAAGAGCTGGATCGCGCTGAACTCCCGCGCGCTGACGACGTCGCTGGAGCGGCCAGGCACCTCCAGCGGCGGTACCGGCCACAGCACCTCGTCGGTCAGGCCGAGCGGTTCCTGGCTGGTCGCGAGCACGCGCACGCCCGGAGCGCCGCGCAGCACCCGTGAGAGGACCGTGGCGATCTCCTCCACCAGGTGCTCGCAGTTGTCGGCGACGAGCAGCATTTCCTTGTGCCGCAACGACTCGGCCAGCCACGCCGAGAGGTCGGGGTGCGGTCCTGGTTCCTCGCGCACGCCGAGCGTGGCCGCGATCGCGGCGACCACCCACTCGTCGCCCTGCTGTTTCGTACCGGCGAACTCCAACAGCCACACGCCGTCGGCGAAGCTGAGCCGCCGCGCGACCTCCACCGCGAGCCGTGTCTTGCCGACCCCGCCGGGCCCGGTGAGCGTCACCAAGCGCGACTCGCCGAGCCGTGACCGCACCGCGCGCACGGCGTCGTCCCGGCCGATCAGCTCGCCGACCGCCGCTGGCAGGTTGCTCTTCGTCGGAGCCAGCTCCAGTGCCTGCTCCAGCACCGCTTGGTGCAGCGCGACCAACTCCGGGCCGGGATCGAGCCCCAGCTCGTCGGCGAGCTGGTCGCGCACCTCCGCGTAGCTCGCCAACGCCTCGCTCTGCCTGCCCGCCCGGTAGAGCGCGCGGATGTGCAGTGACCGCAGCCGTTCGCGGAGCGGGTACCGCGCGAGCAGTTCGCCCAGCTCGCCGATGACCGCGCCGTGCTCGCCGAGCGCCAGGCGCGCGTCGGCCCAGTCCTCCTGTGCCGCAAGGCGTTCCTCCTCCAGCCGCTGGACGAGGGACTGCGCGAACGGCTCGTCGGCGAAGTCAGCCAGCGCCGGACCCCGCCAGAGCGCCTGCGCCGACGTGAACAGCTCGGCGCGCTCGCGCGGATCACCCGCAGAACGCGCCCGCGCCGTCAGCGCGCGGAACTCCGCGACATCGGTGGAGGAGGGCCGGACGCGGTAACCCGCCGCCTCCCGCTCCACGAGATCGCGGCCGAGCGCCCTGCGCAGCTGGGAAACCTTGGTCTGCAACGTGTTCATCGGGTTCCCGGGCTGCTGCTCGCCCCACAGGTCCTCGGCGAGGCGGTCCGCCGAGACCACCCGGCCCTCCGCGGCGAGCAGGGCGGCCAGCAGCGCGCGCACCTTCGGCTCGGGCACCCGCACGGGGTGTCCGTCGGAGGTCCACGCGGCCAGCGGCCCCAGCAGTCCGAATCGCACGTCACGAAAGTAGCCCGAGCCACCGACAGAGTTCCGTGCGCAGTTCGTGCGCGGCCCCGTGCAGAGTCGGACTCGACCTCGAAAACACACTCTGAACAGGCAGGACAACATGAGCAAGATCGGCGTGACCCTGATCGGACTCGGACCGATGGGCCAGGCGATGGTCCGCAAGCTGCTCGCCGCCGAGCACGCCGTGACCGTCTGGAACCGCACCGCCAGCCGGGCCGACGCGCTCGTCGACGAGGGCGCGCTCCGGGCGGAGGACGTGGGCGCGGCGCTCGCGGCGAACACCGCGATCGTCCTGAGCCTCACCGACTACCAGGCCATGTACGACATCCTCGGCCAGGCCACGGACGCGCTCGCGGGCAAGGTCGTCATCAACCTCAGCTCCGACACGCCCGCCAAGACCCGCGAGGCCGCGACCTGGCTCTCCGGGCACGGCGCCGAACTGCTGACCGGCGGCGTGATGGTCCCGGCCGTGCTCGTCGGCGAGGAGGGCGCCTACGTCTTCTACAGCGGTTCCCGCGCCACTTTCGACCGGTTCGAGCCGATGCTGAAGGTGATCGGCAGGCCGGACTACGTCGGCGAGGACCTCGCGCTCGCGCAGCTGTACTACCAGGCGCAGCTGGACCTCTTCCTCACCTCGCTGTCCGGTTTCCTGCACGCGACCGCGCTGCTCAACTCGGCAGGGGTGTCCGCGGCGGCTTTCCAGCCCTACGCGGCGGACAACTTCGCCAGCATGTCGATGTACTTGGACGACGCGGTCAAGCAGATCGACTCCGGCGAGCACCCCGGCGATGAGGCAAGCGTGGTCATGATGGGCGCGACCGCCGACCACATCGTCGGGGCCAGCGAGGAGGCCGGGATCGAGACCGGCCTGCCGCGCGCGGTGAAGGCCCACTACGACCGCGCGATCGAGGCCGGTCACGGTGCGGACAGCTGGACCAGCCTGATCGAGCGGATCAAGAAGCCGTGATCTAGTCCATTGTGGACGGTCAGCTGCGGTCGTGGTTGGCCGTGGCCAGCCGCAACAACGCCACCAGCGCTCCTGGTCCCGCGACCAGGAGCGCGGTGTTGAGCAGGCCGCGGTCGGTGTCGTCGTCGCGCTGGCGCACACCGGCCTCGGTGAACTCGAAGAAGGTGTAGGCGATCGCGGTCACCGAGACGCCGACGACCAGCAGCAGGAGCGTCCGGCGGACCTGGGGGTTGGGGACGGGGGCCAGTGCGACGAGCACCCAGAGCAACGTGAACAGGAACAGGCCGGACATACGCGCCTCCCTCGTACGTCACCGCTGTCTCCAAGATGGCACAGCGAGGGGGGCGCGTCAGCCGGTCTCATCCATTCGTCAGATCCACTTCGACATGGCCTGAACCGTCCACTGTGTACTCAGCCTGCCCCGCGGTCTGCTCGGCGAGCCACGCGCCGAACTCCGCGAGGGCCTGCTCCTCGACGCTGAGCCGGAACGTGACCTCGGCCCGGTGCTCGACGTCGGTGAGGTGGAAGCGCGAGTTCCGCAGCTCGTTCTCCAGCTTGCCCGCCCGCAGGTAGTCCACGACCGTCGAGACCAGCAGCACCGGCCGCCGCTCGACCACGCCGAGCAGGTCCACCGCTTCGGCGACGACCCCGCCGTAGGCCCGGATCAGCCCACCGGCGCCCAGTTTGACCCCGCCGTAGTAGCGGCTGACCACGGCGACGACCCCGGTCAGCTCGCGTCTGCGCAGCACCTCCAGCATCGGCACGCCCGCCGTGCCAGCGGGTTCACCGTCGTCGCTGGAGCGCTGCGCGTCGTCCAGGACGTAGGCCGAGCAGTGGTGCCCGGCGCCGACGTGCAGCTTGCGGCGGGAGCGGATGACCTCGCGCGCCTCGTCCTCGTCGGCGACCCTGGCGAGCGCGCACAGGAACCGTGACTTCTTGATCTCCAGCTCGTGCTCGCCGGACTGCTTGAGGGTGCGCATCGGAACCCGACGCTACCAGGGCTCCACCGCGATCTCGGCGTTCCCGGTGCGCACCACCAGACCCCGCTTCAGCTCCTCCGCGACGCGGCCGTTCGCCAGCCACGCGTGCACCGCCGACGGCACCAGCTCGATCGGCCCGCCCGAAGCCGCCAGCCGGAGCCGTCGCCCGTCGCGCAGCCACACCACGCACGACCGGGGATCGGTGATCACGCCGACGGTCTGGCACACGGGAAGTCCGGCCAGCCACCGCTCGGCGTCGGCGCCGTCTGGGAGCAGCAGCACGCCAGCGGCTTGGAGGAGTCGTGGCTTCGCCTCCGGTGTCACCGCGATGTGGCGCTGCGGCTGCTCGGAGACCGGGTCGGCGAGAAAGCGTTGCAGCTCAACGGTGTTGTCGTCCAAGCACCGCGAGGCCACGAAGTACGAGGACGGGCGCGGCGCGTCCACCACGGGCAGGCTGAGCGTGGGCAGCTCCGCCGGTCCGACCGGCTCCAAGCCCATCAAGCGGCACATAAGGTCGCGGAGCCTGCTGGCCGCCGCGCCGCTCTGGTCGAACGTGCGCCACGCGATCCCTTCCCAGGCAACGAGATCGTCCAACTGAGCGCGCAGCGGCCGATCGTCCAGCCGAGGTGCCAACGCGCCCAGCTCAGCCATTGGCGTGCCCGCCGCGATCTCGTCATCGGCGAAGGCGCCGAGCAGGACCGGAACGCCCATCGCGGTCGCGTAGAGCCCCAGTGAGCCGTGGTCGCCGATCACCGCGTCAGCAGCGATCACCGCCGCCTGCCAGGTTTCGTGCGGTGGCAGCAGCATGGCTGTCGGAGTCCAGTGCCCGAGCTGGCGCGCGCCGTGGTGGTCCCAGCCGTTGGGGTGCAGTGCGGTGATCACCAGGTAATCGTCGACGGGCAGCTCCCTGTTGAGCCGGTCCAGCAGCTCCGGCCGCGTGCGCAGCAACGACTTCTCGCCCCAGGTCGAGCTGATCAGGACGATCCGGCGATCAGCCGCTCCGAGGGATTCGCGGTAGCGCCACCGAGCCCACGCGTTCTCGCGCATCCGGTCGTGGCAGGGATCGCCGACGACCACCGCGCGTTCCAGCGCCTCTGGGCAGGTGCGCGCCAACGTTTCGAGCTGGTCCTCGTGCGTCAACGCGATCGCACTCGGCGTGACTTTTCCGTTGTGCAGCAACTGTTCTCGCGCGAGGCCGGAGAGGGCTCCCGAGGCCAGCACCTTGTTGTGGCCCGCTCCGTGCGGGATGAGCAGCAGTGGTGCGCGCAGTCGGTGCAGCGGCCCGTTCGCGCTCGCCGAGACCGCGAGGCTGTAGGCGGTCTTGACGGCTCGGCGCCACGGAACGACCTTCGCCTTCGCTTGGCGCAGCAGGTCCTCGACGCCGTCGGCGAAGTCCGAGCCCGGCACGATCGTGTAGTGCGCCTGCACGCGCCGGTTCTGTTCGATCAGCGGCAGCACTTCGAGCAGGCGCGCCGCCGCGGTGACCGTGCGGGCGACCGCGAGCACCGTCCTGTCGTAGCCGAAAGTGGCCTGCGGTGGGGAATCGGTCAACGCGTGCCTACGCGGAGTGCAGGGCGAGCGTGCCCTTGCCGCGCCGCTTGGCGGTGTACATGGCCGAGTCCGCGCGGGCCAGCAGCTCGTCGGCGGTGAGCCCGGACTCGCCCGGACCGAGCTCGGCGAGCCCGATGCTGGCGCGCACCACGTGTTCGCGCCCGTCGACCTGGTACGGCTGCTGCATGCCCTCCAGGACGGCGTTGCCGACCTCCTCGGGGCTCTTCCCGTTCTGGTGCAACAGGATGCCGAACTCGTCTCCGCCGAGCCGGGCCACCAGGTCGGTGCTGGGCAGCAGCCCGCGCAGCCGCGCCGAGATCTCCCGCAGCAGCGCGTCGCCGGTCGCGTGCCCGTACTGGTCGTTGACCTTCTTGAAGTCGTCGAAGTCGATGAACAGCACCAGCAGCGGCGGCCCGGTCGCGGAGTTGCCCTCCACCGCGCGGCGCAGCGTCTCCTGGAACAGCGCGCGGTTGGCCAGGCCGGTCAGGGAGTCGTGGTAAGCCTGGTACTCCAGTTCGCGCTGGCTGGCCCGCAGCCGCCCGAGCAGCCACAGGTTGTCGGCGATGGCGATCAGCTGCCTGCCGACGACCGCGCCGACGAGCCAGAACCCGAGGTAGATCTCCAGCGGCTCGACCTGGGTGGTCTCGGTGATGCGGAAGGCGAGGAACAGCGCGGCGATCGGCAGCGGCACGTACGGCACGGCCAGGTGCAGCCAGTGGTCGGAGCGCCTGCGCTTGCGCGGCAGCGGACGGCCGGGCGGCGCGACGGCGGTGAGCAGGAACAGCGCGTTGCCGGTCATGTACCCGATGTCGATCACCGGCGGGATGTGCTTGATGCCGCTGAGCACCAGGCTCGTGGTGATCGTCGCGGAGGTGGCGTGCGCGAGGAAACCGAGCACCAGCAGGCCGAGCGCGGGTTGCCGCACCAGGCCGCGCGGCCCCGACACCACCACGGCGATCACCGCGACGAGCACGTAGGAGGTCGGGTGCAGCAGTTGCAGCACCAGGTTGCCCGCCTCGCTCACCGCGGCCGAGCGGTTGGCCAGCTTCAGCATCAGCCCGGCGTGCCCGACCAGCAGCACCGAGCTGGCGATGATCACCACGTCCAGCACCAGCACGGCGCGCATCCGCTTCGGCCTGGTCACCGGCCGCTGCTCCTCGCCGACGCCGAGGTCGACCAGGCTGATCACCGTGATCAGCGCGAAGACCGGGACCATGAAGTAGGCGACGTTGCCCAGGGTGCTCGCGGGCAGCGGGAGGCCGCTGATCAGCTTCGTCCAGATCCACACGCCGAGGCCGAGCCCCATGCAGCACGCCGTCGCGGCCATCCACAGCCGCCAGCCGCGGTCGGCCCCGCTCCTGCGGCGCGCGCCCACCAGCAGGATCAGCACGGTGACCAGGCTGAAGAGGACCTGCAGGGTCTTGTCGGCCAGCACTGAGCCGGGATTGCCGAGCGCTTCGGTGGTGACCATGACCGAGGCCGCCACGAGGACCAGGGACACCACGACGGCCACCGCGCGGAAGGACCGCCACTGCGCCCCCGCGTTTGCTGACATCGTCGTTGACCTGCCAATACGCCGGGTGCAGAACACCATATGACGGCGGGTTGGCGGTGTCGACGACTGACACCTGGCCGAGAGGTCAGATTTTTCGATGCTCGCGGAACCGCCGCCGCGCCGGGAGTCTGTTCCTGCGGTCAGACCCCCTGAACGAGAAGAGACATCCAGTGCTGAGGTTCGGTTTCGCGCTCGTCCTGCTGGGCTTCGTGCAGAAGAGCCGCAGGCCCGCCGCGCCCGCC
>NZ_MUMH01000145.1 GCF_002155965.1 Allokutzneria sp. NRRL B-24872
GCGCTGAATGACTCATTGAGGTACTTGAACGCACTGAATGACTCGTTCATGTGGTTCAACGGACCGAATGAGTCATTCAGGGCGTTCAGCGCACCAATGGGGCCGTTCGCGTTCAGCCCAGGAAGCGGGTGATGGAGTCGTGGAGGCCGGCGGCGTCGAGCCCGTGGACGACGTCGTGCTGCTCAGCGGTTCCGTAGGCGCGAACCTCTTCGTCACGCCGGACGCCGAGTGCGAGCAGCCGGTGCGGGACATCGGCGAGCGCGGTCGCGACCTCGTGCGCTGAAGTGCCGCGCAGATACGGCTCCACCAGAACGACGTTCGCGTTCGAGCCCACCGCCGCGCGCAGCCCGGCGTGGTCGAAGGGCCGCACGGTCGCGGCGTAGAGCACGGTGGCGTCCACAGTGGACGTTGCGGCGAGCACGGGGTCCAGCATCGGCCCGACCGCGACGACGACGCCCTTGCTCCCCGTGCGAACGGTGGTGAAGCCCTCGACGGAGTGCGCGCGCGAGTTCCGCCGCGTGGACAGGCGGAGGTAGACGCGGTCATCACCAGCGAGCGCGGTGGACAACAACGAACGGACCTCGTCCTGGTGGCCGGGAACGTGGATCGTCCAGCCGGGCAGCGTGTCGATCAGCGCGACGTCGCCAGGCGCCTGGTGGGTGCGCCCCCAGACCGGGTCGTCGTAGGACGCGCCGATGCTGACGAGGACCGCGCCGACGTCTTGGTGCCCGAGGTCGAGCTTGATCTGCTCGAAGGGCCGCTCGACGAGGAACGGCGTGTAGCTGTGCGCCACCGGCCGAAGCCCGGTCAGCGCCATCCCACCCGCGACGCCGATCATGGCCTGCTCACGGATGCCCACGTTGACCACGCGCTCCGGGTGCCTCGACCGCGCTTCGGCGAAGTTGCCCGCCGAGATGTCAGCGGTCACGACGGCGATGCGCGGATCGGTGTCCATGGCGGCGGTGACGGTCTCGACGAAGACCTCTCGCATCGTGACATCACTGGAGGCCAACGCCAGCGCGGTCTTCGTCCCGGCGAAGTCGGCGGAGGTCATTCCACACCCTCTTCCCTGATCACGGCGACCACGGCGCGCGGACGGCCGGGGTGCGCCTCGGTGAACGCGCGGTAGAGCGCCTCTTGGTCGCGGCCGTCGACGGAGACGGTGTCCCAGCCCTCGACGGCGAACCGGCTCGCCATGCCGCCGGGCCAGCCGTGGCTCGCGGAGCCGTTGTCGATGGCCACCACGGTCAGCTGTTCGAGGCCGAGCCGCCCGGCGAGCGCGATCGCCTCGTGGTTGCTGCCCTCGTCGAACTCGCCGTCGCCGACCAGCACGAACACCCTCGGCGTGGTCCGGCCCTGCGCGCGCAACCCGAGGACCTGGCCGACGCCGAGCGCCAGCCCGTGGCCGAGCGAACCCGCGCCGATCTCCACGCCCGGCACCAGGACCCGGTCCGGGTGCTGACCGAGCGTCGAGCCGAAGTCGGTCCAGTCGTCCAATGTGGACGGATCGAGGAAGCCCTTCGCGGCGAGCACCGCGTAGTAGGCCATCGGCCCGTGCCCCTTGGAGAGCAGGAAGCGGTCCCGGTCCGGATCGTCGATCCGCTCGGGCGACACGTTGAGCACGCGGTCGTAGAGCGTCCACAGCGCGGGCAGCGTGGAGGTCGCGGCCCACTCGTGCTTCTCGTCCCCGCTCATGCGCCGGAACAGGTCCGGTAGTTCGGACCAGCCTCTCCTCAAGATCCCCTGTGTCATGGGACCATGGTGCAACCTCGACTTAGCTAGAGGTCAAGCAGTAGGCTCCGTTCCATGGCGGAATCGCTCACCTGGCTGACGATCGGCGATGTGGCCGCGCGCAGCGGGGTCCCGCACACCTCGTTGCGCTTCTACGAGGACAAGGGCCTGATCGTCTCCGAGCGCACCGCGGGCAACCAACGCCGCTACGCGCGCTCCGTGCTGCGCAGGCTGGCGTTCATCCGCTCCGCGCAACGCGTCGGGCTCACGCTGGAGGACGTGCGCGACGCGCTCGCCACCCTGCCGGACAACCGCACTCCGACCAAGGCCGACTGGGCCCGCTTGTCCAAGGCCTGGGACAAGGAGCTGGAGATCCGCATCGACGCGCTGCACCGCCTGCGCGAGCGGCTGGCGTCGTGCATCGGCTGCGGCTGCCTGTCGCTCAAGGCGTGCGGCCTCTACAACGAGAACGACGAGCAGGCCCAGTACGGCCCCGGCGCGCACAAGCTCAAGCCAGCCGCCGAGGGCGGCCGAGACTGAAGCTCACAGATCCCACTGGCCGAGCACCACACCGGTGGCACCTCACGTGCCCTTGACGCAGTAGCTCTCCGCATTGTCGTTCATGCTGCCGCCGAGAAAGTTGCGAATGATTCCGCCCACCCACACCAACTGGGTCATCAGCGCGGGCCAGGTCAGGAAATCTTGACCTGGCCCCTTAGCCACTGACCCAGATGCGACGACCGTTCGCCATCCGTTCCCGGAACCACCGCGCCAGGTCATCAGCCCCCAGTCAGCGAGGCCAAATGTAGATGGCATCCGTGCCGTTCGACCTGCGTATGACCTTCAAGCCCACCGGGCAGTTGACGTACGTTGTGTTCCCGATCGCGGTCTCCGGCGAGAACTCCGAATAGCTGGGGTGATGGATATTGCCCTGATAGCTGCACCCTACCTCGACTACGTACCGATGAACTCCGGGAAGGTGAGCGCTGGTGCACACGCCACTAACGTGAGTTCGGGTGTCGGTCGTCACCATGTCGCATTTTGGTTCCGCGGCGCTCGCGGTCGTCGAGGCCGCCTGTGCGCTGGCCGGCAGTAGCACGGCGGTGAACAGCAGGCCGGCGCAGAGTGCTGCGCTCGTGAACGAAGTACGCATGCTCCAGTGATCCTCTCACATGAATAAATGAAACTTCAACAAAAACTCTCACATCCACCCGCATGCGAATATCATGCGAGCGGCACTTCATCTCCGCGAGGACGAGGTCGCGCTGAACGCCTCTACAGCAATCCGCGAAAACTTTTCCCGGCAGCGACCCACTCTTTTCGAATTTCGCAAACAAATCATCCGGACGGTAGCGACGCAAAATATGAGAGCCTATTCACTTCAGCGAAGGCTGAAAAGCAAAAGGCTTCTGGGTGACGCTCAGTGCCGGGGATTGGCTGCGACGCCGGTGGTGACGCGGCTGTCGGTCTGGACCTCGACGAGCACTCCGCCACCGAGGGGCTGGAGCCACAGCGTTCCCGAAGCTGAAACGATGTCCAGCGCGTGGCGCACCACCTGCTCCGCCGTGAAGACCGCGACGGGCAAGGACGTCGTCCACATCACGGCCACTGACGGTTCTCCGCGACGTGCGGCGCCATGGTGGAGGCCACGCGTGCGGCCACCTCGTCGTCACTGGACGCCAAGTGCTGGCCCAGGAACAGGTGAACGTCCCAATCGATCTCCGCCGAGCTGACTGGCGTGAACAGGTGGAGGCTGGTCAGCTCGCGCACGGCGGAGTCATCGAACAGCTCGACAGTGCCCTCGGCCAGCATCCGGCGTAGGAACTCCGGCAAGCCGTGGAGCCAACGTCCGTACCTGCGCCGCAGCTCCGCATCGCTCATCGCCTCGGCCACGAACGGACCCTACAGAGACCAAAGCGCTTGCGCGGGATGCTGCACTTGGTGCCATGAACCAAGCACGGCTCGTGAGCGTGTCGAAGCGGATGTCCCGCCACCTCCGCCACGCCCCCGAGGAGATCGGCATCACCCTGGACGCGGCGGGCTGGGTGGCCGTCGCGGACCTGATCGCCGCGCTGCGCATCACGCGCGAAGAGCTCGAAACAGTGGTGGCGGGCAACGACAAACGGCGCTTCGCCTTCGACGAGACCGGCCAACGAATCCGCGCCAGCCAAGGACATAGCGTCGCAGTCGACCTCGGCCTCGAGCCCGCCATCCCGCCCGCAGTGCTCTACCACGGCACAGGAGAACGATTCCTGCCCGCGATCCTCAGCGAGGGACTGCGGCCGATGAAGCGCCACGCGGTGCACCTGTCGGCGGACGTCGAGACCGCGCACCGCGTCGGCAACCGCAGGGGCTCACCCACGATCCTGGTCGTCGACGCAGCCGCGATGTCCGCCGACGGTCACACCTTCCACCGCAGCGCGAACGGCGTCTGGCTGACCTCAACCGTCCCGCCGCGCTACCTGACGCGGCGCGCGTAGTCGCCGCGCTGGCTCAGGTGGTGGAGATCCACCAGGCGACGGCGCCCGCGCCCGCGAGGACGGCGCCGACGAGCAGCAGGATCGCGATGAGCTTCATCGACTTCCACAGCGTGTACGCGCCACCGATGAGGAATCCGGCGAGGGCGAGCAGGGCGATGTACACGTAATCCATGCGCGCAGGTTAGAGCACGCCCCTCGACGGCCGGGACGCCGGTGACCTTCGGGGCCGCCGACGGTCAGGTCCCGTCGAAGCTGTAGCTCTCCACCTCGTTGTTGAAGCCGAGCCTGCTGAGTTCGGGGTAGTACCCCGGCCCCAACGGCAGGCTCCTGCCCTGACAACCGTCGTCAGCGTAGAGCCGGACGGTGTGCCCGGTGTTGTTGATGAGCGAGCTGATCTCGTTGTCGCCGTTCCACCCGGCGATTTCCAGGCAACCGGACACCGCTGCCGACTTGGCGTAGAGGGTGTCGGCGTACCAGTCGTCCTCCCACATGCAGAGCTTGTAGCTGCAATCATCCGCGTTGGCCGAGGCAGGCGCGACGCCAGCCAGCATCGCACCCCCGACCGCGAGCACCGCGACAACGGACCGAAGCTTGCGCATGATTCCCCACTTCCACAGCCTCACCAACGGAAAGAAATCGCCCGCAGCGCAGGTGCGCAAAATGTGAATCCCCATGCACTTAAGTGACACCTGAATCGCGGGACGACTCAGGTGCCCGAAGTACAATCGATTTCGCTCAGATCAGAGAACGCCCTTGGTGGACGGGATCCCGGTGACCCTGGGGTCGCGCTCCACGGCCGCGCGCAGCGCTCGTGCGATGGCCTTGAACTGTGCCTCGGTGATGTGGTGCGGGTCGCGGCCGTGGATGACGCGCACGTGCAGGGCGATGCGCGCGTGGAAGGCCAGCGACTCGAACACGTGCCGGTTGAGCACGGCCGGGTAGTTGTTGCCGATGGTGTAGCCGGCCAGCAGGTCGGGCTCGCCGACGTGCACGCAGTACGGCCGCCCGGAGACGTCCACGGCGGCGTGGGCCAGGGTCTCGTCCATCGGAATCCACGCGTCGCCGAAGCGCCGGATGCCGGAGGCGTCGCCGATGGCCTCGCGCAGGGCCTGGCCGAGCACGATCGCGGTGTCCTCGACGGTGTGGTGCGCGTCGATCTCCACGTCACCGGTCGCGCGCACGACGAGGTCGAAGGACGCGTGCGCGCCGAGCGCGGTGAGCATGTGGTCGAAGAACGGCACGCCGGTGCTGACGTCGACCTTGCCCGCGCCGTCGAGGTCGAGCTCGACGTGGATCGAGGACTCCTTGGTCGTGCGCTCGATCTTGGCGATCCGGTTCACCGCTGCACCTCCGTTGCCACTTCCTTGCTCGCGGCCAGGAAGGCGTCGTTCTCGTCGGGGACCCCGATGGTCACCCGCAGGTGGCCCGCGATGCCGATGTCCCTGATCAGCACTCCACGGTCCAAATAGGACTTCCACGCCGAAGCCGCGTCCGCGAACTGTCCGAAGAGGACGAAGTTCGCGTCGCTGGGCACCACGCGGAAACCCATGTCGCCCAAGGCTTCCACGACTCGGTCGCGCTCGGCGGCCAACAGGGCGACCGAGCCGAGCGTGTCCTCCGCGTGCCGCAGCGACGCCAGCGCGGCGGCCTGCGTCAGCGCGGACAGGTGGTACGGCAGCCGCACGAGCTGCACCGCGTCCACGACGGCGGGCGCGGCGGCGAGGTAGCCGAGGCGACCGCCCGCGAACGCGAACGCCTTGCTCATCGTGCGCGAGACGATCAGCCTGCCGCCGCACTCACCGATCAGCGAGACAGCGCTGGGCTGCGCGGAGAACTCCGCGTACGCCTCGTCCACCACGACCATGCCCGGAGCCGCCGCGACGAGCCTGCGCAGGTCCTCGGCGGGGATGGACTGGCCGGTCGGATTGTTCGGGCTGGTCAGGAAAACCACGTCGGGCTGCCGTTCGCGGAGAAGCGAAACAGCCGCGTCGGCGTCCAAGGAGAAGTCGGCGCGGCGCGGCGCGGACAGCCACTCGGTGCGCGTGCCCGCCGCGATGATCGGGTGCATCGAGTACGACGGCTCGAAGCCGACCGCGACGCGCCCAGGACCGCCGAACGCCTGGAGAACCTGTTGCAGGATCTCGTTGGAACCGTTGGCGGCCCACAGGTTCTCCGTGGCGAGCGCGACGCCGGTCGCCTGCGTCAGGTACTCCGCCAAGGCACCACGCAGCTCGACCGCGTCCCGGTCCGGGTAGCGGTGCAGCCGCTCGGCCGCATCACGGGTGGCCGCGGCCACGTCGGCGACCAGAGCCGGGGTCGGCGGATACGGGTTTTCGTTGGTGTTGAGCCGAACCGCGACGTCCAGCTGCGGCGCCCCGTACGGCGAGCGCCCGCGCAGGTCCTCGCGCAACGGCAGCCCGTCGAGGGTGAACTCGGAACCCAAGATCGTCACGAAGCACCGCCGAAGCGCGCGGTGACGGCCTGGCCGTGCGCGGGCAGGTCCTCGGCGTTGGCCAGCGCCACTACCTGGGAAGCGACCTCCGCCAGCGCCTCGCGGGTGTACTCCACGACGTGGACGCCGCGCAGGAAGGTCTGCACGCTCAGCCCGGAGGAGTGCCGCGCGCAGCCGCCGGTCGGGAGCACGTGGTTGGAGCCCGCGCAGTAGTCGCCGAGCGAGACCGGCGAGTACGGGCCGACGAAGATCGCCCCGGCGGAGCGGACGCGCGCGGCCACCTCGGCGGCGTTGACGGTCTGGATCTCCAGGTGCTCGGCGGCGTAGGTGTCGACCACGCGCAGCCCTTCGTCCACTGTGGACACCAGCATGCAGCCGGACTGCCTGCCGACCAACGCGGTCCGCACGCGCTCGGAGTGCTTGGTCGCGGCGACCTGGGCGACGAGCTGCGCGTCCACGGCGTCGGCCAGCTCCTCGGAGGTGGTCACGAGCACGCTCGCGGCCTGCGGGTCGTGCTCGGCCTGGCTGATCAGGTCGGCGGCCACGTGCACCGGGTCGGCGGTGTGGTCGGCCAGGATCGCGATCTCGGTCGGCCCGGCCTCGGAGTCGATGCCGATCAGCCCACGCAGCAGTCGCTTGGCGGCGGTGAGGTAGATGTTGCCCGGCCCGGTGACCGTGTCCACCGGCTCCAGGGCTCCGCCGTCGGTGTCGACGCCGCCGTAGGCCAGCAGCGCGACGGCCTGCGCCCCGCCGACCGCCCACACCTCGGTGACGTCGAGCAGCGCGCACGCGGCGAGCACGGTCGGGTGCGGCAGCCCACCGAACGCGGCCTGTGGCGGCGAACACACGACGAGCGACTCAACGCCCGCCACCTGCGCGGGCACCACGTTCATCACCACGGAGGACGGGTAGACCGCGAGGCCACCCGGCGCATAGAGGCCGACGCGGGCGACGGGCACCCAGCGCTCGGTGACGGTGCCGCCGGGCACGACGCGGGTGGTGGTGTCGGTGCGGCGCTGGTCGGCGTGCACCAGGCGGGCGCGCGCGATGGAGGTCTCCAGCGCCTCGCGCACGGCCGGGTCCAGCTCGTCCAGCGCGCGCTTCAGCTCGGTCTCGGGAACGCGCACGCGCGCGGGGCGGACCTTGTCGAAGCGCTCGGCGAACTCCAGCACGGCATCGACACCGCGCTCGCGGACCGCGTCCACCACCGGCCGGACCTGATGCAGCACGGCGTCCACGTCGACCTCGGCGCGCGGAAGGGAGGCGCGCAGCTCGGCGGCGGACGGAACGCGACCACGGAGGTCGATGCGGCTCAGCATGGAGGAGCAGTCCTCGGTCTCTCGAAAAGGGACGGAAAGTTTGTGCTGGTCCCAGGGTAGGCGGTAGCCCACTCGGAGCAGAACCGAGTTCGGTGTGCGCTACGTCAACCTGGCCACACGAACGGGTTACAGCCCATAGGGCTCCTCCATGCCTCGGAAGTTATGTCTTGTCGACGCTCCGTGAGCTGCGCCACGCTGCACTGATCACACTCCGTCAACGTTCGGAGGCACGATGTTGACAAGCACCAAGCGGGCCCTGCTCGCGGTGGCCCTCGGCGCCTGCGCGGCGCTGGTCGCCTCGATCCCCGCTACCGCCACGGCGACCCCTGCGCCCGCGGCGGCACAGCAGCAGCAGCAGCAGACCGAAGACCGTGCGGTGTACCAGGTGCGCGGCACGGCAACGGTCGAACAGCGCACGGCGGTGGCGAACACGGGGATCGACGTCCTCGGCTTCGACGGCGCCGCGATGACCGTGATCGGCACCCCTGCCGAGATCGCGGCCCTGCGCGCCAAGGGCTTCCAGGTCGACCTGCACTCCCAGCTCCCCAAGATCGACGAGGGGCCCGGCGTCCGCGACTTCCCGTCCGGCTACGCGGGCTACCACAACCTCGCCGAGCTGAACACGGAGCTGAACAAGACGGTCGCGAACTTCCCCGCGCTGGCCAAGCTCTCCAGCATCGGCAAGAGCCACGAGGGCCGCGACCTCAACGTCATCAAGATCAGCGACAACGTCGGCACCGACGAGAACGAGCCGGAGGTGCTGTTCACCTGCGGGCAGCACGCGCGCGAGCACCTGACCATCGAGATGTGCCTGCGCATCGTGCAGCGCCTGACCTCCACCTACGCCAGCGACCCCGCGGTGAAGCGCTACGTCGACTCGCGGGAGATCTGGCTGGTGCCGAACGTCAACCCGGACGGTTCCGAGTACGACATCGCCAGCGGCCAGTTCCGCAGCTGGCGCAAGAACCGCCAGGGACCCGGTACCGACCTCAACCGCAACTGGGACTTCAAGTGGGGCTGCTGCGGCGGCTCCTCCGGCAGCACCGGCAGCGAGACCTACCGGGGACCGTCGCCGTTCTCCGCGCCGGAGACCCAGCGCGTGCGCGACTTCGTGAACTCGCGCGTGGTCGGCGGCAAGCAGCAGATCACCGCGCACATCGACTGGCACACCTACTCGGAGCTGGTGCTGTGGCCCTTCGGCTACACCACCGCCGACACGGCCCCGGGACTGGACGCCGACCAGGCGCGGACCTTCTCCACGCTCGGCCGCCAGATGGCCCAGACCAACGGCTACACCCCGCAGCAGAGCAGTGACCTCTACATCACAGACGGTGGCATCAACGACTGGATGTGGGGCGTGCACAAGATCTGGAGCTACACCTTCGAGATGTACCCGAAGGACTTCTGGGGCGGCGGCTTCTACCCCAGGGACTCGGTGATCCAGCGCGAGACCACGCGCAACGACAAAGCAGTCGATCTGCTCTTGGAATACGCCGACTGCGTGCCCAGAGTGATTGGCAAGACCTGCTAGGTCTTGCGGCTGTTCCGGGGGTGCTCCCACCAGCGCGGGTGGGAGCACCCCCGCCCCTGTGAACACACCTGGAGGACCCTATGGCCACCCGACTCGGCCTCAGAGCCGTCGCGGTCGGCGCCTGCCTGGCCGTGATCGTGCCGACCTACGGCCTGGCGAACATGCCCGAGGCGGAGACGGTCTACACCGTCGACGGCGTCTCGGGCACCGACGCGCGCACGGAGGTCGTCTCCTCCGGCGCGGACGTGCTCGGCGTCGACCACGCGGAGATGACCGTCTCCGCCCTGCCCGGCGAAGCGAAGTTGTTGCGCGACAAGGGTTTCAAGTTGACTCCGGTCGGTGACCGGGCGCGTCAGCTCGCCGAGCGCAGCGGCCCCGACGTGGTGGCGAGGGACTTCCCGCCGGCTGACGCGGGCTACCACAACTACACCGAGCTGACCGAGGAGCTGCGCAAGACCGAGCGCGACTTCCCCGGCCTGGCCAAGCTCTCCAGCGTCGGCAAGAGCCACGAGGGCCGCGACGTCTGGCTGATGAAGCTCAGCACCAACGTCGGCACCGACGAGAACGAGCCCGAGACGATCTTCACCTGCAACCAGCACGCGCGCGAGCACCTGTCGGCGGAGATGTGCCTGCGCCGCGTCGTGCAGCGCTTCACCACCGGCTACGCCACCGACCCCGCTGTCAAGAAGTTCATGGACAGCAGGGAGATCTGGGTGCTGCCGATGGTGAACCCGGACGGCATCGAGTACGACGTGTCCACCGGCACCTACAAGAGCTGGCGGCTCAACCGGCAGCCGAACGCGGGCAGCAGCAGGATCGGCACCGACCTCAACCGCAACTGGGGCCACAAGTGGGGCTGCTGCGGCGGTTCCTCGTCCTCGCCGGGCAGCGAGACCTACCGGGGCGCGAACCCGTTCTCCGCGCCGGAGACCAAGGTGGTCAGCGACTTCGTGAACTCACGGGTGATCGGCGGCAAGCAGCAGATCACCACGCACATCGACTTCCACACCTACGGCGAGCTGGTGATGTGGCCCTACGGCTACACCAAGGACGACACCACGCCCGACCTGAACTCCGAGAACCTGCGCGCCTTCAAGGAACTCGGCACGCAGATGGCGACCAGCAACCGCTACAAGCCCCAGCAGGCCAGCGACCTCTACATCACCGACGGCGGTGTGCGGGACTGGATGTGGGGCCAGCACAAGATCTGGAGCTACACGTTCGAGATGTTCGGCGGGCAGCACGGCTTCTACCCGCCCGATGAGGTGATCGACCGCGAGACGAGTCGCAACGACAAGGCGGTCGACCTCATGCTGACCTACGCCGACTGCGTTCCGCGCGTCGTCGGGGGCAGCTGCGGCTGATTTTCGGGACAGGTAGGGCGATCCGTCCGGTTCGCCCTACCAACGTCTCTTGCCGCGACGCCCCGCAAGGCTCCACTCTCCGATCAACCCTGCTCTCCTCGGAGGTACACCATGCGCAAGCGTCGCGGCCTGTTGGTGGCGATCTGTATGGCACTGCTGCTCCCTGGCGCGGTGGGCGCCGGCGCGGCCCCACCCGAGTCCTCCGGCGTCTACGACGTCACCGCCAAGACCGTCGAGCTGCGCACCGATGTCGCGTCGACGGGTGTGGACGTCTACTCAGTGCACGGCGAGCGGATGACCGTCGCCGCCACCGCGGCGCAGGCGAAGCTGCTGCGCGACAAGGGCTTCGCCGTCACCTACCAGGGTGACGTCCGGGAGCAGCTGGCCGGGCTCACCTCCGGCCCGAGCGCGCGGGACTTCCCCTCCGGCTACGCGGGCTACCACAACTACGCGGAGATGACCGACGAGCTGCGCAAGGCGGCCGCGGACTTCCCGAACATCGCCAAGGTCTCCAGCATCGGCAAGAGCCACGAGGGCCGCGACATCTGGATGCTGAAGATCAGCGACAACGTCAACTCCGACGAGAACGAGCCGGAAGTCCTGTTCAACTGCAACATCCACGCCCGCGAGCACCTGACCGTGGAGATGTGCCTGCGCATCGCCAAGCGCTTCACCACCGGCTACGCGAGCAACTCCGCGATCAAGGGCGTCGTGGACTCGCGCGAGATCCTGATCGTGCCGAGCGTGAACCCCGACGGCGCGGAGTACGACATCGCCACCGGGCAGTTCCGCAGCTGGCGCAAGAACCGCCAGCAGCAGGCCACCGACATCAACCGCAACTTCGGCTACAAGTGGGGCTGCTGCGGCGGTTCCTCCGGCAGCCCGAGCAGCGAGACCTACCGTGGCCCCTCGGCGTTCTCCACGCCGGAGGCGCAGCGCATCCGCGACCTCGTGAACTCGCGGGTGGTCGGCGGCAAGCAGCAGATCACCGCGAACATCGACTTCCACACCTACTCGGAGCTGGTGCTGTGGCCCTTCGGCTACACCCAGGACGACACCGCGCCGGGCCTGAACGCCGACGAGGCCAAGGCGTTCTCCACGCTGGGCAGGCAGATGGCGCAGACCAACGGCTACACGCCCCAGCAGGGCAGCGACCTGTACGTGACCGACGGCGACATCACCGACTGGATGTGGGGCCAGCACAAGATCTGGACCTACACCTTCGAGATGTACCCGAGCGGGGGTGGTGCTGGCGGCTTCTACCCGCGTGACACGGTGATCGAGCGGGAGACCGCCCGCAACGACAAGGCCGTCGACCTGCTGCTGTCCTACGCGGACTGCGTTCCCCGGGTCATCGGCAAGACCTGCTGATCTCCGCTGAGCAGAAGGCCGCCTCTCGCGCTGCGCGGGAGGCGGCCTTTCGTTGTCAGGCCTTCTTGACGAAGAGCTGGCTCAGGCTGTTGCCCTGCATGTCCGTGATGAACGTGCCCGCCCCGTAGGTCTGCGGCGCCGTGATCGGGCTGCCGTCCGGGCGGGTGCCTCGGAAGTGCAGGGTGACCTTGAAACCATCGGCGACCGAGATCATCGTCGACGTCTTGCCCTCGGCGTCGTGGAAACCGAGCCCGTGGCAACGCGACCAGCTTCCCGTTGTCCACTTCAACTGGGCGCCGTAGCAGTGGGTGGCCTGGGCCGCGGTGGGCACCGTGACGGTGGCCGCCAGGGCGAGGGCACCCGCTAAGAGAACTCTCCTCGAACGCATGCCGACATGGTCACGCACGTCACGGCAGCACGCCCAGGACAACGGGAAGAATCGTCCGGTTTTCAGTGAGGGCTGAAGAGCCGCCTCCCGTGAGAGGAAGCGGCCTTCCAGTGTCAGACCTTCACGATCTCGAGACGGTTGACTTCCTCGTTGTCCAAGGACTCCCGGCCCGGCCCGTAGACCCTCGACGGCACGAGGTTGAAGTGAACAACGGCCTTGAAACCCGGGGTGGGGTCGATCCAGTTCCCCGCCCAGTTGTCGATGTGGTGAGTGCCGCCGTAGTAGCAGAGCGTGTTGGGCGAGAAGCTCCAGCGCAGTTTCGCGCCTTGGCACTCGGCCGCCTGGGCACCGGCGGGCACCGAGATCGAGGTGAGCAGAGCGAGAGCAGCAGCGAGAAGAATGTTCTTGGAACGCATACGGCGACTATGCGCGAATCACCCGGAAAACGCATGCGGATTCAGTCAGAACTTCACGACCACGATCTTCGTCGCGGTGTTGGTGTCGGTGATGTGCTTGCCGGGGTAGTAGGTCTTCGGCCCGCCGCCCCGGGTGTGCAGGGTCGCCTGGTAGCCATCGGCGACCTCGATCGACGTCGTCTTCTGGTCGTTGATGCCATGGGTGCCCGGGCCGTAGCACGGGGAGATGTTGCCCGAGCCGAGGCGCAGCTGGGCGCCGTTGCACACGACGGCGTCGGCGGCGGCGGGAACCGCGACCGAGGCGAGCAGGACAACGGCTCCCGCGAGGAGGGACTTGGAACGCATGCCGTGATTTTGAGTCAGCTGACCACTACACGCAAATCAGGTCGGAAACAGTCTCCAGAAATGTAGAAATCTGTTCGTGATCGACGAAGTAGTGCGGTGACGCGCGCACGAACTCCGTGAGCCCTCGCAGGGTCATGTCGAGCAGAGCACCGTGCGCCCCGCTCGCCGAAACGGTGATCCGCTTCGCCTGCAAAGCGCTCTTCACGTCCATGGCGCCGATGCCGTCGACGGTGAAGCTCACGATGCCGCTGCGCACACTCCCGATGTCGTGCACCTGGACGCGCGGAATGGCCGCCAGCCCTTCGCGGAGCGCGTCGGCCCGAGCCCGCACCGCGCGCTCGATGGCGTCGATCCCGATCTGGTCTGCGTAGCGCAGCGCGGCGATCAGGCCCAGCCGGTCAGCGACGGAGGACTCCCACAGCTCGTGCACGCGCGCATCCGGCCGCAGCTCGACGCCGTCCGGGATGCTCCACGTGGCGCCGTGCTGGTCGATCTGCGTCGGGGCGAGCTGAAGCCCTTGGCGCACAACGAGAATCCCGGTCCCGCGCGGGCCGCGGAGCCACTTCCGCCCGGTCGCGGAGATCATGTCGGCGCCGGTCTCGTCGGCCTTCACCCGCATCTGCCCGGCGGACTGGCACGCGTCGAGCAGCACGAGCGCTCCGGCTTCGTGCGCGGCGTCCACGGCCTCGCGCACGGGGTTCACCAGGCCGCTGTTCGTCGGCGCGTGCACGAGCGACACGAGCTTCACGCGCTCGTCAAGCAGCTCGCGGAGCGCGGCCACGTCCAGGGTCCCGGTCGAGTCGGATGGGACGACGTCGACCTGCGCGCCGACCATCCGCGCCCGGTGGTAGATCGCCACGGCGTTGCTGCCGTACTCCGCCTCGGTGATCAGCACGCGGTCGCCCTCGGCGAGCGGGACCGAGGTGAAGGCGTTGAGCCAGGACCGCGTCGCGCTCTCGGTGAACGCGATCTCGTCGGGTTGGCAGCCGAAGAAGCCCGCCGCGACGGCGTAGCCCTTGTCCAGGTCGTCGGCGCGCTCGGCGGCGGCTCGGTAGCCGCCGACCTCGGACTCGCGGCGCAGGTGGCTGATGGTTTCGCGGAGCACGGGTTCGGGCGGGAGGGAGGACCCCGCGCTGTCGAGGAAGATCCGCTCGCGGGCACCCGGAGTGTCGGTGCGGACGGCGTCGAGGTCGATCCCGTCGTCGTACATGGTCCTCACCGTAGGAGATCAGGTCCAGCGCTGTACACGATCCGCCCAGACACTGAGCAGATCCTCGTCGTGGCTGATCGCCAGCACCCCGGTGCCCGCCGCGCGGACCTCCTCCTGCACGACGCCGACCAGCGCCGCCGTGGTGGAGGCGTCCAGCATCGCCGTCATCTCGTCGCACACCAGGTAGCGCGGCCCCAGCGCGAGCGCCCGCGCCAGGCACGCGCGTTGCAGCTGCCCGTCGCTGACCTCGTGCGGACGACGGCCGAGCAGGTCCTCGGTCAGCCCGACGCGCTCGGCCAGCTCGCCGATCTTCGCGGGAAAACCGTTGGCCGCCAAGGGCTCCACGATGACCTCGCGCAGCGTGAACCTCGGGTCGACCGACAACCTCGGCTGCTGGAACACCACGCCGATCGCGGTCCGCTGGGCTCGCGGAGCGGCGTGCCGGAACTTCCGCACCGCCTCGCCGTCCAGCTCGACCAGCCCGGCCCACGGCTCGTGCAGCAGCGTCAGCACCTTGGCCAGCGTCGACTTCCCGCAGCCGCTGGGCCCGGCGAGCCCGAGCACGGCGCCGCGCTCGACCTCGATGTCCACATTGGACAGAACGGCGACGCCCGTGCGGTATCCGGCGACCAGGCCGGTCCCGCTCAGCACGGGCGCCTGCACGCGACGAGCCGATCTCCGTGCGGCGCGAGCGAAGGATCATCGGAGCAGGTGTCCGAGACCGGGCAGCGGGGCCGGAACGCGCAGCCGTCGGGCAGGTGCGTCAGCTCCGGTGGATGCCCTGGGATCGGCCGGAAACCGCCCTCCGGCAAGGCGCCCAGCAACCCGCTCGTGTACGGGTGCAGCGGATCGGCGAACATCTCGGCCGCCGACCCCAGCTCCACGAGCCTGCTCGCGTACATCACCGCGAGATCGGTCGCGGACCGCCGCGCCGCCGCGAGGTCGTGCGTGATCAGCAAGACCGCTCTTCCCTCTTCGGCCAGCCCCGCGAGCAGATCCATCGTGCGGTCCACCAACGGCCGGTCAAGCCCGCTGGTCGGCTCGTCGGCGAGGATGATCGGCGGGTCACCGGCCAGTGCCATCGCGATCGCCACGCGCTGTGCCATGCCACCGGACAGCTCGTGCGGGTACCTGTCCAACATTTCCGGCTTCAGCCCGACACGCACGGCCAGCTCGTCGACGTCCTGCTCTGGCTTGAGCGCGCGCACGGTCTCTTTCAGCTGGCTGCGCGCGGTGCGGACCGGCGTCAGGTGCGTGACCGCCGACTGCGGCACCAGGCCGACCATCCGGCCGCGCACCTTGGTGGCCAACGTCCTCTCGTCGGCCGCGAGCACGTCCAGCCCGTTCAGCCGAGCGCTGCCGCGAACTTCGGCGTTGCCCGGCAACAACCCCAGCAGCGCCGACGCGAGGACCGACTTCCCGCACCCGCTCTCCCCCACCAACGCCAGCAGCCGCCCCGGCTTCAGCTCGAACGACGCGTCCGTGACCGCGCGAACTTCGGCTCCGCGCACCAGGAAACGGACTGACAGACCTTCGACGATCACAGCGCCAGCTCCGATCTCCGCCGTGGCACCAGGCGATCTCGCCACACCGACGCCATCCCCGACACCGCGAGGGTCGTCGCGATCAGCACGAGCGACGGGAACGCCACCACCCACCACGCTCCGGTCAGCACCGCCGCCCTGGACTCCGCGAGGATGTTGCCGATGCTGGCCATGTGCGGTGGTAGCCCCAAGCCGAGGAAGCTCAGCGCTGTCTCGTGCCACACCGCGTGCGGCAACAACAACACCGCCGACATCGCCGCCTGCGGCACCACCGCGGGCACCAGGTGCCTGTGCAGCACGCGCCACCTCGAAGCTCCGCCGGAGATCGCCGCGTCGATGAACGGCCGCTCCCGCAAGGAAAGCACCTCCGCGCGCACGATCCGCGCCACCGTCGTCCAGTGCGTCAACGCGATCGAAGCAACGACCGCGGTCAGATTTCCCCTGTACAGAGCCACGATCACGATGCCGAGGAGCAGGTGCGGCACGGAGTTCAGCGTGTCCACGAACCGCATCGCGAGCCGGTCCGGCCAGCCCCCAAGGGCTCCCGACAGGCCACCGATGAGCACTCCGAGCACCGTGGAGATCAGCGCGCACAGCACCGCCACCAACAACGACACGCGCAGCCCCGCGAAGGCCCTCAGCAACAGATCACGCCCGCCCGCGTCCGTCCCGAACGGATGCTCGACCGAAGGCGCCAGGCGCACCGACTCGTAGTGGATCAGGCTCTCGTCCAACCCGCCCGCCCACGGCAGCACCACCGCCCCCAGCACCAACACCGCGAGCGTGCCCGCACCCCACACCAACCTCCGCGAGCCCGACCGCGCCCGCCCCACACGCCTCCACTGCTCACTCATCACGCCCACCCGCCAACGGCCCCTTTGACGCCGTGAACGCACTGAACGACCCGTTCAGGGAGTTCAACGCACCAAACGAGGCGTTCGCGTGCCAGCAGGTCGACTGCGGCTCAGCCATCGACGCCCACCCTCGGGTCGAGCACGGCGGCGGCCACGTCGGCGAGGAGTGAGCCGATCAGCACGGCGGCCGTGGCGAGCAGCGAAAGCACCACCAGCAAAGGGAAATCGACGGCGAGCGCGGCGCGGACCACGGCGCTCGCCACACCGGGCCACGAGAAGACCTCTTCGACCAGGACCGCGCCGGTGACCAGCTCCGGCACCCGCGCTCCGATCAGCGTCACGAACGGCAGCAACGCCGTCGGAAGCGCATGGCGAAGCACCACAACGTGTTCAGCGAGGCCACGCGCGCGGGCGCCGGTCACGTGGTCCTCCGCCAAGGACGTCAACAACGACTGCCGCACGTGCAGCACCAACCACGGCGTCTGCGAGACCGCCAACACCAAGGCGGGCAAAGCGAGGTGCGACGCGACCTGGCCGAACGTGGCTTCAGCACCCGCATCGGTCAGCCCCGCGACCGGGAACCACCCCAGCGACAACGAGAACACCGCGATCGCGACGAGCGCCAGCACGAACGGCGGAATCCCTTCGAGGGCATGGCCGATCGCCGTGACGAAGCGGTCGAGCCAGCCGCCCTGGCGCCACGCCGCGAGCACTCCGAGCACCAACGCGATCAGCACCGCGAGCACGAGCCCGACGACGACCAGCAGCAGCGTCCACGGCAGGCGCTCGCCGATGACCTGCGCGACGGGCTGCCGGAACGACCGGCTCACCCCGAGGTCACCGGACAGCAACCCGCCAGCCCACCGTCCAAATTGGACAAACAGGGAGTCGTTGAGCCCCAACGCTTCTCGCGCCTGGGCGATCTCCGAGGCCGAAGCGTTGAAGATCTGCACGCCGTAGTACTGGTGGATCGGGTCGAAGGGAGACGCGGCGCCGAGCAGGAAGACTCCGACAGCGACCGCGCACAGCACCGGGATCGAGAAGAGCAACCGCCGCAAGGCCAACGCGGCGATGTCGCGCGCGCGAGAACTCACCCCTTGGGCACCCAGCTCTGCACGTTCCACCACGGACCCCAGGTCAGGCCGTGCGTGTGCGGGTCGACGACCTCCTGGTAGCCGGTCCAGCCGTCGCGCACGACGTAGGTGTGGTCGAGGAAGACGAGGAACACCATGGCCGGATCGGCGGCGTAGGCGCGCTGGAACTGGCGGTAGTACGCGACGCGCTGAGCCGGATCGGTCTCCTTGCGACCAGCGTCCAGCGCCGCGTCGACCTGGGTGTTGCGGTAGGAGCCGGGGTTGTTGAAACCGTTGGCGGCAAAGGAGGAGTGCAGCAGCGGATAGGACTTCAGGTCCGGGTCGAACGGGTTGCCGCCGCCGAGCACCAACGCGTCCGCGCCCATCCTCGGCTCGATGGCCTCCCAGCCGAGCCCCTCCAGCTTGACCTCGACGCCGACGGCCTTCGCGTCGGAGGCGAACGCCTGCGCGAGGTCCTTGCGCACCGAGTCGCCCGCCGGGTACATCAGCGAGAAACTCGCCCGCTGCGGGCCGCGGGCCCGCACACCATCGGCGCCGAGCACCCAGCCCGCCTGCTCCAACAGGCGTGTGGCCTCGTCCTTGTCGTAGCGGAACTGCGCGGTGGGCTCGACGAACTCGGGGAGCGCCTGCGGGATCGGCGTGGACGCGGGCTTGCCCTTGCCGCCGAGCAGCGCCTGGATCATGCCGTCCCGGTTCATCGCGTAGTTCAGCGCGAGCCGCACCGCGCGGTCCCCGGTCACCGGGTTGTTCATCGGCATGACCACCGTGCGGTAGTCGGCGCTGGAGTGCTTGATGACCTGAGCGCCCTTGACGTCGGTCATGCCGTTGGCGGCCAAAGGAGGCAGCGCGGTCCCGTCGAACTCGCCGGCCCGCATCCGCTGCGCGCGCGTGTTGTCGTCGATCGCGAAGACCACGGTCAGCTTGCGAACCTTCGGCGCACCAAGGAAATAGTCGTCGTTGGCCTCCATCACCATGCGGTCGCCCCTGCGCCACTCGGTGAGCTTGTACGGGCCCGTGCCGACCGGCTTGGCGTTGAACGGCGAGCGTTCGAGCGGCCCCGGCTGCGCCACCGACTCGCTCGGCACGATGCCCAGCACCAGGCGGTGGGCGAACGGCGCGTAGGCGTGGGCGAGCGTGAAGCGCACGGTCGTCGGCCCCTCGGCGTCGACCGCTGTGACCATGGAGTAGTTGGCGCGCACCGTCGAAGCGAACGCGGGATCGAGCACCGCGCGGTAGGTCGCGACGACGTCCTCGGAGCCGAAAGTGCTGCCGTCGTGGAACTTCACGCCCGGCCGCAGCTTCACCGTCCACGTCCTGCCGTCCGGCGAGGGCTGCGGCACCTCGGCCGCGAGCGCGGCGCGCACACTGCGGTCCGCGCGATGCTCGACCAGGCCGTCGAAGAGCTTGGACGCGCCCTCCTCTCCGAAGCCGAGCAGCGGGTTGAGCGTCTCCGGCTCGTAGCCGTCGGCCAGCACCATGGCGGTGCGGTCCTGGCCGGTCTGCCGATCGGGGGCTGAGGGTGTCGTGCACGCGGAGACCGCTGCCGCGACGATCAGGACGGAGCCGGCGAGCCGCCGACGGCGAGTGAGGAGCACCCACCGACCCTAGGAACTCCTGCCAGTCGCTTGCAACAGCTACCGTGTGCGCATGACGACCGAAGCTGAGGCTCTCCTGCCGTACGAGGTCGGCGACTTCGCCAAGCTGGTCCGCGAGGTCCGCGAGCGCAAGGGCTGGAGCTACGCCCAGCTCGCCGAGGCCGCGAACATGCCGCTCGAAGCGGTGATCGACTTCGAGGCCGCGCGCATCCGCCCCTCCCTGGCCGCGGCCACCATGCGCCACCTCATCGACTCCATGGACTGACACGACCTAGCCGACCGGCTCGGGAAGCCGTGAGGTGGTGTAGGCCAACGTCAGAGGGCTCGCCGGGGACGTGGGGTCGGACATCTCCACGCGCCACGAGCTGGCGAACTGGTTGACGCCCGCGCGCATGGGGATCGTGCCGGAGAGCAGGACGGTGCCCGGCGCCAACAACCCGCGTTCGCGGAGCTCCGCCAGCCAGTAGGACGGCGGCAGGAGTTCGGCGAGCGTGCCGTGCTGGATCACCTCGTCGTCGGCCCACGCCGTCAGCACCAGCTCATCCAGACGCGGCTCCACCTCGGACAACCGCCACGCCCGCGTACCGAGCACGTCCGGCGCGGCCTGCTTGCTCCACGCGACGCCGTGCACTTCGAGGTCGCGGTCGGTGTGGTCGCAGGCCACCGTCAGCAGCACGTCGTCGTCGGTCACCACCAACGCCCACTCCGCCTCGCCCGAGGTCTTCCCGTGCTGCACGGGCACGGTCGTGGCCTGCTGCGCCAGGTACGGCGCGACCGGGTACAGGCACGGCGTGACCGAGGGCGCGGACACGCCCAGCTCGGCCAGCTCAGCGACGTGCGCGGCCACGTCCTCTTGGCTCCGGCCCGCATAACCACCGTTGAGCAGGTGTTTCACCGCCACGGGGACGCGGGAGCCGTCGGGGAGTTCGAACACCAGCTCGGCCACGACCGACCCTCCTCCACTTGCGCATACGTGTTGTATACAGTCAGTATCACACGCATGGCCCCGCAACCAAGCCGCTCAGCACTGGCGCGAGCCTTCGCCGCCAGCCTCTCCGGTACCGCCCTGGAGTGGTACGACTTCGCGATCTACTCCTCGGCCGCCGCGCTGGTCTTCGGGCACCTGTTCTTCCCGAGCGGTGACTCGCTGACCGAGACGCTGATCGCCTTCTCCACCTACGCGGTCGGCTACGTCTCGCGCCCGCTCGGCGGGATCGTCTTCGGCAGGCTCGGCGACGTCATCGGCCGCAAGCGGGTCCTGGTGATCACGTTGCTGCTGACCGGGATCGCCACGTTCCTGATCGGCGTGCTGCCGACGCACGAGCAGATCGGCACCAGCGCGGGGGTCCTGCTGGTGCTGCTGCGCTTCGCCCAGGGCGTCGGGCTCGGCGGCGAGTGGGGCGGCGCGGTCCTGCTCTCCAGCGAGTTCGGCGACCCGAAGCGACGCGGCTTCTGGGCCTCCGCCGCCCAGGTCGGCCCGCCGGCGGGAACCCTGCTGGCCAACGGGGTCCTCGCCGTGCTGACCGGATCGCTGAGCCGCGAGCAGTTCCTGAGCTGGGGATGGCGCGTGGCCTTCCTGCTCTCCGCGCTGCTCGTGCTCTTCGGGTTGTGGATCAGGGTGAAGCTGGAGGAGACGCCGGTCTTCAAGGCGATCGCCGAGCACGGGGACCGCCCTGTCGCCCCGGTCCGCGAAGTCTTCACCACGCAGACCCGGCCGCTGATCGCCGCGATCCTGTGCCGCGTCTGCCCGGACGTGCTCTACGCGCTGTTCGCGGTGTTCACGCTGACCTACACCACCCAGGTGCTCGGACTGCCGCAGAGCTGGGCGCTCACCGCGATCATGATCGGCTCAGCCGCGCAGCTCGTGCTGATCCCGCTCGCCGGGGCGCTCTCCGACGTGTGGGGCCGCCGCAGGACCTACGCGGTGGCGACGCTCTGCGCGGTGGCCTGGCCGTTCGTGTTCTTCCCGCTCGCCGAGCAGCGGTCGCTGTTCCTGTTGGTACTGGGTGTCGTCGGGGGCCTGGCGATCCACTCGTTCCTCTACGGCCCGCAGGCGGCGTTCATCTCCGAGCAGTTCGCGCCGCGCCTGCGCTACACCGGCAGCTCGCTGGCCTACACGCTCGCGGGCGTCATCGGCGGAGCCATCGCGCCACTGCTGTTCACCTGGCTCTTCGCCACCTTCGGCAGCTGGCTGGCCGTGGCCGCCTACCTGGCCGTCACCGGCGTCGTCACCCTCGTCGGCGTGCGCCTCGGCCGCGACCCCCACGACGCCGAGGCCGAGGACCGCGCGCTCACCCCCACCTGACCGCCCCCGAAATTCCCGTTTCGTACCGAAAGCGGGAAAGAGAGCGCTCCCAAATACTGCCTGGAGTACGAAACGGGTTCACCAGACACGTTGGGGCGCGCGGGATGCGGGTTAGGAGGTGAGGAGGACCTGGCGGGTGGTGTCGAGGTGGTGGGTGATGGCGGCGGAGGCGGCTTCGACGTCCCCGGCTTCCAGGGCGGCGACGATCGCCTCGTGCTCGGCGAGCACCGCCTCCTGCCTGCCGGGCGCGCGCACGAGGGCGGCGACGCCGCAGCGGATCTGCCGCGCGCGCAGGCCCTCGTACACGCGGCCCATCAGCTGGTTCCCGGCCGCCGCGACCAGGGCGGAGTGGAACTCGTGATCGAGCTCGATGAACTCACCCTCGGAGGAGTTGACCAGAAGCCGTTGCCGCGCAAGGGTTTCACGCATCCGAACGACCGCGTCGGAGCCGACCGCGCAGCTCGCGGCGTGCCGTTCGATCACCCCGCGCAGTTCCATCAGCTCGGCGATCTCCCGCCCGGACACCGGCGCGATGTAGGCGCCCTTCTTCGGCACGAGCCGGACGAGGTCCTCGGCGGCGAGCATCAGCAGGGCCTCGCGGATGGGCGTGCGCGAGACCCCGATGCGGTCGGCGACGTCCTGTTCGCTGATGAAGCTGCCCTGCTGCGCGGGATCGCTGAGCACCGTGTTCCGCAGGAACTCGTAAGCGCGGTCCCGTCCCGACTTCATCGCCCACCCCGTTGCATACAGTGAGCATACAAGTCACGAAGGAGGAGCCCGTGCGCATCGCCCTGTGCCAGATCGTCTCCGGCCCCGACCCGGCCGCCAACCTCGACCTCGTGCGCAAGGGCGTGCGCGAGGCGGAGGGCGCGGACCTGGTCGTCTTCCCCGAGGCGACGATGGCCTGCTTCGGCGGTCCGAAGCTCGCCGAGATCGCGGAGCCGCTGGACGGCCCGTGGGCGAGCGCCGTCCGCGAGATCGCCGCCGAGGCCGGGGTGACCGTGCTCGCGGGCATGTTCACGCCGGAGCCGGACGGGCGCGTGCGCAACACGCTGCTGATCACCGGGCCGCACGGGCACCACGGCTACGACAAGATCCACCTCTTCGACGCCTTCGGTTTCCAGGAGTCCGCGACGGTCGCGCCCGGCACGGAGACGGTGACCTTCGACGTCGCCGGGACCACGGTCGGCGCGGCGGTCTGCTACGACGTTCGCTTCCCCGAACTGTTCCGCGCGCTGGCCGACAAGGGCGCGAAGGTGACCGTGGTGACCGCGTCGTGGGGCGCGGGGCCGGGCAAGCGCGAGCAGTGGGAACTGCTGGTCCGCGCGCGGGCGCTGGACACCACGTCCTGGGTGGTCGCGGTCGGCCAGGCGGACCCGGCCAGCGTCGGCGTCCCCGCGCGCGGAACCGCGCCGACCGGCATCGGCTTCAGCCTCGTCGCCGATCCCTTCGGCCGGGTGCACACGACGCTTGACGCTCAGCCCGAAACCCGAATCGCGGTCATCGACCCCGAGGACGTCGAGCCCGCCCGCGCGGCCATTCCCGTGCTGGTCAACCGCAAGCTCAGCTGAGCTCCGGCAACGGAAACAACCCGGAAACCGGGTCCTCGCTACGTTCGGCCGATGCGGTTGTTGATCATCGAGGACGAGCCGGACCTGGCGACCGGGCTCAGGGCCGGGCTGACGCACGCGGGCTACGCGGTGGACACCGCCGAGACCGGGAGTGCCGGGCTGGAGAAGGCCGAAACCCACTCCTACGACCTCGTGGTCCTGGACCTGAACCTGCCCGACGTCGACGGCCTCGACCTGTGCCAGCACCTCGCGCGGGGCGAGCAACCGCCGCGCATCCTGATGCTGACCGCACGCGGCAGCCTCGCCGACCGCGTGCGCGGGCTGGACCACGGCGCCGACGACTACCTGGTGAAGCCCTTCGCGTTGGCTGAACTCCTTGCCAGGATTCGGGTTCTGCTGCGCAGGGACGTCTACACGGGCGGTTGCGTGCAGCGGCTGGGTGATCTGGTGCTGGACACCGCGCGCGGCACGGCCTCCCGCGCGGGCAAACGATTGTCGTTGACGCGCAAGGAGTTCGGGGTCCTGCGCTACCTGATGACCAAGCCGGGGCACATCGTCTCGGCCGAGGACCTGCTCGAACACGTGTGGGACGAGCACGCCAACCCGTTCACCGAGACCGTCCGCGTCACCGTGGGAACGTTGCGCCGCAAGGTGACCCGGCCCGACACACCACCGCTGATCGAGACGGTGATCGGCCGCGGGTACCGATTGGCCGACCAGTCGTGAGGTGGGCCTCCACGATCCGGTTCCGGATGACCGTCACCTGCTCCGCGTGGGTGTTCGCGCTCGGCCTGGTCGTGCTGGGCGTGCTCTACCTCGCCGTGCTGGCCTCCGTCGACGAGCTGCGGAAACCCGCCATGATCGTCAGGTTCGCGCTGGGCCAGAACGGCTCGACGGGCACGTTCCACAAGGTCCAGACCGCGGTGGAGGACTGGGAGCGCGAGGCCACCGTCGGCGCGGTCGCGCTGTTCGGCAGGTACTCGCTGCTGGCGCTCGCGGTGCTGTTCCTGCTCAGCCTCGCCGTCGGCTGGTGGCAGTCCGGCCGCGCGCTGCGCCCGATCCGCCGGATCACCAGCACCACCAAGGAGATCACCGCGACCGACCTGACCCGCCGGATCGCGCTGGACGGCCCGCGCGATGAGCTGCGCGAGCTGGCCGAGACCATCGACGACATGCTCACCAGGCTGAGCACGGCCTTCGACGACCAGCGCCGGCTGCTCGGGGACGCCTCGCACGAGCTGTGCAACCCGCTGGCGATCATCCAGACGAGCATGGACGCCGTGCTCTCCCGCGACGACGTGGGCCCGGCGCAGCGCCGGGCGGCGACCGCGATCGTCGGGCGGGCGCTGACCAGGATGAGCGGGCTGGTCGAGGACCTGCTGGCCACCGGCCGCCGCGACTCGCTGGCCTTCGCCGAGTCCCCCGTGGAACTGGCCGAGGTCTCCGCCGGTACCGAGTTCCACATGCTGGCGACGGAGTCCCGAGTGGAACTGGTCGAGGAGCATCAGCCGGGTCCGACCGTGATCGGTGACCGGGAAGCGCTGCGCCGGGCCGTGGCGAACGTGCTCAGCAACGCGAGCATGTCGTCGATGGTCTCGGCCAGCTCGCGCAGCTCATCGCGCGGGCCGTCCAGCGCGATCCGGCGGGTCAGGTCGGTCGCGGTGATCTCCTTGGTGGTGCTGGTGATCCGGCGGATCGGGCGCAGCGCGCGGCCGGACTGCCACCAGCCGACGGCGAGGCTGAGCAGGAACAGCACCGCGAGCGCCAGCAGCGAGTACCTGCCGAACAGCGCGACCGCGCCGACGGTGGCCTCGCGCTCCCAGTCCTCCACCGCG
>NZ_MUMH01000146.1 GCF_002155965.1 Allokutzneria sp. NRRL B-24872
CGGCGGGACCGCCGCCGGGGGCGACCTCGCCCTGGCTGGCCAGGCGCACGCGCATGCCGTCTGCGACGCCCGGGGGGATCTTCGCGCTGATGGTGCGCCGCGCGCGGACCCGGCCCTCGCCACCGCACTTCTGGCAGGGGTCGGGGATGACCTCGCCGAAGCCGCGGCAGGTGGGGCAGGGGCGGGCGGTGACGACCTGGCCGAGGAAGGAGCGCTGCACGGACTGGACCTCGCCGCGCCCGGAGCAGGTGTCGCAGGTGGTCGGGCGGGAGTCGCCCGCGCAGCCGGAGCCGGAGCAGCTGGTGCACAGGACGGCGGTCTCCACGCTGATCTCGCGGGTGACGCCGCTGTTGCACTCCTCGAGCGTCAGTTCGACGCGGATGAGCGCGTCCGAACCGGGCTGGACCCGGCTGCGCGGGCCGCGCCCGCCGCCGCCCCCGCCGCCGAAGAAGGCGTCCATGATGTCGCCGAGACCGAAGCCGCCGAAGGGGTCGCCGCCCATGCCGCCGCCGGCGCCGCGCATGCCCGCCGAGGGGTCGAGCGGGTCGGCGCCGAGGTCGACGAGCTTGCGCTTCTCCGGGTCGGAGAGCACCTCGTAGACGGCGCTGACCTCGCGGAAGCGCTCCTGGGCCTCCGGCTCTGGGTTGACGTCGGGGTGCAGCTCGCGGGCGAGCTTGCGGTAGGCGCGCTTGAGCTGCTCGGGCGTTGCGTCGCGGCTCACTCCGAGCGTGCCGTAGTAGTCCCTTGCCACTGCGAATCCTCCCGCCGCGGCACGCGCGTGCGCGTCACGGCCAGTTCGGTCATTCCGTCCAGCCGGTCAACGACCGGCCAGGATCTCTCCCACGTATGCGGCAACGGCTCGCACCGACGCCATGGTTCCCGCGTAGTCCATCCTCGTCGGCCCGACGACCCCCATGCCGCCGAAGATCATGCCCGGGGAGCCGTAGCCGATGGACACCACCGAGGTGCTGCGCAGGTCCTCGGCCTCGTTCTCCTCGCCGATCCGCACGGTCACCGTCGACGGGTCGCGCGAGGCCGCGAGCAGTTTCAGGACGACGACCTGCTCTTCGAGCGCCTCCATCACCCCGCGCAGGGAGCCGGGGAAGTCGGTGACGTTGCGGGTGAGGTTGGCGGTGCCACCGAGCACCAGCCGCTCCTCGGGGTGCTCCACCAGCGACTCGATCAGCACCGTGCAGACGCGCAGCATGGCGTCGCGCAGCTCCGGCGGCGCCTCGTCGGGCAGTTCGGCGACCAGCGCGGAGGCCTCGGTGAGCCTGCGGCCGACCATCGTGGAGTTCAGCACGGCGCGGATGCGGCCGGTGGCGTCCTCGGTGGTCACGTCGCCGAGTTCGACCACGCGCTGGTCGACGCGGCCGGTGTCGGTGATCAGCACCAGCATCAGCCGCGCCGGCGTGATCGGGACGACCTCGACGTGCCGCACGGTGGAGCGCGTCAGCGTCGGGTACTGCACGACCGCGACCTGCCTGGTCAGCTGGGCGAGCAGCCGCACGCTGCGGCGCATCACCTCGTCCAGGTCCAGCGTGCCCTCCAGGAAGTGCTGGATGGCCCTGCGCTCGGCCGAGGACAGCGGCTTGACCTCGTGCAGCCGGTCGACGAACAGCCGGTAGCCCTTGTCGGTGGGCACCCGCCCCGCGCTGGTGTGCGGCTGGGCGATGTAGCCCTCCTCCTCCAGCGCCGCCATGTCGTTGCGCACCGTGGCGCTGGAGACGCCGAGGTTGTGCCGGTCGACCAGGGCCTTCGAGCCGACGGGCTCGTGTGTCGACACGTAGTCCGCGACGATGGCGCGAAGAACCTGCAAACGCCGCTCGTCCGCGTTCACTGCACGTCACCTCCGGAACACGTTCGGCAGCCACTCGGCCGTATGAACGTCAATTCTATGCGGACGCGGAGACCACCCCCGCACGGTCTCAACCTCGTCAGCGCCGACTGAGCACCTGAATGACTCATTCAGTCCGTTCAGCGTGCTGAATGAGTCATTCAGGTGGTTGAACGTGGTGAATGACTCGTTCAGCACGTTCAACCACATGAATGGGTCGTTGAGGTGGGTCACGTGAGGAGGCGGTGGACCACGGCGTCGGCGAGGAGGCGGCCTTGGGGGGTGAGGACGCAGTGGCCCGCGGCCAAGGATTCCGGGGAGAGGAGGCCGTCGGCGGCTGCGCGGGAGGCCTCAGCGGGTGAGGGGAGGTCGGCGAGGGGCATGCCTTGGGCGAGGCGGATCTCCAGGAGGACGCGCTCCGACAGGGCCTCGGCGGGGGTGAGGGTTTCGCGGCCCGCAGCCGGGGAGGAACCTGAAGCGAGGACGGTGGCGTAGCGCGCGGGGTGCTTGACGTTCCACCAGCGGACTCCGCCGACGTGGCTGTGCGCGCCGGGGCCGAAGCCCCACCAGTCGCCGCCGAGCCAGTAGCCGAGGTTGTGGCGGCACTCCGCGCCGATGCCGGGCAGCGCCCAGTTGGACACCTCGTACCACCGCATGCCCGCGCCGCCGAGCATGTCGTCGATCATCTCGTAGCGGTCGGCGAGCACGTCGTCGTCGGGAGCCGGGAGATCGCCGCGCGCTATGCGACGGGCGAGCGCGGTGCCCTCCTCCACGATGAGCGCGTAGGCGGACACGTGGTCGACACCGGCGGACAGCACGGCTTCGAGGGACGCCTTGAGGTCGGAGTCGGTCTCACCGGGCGTGCCGTAGATGAGGTCGAGGTTCACGTGCTCGATGCCGACGGAGCGAGCTTCACGCGCGGCGGCGACGGCACGGCCCGCGGTGTGCTTGCGGTCCAAGATCTTCAGCACGTGACTGGCGGCGGACTGCATGCCCAGCGAGATGCGGTTGTAGCCCGCTTCGCGCAGTCCGGCGAAGAACTCCGGCGAGGTCGACTCGGGGTTGGACTCCGTGGTGACCTCCGCTCCGGGCGCGAGGCCGAAGGTCGACCGGATGCCTTCCAGAACCTCGGTGAGGCCCGGGACACCGAGCAGCGAAGGCGTTCCGCCGCCGATGAAAACCGTCTCGACGGGCGGAGCGGAGCCGAGAACGGAAGCGGCCAGCGCGAGTTCGCGCTTGAAGCCCTCCAGCCACGACTCGGGCGACGCCGACGAACCGAGCTCGCCGGGCGTGTAGGTGTTGAAGTCGCAGTAACCGCAGCGCGCGGCGCAGAACGGCACGTGGACGTACACGCCGAACGGACGGGTACCGAGGCCCTCCAGCGCGGAAGGCGGCAATTCCCCGCTTGACGGGGCCGGATCGCCAGTAGGAAGAGCAGAGGGCATGCCCCAGTGTCTCAGCATGCGGATGGTGGTAGACCACGCCGTGGACCCGTGGCATCGTCGAGGCATGACCTCGGATGGCCTGCCGCTCGTGGCTCGACGCCACGTGGATCAGTTGCGCGTGGCCAGTTCCCTGTGTCGGCGCGGAATCTGATCCGCGCCGCAGTCTGTCTTCATCCAGCCGGCGCCGGTCGCGTCGGCTGAGGTTCCCACCCGTCTCCACGGGCTCTGCCTGCGCGCACCCGCGCTCCAGACCCCGGAGGTAGGACGGAATGGTCCCCCCCACCACCACACCAACCCGGCGCCCCCAGCAGCGCCGGGGCGAGGGGCAATGGGCGCTCGGCTACCGCGAACCGCTGAACCCCAACGAGCGCTCCAAGAAGGACGACAACCCGCTCAACGTCCGCGCGCGCATCGAGAACATCTACGCGCACGGCGGATTCGACTCGATCGACCCGGGCGACCTCCGAGGACGTTTTCGCTGGTTCGGGCTGTACACGCAGCGCAAGCCGGGGATCGACGGCGGACGGACCGCGGTGCTGGAGCCGGAGGAGCTGGACGACGAGTACTTCATGCTCCGCGTGCGCATCGACGGCGGCGCGCTGACCACGGAGCAGCTGCGCGTCGTCGGGGAGATCTCGCAGACCTACGCGCGCGACACGGCCGACATCACCGACCGGCAGAACATCCAGTACCACTGGATTCGCATCGAGGACGTGCCGGCGATCTGGCAGAAGCTGGAGGCGGTCGGCCTGAGCACCACCGAGGCCTGCGGTGACAGCCCGCGCGTCGTGCTGGGCTCGCCGGTGGCGGGGATCTCCGCTGACGAGGTCATCGACGGCACTCCCGCGATCGCCGAGATCGTGCGGCGCTACATCGGGGACCCGGCGTACTCGAACCTCCCGCGCAAGTTCAAGTCGGCGATCTCCGGCTTGCAGGACATCGCGCACGAGGTCAACGACGTGTCCTTCGTCGGGGTCGAGCACCCCGAGCACGGGCCGGGCTTCGACCTCTGGGTGGGCGGCGGGCTCTCGACGAACCCGATGATCGCGCAGCGGCTGGGCGTGTGGATTCCGTTGGAGGAGGTCCCGGACGTGTGGGAGGCGCTGATCAGCGTCTTCCGCGACTACGGCTACCGCAGGTTGCGGCACCGCGCGCGGATCAAGTTCCTGGTCAAGGACTGGGGCGTGGAGAAGTTCCGCGAGGTCATGGAGACCGAGTACCTCAAGCGCCCCATGCTCGACGGCCCCGCGCCGGAGCGGCTGGCGGTGCCGATCGACCACGTCGGCGTGCACAAGCAGAAGGACGGCAAGTTCTACGTCGGCGCCGCGCCGGTCGCCGGGCGGGTCTCCGGCTCGGTCCTGGTCTCGTTGGCGAAGGCTGCCGAGCGCGCCGGATCGCGGCGGATCGCTTTCACGCCACAGCAGAAGGTCGTCGTGCTCGACATCGCGGAGCACGACGTTCCTGGGCTGTCGGAGGACCTGAGCAAGCTCGGGTTGCAGCCGAACCCCTCGCCGTGGCGGCGCTCCACCATGGCGTGCACCGGGATCGAGTTCTGCAAGCTCGCGATCGTGGAGACCAAGGCCCGCGCACTGTCCCTTGTGGACACACTTGAAGAACGGCTCGCCGACGTTCAGTCCACCTTGGACACTCCGGTGAGCATCCACATCAACGGCTGCCCCAACTCCTGCGCGCGCATCCAGGTGGCCGACATCGGCCTCAAGGGGCAGATCGTCACCAACGCCGAGGGCAAGCAGGTCGAGGGCTTCCAGGTGCACCTCGGCGGCGGGCTCGGCCTGGACTCCGGTTTCGGACGGAAACTGCGCGGGCACAAGGTGACTTCGGCAGAGCTGGGCGACTTCGTGGAGCGCGTCGTGCGCAACTTCGTGAAGCAGCGCTCCGAGGGCGAGCGGTTCGCGCAGTGGGTCACTCGCGCTGAGGAGGCTGATCTCCAGTGAGCGAGCGCGCAGCGGCTTTCTACTGCCCGTATTGCGGAGATGAGGATCTGCGCCCCGAGCCGGAGCCGCACGGGGCTTGGTTGTGCGGTGGGTGCCGTCGCGTGTTCGCCGTGAAGTACGTCGGGCTGTCGTCCACGACCGCGGAGGTGAGCAGATGACGACCACGCGTGAGCTGGCTGAGCAGGCATCGGTGGAACTCTCCGAGGCCACTGCCGGCGAGGCGTTGGCGTGGGCGGCGCGGACCTTCGGGGACCGGTGGATCGTCGCCTCGAACATGCAGGACGCCGTGCTGATCGACCTCGCCACCAAGGTGAAGCCGAACGTGGACGTGCTGTTCCTGGAGACCGGCTACCACTTCGCGGAGACGATCGGCACGCGTGACGCGGTCGAGACGGTCTATGACGTGAACATCGTTGCCGCGCAGGCAGAGCAGAGCGTGGCGGAGCAGGACGCGGAGCACGGCAAGAACCTCTTCGCCCGCGATCCCGGCAAGTGCTGCGCGCTGAGGAAGGTCGTTCCGCTGCAAAGGACTCTGGCGCGCTACGACGCGTGGGTGACCGGAGTGCGCCGGGTGGACGCGCCGACGCGCGCGAACACACCGATCGTGCAGTGGGACGACCGCAACGGCCTCGTGAAGATCAACCCGATCGCGGCGTGGACGGACGAGGAGTTCAACCACTACATCGCCGATCACGGAATCCTGGAGAACCCCTTGGTGCAGGAGGGTTATCCGTCCATCGGGTGCGCGCCGTGCACCGCGAAGCCGTTGCCCGGCGCCGATCCGCGCAGCGGGCGCTGGGCGGGCCAGGCCAAGACGGAGTGTGGTTTGCATGGGTAAGAGCAACATCGACGTCCCAGGCAGTGACACTGGTTCGATCCTGCAAGCAGATCTCACGCTGGCCGCGCTTGAGGCGGAGGCCATCCACATCTTCCGCGAGGTGGCGGGCGAGTTCGACCGGCCGGTGATCCTTTTCTCCGGCGGCAAGGACTCCACGCTGCTCGTGCACTTGGCGTACAAGGCGTTCTGGCCAGCGCCGATCCCGTTCCCGTTGCTGCACGTGGACACCGGGCACAACTTCGACGAGGTCATTCAGTTCCGTGACGACCTCGTGGACAAGCTCGGCGCGCGGCTGGTGGTGGCGAAGGTCCAGGACTGGATCGACGACGGCCGCCTCACCGAGCGCCCGGACGGCACGCGCAACCCGTTGCAGACCGTGCCGCTGCTTGACTCGATCACCGAGGGCAAGTTCGACGCGGTGTTCGGCGGCGGTCGGCGGGACGAGGAACGGGCGCGCGCCAAGGAGCGGATCTTCAGCCTGCGCAACGCCTTCGGCCAGTGGGACCCGCGCCGTCAGCGCCCGGAGCTGTGGAGCCTCTACAACGGCCGCCACCGTCCCGGCGAGCACGTTCGCGTGTTCCCGCTGTCCAACTGGACCGAGCTGGACGTGTGGCGCTACATCGACCGCGAGGGCATCGAGCTGCCGTCGATCTACTTCGCCCACCAGCGCGAGGTTTACCAGCGCGACGGGATGTGGCTCACCTCCGGGCCGTGGGGCGGGCCGCGCGAGAACGAGCCGGTCACCGAGATGACCGTGCGCTACCGCACCGTCGGCGACGGCTCGTGCACGGGCGCCGTCCAGTCCGAAGCGTCCACTGTGGACGACGTGATCGCCGAGGTGACCGCGAGCAGGCTCACCGAGCGCGGAGCCACCCGGGCCGACGACCGGCTGTCCGAGGCCGCGATGGAGGACCGCAAGCGTGAGGGGTACTTCTGATGAGTGACCTGCTGAGGCTTGCCACCGCGGGCAGCGTGGACGACGGGAAGTCGACCCTGGTCGGACGGCTGCTCTACGACACGAAGTCCGTGCTCGCCGACACCCTCGAAGCCGTGCACCGCGCGAGCGCGGACAAAGGACTGTCCACTCCGGACTTGTCGCTGCTGGTGGACGGGCTGCGGGCGGAGCGCGAGCAGGGCATCACCATCGACGTGGCCTACCGCTACTTCGCCACGCCGAACCGCAGCTACGTGCTCGCCGACACGCCCGGCCACGTGCAGTACACGCGCAACACGGTGACCGGCGCGTCCACGGCTCAGCTCGCGATCCTGTTGGTGGACGCGCGAAAGGGCGTGCTGGAGCAGACCCGCAGACACGCCGCCGTGCTCGCTCTGCTCGGCGTGCCAAGGCTCGTGCTGGCGGTCAACAAGATCGACCTGGTCGGCTTCGACAAGACCGTGTTCGACACGATCTCGCGGGAGTTCACCGAGTACGTCACCGGACTGGGCTACACCGCCGACGCGCTGGTGATCGTGCCGGTTTCGGCGCTGCTCGGGGACAACGTGGTCGACCGCTCCGAGCAGACGCCCTGGTACACCGGGCCGACCCTGTTGGAGCACTTGGAATCCGTGCCTGTCGCGCCCGATCCGCGCGATGTGCCGCTGCGCTTCCCGGTGCAGTACGTGATCCGCCCGCGCACCGCCGAGCACCCCGACTACCGGGGCTACGCCGGGCAGGTCGCGGCCGGTGTCGCGAAGCCGGGCGACGAGGTGGTCGTGCTGCCTTCCGGTAGGCGCAGCCGCATCGAGCGCGTGGACACCGCGGACGGTCCGCTGGCCGAAGCGACGGCGGGCCAGTCGGTCACCGTGCTGCTGGCCGATGACATCGACATCTCGCGGGGCGATGTGATCGCGGCGGCCGACGACCAGCCGAAGCTCGTCGACGAACTCGACGCGACCGTCTGCTGGCTGGCCGAGAAGCCGCTGCGCGCGGGCGCGAGGGTGCTCGTCAAGCACGGGACGAGGACCGTGCAGGCGATCGTCACCGAGCTGTCCGGGCGCTTCGACGAGCAGAACCTGTCCCTTGTGGACGGTCCAGAGTCCTTGTCCCTCAACGAGATCGGCCGCGTGGTCATCCGCACGTCGGAGCAGCTGCCGGTCGACGACTACGTGGCGAGCCGCCGGACGGGCTCGTTCCTGGTGATCGACCCGGCCGATGGCGGCACGCTCGCCGCTGGCCTCGTCGGCGCACCGCTGCCGCTCAACGGCGGCGCCCCGCTCCAGCTCGCCGAACTCACCCCTGGCCCCTAACCCCTTTCAGGAGGGTCACGTGCTCCGCACCATCGCGATAGCTCTCGTCGCCGCACTGGCGCTCAGCGCGTGCACCCGCGCGGACGGTGGCCCGGCGGAGAACAAGCCGGTCGCCGACGCCGGACCCGCCACCGAGTTGCGGCTGGGCTTCTTCCCCAACGTCACGCACGCGGCGGCCCTGGTCGGCATCGACCAGGAGAAGGGCTTCGTGGCCAAGGAGCTGGGCTCGACCAAGCTCAGCACGCAGTCGTTCAACGCGGGGCCTTCGGCGATCGAGGCGCTGCTGTCGGGCTCGCTGGACGCCACGTTCGTCGGCCCCAACCCGACGATCAACGCCTTCACCAAGACCAAGGGCGAGGCCGTGCGGCTCATCGCGGGCGCGGCCTCCGGTGGCGCGCAGCTCGTGGTGAAGCCGGGCATCACCTCCGTGGAGCAGTTGCGGGGCAAGACGATCGCGACCCCACAGCTCGGCGGGACGCAGGACGTGGCGCTGCGCGCGTACCTCGCGCAGAACGGGTTGAAGGTCGACACCACCGGCGGCAACGACGTGAAGGTGCTGACCACCGACAACCCGCAGACCTTCGACGCGTTCCGGAGCGGGCAGTTGGACGGCGGGTGGCTGCCGGAGCCGTGGGCCTCGCGGCTGGTGCTGGAGGCGGGCGCCAAGGTGCTCGTCGACGAGCGGCAGCTGTGGCCGGAGGGCAAGTTCCCCACCACCGTGCTGATCGTGCGGACCGAGTTCGCCGCCAAGCACCCGGAGACCGTGAAGGCGTTGCTGCGCGGTCACGTCGCGGCCGTGCGGTGGCTCAACGCCGAACCCGCCGCGGCGAAGAAGGTGGTCAACGCGGGCCTGGCGAAGTACGCGGGCAAGGGACTCGCGGACGCCGTTCTGGATCGTGCTTTCAGCCAGATCGAGTTCTCGTTCGACCCCCTCGCCGGGCGTTTTCCCAAGCTGTCCAAGGACGCTGTGACAGCTGGCGTGACCAAGCAGGAGATCGACCTCAAGGGCCTTGTCGACGTCGCGGCGCTCAACGAAGCGCTGAAGACCGCCGGTGTGGCCGCAGTGGACGCTTCCGGACTCGACAAGAAGTGAGGCTGCCATGACCGCTCTCCTCGACAAGCCCACTCGAATCGACCACGTCGTGAGGCTTTCCGGTGTCGGCAAGTCCTTCGGCACCGTCGCCGCGCTGGACGGCGTGGACCTCGACGTCGCACCCGGCGAGTTCGTCTGCCTGCTCGGCGCTTCGGGCTGCGGCAAGTCCACGTTGCTGTCACTGGTCGCCGGGCTGGACAAGCCGACCAGCGGCCTCGTGGACGTCCACAGCGGACGACCGGCGGTGGTGTTCCAGGAACCCGCGCTGATGCCGTGGCTGACCGCCGCGCGCAACGTCGAGCTTCCTTTGAAGCTGCGCGGGATCGGCCGTGTGGAGCGCGAAGCGCGAGCGGCGGAGCTGCTCGACCTCGTGCGCCTCGGTGATGCCGCCCGCAAGCGCCCGCACGAGCTGTCCGGCGGTATGCGGCAGCGGGTCGCACTGGCGCGCGCGCTCGCGACGACGTTGGACGACAGCGATTCCGGCGCGCCCTTGCTGCTCATGGACGAGCCGTTCGCGGCGCTCGACGCGATCACGCGCGACGTGCTCCAGGACGAGCTTCGGCGGATCTGGGCGCAGACCAACACTTCCGTGCTGTTCGTGACGCACGACGTGCGCGAGGCCGTGCGGCTCGGGCAGCGCGTCGTGCTGCTGTCGTCCAGGCCGGGCCGCGTGGTCCGCGAGTGGACGGTCGGCGACGGCGGGGAGGACCTGGCGCACGAGATCACCGGCGAGCTGCGGGGAGTGATCTCCAGTCATGCCAGAGCTTGACCACAGGGCGCTGGAGGCGGGCCTCGACGCGCTCGACACCCCGGCCCCGACGCGGGAGCGACCCGGTGGCCTGCGCCGGTTCGCCGCCGTCGTGCTGCCGCCGCTGGTGGCGGTGGTGCTGATCATCGCCGTGTGGCAGGCGTTGTGGGCCGCGGCGCTGTGGCCGGAGTGGAAGCTGCCGTCCCCGCTCGCGGTCGCGGGCGAGTTCGTCCGGTTGGCTGGGGAAGGCAAGATCACTGAGACGCTGTGGACCTCGACCCACCGCGCGGTGCTCGGCTTTCTCGTTGCGGTGGCCATCGGCACCCCGCTGGGGCTGGTCGTGGCGCGCGTGCGGGTCGTGCGCGCCGCGATCGGCCCGCTGCTGAGCGGTTTGCAGAGCCTGCCGTCGGTGGCGTGGGTCCCGGCTGCGGTGCTCTGGCTCGGCCTGAACGATTCGATGATCTACGCGGTGGTGCTGCTCGGCGCGGTGCCCTCGATCGCCAACGGCCTGGTCGCGGGCATCGACCAGGTGCCGCCACTGCTGCTGCGGGTCGGTTCGGTGCTCGGCGCCGGGCGGCTCCAGTCGGCGCGGCACGTGCTGCTGCCCGCCGCGTTCCCCGGCTACCTGGCCGGGCTCAAGCAGGGCTGGGCGTTCTCCTGGCGCTCGCTGATGGCTGCGGAGATCATCGCCCGCTCCCCCGATCTCGGCATCGGCCTCGGCCAGCTGCTGGAGCAGGGGCGGCTGCTCACCGACATGTCCACGGTGATCACCGCGATCCTGCTCATCCTCGCCGTCGGCATCGGCGTGGAACTGCTCTTCTTCCGTCCACTGGAACGGCGCGTGCTCCGTTCCCGCGGCCTCACCGGAGCTCCGTCATGACCCCTTTGGTCGCAGTCGCCCACGGCAGTCGCGATCCCCGTTCGGCCGCGTCGGTGTCGGAACTGCTCGACGTCGTGCGACGGCTCCGGCCGGGTCAGGACGTGCGCGCGGCCTTCCTCGACCTGTCCGCGCCGCGCCTCGGCGAGGTCCTGCGCGGTGTCGAGCGCTCGGCCGTCGTCGTGCCGTTGTTGCTGGGCAGCGCGTTCCACGCGCGCGTCGACGTTCCCGGCGCGGTCGCCGAAGCCGTTGCGCGCCAACCACTTCTGGACGTGCGGATCGCCGACGTGCTCGGCCCCGACCCCCGGCTGGAGTCGGCGGCGTGGCGGCGGTTGCTGTCCTCGGGTGTGGACCCGGCCGATCCGGAGCTGGGCGTGGTGCTGGCGGCGGCGGGCTCCTCGCACGCGCCCGCCAACGCCGCCGTCGCCGAGGTGGCGCGCCGGTGGCAGCGGGGATCGCGGTGGGCGGGCGTCGAAGCGGCGTTCGCGGCCTCGGCCCAGCCCGACGTGCCAGCGGCGATCGAGCGCCTGCGCGCCCGTGGTGCCCGGCGGATCGCCGTGGCGTCGTGGTTCCTCGCGCCGGGACGGCTGCCCGACCGCGTCGCCGAGCTCGCCGGGCCGGACGCCGTGGTGGCTCCGCCGCTCGGGGACGACGTCGAGGTCGCGGAGCTGGTCCTGCACCGCTTCGACGCCGCGCTCGGCGCCCGGCTGGACAGCGCGCGGTCGGCGTGACCAGGTGGCGGATCGACCGCGTCGACCGGACCGCCGCGGTCGTCGCGGCGGTGCTGATCATCGCGGCCTTTCTCGGCCTCATACCGCACGTTCCCTGGTGAAGAATTCGTGGTGACCAGAATTCACTGAAGGCGAGACCCTACTTTCGTCGCATCACCGGAAAGCATTGTTCGTGCGAGGCTCGCTTTCCTCCCGCCGCCGAAGCCGGGAGCGCAGCATTCACAAAGCGAGGTTTCTTCGATGCGCTCTGCCCGTATCGCTCTGACCGCAGCACTGGCGATCGCGCCCGTGCTCGCACTGGCCACCCCCGCATCCGCTGCCGCAGTGACATTCGCCTGCCAGGCGCAGACACCGATCGGCCCGGTCAACGCCAGCGTCACCCAGGCCATGGAGGCCAAGGCCCCGGAGACGGTGGCGGCCGGCGCCGAGTTCGAACTGGTCTTCGACCCGCCCGCGAGCACCATTCCCGGCGCGATCAACGGGGTGAAGGTGCGCGAGGTGAAGAACTTCAAGCTCAGCGTCCCGGTCCCGGCGAACTCGACGTTCGTCTCGGTCGCGCTCTCCGGTGGCTCCGGCGTGGGCACGCCGACGATCACGCAGGAGGGCGGCACCATGGTCGTCACCCTCGCCGGGCCGCTCAAGGGCGGTGCCACCATCGAGATCCCGACGATCACCGTGAAGCTCAAGGCCGGTGCCTCCGGCACGATCGAGAGCAAGCTCGGCGGGACCGGCTTCGACAAGCCCGGCCTGACCTTCGTCGGCACCGCCGAGATGGGCCCGCTGCCCATCGACGCCAAGGTCGCCTGCTACCCGAACCCGAACCCCGCGCTGACCACGACGAAGATCGTCTGATCCTCCCGTGCGGGCGCCGACCCTGCTCCGGCGCCCGCACGGACGCGAAACCGCGACCTTCGGCGGGTTACCCGGAGGTAGCACCCGTGTGATGCTCGCATTCCCGCCGCCGTTGCCGGGAATGCTGAAGAAGCGAGGCCAGAAGATGTCCCCTGCATCTCGAATCGCTCTCGTCGCCTTGATGGCCGTCACCCCTGTATTCGCACTGGCAACCTCAGCCGTGGCCGCTCCCATCGTCTACAAATGCGAGGCGAGCACGCCTATCGGAAAGGTTTCCGCTTCACTCAACCAAGAAGTCTCCGCGACCGCCCCAGCTTCGGTCGCCGCTGGCGCAGACCTGACCGTCGTCGTCGACCCGGCACCGAACAAGGTTCCGGCGAAGGTCGGCGACTACACGCTCAAAGAGGTCAAGAACTTCGCACTGAAGGTTCCGGTTCCGGCGAACTCAACGTATGTCTCGTCGAGCCTTTCCGGTGGCTCGGGAGTCGGCGAGGCGACCGTGACCCACGAGAACGGGACCCTGGTGCTGCGCCTGTCCGGCACGCTCGCGGGCGGCGCGGACTTCGAACTGCCCACGATGACCGTGAACCTGAAGGCGGGCGGCTCCGGGACCATCGAGTCCAAGCTCGGCGGCACCTCGTTCACCGACCCCGGCCTGAACTTCGTCGCCACCGCGCAGACGATCATCGGCGCCATCGACGCCCCGACCGCCTGCTACCCCGACCCCAACCCCGCCCTCACCACCACCTG
>NZ_MUMH01000147.1 GCF_002155965.1 Allokutzneria sp. NRRL B-24872
ATGCTCAGCATCCTTATTCCCCCCGAACTTGAACTTCGCCCGAACCCCCGTAACAGCCAACACCACCCCCCGAATCCCAGGCAACAACCGCCGATCCGGCCCCTCCACCGCAGAAACCGGACACCGCGAACCCCCGGGCTCAAAATGCTCCAACTGCCGATTCAACAACTCCGCCTTCTCGGACGCAGAGTCGACAATCCGCGCCGAGCACTCCAACTGCACCGTCGCGTAATACGACGTAGGCACCCCGTGCTCCGCTGACCCGTTCCACGATGACCGCACATACGCGTAATCCCCGACAACCGTCAACAAAACCCGGGGGTTCTCCTCAAGGGCCGCCCACACCGGATTCGGCCGCGCGAGGTGCACCAGGACCTCATCCCCGTCCAGCACGAAGTGAGTCGGCACCACGACCGGGAACTCTCGCCCTTGCCCAGGCGCGATGAGCTGGCCGAAATCGTGTCCGTCGCGCACCCAGGCGCGCCAGTGGTCGTCGTCGGTGGGGGCGTCCCACGGGTGGATCAGCACGTCATCGATCCTGTGTCAGGCGACCGCGCCACCCCAGTGCCACTCACGGGGGAGAACCGAGTGCCACTCAGGGCGCGTCGGCGACCTCGGCGAGCGCGGCGTAGGTGCGGTTCGACCCGGCGGCCATGCGCTGTTCGCGGGCGGTGGCGTCGATGTAGTTCTGGCTCGCGGTGATGGAGGCGTGCCCGAGCAGCTTGGCGATCTCGATGACCGACGCGCCGTCCTCGGCGAGCCGGGTGGCGAAGGTGTGCCGGAACGCGTGCACGAGCGCGCCGCGCTGCACCCGGTCGCCGACGCCCGCCGCGCGCAGCGAGGTCCGCACGAGGTACTGGAGCCCGCCTCGGCGCAGCGCTTCGTCGCGGTGGTCGACGAACAGCGGCGCGGCACCGGGAACGCGCAGGCCGAAGCGCACGCGCCTGCTCTCCAGGTAGGCGTTGATGATCTCGTCGAGGGGGCGCTCGATGGGCACGGAGCGGCGGTTGCCGCCCTTGCCGCTGACCTGGATGCGCCGCTCTCCGGGACGGCCGACGAGCGAGGCGACGGTCAGCCCCAGCAGCTCGGCGGAGCGGACACCCGTGCACAGCAACGTCGCCAGTACGGCGAGGTCGCGCTCCGGCCAGGGGTTGCGGGCGGCGCGAGCACCCTCGGCGACGCGGCGCAGCAGCTGTTCCGGGGTGTCCTCGCCCTGCAACGGCTTGGGCGCGCGCATCGGTGTGCGGGGTTTGGGAACGACCTGCATGGGGTTGCCAACGGCGGCGCCCTCGATCACCAGGAAGCCGAAGAACCCGTTCCAGGTCGACCAGGCGCGGGTGACCGAAGCCGCCGAGCGCGGGCCGGCGAAGCGGGCGAAGGCCGAGCGCAGCGGCCCGCTGGTGATCTCCTCCACGACGATGTCCGCGGGGGAGTGGCCGAGGACCACGGCGAGGTCCTCGGCCACCGACTCCAGGTCGCGGCGGTAGGCGCGCAGCGAGTTGACGGAGAGCTTGCGCGCCTGCATGTGCTCCAGGTAGGCGCGAATCCAGTCGCACAACACAGTCACCCAGCCATCTTCCCCCACCCCACCGACAAGATCATCATCCGAGGAGGTGCACTACGACGGGAACGCCGTGGAGAGCGAGCTCGGCAGGGCCGAACGCGCGGACGGGGCGAAGACCGGCGGAGTGCTCGGCGCGCGGAACGACGGGGGAGCGTCAGCCGGGGCCGATCCCCAGGCGGACGGGCGCGCGGAGAGAGTGAAGTCCAGGCGCCCGCCGCTCAGGAACGACTCGGGCAGCCAGGTCTTGCCGGTGGCGCGCCCGTTGAGCGAAAGGCCCGCCACGTACGCCTTGTCGGCGGCGGCACCGGGCGCGTTGATGGTGATGCGCCCCAACGACCCCCGGTCGATCGTGATCTTGGGGAACAGCGGTGCGGACACCAGCAGCTCGCCGCGACCGGGGTACTGCGGGTACAGGCCCATCGCCGAGAACGCGTACCACGCCGACATCGCGCCGAGGTCGTCCTGCCCGGGGATGCCGTCAGGAGCGTTGCGCCACAACGTGTTCAGCACCTGGCGGATCGTCTCTTGGGCCTTCGCGGGCGCGCCGACGTGGTTGTAGACCCACGGCGCGCCGATCGAGGGCTCGTTGTCCATCTCCGAGTGCAGGCCGCCCGCCTTGGTCAGCGCCCACGAGCCGTCCGGCTTGCGGAAGAACTTGTCCAGCTTGGCGATCGTGGCTTCGGGGCCGCCCATCGCGGTGGCGAGTCCGCGCACGTCGAAGGGGATCATCCAGGTGTACTGGGCGCTGCTGCCCTCGGCGAAGCCCTCGTCGCCCGCCGGGTCGAACGGCGCCCGCCAGCTGCCGTCGGACATGCGGTCCTGGATGTAGCCGGTCGCGGGGTTGAACACGTTGCGCCAGTAACCCGATCGGGCCAGGTACTCGTCGTGCGATCGGGTGTCGCCGAGTCGCCGCGCGAACTGCGCGATGCCGAAGTCCGCGGCAACGTCCTCCAGCGTCTCGCCCGCGCCGCCCCACGCGTTGCCGTCCGCGGGCACGTAGTGCTGGTTGAGGTACTTGTCCAGAGAAGGCCGCTGACCGATCACCATGACGTTCCACCCGTCACGGCTGAGGTCTTCCGGCTTCACCGTGCGCGCCGACGTGGTCATGGACTTGAGCGCTCCGCGCGTGTCGAACTTGGTGCCGCCGAAGGCGTAGATGCTCGCGACGGACACCGGCCCCGGATCGCCGGTCATCACGTGCGTGCCGCCCGCGCCGTGCGTCCAGCGGTCCCAGATTCCGTTGTTCTGCTCAGCCTGGTTGTACAGCGACTGGGCGATGTCGGAGCCGACTTCGGGTTCGAGCAGCGTCAACAGCTGCAACTGTCCTCTGTAGACATCCCAGCCGGAGAAGTTGGCGTACTGAGCGCGCTGCGGCCCACCCACGCGGTGCACCTTCTGGTCCATGCCGACGTAGCTGCCGTCGACGTCATTGAACACGTTGGGGTGCAACAAGGAGTGATAGATCGAGGTGTAGAACGTGGCGAGTTGATCGCGTGTTCCACCGGAGACCTTCACCTTGGACAGCTGCCGTTTCCAGGCGTTGTAGGCGCTGGCGCGCACGCGGTCGAAGCTCGTGCCAGAGGGGTTCTCCGCGCGGAGGTTCGCCCGCGCGCCCTCGGCGCTCACGAACGAGATGCCGACGCGCGCGTTCACCGGCTGACCGCCCGTGTCGAAGGTGACGTAGCCGCCGGAACCCTTGCCCGGCACGGGCCACCCCGCGTTCGGGAACGAGCCCGTGGTCCAGCCGGTGCCGCCGCGCGAGGTCGTGGAGCCCGGCGTGATCTTGTCGTCCTGCCAGGTCCCCGTGCTGGTGAACGGCTTGTCGAACTCGGCGGTGAAGTGCAGCGTGTAGTAGCTGCGGCGGCCGACCTCGTTGATGTAGCCGCAGAAGTTGCCGCCGGTGACCGAGCCGCTGACCGTGCGCCGAGCAGGGTCGATGCGCAGGTCCGCGTCGCTGGAGCCGACCTCCGAGCTGGAGGTGCGGAACAGCATCGTCGCGGGCTTGCCCTGCGGGTAGGTGAAGCGGCCCGAGCCGGTGCGCGTGGTCGCGGTCAGCTCGGCGCGCGCTCCGGAGTCCAGGCCGACCGAGTAGTAGCCGGGTTTGGCGATCTCGTTGGCATGGCTGAAGGTGCTCGCGTAGATCGAGTCGGTCAGATCCGCGGTGGGGGAGCTGGTGACCTCGCCGGGGTGCGGGAAGAACGGGATGTCGCCGAACGCGCCCGCGCAGCCCGTTCCGCTCAGGTGGGTGAGGCTGAACCCGCGGATCTTGGTGTGGTCGTAGCCGTAGCCGCCGGGCCGAACGGTGCGGTTCTGGTTGCCGCGCGTGTTCTCCGGGCTCCACTGGAGCATGCCGAGCGGCGTGACCGCGCCGGGCCAGGTCTCCCCGCCCTTGGTGCCGATCAGCGGGTTGACGTGCTCGGCTGGATTGGCCTCCGGAGCTGGGGATGCGGCCGCGACCTGCGGTAACAGGATCGCGAGGAGCAGGGCGAGCGTCCGCCGTCCGCGCAGGGGCATGGCAGTGCCTCTCAGAGTTCGCGGCGGCGGAGGAGCCCAGTCCAGTGCCGTGCGGCCCGGCGGTCAAGATCTTGTCCGCACTCCTGTCCGATCCAGAAGAAGTCTTCCGGAAGAAATCTTCTGAATGTAGCCTGGCCCCCGTGGACGAACGCCGCAGGATCACCGACCCCGAAGTGCTGAAGGGCTTGGCGCAGCCGCTGCGCAGGAAGCTCTACCGGCTGCTGACGCAGCTCGGCCCCGCCACGGCGGGCGCGCTCGCCAAGCGCACCGAGACCGATCCGGGCCTGGTCAGCTACCACCTGAGGGAGCTGGGCAGGACCGGCTACATCGAGGAGGCGCCGGAGCTGGCGCGCGATCGGCGCGAGCGGTGGTGGCGCGCGGTCCCGGGCTCGACGAGCTGGTCGAGCTCGGACTTCGCCGATCCGGAGGGCAAGGCGATCGTCGCGACGGTGAAGGCGCAGATGGTCGCTGACCAGCTCGAACGGCTGAGCGCCTACGAGCGCGGCCGCTGGCCGGAGGAGTGGACCGACGCTGCCACCAGCACCGAGGGCGGTTTGCGGCTGACGCCCGACGAACTGCGCGCGATGAGCGAGGAGATCCAGGAGGTGCTCCTCCGCTGGTCCCAGGTGGGCCGGGGCGGCGCCGACGACGGCCGCGAGCGCGTCTTCATGTTCCTGCACATGTTCCCGGAACGCCCGTGACCACCGCGATCCCGGCCTACCGGGTCCCGCAGTACCGCCGCTACGTCGCGGGCGAGGCGATCTCCGTCCTCGGTGATCAGATCTGGTACGTCGCCCTGTCGTGGGCGGCCGTGCAGTTGGCCTCGCCCGGAGTCGCCGGTGTCGTGCTGGCCGTCTCCGCCGTGCCGAGGTTGCTTCTGATGGTGCTCGGCGGGCCGCTGGCCGACCGCTTCGACGCGCTCCGGCTGATGATCGGCAGCGACGCCCTGCGCGCGGTGATCATGCTCGCGGCGGCCGGGATCGCTCTCGCCGCAACGGAGATCTGGCTGCTCGTGGCCATCGCGTTGATCTTCGGCGCGGTGGACGCGGTGTTCATGCCCGCCGCCGGATCACTGCGCCCGCGCCTGCTGGAGATCGATCAGCTCTCCGACGGCGCCGCGCTGCGCGAACTCGGCTTGCGGGCGGCGATGATGCTGGGCGCCCCGCTCGGCGGAGCACTGGTGGCCTTCGGTGGGCTCGCGCTGGCGTGCGCGGCCAACGCGGTGACCTTCCTGGTGTCCCTGCTGGCGATCCGCAAGTTGCGCCCGCGCCCGATCGAGCTTGCCCCGGAGCGCGAGCCCTACTGGGAGTCGCTGCGCGCCGGGCTGCGATACCTGTTGTCGCACAAGCTCTTGCGGACGTTGATGGTGGTGGCGCTGCTGTTCAACATCGGTTTCGTCGGGCCGATGAACATCGGGCTCGCGTTGCTCTCGGAGGAGCGCGGGTGGGGGCCGCCCGGCATCGGTTTCCTGCTCGCCGGGTTCGGCGCGGGAGCCGCCATCGGTGCGCTCGTCATGCTCCGCGTGCGCGTGCGGCGGCACATCGGCGTCGGCATCGCGGTGTGCGCGCTGGGCGAAGCGATCGGCATCGCCGGGGCGACGCTCGCGCCGAACCTGGGCCTCGCGGTGGCGTCCACGCTGCTGATCGGCCTGCTCGGCGGGCCGTTGGGCATCCTGTGCGGGTCGTTGAGCCAGGCCAACACCGACGACGCGTTCCGCGGTCGCACCAGCAGCGTGCAGGCACTGCTCAGCCTCGGGATCACGCCGCTGGTCATGGCGGCGGTTGGCTGGCTCGCCGGAGAGTTCGGGACCACGCCGGTGATGCTGGCCAGCGCGGGCGTGGAAGCTCTGGCCGCCGTGCCCTGCCTGCTGCTTCCCTGGCTGCGCCACGCGTCTACGCCGGAAGCAACCCGAGGGTGAACGCGCGCGCCACGAGCGCTGTGCGGCTGGGAACGCCGAAGCGCTTGACCATGCGCGTCACGTGGTAGGTCACGCCCTCCACGGTCAACCCGAGCGCGCGGGCGATCACGGTCGTGCTCTCCCCGGCGGCGATGCGCGTCAGCACTTCCCGCTCCCGTTCGGACAACGCGGGCGGCTCGGGCGGAGCCTCGGGGTCGACGGCCAGCGTCGCCAGCAGCGCCAAGCCCTCGTCGTCCGGGACCGCTTGCACGGTAAGGGTTCCTGAGTACCCTTCCCAGGTCACGCGCAGTGCGCGGCGCGCCAGCCGCCCCGTGCTCAGCTCGTGCATCAGCCGCCGGTGCGTCTCGGTGTCGGCGGTGCTGAACAAGATCTCCAGGTCCGCGTCGACCAGTTCGCGCGGGCGTCGGCCCAGCGCCGCGGCCATCGCGGGGTTCGCCACGGAGATGCGGCCGTGCTTCGTCGCGACGCAGGTCGGCACGGGGGAGCGGTCCAGCAGCGCGAGGAACCGGTTGCGCCAGGTCGCCGCCGAGCGCCGCGCCCGCTCCTGCTCCGTGACGTCGAGCAAGATCGTCCCCACGTGCGTGCCGCCGTCCGGTTGCGGCAGCGGGAAGCGGTGCCCGGACCACTCCTCGGTCGCCGAACTGACCCTGACCTGGCGCGAGTTGCCCGATGCGAGCACCGCCGCGTTCTGCTCGACCACCTGCGCGGCCAGTTCCGGTGGCAGGACCTCGGCGACCAAGCGCCCCAACGCCTCCTCCGGGCCGAGCCCGCCGACCCACACGTAGCGGTGCTCCGCGTCGGTGATCGTCGAGACCGCGGGGGCGTGCGCGAGGAAGCGGCTGAGCCGGGTCTGCGCGGCGGTCAGCGCACGGCGATCGGCCAGCCACGCGCTCGTGTCCACCGCGATCATGCCCAGCAGCGGCCCGCCGACCAGGGACTTCCGCCCGGCCAGCCACACCCGCTCGCCCGAGGCCGACGTGAAGTGACCGGGGTTCTCCGGCGACCACCGCACCGCGCGCCCGCTCCACACGCGCTCGTCCTCGACGCGAACGCGCTCGGCCGTCGCCGCGTCGGCCCAGTCGGCGACCGTCGTTCCCACGACGTTCCCGCCGACCATCCGCTCGTAGGCGGGAGAGGCCCAGACGTAGCGGCCGTCGCGGTCCCGGAACGCCGCGATGACCTCGGTCGATACCAACAGCTCCATCAGGCCGTCAACACCGGATCGTTCGGAGTGCACTACAGGATTCTGTAGCACGGATGACCGATCGGGCACCCCGGCACTGGAAGCGTTGATCACATGGACACCAGCCGGCTCCCGCACCCGCCCCACCGCCTCCCGTTGCTCGGCGACCTCCTCGGCGGCGACGTGCGCCGACGCCCCGTGCAGACCGCGCTGGCCAACGCCCGGTCGCTCGGACCGGTCTTCACCCGCCGCTTCCTCGACCGCGAGGTCGTCTTCGTGTGCGGCGCCGACCTGGTCGCCGAGGTCTCCGACGAGAGCCGCTTCGCCAAGCACCTCGCGCCCGGCCTGGAGATGGTCCGCGAGATCGCCGGGGACGGCCTGTTCACCGCCTACAACCACGAGCCGAACTGGCAGAAGGCGCACGACGCGCTGCTGCCCGCCTTCGCGATGAGCTCCATGCGCACCTACCACCCGACGATGCTCAAGGTGGCCAGGACGCTGATCGAGCACTGGGACCGGCACGTCGACGGCGAGCCCGTGCAGGTCCCCGAGGACATGACGAAGCTGACCATGGACACGATCGGCCTCGCCGGGTTCGGCTACGACTTCGGCTCCTTCGACCGCGCCACCGAGCACCCGTTCGTCAGCGCGCTCGGCCGCAGCCTCGGCCGCGTGCAGGCCAAGACCCGAGAGCTGCCGTGGACAGCGCCCTTGCACCGCAAGGAAGACAGGCAGTTCGAAGCCGACGTGGCGCTGATGAACAAGATCGTGGACGACGTGATCGCCGCGCGGAAGGCCAGTGGGGAGCACGGCACCGGCGACCTCCTGGGACTGATGCTCGACGGCGGGGAGCTGGATGAGATCAACATCCGCAACCAGGTGATCACCTTCCTGATCGCCGGGCACGAGACCACCTCCGGCGCGCTTTCGTTCGCGCTGCACTACCTGGTCAAGAACCCCGTCGTGCTGGCCCGCGCCCAGGCGGAGGTCGACGCGATGTGGGGCGAGGCCGAGCGCCCGGACCCGGACTTCGCCGACGTCGGCAAGCTCCGCTACGTCCGGCAGATCCTCAACGAGGCGCTGCGCCTGTGGCCCACGGCGGCGGCCTTTGCGCGCGAGGCCACTGTGGACACCACGCTCGGCGGCCAGGAGATCCACCAAGGACAGTGGGTCATCGTGCTCACGCCCGCGCTCCACCGCGACCCGGTGTGGGGCGACAACGTCGAGGCGTTCGACCCCGACCGCTTCACACCCGAGCGCGAGAAGGCCCGGCCCGTGCACGCCTTCAAGCCGTTCGGCACCGGCGAGCGCGCGTGCATCGGCCGCCAGTTCGCCCTGCACGAAGCCACGTTGCTGCTCGGTCTGCTGATCCACCGCTACCGGCTCATCGACCACGCCGACTACCAGCTGGACATCAAGGAGACGCTGACCCTCAAGCCCAGTGGCTTCACGATGAAGCTCGCGCGCAGGACATCCCGAGTAATCGCTGTCGAGGCGGCCCAGGGCGTGCAGCGCGCGGTCGCCGGGCAGGCCAAGGCGGGGACGGCGCTGCGCGTGCTGCACGGCTCGAACCTCGGCACCTGCCGGGAGTTCGCGCGGCGCATCGCCGACGACGGCAAGGAGTTCGGCTTCGACACCGCCGTCGCGCCGCTCGACGACTACGCGAGCGGCCTGCCCACGGACGGGCCCGTGGTGATCGTCGCGGCCTCCTACAACGGCCGTCCCACCGACGACGCCGTCGCGTTCGACGCCGCACTGTCCGAAATGGACGGTTCTGGGGTGAACTACGCGGTGCTCGGCGTCGGCGATCGCAACTGGGCCGCGACCTACCAGCGGATGCCCACGCTGATCGATGCCGGTCTCGCGTCCTCCGGTGCGAATCGCCTTGTGGAGCGCGGAGAAGCCGATGCCTCCGGCGACCTGGACGGCGACGTGGCGGCGTGGAGCGCGCGGATGTGGGCGGCGCTGCTGGAGGCTTATGGCGATCCTTCCGCGAAGCCACAGGAAGGTCCTCAGTGGACGGTCGCGCCGCTGATCGGGGACACCACCTCCGCGCTCGACGCTCGGCACGGGCTCCAGCGGATGACCGTGCTGTCCAACGACGAGCTGGTCGACGTCGATCACCCGCTCGGCCGGTCGAAGCGGCACCTTCGGGTAGCCCTGCCAGCGGGTGCCACCTACCGGACGGCTGATCACCTGACCGTGCTCCCGGACAACCGCCCGGAGCAGGTGGAGCGCGCGGCTCGTCTGCTGCGCTTGGACCTGGACGAGTTGATCGCGTTCTCCGGGCGGTCCCCGCTGCCGGTCGACCGGCCGGTGACCGTGCGCCAGCTGCTCACGCACTTCGTCGAGCTCCAAGACCCCGCGACCGAGGAGCACGTGCGCCTGTTGGCTGAGCACAACCCCTGCCCGCCGGAGCGCGCGGCCTTGCGCGCCAACGGGGAGAGCCTGCTCGACATCATGGAAGCGCACCCGGCGGGCACGTTGCCGCTCGACGTGTTCCTCCGCTGCGTCGCGCCGATGCGGCCCCGCCACTACTCGATCTCGTCGTCTCCGCAGAACTCCGCTGACGTCGTCGATCTGATGGTTTCCCCGCTGCGCAACGGTTCCTTCGTCGGAGTCGGCTCGCACCACGTGACGCGGCTGCGTCCTGGTGACACCGTTCGCGCACGAGTGTCGCCGTGCCGCGAGGTGTTCCGCCTGGCCTCGGACGAACCCGTGATCATGATCAGCGCGGGCACCGGGCTCGCGCCGTTCCGCGGTGGCATCGCCGATCGCGTCGCGCGCGGGGTCACCAGCCCGGCGCTGTGCTACTTCGGCTGCGACCACCCCGACGTGGACTACCTGCACCGAGCGGAGTTCGAGGCGGCTGAGGTGGCGGGCGCGGTGAAGATGCGGCCGACCTTCTGGAAGGCGCCGGAGCACGGCTGGGAGTTCGTCCAGCACCGCATCGCCGCCGACGCCGACGAGGTGTGGGAGCTGCTGGAGGCGGGCGCGCGCGTGCTCGTCTGCGGCGACGGCCGCCGGATGAGCCCGGCCGTGCGGCAGAGCTTCCTCGCGGTCCACGCCGCCCGCACCGGTGCCGACGAGGCCGCCTCGCAGCGCTGGCTGGACGAGCTGATCGCTACGGACCGTTACGTCGAGGACGTGTACGCGGGCTGACAACCGCCGTTAGCACGATTCGAAATCGCGAAAACGCACCGTCCGTTTGGGGGTAGTGACACGAACGAGTGATCGAGAGCATGGCGGTTCCCTGTACTCCGGACGGCGGAAAGGCATCGCTGATGACCGCACGATCCCGCTCGGCCGCGCTCGTTCTGGGCGCGGTGCTCGCCACCACCCTCGCTCCCGGCCTCGCGCACGCCGACATCGACTCGGCCGCCCTGCTCGACCCGGTGGCCGAGGCGCAGCTCGTGCTCGACCTGACCAACGGCCACCGCGCGGAGGCGGGCTGCCCGGCGCTCACGCCGAACCCGCAGCTCGCCGCCTCCGCGCAGGCCCACAGCGAGGACATGGCCGCGCAGAACTACTTCAGCCACACCGGCAAGGACGGCAGCGACCCCGGCCAGCGCATGGCGCGCGCCGGGTACGTCGGCCGCTCGTGGGCGGAGAACATCGCCGCCGGCTACCGCGACGCCGAGAAGACCGTGCGGCAGTGGATGAACAGCGAAGGCCACCGCAAGAACATCCTCAACTGCGATCTGCGTGAGCTGGGCGTCGGTTTCGTGTCGAAGCCGGGCACCCGCTACACCACGTACTGGACGCAGAACTTCGGCACTCGCTGAGTCACTCGCTGGGCCGTTCGCCGCGCCGGAGTGCTCCGAACGGGCGCGCTCCGGCGCGGCGATGTGGGTGTCAGCGGGTCGTGCGAAGCTAGCCGCATGAGCTTCGACCTGAACCGTCGGGACCTGTTGCGCAGCAGTGGAGTCGTCGCCGCGGCGGCAGCTCTGGGGAGCGTTCCGGCCACCGCGGCCGCCGCTCCGGCCGATGCGGAGCAGGGCGGCAAACCCCGGGTCGAGCTCACCGAGGGCACCAACATCAGTGCCTCGGCCTCCGCCGACGGCAAGGTCATCGCGTTCGACCTGGTCACGGCGATCTGGGTGGTGGGGGAGCGCGGGGGAACCGCGCGGCGGCTGACCGACGACCTCGCCGACGCCACGCTGCCGCACGTCGCGGCGGACGGCTCGCGGATCGTCTTCCAGTCCTATCGGGACGGCAACTACCACCTGTGGACCGTGCGGCCGGACGGCTCCGGGCTCGCACAGCTGACCAAGGGCGCCTACGACCACCGCGAGCCCCGGTTCTCGCCGGACGGCAAGTCCGTCGTGTTCACCTCCGATCGCGGAAACACCGGCAGCTACGGCGTTTTCCGGCTCGACCTGGCCTCGAAGCAGATCACCACGCTGAGTGATACGGCCGCCGAGCAGGCCGCGCCCGTGTGGTCGCCGGACGGCACTCGCGTCGCGTACACAGTGGACGAAACGGCCATCGATGTCCTCGACATCGCTTCAGGCGCCGTGACCAGGGCCGTCACCGCCACCGGCGGCGCGAAGGTCTATGGCCCCGCCTTCGCCCCGAACGGGCTCTCCTACATGCGGCTCACCGGCGCTGTCGCCGAGCTCGTGTTGGGGGACAAGGTGATCAGCTCGGACGAGGACGTGTTCGGCTTCGCCGCCACGTGGCTGTCCGCCGATGAGGCGATCTACACGTCCAACGGCCACCTGCGCCGCCGCAAGCTCAGCGCGGGAACCGTTGCCGACATCGCTTTCGCTGCTTCGGTTCCGGTCACCACGCGTCGCGTCTACCGGCAGTTCGTCCGCGACATCACCGACCGTCGCGCCCAGGCGGCTCGCGGCATCGCCTCGCCCGTGGTGTCCGCTGACGGCAAGCAGATCGCGTTCCGCGCGCTGAACGCCTTGTGGCTGCTGAAGATCGGGGACGCGCGGCCGAAGCGCATCGTCTCCGACGGCTACTTCAACTCCGACCCCGACTTCGCGCCCGACGGCAAGTCCCTGGTGTATGTGTCCGACCGCGCGGGCGATGCCGACCTGTGGGTGCGCGATCTCGCCTCGGGCGCTGAGCGCAGGTTGACCGGGCTCTCCGGTGCGCAGCTGACGCCTCGGTTCTCGCCCGATGGCAAGCGGATCGCGTATCAAGACCATGATGGTGCGGCGTGGATCGTTGACCTCCCCCAGAGGGAAGACACTGGAGGAACTCCGAAGCAGGTCACGCCGACGCTGTTCATGCCGGGCCGCATCACGTGGTCCCCGGACGGTGGCACGATCGCTTTGGCTGCGGTGAAGCCGTTCTCCAAGCGCTTCCGCGAGGGCACGAGCCAGATCCTCACCGTCGACCTCGCCAGCGGCGCGCTCACCTACACCGAGCCGATGCCCTTCGCCTCGATCGCCGCGCGCGGTGACGATGGCCCGGTGTGGTCGCCCGACGGCAAGCACCTCGCTTTCGTCGTGGAGTCCACCGCGTGGATCGTCCCGGTCGACGCGCGCGGCAAGTTCACCGGCGCGGCCCGCCAGGTCACCCGCGAGGTCACCGACTCGCTCGCGTGGATCGGCTCGGACACCTTGCTGTACCTCAACAACGGGCGCCTGCGGACTCAGTCGATCAAGGGCGGCCGGGCCGCGACCATCCCGCTCGACCTCACGTGGAAGCGCCCCGAGGTCAAGGAGAAGGCCGTCATCCGCGCGGGCGCGCTGTGGGACGGCCAGGCGCGCGAGCTTCGCCGCAACGTCGACATCATCGTGGACGGCGACCGCATCGAGGGCGTCGTGCCCACGCGGCCCGGGCGCGCCACCGTCGACGCGTCGAAGCTGACCGTGATGCCCGGCCTCATCGATTCGCACAACCACTGGCACCTGCGCGGGCGGCAGTGGGGTGATCGGCAGGGGCGGGCGTGGCTGGCCTACGGCATCACCACCACGCGCTCGCCCGGCGACCCCGTCTACCAGATGCTCGAAACCCGCGAGGCGCTCGACGCGGGCGCCCAGGTCGGGCCGCGGTTCTTCGCCACCGGCGAGGCCATCGACGGCTCGCGCGTGTACTACAACTTCATGCGCCCCACGCGGTCCCTCGCGCAGCTCGACCTCGAACTGGAGCGCGCGCGGGAGCTCCAGTACGACATGATCAAGACCTACGTGCGGCTGCCCGTGGAGTACCAGAAGCGCGTGATCGACGCCGCCCACCGCGCCGGGATGCCGCTGTCCTCGCACTACCTCTACCCGGCCGAGCACATCGGTATGGACGGCATGGAGCACACCGGCGCCACCAACCGGCTCGGCTACTCGCACACCGTGTCCCGGCTCGGGCGGGCCTACGCCGACGCCATCACGCTCTTCGTGCGCTCCGGGATGTCGATCACCCCGACGCTGTTCAACTCCTCGGTCCTCTACGCTGACGACCGCTCACTCGTGGAGGACCGGCGCACGCGCACGCTCTACCCGTCGTGGGAGTACGAGCGCCTGGTGAAGAAGGCCGACGACGCCAAGCTCCCCGCCGGCGAGGCCGTGCGCGCGATGCTCAAGTCCAATGTGGACATGGTGCTGCGCGTGCACCGCGGCGGCGGCCTGGTGATCGCCGGGACCGACGCCCCGCTGGACAACCCCGCGATCTCGCTGCACACCAACCTGCGCGCCATGGTCCGCTACGGCTTCACCCCGCACGAGGCGCTCACCACTGCCACCGGCAACACCGCGCGCTGGCTCGGCCACCACGGCCGCCTCGGCGTGGTCGCGCGCGGCGCCATGGCCGATCTGTCCTTTGTGGACGGCAACCCGCTCGCCGACATCAACGCCGCGGCCGCCGTTCGCCAGGTCATGGTCGGCGGAGTGCTGCACACCGTCGACGACCTCCTGAAGCCCTTCGCCACCCCCGCCGCCCGCATGGCCCCTGCCAAAGTC
>NZ_MUMH01000148.1:0-1181 GCF_002155965.1 Allokutzneria sp. NRRL B-24872
CGACCCCTCGGTGACCGCGCGCGACCTGCTCGACGCCGTCGTAGACCAGATGGCTGAAGGCCAAGTGAGACAGGGAATTGCCAAAGCGGCAGTGCTGCTCGGTTGCACTACCGCTGAGGCGGCGTACCAACTCGGTAACGGGTCCAGGGTGACCGCGCGGGACACGGTTCCCTTCACCCTGTGGGCGGCCGCGACCCACCTCGACGACTACGCGGCGGCGATCACCGCGTGCGTCGAGGCGGGCGGCGACGTCGACACGACGGGNNGAGGAGTGGCTGGCCGCGCGGGAACCGCTGCCCAGCTGGTGAGCTGCCCTTTTCTCACAAGGGCCTAGAGGAGCCGTTCGGTGGCGGCGCGAAATGCGTCCGGGTTGACCTGGGCGCCGCCGCTGAACGGATTTTCCATCTGTGATATCGCGAAGAGCAGCAGCGTGATGGTCGCGGTCAGCGCCACCACGATAATGACGTGCGGGACCAGGTTGGGGCCGCCGAAAAGATACGGGAATGAAACAGACATAATGCCGCCGATGATCAGCGCGAACCACACCACGCTGTTCACGCCCTCGCCTGCGGCCTCCAGCCTCGCCTGGCGCGACTGGTAGACCTGCCACAGCTGGTTGGCGGCCTCGGCCTGCCTGCTCTCCTGCCAGTCACCGTCGGGTTTGGCCTCGGCGATGGCGGTCTTGAGCCGCTCCAGCGTCTGCGCGCCGGTGGACGCGACGGTCTCGCCCTCGCGCATCCTCGGCCACTCCTCGTTGATCACCATGGCCGTATAAGACCTGCTCAGCTCCTTGACGAGGTCCTTGGTCGGCTCCGGGAGCGNNTGGCCGCCGCGTCGAACAGCGAGATCAGCACGAAGGCGACCAGCACCGCGTGCAGCCCGCCGACAACGGCGAAGACGCTGCCCGCCGAGGAGTTGTTGCGCTCGTCGTCCCAGCCGAACTTCGTCTGGAGCACCACCGCGATGGTGGCCGCCACGGCCGAAGCACCCAGGACCCAAAGTAACCCAATGGTGTAGATATTCAATTCGGCCCCTTTCTGGTGCAGAATTACATCACGGCGCGCTGGGGCCGTACAGTCGCTGAACAGATGGGACAGAAGGCGTCCGCGCCGGGTGAAAACACGGTGCGATACCGGAAGTGGTGCTCGAATGTCGTATTCCGTTGCTCCATTACGGTGGCG
>NZ_MUMH01000148.1:1214-1841 GCF_002155965.1 Allokutzneria sp. NRRL B-24872
CGATCGGCTTCGCGCGCTCCCAGGGGCTGACCTACGGCATCGCCTCGCGCGGCCGGAGCGGACCGTTCCGCCACGTCGCGCACGTGGTGACCATCGACAACCAGGGCCGCGTCACCGATCTCGGGCCGGTGCGCACGACGGGGCCGGTTCGCTTGCCGCACAGCGGTTTCCTCGACGCCTACGCGGGCGCGGTCTCCGGGAGCAGGCTCTACCTGCGCGATGACTCCACCTTGTACGCGCTGGACATCAACCCGGCGAGCCCGACCTTCCTCGGCGTGCTCAGCTCAGTGCGGATGCGGCCGAGCTGGCCGNNAACGAGGCCGACGGCCAGCTCTACGGTGTCTCCTCCAGCGGGCCGCTGCACGGAATCCTGGTGCGCATCAACCCTTCCACCGGCGCGGTGACCCAGCTGCCGACGCACCCCGCGCTGCCGGGCTCCTCGACCTACGGCGCCGTGGTGATCGACTCGGCGCGGACCATGTACGCGCTCAACAACAACACGCACGGGGCGAGCCGGGTCTTCCAGATCTCCCTCGACGGCTCCGGAACCACGCGCGAGGTCGCGCAGGGGCCGAGGCTCGTGGCGACGGACGGGGCCGGATGCCTTGCGGCGCCGCCATCTCCACC
>NZ_MUMH01000149.1 GCF_002155965.1 Allokutzneria sp. NRRL B-24872
GGGCGGGCGGCGAGCAGGTTGGTGGGGGCGATGCCGGGGTGGGCGAGGTTGCTGGTGATGCCCCAGCCGCCCGCGTTGCTGCGCCTGGCGAGTTCGAGCCCGAACAGGCCGAGGGCGATCTTGGACTGGCTGTAGGCCCTGTCGCCGCTGTAGGAGCGCTCCCAGTTGAGGTCCGCCCAGTTGATGGCGTGCCGGTTGGCCGAGACGCTGATCTGCGAGGTGACCCGGGCGCGACCGGCTCGCAGCAGCGGCAGCAGCGCGGTGACGAGGGTGAAGTGGCCGAGGTGGTTGGTGCCGAACTGGAGCTCGAAGCCGTCCTCGGTGGTCTTGCGCTCGGGCGGGGTCATGACGCCCGCGTTGTTGACGAGGACGTGGATCGGCTCGTCCTCCGACAGCAGCAGCTCGGCCAGCTCGGTGACCGAGCGCAGCGAGGAGAGGTCGAGTGAGCGCAGTGCCACGTTCGCTTCGGGGGTCCGCTGGCGGATCGCGGCGATCGCGGCCTCGCCCTTGCCGGGGTTGCGGACGGGCATGATGACCTCCGCCCCAGCGGCGGCCAGCCGCGCGGCGATGCCGAGCCCGACGCCGTCGCTGGCGCCGGTGACCACGGCGCGCTTGCCGGAGAGGTCCGGGACCGTGATGTCGATCTTCGTGCGGGCCATCTGGGCTCCCTGCTCGTCGCGGCGTCACCCCACGGTCGCCCACCGCCGGGAGTTCGGCGACGGCGGCGCGGTCCGAGCCGGGTGAAACCGCCGGAAAGGGGACAAGCGGGTGCGGTGCGCGGGGCGGCCGCCGGGCAGGCTAGTTTGCCGGGGTGAGCCTCCTCGATGACGTGGCCGAGCGCGACGGCTGGCGGTGCTGGGTGTGCGACCAACCGGTCGACCCCGGTGTGTCGGTCAACGACTCGCTTGGGCCCAGCGTCGACAGCCGCACCGCCGACCGCAAGGCCAAGGTCGCTGAGCGGCTGGCGCACCGGGGGTGCAACACCCGCAAGGGCGCGGTGAAGGTGGTCATCGCCTGGCCGGAGCACCTGCACGTGGCCGACCCCGCGCCGCTGATCACCGTCGCGACCAGGCTGGAGCGCAAGGGCGGCCGGGAGCTGGTTGCCCGGTGCCCGACCAGACAGGACGCCCAGGAGGCGGCGGACTGGCTGGTGGACCGCTTCTCCCGGCTGGTGCCGGGGCTGCCGGTGACCGCGACCGTCGAGCCGGGCGGCGGGCAGTTCCTCCTCGTGCTGGCCACCGGGCGCCGCTGACCGGTGATCAGGTCGGCGGGCGGCCGAAGGCGCTGCGGAGCTGGAGCCGCACTCGCCGACTCGCCAGACGCACGGGCAGCACCACGGAGTCCCGAACCCACCGCGCCGGGGCCACGACGGACGCCCGGAACAAGCTCCGCGCTGCACGCCCGATCGGGAGGAACACCGCGCGGTGGACGAACTTCGCCGGATTGACGATCCCGTGCCGCACCACGGCGGTGATGCCGCGCCACAGGGGCAGCGCCACGCGGTGATACGCCCACCTGCCCGCCGAAGCGAACAGCCGGGCGATCAGCCAGAGCAGCTGGCCAACTCGGCGGAAGACCCACACCAGCGCGGAACCGAAGAGCCGCAGCACCGTCCACAACGCTGCCCCGATCCACCGGCCGACAGGCGCGAGAACTGATCGCCACAGCCATCGAACCGGGATGACGGCGACGGACACGACGGTGACGACTGCCTTGCCGAGGAAACGCCAGGTGGCTCGGACACCGCATCCGATCGGGACGAGCACCGCCCAGAGCGCGCGCCCGAACGCGACGGCGGCCTTGCGGATTCCTTGGCGCGCAGGACGAATCATGACGCGCGACAACACGCGGAACGACCAGGCCAATGCGCGCGACGATGCTTGGAACAACCAGACGACGCCGTTGCCCACAGCGCGAAAGCCGCTCGCGGTGGCGCGCCCCGAAGCTCGCAGGTAGCGCAGCACGAAGCGACCAGTGGCGCGCAGAGCGCGGTTCACCGGGCGCAGGAGGTAGTCCCGGAGGAAGCGCCCGATGACCGCCAGCACCGTGCCGATCGGGCTGAGCACGTAGCGCACCAGGAACCGGCCGAACAGGACCAGGCCCCATGCTGCGGGAGCGAACAGCCAGCGGACCAGGAACCCGGACATCGCTCGGCCCACCGCCTTCGTACCCCTGCCGACCGCGCGGACCGGGCGCACGAACAGCAATCGGCCGATGGCCTTGAGCCATTCCCAGGCGAGCGTGATCGGCACGACGATCACCACGGAGATCGCGCGCGCGATCCACACTGCCCACCGCGGGGCCTGAGGGTCCCTCGTGTCGTCGCTCACGACACTTGAACGCACGGGAAGCGCGTTCGGTGCCGTCAGCCCGGACCTTCGGGATGGGTGAGGTCGTAGGCGCGGGAGAGCTTCTGCGGGACCACCATCCGCCACGCGTCCACGACGAGTTCGCGGGCCTCGGCCGCCTCCAGCTCCGCGAGGTCGGCGTGCACCCAGTTGAACCGCATGTCCGACTCCGACGGCAGGTGGAACTTCTGCGGCTCCGCCGCGACGAACGCCGCGCGCTCCTCCTTCGGGAACGCGAAACCCATCACGGCCTCGTCAAGGGAGAACGCGACGTAGACGATCTGCTTGACCCGGAACTTCAACCGGCCGCGCACGAAGACCGGGTAGGAGCGCTCCAACTCCGCGCCCAGCGTGCGCACGTCCTCGACCGTCGCCATCGCGCGCCTCCAGAACGTCCGCCCAGGACGCATCCTCGCTCGCGGGCGTCGGCGGGGTCAATCGCACTGTCAGCGGTGTCAGGATGTGGTGATCGCACGATCGACCTGAGGAGCGCCGTATGACGCGAGTGGTCGTGCTCGGGGGAACCGGGCACATCGGCGGGTACCTCGTGCCACACCTGGTGGAGGCCGGGCACGAGGTCATCGTGGTGAGCAGGGGGCGCAGCGCTCCCTACCGGTCGCATCCCGCGTGGAGCTCGGTGAACACCGTTGTGGCGGACCGGGCGGCGGAGGAGCGCGCCGGGGTCTTCGGTGACCGGGTCCGGGACCTCGATGCCGACGTGGTGGTCGATCTGATCTGCTTCGACGTGGACAGCGCCCGGCAGCTCGTCGAGTCCCTGCGAGGGCACATCCAGCACTTCCTGCACTGCGGAACGATGTGGGTGCACGGCCACTCCGCCGAAGTCCCCGTCACCGAAGACGCGCCGCGACGCCCGTTCGGCGAGTACGGCGTCCGCAAAGCGGAGATCGAGCGGTGGTTGCTCGATGAGCACAGCCGCGACGGGTTCCCGGCCACGGTCCTGCACCCCGGCCACATCACCGGCCCGGGTTGGGCGCCCATCAACCCGCTCGGCAACCTCGATCTTGGCGTCTTCCACGCGCTCGCTGCGGGGGAGGAGGTCACGCTGCCCAACTTCGGGATGGAGACGGTGCACCACGTGCACGCCGATGACGTGGCGGGCGCGTTCGTCGCCGCGATGGCGGGCCGCGCGGACGCTGTGGGGCAGAGCTTCCACGTTGTGTCGCCGCGAGCGATCACGTTGCGCGGCTACGCCGAAGCGGTCGCGGAGTGGTACGGCCGACCTGACGAGCTGGCGTTCCTGGGATGGGAGCAGTGGCGCTCGCAGGTGCCGGAAGCCGAGGCCGCGCTCACCAACGACCACATCGCGCACAGCGCCCACGGCAGCATGGCGAAAGCACTGCGGCTGCTGGGTTTCCGGCCGAAGCACACGTCGTTGGAAGCGATCCGGGAGGCGCTGGACTGGCTCGTCGCCCGCGGTGAGGTCCCGCCGTTCAGAGCGCGCGGCTAGGTTGCCCGGCATGGGGATTCACGAGCGACTGGGCCTGACCAGGGTGATCAACGCCAGGGGGACGTACACGCCGTTGGGGGTGTCGCGGAGTTCGTCGGCCGTGGTCGCCGCCGTCGCCGAAGCCCTGCCGGAGTTCGTCGTGGTGGAAGAACTCGCCGACCGCGCGAGCGACGCCCTCGCCGACGCGACCGGAGCGCAGGCGGGTGCGGTGGTGCACTGCACAGCCGCGGCGATCACCGTCGCGGTGGCGGCGGCGATGGCCGGAACGGACGCTGAGCGGATCGCCGCCCTGCCGGACGCGACCGGCATGCGCGCCCGCGTCGTGGTCCCCGAGGGGCACGCGGTGGACTACGGGCAGTCCAACCTCCAGGCGATCCGGCTCGCGGGCGCCCGCGTTTCCGTTGTGCGAGAACTGGAATCAGCGTTCTCGGAGTCCTCCGAGGACGTCGCGTGCGTGGTGCTCGTGTCCTCCCGGTTGGCCGAGCCGATCGATCTCGGCGCGGCGGTCCGCCTCGCGCACGACCACGCGGTCCCGGTGATCATCGACGGCGCCGCGCAGTTCCCGAGGGTCGGGGAGCTGCTGGCGACGGGGGCGGAGGCCGTGTTGGTCAGCGGCCAGAAGTACCTCGCGTCGCCCACTGCGGGACTGGTGCTCGGCGCACGGGAGTTCGTTCGGGCGGTTCGCGCCCAGGACGGCGGGATCGGTCGCGGGATGAAGCCGACGAAGGAGGCGATCGCTGGGGTCATCGCCGCGCTCGGGGAGTGGCGCGGCGCCGCGTGGGTGGAGCGTGAGGCGGAGAAGGTCGCGGCTTTCGTGCGCGAGGCCGCGAAGATCCCGGGGATCGCGGCGCGCGAATGGCCCGATCCCGCTGGGCTCCCGGTGACCCGCGCGGTGCTGACCGTCGAGGACGCGGACCGGCTCGCGGCGGAGCTGGCGGCGGGGGCACCGCCGATCTTCGTGATGAAGCACGGCGAGGAGCTGGCCCTGGAGCTGGTCACGTTGAACGACAACGAAGTGCGCGCGATCCTGGACCAGCTCCGCGCCGCGACAGGCCCTATGCGGTGTTGACGTGCAGGACGACGTCAGTGCCGTCCAGCAGTGTCTGGTCGAGCGGGAAGTAGCCCCGCATCGGGTTGAAGGGGGCGCGCTTGCGGCCAGGTGCGACTTCGGTCGTCAGCCCCCACACGGGGAATCGGCTCTGCAGAAGGCTTTCGTAGGTGTCAGGCTCGGGCTCGGGCAGCTCGATGGTCGTGCTGGCGCCCAGGCTGGAGACGATGACGCGGTACCGCTCGCCGAGCAGGGAACCCACGATGGCGCCTGCGGAGTGGAAGGTGACGTCGTTCGCTCCCATGGACATGGTGCTCGGACTGCGTTGCAGGTGGAGGTTGTGCGAGTAGACCAGCGTCGGGCCGCGCCGCGCCTCGATCGCGCGGATGTCGAGCAGGTGTTGTGCCATAAGGGCGTCCCGCGTGGCCGTCAGCAGGGGAAGCCGCTCGGCCCGGGCGAGCGGTCGCGCGCACTGCTTGTGGTAGCGCAGCAGGTCGAGCGCGCCGGCGAGGTGGATCTTCACCCGCAGCCACTCCTCGCGCGGCATCTCGGGCGCGCGGGCGTGGAGCGTGGTCATCATGTCGTCGGCGATCACGCGCAGCTGGGCGGCCTCGGCGGTGGCGCCGGGGGACGCGGCGGGGTCCATCACAGCCTCCGCGCGGCTCCACCTGTCGTCCGCGCCGACCAGGTCCGCGAAGTCCACGTCGAGCCCGAGGCGGTCGCGGGCGTAATCGAGGTAGGGGCGCGGGCTCGGCGCGCTCATCGTCTCCGTCGGAGCGTCGAATCCGTGCAGCGACAAGCGCTCCGGAGTTGGGCGACCCTCGTTGTGCTCGCGCATCCAGGCGACGAGCTGGCGGTTGCCCTCCAGCAGGCCGAAGTCGTGGGAGAAGCCCGCGCGCATCACCTCGTCGAGCGTGCCGACGCCCTCCTGCACGTAGTCGTTCACGGCGAGCGCGGCCACCCGGTCGATCTCCAGGGCCACGGAACGGAAACCGCGCTCGACGAGCTGGGGGAGGAGTTCGTTGCGCAGCCGCGCGAACGCGGGTTCCTGGTGGGTGGGCTCGCCCCAGCCGAGCAGCTCGCACGAAGGCGGAACGAATGCGCTGATGTCCTGACTCATGAGGTTAAAATGTATCGTTGAACACCCGAGTGAGACTTCTGCCGGAAAGCAGGTGCTCCATCTCCGCGAAGTCTCAAAGCAGCGGCAGCCTGCGGTGTCCTGGAACTGGCACCTGACCTGCGCCGCCGGTGATGCCGAGATCGACGTGATCGCCTCGCCGGACCTGGAGGGCTTCCTGCTGGAGGACGACAGCGGTCGCTTCGAGATCGAGGCCGACGCGTCGACCCTTCCCGACGCGCTGGCCGAACGCCTCTTGAGCTAGGGCTGCTCGTCCCGCCGACAAGGTTGGGGCGTCAGCGTTTCCGGCTGCGGTAGGCGCGTTGTTGGCACCTTCGCGAGCAGTAGGCGCGCGGACGGCCCGAAGCGGGCTGCTCGATCGGTCCGCCGCACGTGGCGCAGGTTTCGTCACGCGTTCCCTCACGCTGCGCGATGCGCGACTCGACGCCGTCGAGCAGGAGCGCCAGACCGAACTCGAACGGGTCGGACTCCTCGAAACCGCCCGTCTCCCACAGCGCGGTGAGGGTCGGGTAGCGGCTCATCCGCGACCAGAGCCCGTCGCGCGCGCCCCAGAACTCCTCGTGGCTCACCCCGCTGTCCCGCTCGGCGCGCGCCGCGTCGACCAGCGTCAGTGCCTCGGCGTTGAGGAAGCGGCCGAGCAGTCCCGCCGCCGCCACGACCTCCGCAGGCGGCAGGGGGGTGCTCGCCAGGATGGTCAGCAGGTGCTCGTAGTGCGCCAGCGCGTTCGGCCCCGGCAGGTGCCGCGTGCTGTGCTCCTCGGCCAGCCACGGGTGGCGTTTGCGCAGTTCCCAGCCGTGCCGGACGGCGGTCTCCATTCGCTCGCGCCACGGTGCGCCGGTGTCGTCGGGCGCGGGCGCGGCCAGGACGGCGTCGCGCATGAGGTCGACCAGGTGCTCCCGGCTGGGCACGTGCCGGTACAGCGACATCGTGGTGAAGCCCAGGTGCTCGGCGACCTTGCGCATGGACAGGCCCGCCAGGCCCTCCGCGTCGGCGACCGCCACCGCGGCGGCCACCACCCGGTCCGGGCTCAACCCCGGCCGCGCGTCCTCCTCGCGCCACAGCAGTTCGACCCGCTCGTTGTCCTGCGTCACCTATTACCTCCTGTTTATAGTATAAAGGCGTTTATGGCATACACAACCGAAGTTCACGTGGCCCTCGACGGCGACGACGACGCCCCCGGCACCCGAGAGCGGCCCTTCGCCACGATCGACCGGGCGCGGCGGGCGGCCCGGGAGGCCGTTGGCGACGTGGTCGTGCACGTGCGGGCGGGCACCTACCCCGGGCCGTGGGAGTTCATCGAGGAGGACTCGGCCCGGCAGGGCGGTCGGATCACCTATCAGGCGAACGGGTTCGGCACGCCCGCGCAGGAGGAGGTGGTGATCGGCGGCGGGCGGGTGATCACCGGCTGGCGGGTGGGCGGTGACGGCGTCTGGGTCGCGGACGTCGGCACGCTCGACACCCGCCACCTCACCGTCGACGGCCGCCGTGCCGACCGGGCGGCCATCGACGGGATTCCCGGCGAAGTGAGTGAAAACGGCGATGGTTACGTCACGGATGCTCGTCTCGACTGGGGAGCGGGCGTCGAGTTCGTCCACCGGGGCGTCTACCCGTGGACCGAGGCCCGGCTCGCGGTCGAGTCGGTCGCGGACGGCACGATCACCATGAAGCAGCCCGCCTTCTCCTGGGCCCGGCAGCTCTACAACTACTCCTGGGACGGCCAGGCCTCCTCCGGCCCCGGCCTGCCGACCCGCGTGGAGAACGACCCGTCCTTCCTCACCGAACCGGGCACGTTCGCACTGGACCGCTCGCGGCCCGGCGAGCACGTCCTGCACTACCTCCCGCGCACCGGCGAGGACCCTGCCGCCACCCAGGTCGTCGCTCCGGAACGGGACACCCTGCTGACGGTGACGGGGGCAGCCGGTATCTCCTTCCGCGGCCTGGTCTTCGCCGACACCACGTGGCTGCGCCCGGCCGGTGACCGGGGCTTCCTGCACTACCACGGCAGCGGCTTCCACGACGGCGGCCGGATCGACACCGTGGTCGTCGTGGAGGGCCAGTCCTGGCTGACCGTCACCGGCGAGCCGGAGACCGTCCCGGCGTGCGCGTCCCTGCTCGACACCACCGGCATCCGGTTCGAGGGCTGCCGCTTCACCCGCCTGGGCTCGACCGCGCTCGGCGTCACCGGTGGCGCGGACACCGTCGTGCGCGGATGCGGGTTCGACACCCTCGCCGCCGGCGCCATCACCCTGACCGGGACCCACCGCGCGGTGGTCGAGGACAACGAGGTCCACCGGGTCGGGCTCGACCACTCGGGCTCGCCCGGCATCGCCCTCCTCGCCACGGTGGACTGCACGGTCGCACACAACCGCGTGGACGACGTCCCGCACTGCGGCATCGTGGGCGGCCCGGCGAAGGGCACGCGCATCCTGCACAACCACATCACCGGCGCGATGGGCGTGCTGGCCGACGGCGGCGGCATCTACCTGTCCGGGCCGCAGGGCGAATCGCACGAGGACGGGGCGGTGGTGCGCGGCAACGTCGTCACTGACACCCGCACCCCGTACAACTTCGCCCTCTACACCGACTACGGCGCGGCGTGGGTGACGGTGGCGGACAACGTGGTGCGGCGCGCTGACAACACCGCCGTGCTGCACGTCCACCCGCCGCTGGACAACGTGATCTACCGGGGCAACGTGTGGGACGCCGACCCGGTCGGCAGCGACGCCGTCCCGGACTCGGTCACCTACGAGGACAACGCGACCCTGACCGACGCGGCCGACCTGGACGCCGCCGAGGCACGCGCGCAAGCCGGACCTCGCCGACGCTGACCGCACTCGGCCCGCGGCCCGCCACGGGCCGCGGGGCCCGGGCGGCCTGGTTCCTCCGCCTGTCCTGCTCCAGCTCACCCTTCGTGACGCGGTGCCGCCGTTCGGTGGGTCACGCGCCGATCACGGGCGGGTGACGCCCGCGACCACGCCCGCGCGGGCGCTGTCAACAACGCGTAAAGGACCCGGTCACGGGCGTCAAGGACGCGTCAGGCCACCCAAGAACGCCGTTGTCCTCCTGCACCCTTCCGGGTGATGGCGCCGTCCGTGGCGCCGTGAGTGGGAGAGGAGCACGCCCGTGGCCGACCTGGCCTACGCGTTGCTGCTGATCGGTGTGTTCCTGGTGCTGGCGCTGGCTGTGCGCGGTTTGGAGCGGTTGTGAGTGGCACGGGTCTGCTGGCCAATTCGATCGGCGGCGTGCTCGCGCTGCTGCTGATCGTCTACCTCTTCATCGCGTTGATCAGGCCGGAGAAGTTCTGATGTCATCGACCGTGGCCGGCCTGCTCCAGGTCGGCCTGCTGATCCTCGCCCTGGCCGTGGTGTACCGGCCGTTCGGCGACTACATGGCGCGCGTGTACACCGGGACGAAGCACACCCGGGTGGAGCGCGCGATCTACCGCGTGGCGCGCATCGACCCGGAGTCGGAGCAGCGCTGGGGCACCTACGCGCTCGGCGTGCTGGGATTCTCCTTCGTCGGTGTGGCGCTCTTGTACGTGCTGCAACGCGTCCAGTCGCTGCTGCCCTTCGACTTCGGTCGCGGTGACGTGCCGCCGGGGATGGCCTTCAACACCGCGATCAGCTTCGTGACCAACACGAACTGGCAGTCCTACGTTCCGGAGACCGTCATGGGCCACACGGTCCAGATGGCCGGTCTGACGGTGCAGAACTTCGTCTCCGCCGCCGTGGGCATGGGTGTCGCGATCGCGTTGGTGCGTGGTTTCGTGCGCAGCAAGGCGGATCGGCTCGGCAACTTCTGGGTCGACCTGGTGCGCGGGACCACGCGCGTCCTGCTGCCGATCGCCTTCGTCTTCGCGATCGTGCTGGTGGCCACCGGCGTGGTGATGAGTCTCAAGTCCGGGGTCTCCGTGGACGGGCAGACCGTCGCCACGGCCCCGGTCGCCAGCCAGGAAGCCGTGAAGATGTTGGGCACCAACGGCGGTGGCGTGCTGAACGCGAACTCCGCGCACCCGTTCGAGAACCCGAGCGCGTGGTCCAACCTGATCGAGATCTTCCTGATGCTGGTCGTCCCGGTGTCGCTGACCCGGACGTTCGGCACGATGGTCGGCAACCGCAAGCAGGGCCACGTGCTGCTCGGCGTCATGGGCACCCTGTGGACGCTGATGCTCGCGGTGATCTGGGCCGGGGAGTCCTTCGGGCTGCGTCCCTCGGAGGGCAAGGAAGTCCGCTTCGGCATCCCCTCCTCGGTGCTGTTCGCCAACACCACCACCGGCACCTCCACCGGCGCGGTGAACTCGATGCACGACAGCTTCACCGGGCTCGGCGGCGGCGGAGCGCTGCTGAACATGCTCTTCGGCGAGATGACGCCGGGCGGCGTAGGCACCGGGCTCTACAGCATCCTGGTGATGGCCGTGATCGCGATGTTCCTCGCCGGGTTGATGGTCGGCCGCACCCCGGAGTACCTCGGGAAGAAGCTGGGGCGCAAGGAGGTCACGGCCGCGGCGGTGTCGATCCTGGCCATGCCGACGGTGCTGCTGATCGGAGCGGGCATCGCGGTTCTGCTGCCCAGCACCAGCGCCGCACTGAACAACCCGGGCTCGCACGGCCTGTCGGAGATCCTGTACGCGTACGCCTCCGCCTCGAACAACAACGGCAGCGCCTTCGCCGGGATCACCGTGACCAACGACTGGTTCCAGGCCTCGCTCGGCGTGTGCATGGCGCTCGGCCGGTTCGTGCCGATCGTCGCGGTGCTCGCGCTCGCGGGTTTCCTGGCTCAGCAGAAGAAGGTCCCGGAGACGGCGGGCACGCTGCCCACCACCGGACCGCTCTTCGGTTCGCTGCTGGCGGGCAGTGTCGTGCTCGTCGCCGCGCTCACCTTCGTTCCCGCTCTCGCACTCGGTCCCATCGCGGAGGCACTGCTGTGACCACCCCCTCGACCAGCACCGAACGCCCACAGGTCTCCGCGGGCGTGTTCAACCCCCGACAGCTGCTGACCTCCTTCCCGGAGGCGCTGCGCAAGTTCCACCCGCGCCACCAGCTGCGCAATCCCGTCATGTTCGTGGTGTGGATCGGCTCGCTGCTGGTCACCGTCTTCGCTGTCGCGGAGCCGCAGGGCTTCTCGATCGCGGTCGCCGTGTGGTTGTGGCTCACGGTGCTGTTCGCCAACCTCGCCGAGGCCGTCGCGGAAGGCCGCGGCAAGGCCCAGGCGGAGTCCTTGCGCAAGACCAAGAAGGACTCCGTCGCGCGCAGGCTCACCGGAAGCGGTGCCGAGGAACGCGTTCCCGGAACCGAACTGCGCCTCGGCGACCTCGTCGTCGTGGAGGCGGGGGAGGTGGTCCCGGGCGACGGCGACGTCATCGACGGCATCGCCACCGTGGACGAGTCGGCGATCACCGGCGAGTCCGCCCCGGTCATCCGCGAGTCCGGCGGTGACCGCTCGGCGGTCACCGGGGGCACCACCGTGCTCTCCGACCGGATCGTCGTGAAGATCACCACGAAGCCCGGTGAGTCCTTTGTGGACAGAATGATCGCGTTGGTCGAGGGCGCGCAGCGGCAGAAGACGCCCAACGAGATCGCGCTGACCATCCTGCTGTCCACGCTGACGATCATCTTCCTGCTCGCGGTGATGGCGTTGCAGCCCTTCGCCATCTACTCCGGTGGCGAGCAGTCGGTGATCGTGCTGACCGCGCTGCTGGTCTGCTTGATCCCGACCACGATCGGCGCGCTGCTCTCGGCCATCGGCATCGCCGGGATGGACCGCCTGGTGCAGCGCAACGTGCTCGCCAAGTCCGGTCGCGCCGTCGAAGCCGCTGGCGACATCGACACGCTGCTGCTGGACAAGACCGGCACCATCACCTGGGGCAACCGCCGGGCCACGGAGTTCATCCCGGTCGACGACACCGCGATGGACGCGCTGGTCGACGCGGTGCGGCTGTCCAGCCTCGCCGACGGCACACCCGAGGGTCGCAGCGTCGTGGAGCTGTGCGCTGAGCGCTACGGGCGTTCGGCGGCGGCGACGGAGCACGAGAAGACCGGCGAGTTCGTTCCCTTCACCGCGCAGACGCGGATGTCCGGGATCGACCTCGACGGCAGGCAGATCCGCAAGGGCGCGGCCAGCGCCTTCACCCTCACCCCGGCGACCCGGGCCGTCGTCGACGAGATCAGCGCGGAGGGCGGCACCCCGCTCGTCGTGGCGGAGGACGACGTCGTGCTGGGTGTCATCCGGCTCTCCGACGTGGTGAAGCCCGGCATGAAGGAGCGCTTCGCCCAACTGCGCGCCATGGGCATCCGCACGGTCATGGTCACCGGCGACAACCCGTTGACCGCCAAGGCGATCGCGGCCGACGCGGGCGTGGACGACTTCCTCGCCGAGGCCAAGCCCGAGGACAAGATGGCCCTGATCCGCAAGGAGCAGGAGGGCGGCAAGCTCGTCGCGATGACCGGCGACGGCACCAACGACGCGCCCGCGCTGGCCCAGGCCGACGTCGGTGTCGCCATGAACACCGGCACCTCCGCGGCCAAGGAAGCCGGGAACATGGTCGACCTGGACTCCGACCCGACCAAGCTGATCGAGGTCGTGGAGATCGGCAAGCAGCTGCTGATCACCAGGGGCGCCCTGACGACCTTCAGCATCGCCAACGACCTCGCCAAGTACTTCGCGATCCTGCCGGCCATGTTCGCCGCGATCTACCCGCAGCTCGGCCTGCTCAACATCATGGGCCTGGCCACGCCGCGGTCGGCGATCCTGTCCGCGGTCGTCTTCAACGCGCTGGTGATCGTCGTGCTGATCCCGTTGGCGCTGCGCGGAGTGCAGTACAAGCCCTCCAGCGCGGCAGCGCTGCTGCGGCGCAACCTGCTGATCTACGGCCTGGGCGGTGTCGTCACGCCCTTCGCCGGGATCTGGCTGATCGACCTGCTCGTGCGACTGATTCCCGGGATCGGGTGAGGACATGACCTTCGTCAAACAGGCCGTCGCGGGACTGCGCGTCCTGCTCGTGCTGACCGTGCTGCTCGGCGTGCTCTACCCGGCGAGCGTCTGGCTGGTGTCGCGGCTGCCCGGCCTGCACGCCAACGCCGAAGCCGTCGACACCACGCTCGTCGGCGTCGACCGCGAGGGCGACCAGTGGTTCCACACCCGCCCCTCGGCCGCGACCCTGCCCGCCTCCGGCGGCTCCAACAAAGGAGAGCTGAACGCCGACCACGACGCGGTGGTCGCCGAACGCCGTGCCGTGGTCTCGCAGCGCGAAGGTGTTGCGCCACAACAGGTTCCGCAGGAAGCCGTCACCGCGTCCGGCTCCGGACTCGACCCGCACGTCAGCTCTGCGTACGCCGAACTCCAGGTGCCCCGCGTCGCGCGCGCCAACGGCCTCAGCGAACAGCGCGTGCGGGACCTGGTCAGCGCGAACACCGACGGCCGCGCCTTGGGCTTCCTCGGCGAACCGGGGGTGAACGTGACCGCGCTCAACCGAGCGCTCGCGGCCGTCAGGTGAGCTTCACTTGACCGGGAAGGCCTTGGGATCGCCGTTGCTGTCAACGGCGATCCCGGCGTACTGGCTGACCCAGACCGGAGCGATCTCGACGGTGGTGGAGACGTCCTTGCCGGTCTTGGCATCGAGCACGATCGGCTTGCCGCCCACCTTGCCGTAGAGCGCTCCGTGCCACACGGTCACGACACTGGGGGCGATGCGGTTGGCGGCTTGGTCGGGCAGCGTCCACAGCTGCTGGGCGGTCTTGGAGTCGTAGCCGGTGACCCGCCCGTCGTTCGTGCAGACGAGCACCGACTGCTGGTCGTGGTAGCAGTCGCCGTAGGCCCTGCTGCCGAACCCGCCCGCGCCCTTCAGTTCGCCTTTGGCAGCACCGGAAGCGGGATCGAGGAACACCAGCGACGGCTTGCCGCTGCCGTAGTCGGTGCGGTTGACCACCACCAGCGCCGGGTCGGACGGCACGACGGAGAGCTGGCTCGCCCTGGTCGCGCCCACCCACAGCTGCGCTCCGGTCGCGACGTCCACGGCGGTGGCCTGGTTCATCGACTTGTTCTCGGCGACGTTGGAGTCCTTGCCCACCAACACGTTCCCGTTGAGGCTGCCCGCCTCGTAGTCGTGCCGCTCCCACAGCGTCGCCCCGGTGGCGGCGTCGAGGGCCACGGTGAAGGACTTGTCGCTGTGGGAGTAGCTGGCGACCACGGCCTTGTCGCTGATCGCGGCGACCTTGGTGATCGATCCTTGGCCACCACCGCCGTAGGTGTCCGTGGCGACCTTGACCTTGGCCTGCCACGCCTTCGTCCCGCTCGCGGTGTCGGCGGCCACGACCGTCAACGCCGTGAAGCCGGGCGTGGTCCCCTGACCCGGCTCCGCCGTGGCCACCGCCGCCGCGGCGAGCTTGTCCGTCACCGCGGGCGGTCTGGGGCCGACCGGGTTCACGAACGGCCCGCTCTGCGCGTACGGGTCCGCAGGCCTGCCCTCGATGCCGACGGACCAGTTCTCCTTGCCGGTGAGGACGTCCACCGCCGAGAGCTTGTCCGACGCCACGATGTAGGCGGTCCGCTCGCGCAGGGTCATGAACCGGGAGACCGCGCTGCCCGCGAGATTCGCCCGTAGCGCCGCCTTGGGCAGCGTCACTCCGGCGGTGGCGAACTGGAGGGGCGGATCGGCGGTCTTGGCGGGCGCCACGGACGCCTTCGTCGGCTGCGCGTCCGTCCCCGGCTCCGTCGGCACACCGGGCGTTGCCCCACCGCACCCGGCCAGCGTCACCGCCGCCAGGCTCGCCGCCGTCACCCACGCCACCGTCACCGCTCCGCGCCGCACGCGAGTTCTCCCTTTGTCGGCTCGTCCTCGTTCGAGCGCGGACCCTAGGGCGCCGCGCTTGCGACTTTCTGCAATGCGCTGCTCAGCGCCGGTTCCGTTCCTGGCTGGAGCGTTTCAAGACCCTCTTGTCGACCCGAGCGTCGTTTCCGGAAACCACCCTCATGTTTGGTCCGCGGCTGCTACTTTCCTTGCGGGTGGCCGATTTCCTGGGGGGCGGGACATGGTTGAGGTGGACGAGGCCGAACTCCGGCACGAACTCGCCTGGTGGTGGTGGCCGGTGATCTACGCACTGGCTTTGGCGGCTGTGGACTCCGCCAACTTCGAGCCTTGGCCGATCGGTCTGGCGGTGCTGGTCCCGGTGCTCGGGTTGGTGCTCGCGGTCAGGTTGGTGCGCAAACACCGTCCGGTGCTCGCCGCGCGCTTGGGGTTGCCGATGGTCCCGCGCCGCTCGTTCTCGATGCGGTTCAGTGTCGGGTTCGTCCTCGCGTGGCTTGCCGCCGTCGTGATCGTGCTGCTGGTGATCGGTACGTCACTGGGAAGGTTCGGGTTCAAGGCGAGCTGGGTCCTGCTGACGATGCTGTTCTGGATACCGATCTACTACGCGGCGTGTCGCGACCGGCGCTACTGGCCGTGACCCGGTGTGTCCACAATGGACGGCAAGGTAATTCGCCGCGCTTGAAGGCCGCTCTTGTCTAGATTGAGCGCATGGAGACCATTGCGCACAGTCCGACCGACGGTGTCTACGCCGCCACCAACGACTACGTGCACGCATTGGAGGTGCGCGGCGCGCAAAGGCTGTTGTTCGTCGCGGGCACGATGGGGCTCGATCCGCAGGGCGTGCCCGGAGCCACGATCGAGGAGCAGCTCGCGCTCGTCTGGGCCAACCTGCGCGCCATCCTCGCTTCCGCCGGTATGACGGTCGACAACATCGTGCGGCTCACCAGCTACCTGCGCGACGCCTCCTACGCCGAGGCCAACGCCCAGGCACGCGTCGCTGCGCTGGGTGGGCGTGTCGTCCCGACGACGGCCGTGGTCGCGCAGACGCTCGACAGCCAGTGGCTGGTCGAGATCGAGGTGACGGCGGCGGGATGATGACCCCGGCCGATGCTCGCGAAGCCCTGCTGTTCCACTCGTGCGCGCATCCCGACGTGGACGATCCGCGCTGGCAGCTGGGATTCCTCGGATCGCTGCGCCCCTTCACCGGCCTGCGCGAGGAGAACTTCCACGAGGTCATGTCCGCGCTGCGGAGCCTCGCCGAGTCCCTGGACGCCGACCTGGTGCCGCGCGAGGTGGTCTCCGCCGTGGTCGGCATCTGCCACTTCGCCCGAGCCTGGGGCATCGCCCCCGGAGGCATGCTGCGCCGCAACGGCTTGATCAGCGATGCGGACGCCGCTCGGCTGGAGACGTGGGTGTGGATCATCTCCTACGCGCTGACCATGGTCCTGGACGGCGGTGTCGTGGAGGCCTTCGACGAGTACGACCGGGAACACCGCAAGGGCTGAGGCGGGGTTCGCGTCCCGCCTGGGTGAGCAGCACCTCGTGGTCGCTGGTGAGGTCAGCGTCGGACCGCCCGTCCTCGCCGCGCACGGCTGAGCCCGTCCCCGAACGTCAGCCGAGGACAGTGGCCTCCCGCTGCCGCAACCGTTTCAGGCAAGATGTGCGCAGGGGGGGCGAGAACATGAAGCCGATGAGGCGAACGGCGTTCGGCGCCGTGGTGGTGTGCGTGCTGGCCGCTGTCTCCGCGTGCCGGGAGGAGCCGCCACCGCCACTGCCACCGCCGCCACCACCCGGCGCCTCGGTCACCGTGGTGAACCTGAACGCCGCCATGGGTTTCCAGATGAAGAAGGGCGAGAAGGGCGGCACCAACGCCACCCCCGAGGACATCGCGTTGCTGGCCGAGGACGTCCTCAAACACCCCGCCGACATCGCGAACCTGCAGGAGATGGCGTTGCCCGCGGCGCGGGAGCTGCGCGAGGTGCTGGCGAAGCGGACGGGTGCCGTGTGGGAGCTGAACTGGGCGCACTCGACCTTCGCGGACTACTACGCGGGCAAGGACCCGGCGGAGGCGCCGGTCTGGCGGAACGTCTCCGCCGGTAACGCGCAGCTGATCCGCATCGGCGCGGGTGTCCGCTCGCAGAAGCCGATCACGGTGGACGGCGACCGGCCCGGGGGAGAGCCGGACCAGGGGATCATGCTGCCGTCCTCGAAGGAGCCGGACCGGGGTCGCTCCTACCAGGGGGCGGAGGTCGTCACCGAGCACGGCACGATCGACGTCTACAACCTGCACCTGGCACTGGCCAAGGACAACACCGACGAGGAACGCGCCAGGGACGTCGAGACGATCCAGCGGTTCACCGAGTCGCGCACCAATCCGGCGATCATCACCGGTGACTTCAACGAGGAGCTCGACTCCAGCGATCCCAACTCCGGCGAGCACCACTTCCCCAAGACCTACGCGGCCCTGATGGCGTTCATGGACACCTACGGCTACGCCGACGTGGCGAGGCGCCTTGGTGTGACGAGCAATCGCCAGCCGCAGTACGAGCTCCAGAAGCTGATGCGCGTGCGGATCGACTACATCCTCGCCCGAGGGCTGCGCACCCAGGGCACCGCGAAGATCACGAGCACGAAGTCCGACCACTGGGGCCTGGTCACCACCGTCGAACCGGGCTCCGAGCGCACGGCACCGGCTCCCGCGCCCGACCCCGGGGTGTCGGCGGAGCGGTTCCGGCACGAGCTACCGGGTGGCGGGACGTTCTACTTCTTCACCGCGCTCGACTACATCTGCGCCGTGGTCGACGAACAGGCGGTTTGCCAGGGCAGGACCAAGCCGGTTCCACCCGCCCCCGCCTCCTGCCGCGGCGGGCCCGGTTGGGGGCACGGGATGTTCGTCGCGGCGAGCGGGAAGGTCGACTTCGTCTGCGCGGGCGGGCTCCTCTACGCGCCCGTCGACCGCGCACCCGACGACCGCGACGTCCTCCGCGCGGGGCAGAGCTTCACCGCGCTCGGCTTCACCTGCGCCGCCGAGGCGAAAGGCGTCCGGTGCAAGCACAACGCCTCCGCTCACGGCTTCTTCATCGCGCCGGACAGCAACGAACGGTTCTGAGGCTGAGCGGGTGACCGGAGCGACCGAGGCACTCGCGCAGAGGCCGACCCGCACGGTGTGCCTGGCCGAGCCCGCGACAACGGGTTTCTCGTGGCAGTGCTGCTCAGCCCGGAACGGGTGCCCAGTTCGACGAAGCAGTTCGCCACCGCGCTGCGCACCCTGCACGGCCTGCTGGAGCGAGCCATCAACCGGTGACGAGGTCGGGGCGCGTTCACCACGAGTAGGAGAAGGTGTACCAAGGGCCGCTGATGTACTCGAACGTCGTTCCCTCGCCGCCCTTGGCATCGTTGACCGGCGGCCGGTCCGGGCAGTGCGCGAAGCCGGCGGAGCCGAGGAACCCGGCGTCCTTGATGGCGAGCAATGTGCACCCGGCGGTGTGGCGTGCGGTCGCGCTCGACACGGCGAACAGTCCAACGCGCTGGTTCACCAGTCGCTGATCGGGCGCGGCCGCGACATCGGCGACCAGGCTGTGCAGGCCGGGGCGGTGCATCTCGAAGATCGCGCGGCTGAGCACACCGGAGCCCGCCAGCAGGAGCACTCCCGCGAACACCAGGGGGAGGACCAGCAGCGAACGCAGCTGTCGGAGGTGCGCGCGGCGTGGCTGAGGCAGCGCGAGAACGGCTCGAACGGCCATGACGAGCCACACCACGCCGGTCGCCAGCCAGCCGCAGAACGCCGCCAAGGCGATGCCGAAGTAGCCGCCGGGCGGGCTGACCGCCCACACCGTCAGCAGGAACGACACCACCGCCAACGCCGTCGCCAACCATCGTGCGCGCGACCGCTTCGGTGGCACCGGACGACCTTGAACATCGAGCACGAGCCCTCCTCTGTCCCGTGAGAGACGGCGGAACGGACCGCCGGGTTCCCAGGTGCGGAAGGGGAACTCAGCGCGCCACTAGTTGCACAGGACGGTGGTGATGATGTTGGAGGTGTCGTGCACGCGGTGCCACCCCGGCCGCCACGACACTCCGCTGCCTCGGGTCAGCAGGCAGCCCTTCGGGACGTGCACCGCGTCGGTGTCCTTGAACTTTCGCGATGATGACTGACTTGTGCGACGCCTTCGAGAGTCGGATTCGCCCGCGCAGGGGACCGGTGCACGTTCCGCGTTCGGTGACTTCGCTCGCGCCGTGGCTCGGTGCCTCGGCGGCACCGGCGGGTGCTGCCGAGGCCACGCCCGCACCAGCGACCCCCAGTGCCAAAGCCGCAGTCGCGATCTTTCTGTATCGCATGCCGTTCCCTTTCAGTCGTGTGAGCGAGCCCCCGCTGCGGACTCCACCGTCCACGGCGGGGAAGCTGAGACGAAAACCGGCCCTGTACCAGCGGAAACACGTCGCCATGGAACGCGATGGCGCAAATGAGATTGCTCGTGCGGCGACACTGGTCGGTATGACCGAGCAGTGGGTGCTGGTGCCGCCCGAGAACTTCGAGGACCACGACTGGCTGGTGGCCGAGTCCCGAGGTGTGTTCCTGGCCGGACACCTCGGACACGGAGACCGCCGGTTCCCGGTGATCGTTTACGACCGGCACCGGCTCGCTCTGGACGCTGAGCGCGAGACCGTCGTCGGACTGTTCTACGAGCCCAACCTCATCCTCGTTCCGGAGGTGACCGAGGAGTCCGTCACCAAGGAGCTCGACCGGCTCGCTCGGAACGGTCGTCTGGACTGGCTGCTGGCGCTGACGGCCGAGCAGGAGACCGTGTGGTCGCTGGACCTGCCGGACGCCTTGGACCGGGGTGTCATCTCCGCTCGGCTGCGTCACGGCGAGCGGACGTTCCCGGTGCTGCTGTGCGACCCGGAGGGAGCCGCTTCGGTCGCCGGGCGCGACGTCGGGCCCTACGAGGAGAACATGATCGTGGTGCCGGAGCTGACCGAGGAGACGATGCGGCGCGCCGTCGAGAAGCTCGGAAGCGCCGGTCAGTTCCGCTGGATGCTCAACTGATGGCGTCCCTGGGTTCACCACCGCGGCGCGTCACCGTCGACACCGACCAGGCCCGCCGGTTGATCGGCGAGCAGTTCCCGCGGTGGGCCGAGCTGCCGATCCGGCCCGTGGCCAAGAGCGGTTGGGACAACATCACCTTCCACCTCGGCGACGCGATGCTGGTGCGGCTGCCGAGCGCGGCCGAGTACGCCTTGGCGGTCGAGAAGGAACAGCGGTGGCTCCCGGCGCTCACGCCCCAGCTGCCGCTGCCCGTTCCCGTTCCCCTGGCCCAAGGCGTTCCCGGCGCGGGCTACCCGTTCCCGTGGTCGATCTACCGGTGGCTCGACGGCGAGTCCGCGAGCCCTGACGGCGTCGGTGATCCCGTCCGCTTCGCGCTCGACCTGGCCGGGTTCCTGGCGGCCTTGCAGAGCGTCGACGCCGCCGAAGGTCCCCAGCCGGGCAAGCACAACTGGTTCCGGGGCGGCACGCTGCGCACCTTCGACGACTTGGTGCAGCGCGCGCTCGCGACACTGGGCGGGCACGTCGATGCCGATGTGGTGCGCGAGATCTGGAAGACGGCACTGGAGGCGCCTTGGGACGGTGTGGACGTCTGGTTCCACGGTGACGTCGCACCGGGAAACCTCTTGCTCTCCAAGGGGAATCTGTCGGCAGTCATCGACTTCGGGTCCTGCGGTGTCGGCGATCCGGCCTGCGACACGGCCATCGCCTGGACGCTGCTGACCGACGAGGGACGGCGGGCCTTCCGCGACCGCCTGGCGGTGGACGAGGCGACCTGGGCGCGCGGGCGCGGCTGGGCTCTGTGGAAGACGCTCCACACCTGTGCGCAAACCCTGGGCGAGGCTGATGAGGAAGCCCGGCGCGTCCTCGACGGGATCTTGGCCAACGGCTGACTGCGGAGGGGGCGCCACTTCGACAGGAGTGCAAGCGCCTCACGAGTTCGTTGCCCCTCGTGGTCGAGTCGCCCTACGGTCGGCTCCTCCGATCACGAGGGGGACGAAACATGAAGCGCTCCAAGGCATTCGTCGTCGCGGGGGTCGCGGCTCTCTGCGCGCTCGTCGCACCGGGTCTCGCTGCGGCGGTGCCCGCGCAGCTGACCATCGAGAACTACTGCGGCGGTACCGGGGTCATCAACGACCAGTCGCGCCAGATGGCGTTCCAGATGTTCCACACCGGTTCCGGACCCGGGTGGCGCTCGTACAACGCCCACTACCTCAGCGGGCAGTTCTTCAAGTCCACGCACAACTCCTGCTAGCAAGGGTTTGGCGTGCACGGCGCCGCCGCGGCCACGCGGGCGCTCTCAGTCGGTGACCCAGTCCATGTGCTCGATCCACAGGTCGAGCATCGCCCGATCGCCCCGCACCTCCAGCCCGGAGGCGGTTTCCAGCGAGCCGCGCCTGCTGAGCACGAGCAGCAGCTGGTCGGCCGGGCCGCTCAGCGTGACGTCGGCCTCGCCGCCGGTGCGCTCCAGGACGATGCCGTCCCGCTCCCGGCGCGCCAGCCAGGCAGCGCCCGCGTCGGACGCGTGGAAGTGCAGCGTCTGGCCGGTGCCGCGCAGCGCGTCGGCGAAGTCGGGCCGGTTCTCCCAGTAGCCGCGGGAGGTCAGCGTCTCCAGCCAGTCCTGGATCGCCTCGGCGGCGGGCCCCGGCTCCAGCTCGTAGGTCGCGCCGACCGTCGCGGCGGCGTCCGCGCGGTGCACGCTGATCTCCCCGAACAGCCGGCGCGACCAGAACGGGACGCCCGCTTCGGCTCCGGAGGGGTCCCACACCGGAGTGTCGTCGGAGACGGACTCGAACGCCCGTTCCGCCGCCGCGGCGCTGCCGGTCAGCCAGGCGCGCCACTCGGCCGAGTCGGCCGGAGCCGGGACGTAGCGGGCGAACGCCTCGTCGGGCTGGCTCATCCGCTCACCCACGAGCATCGCCACCATGCGCTGCGTCGCGGCGACGTGGTCGACCAGGTCGGCCAGTGTCCACTTGGGACAGGTGGGTACCGGGGCCGTCGCGTCGCGGCCGTCCACCCAGTCGGCGAACACGCGCGTCTGGTCGACGACGGCCTTCAGGTACGCGGAGGTGTTCATGTGCTTCTCCATGTCTGTCGAACGTGCGGTGTGACGGTCTTGGCTCAGCTCCCGGCCGGGCGGTAACGCAGCTGCACGACCCCGGAGCGGTAGGGCGTCGCCGCGATCAGCTGGAGTCGGATCGGCCCGACGCCGTCGAAGACGCGCGGCCCGGCGGGCCAGAGGTGCGGGTTCACGGTGAAGCAGAACTCGTCGACCAGTCCCTGCCTGGCGAGGGAGTGCGCCAGCTCCCCGCACCCGGAGACGATCAGGTCGCCGGAGTGCTTCTCCTTCAGCGCGGAGACGGACTGGACGAGGTCACCGTCGAGGGCGGTGGCGTTCCAGTCGAGCGGGCCGGAGAGCGTCCGGGTGGCGACGTACTTCGGCATGCTGTTGATCCGCTCGGCGAAGCGACCGATCGTCGGGTCCTCGCCCAGGTGCGGCCAGACGGCCGCCAGGCCCTCGTAGGTCTTGCGGCCGAGGAGCAGGGCGTCGGCCAGGACCAGTTGTTCGAGGCTGGCGTCGTTGCTGTCGGCGTCGAGCTCCAGCCAGTCCTCGGGTGTCGGCGCCTCGAAGGAACCGTTGACGGTGACCTGGTTTCGGACGATGACCTTTCCCATGGCGGTGAGGCTAGGAGCCGCCGCGCCGCGCCCGCATCGGTCGAACGACTTGCCGGCGGACCGCGGGCGCGGCGGCCGTCATAGGTCGAGCTGCCCCAGCTCCGCCCGTCGTCTGACCCGCAGTTTCGGGTACGCCTTGTAGAGGTGGTGGCCGACCGTGCGCGGGCTGAGGAACAGTTCGGCGGCGATCTCCCGGTTGCTCATCCCCTTGGCCGCACGCCGCACCACCTGCAACTCCTGGGGCGTGAGCCCGTCACCGCCGCCGGGGGCGGGTTCTCCCGGAGCGGCCTCGCCGAGCGCGGTCAGTTCGGCGCGCACGCGTGGTAGCCAGCCGTGCGCACCGATCCGGTCGAACACCTCGTGCGCCTCGAACAGCTGCTCCCGCGCGGCGCTTCGGCGGCGGTGCCTGCGCAGCCACGTGCCGAACAGCAACCGGGTCCGCGCTCGGTCGTACTGACCGCAGCCCTCGATGGCCAAGGATTCCTCGAACAGTCGCTGCGCCCCGTCACCGTCGTCGAGCAGGCCCTGGCAGCGCAGCAGGAGCGCGGCCGCCACCGGGCTCCGCGTGCACCGCGCCCAGTCGGCGAGCACGGGCAGGAACCGGTGCGCGCGAGCGGTGTTGCCGGCCCGCACCGCCGCCTCCACGTGGTCGGGGACCGCGCGCACCGTGACGTCGCGGCCGGGCGCGCCCTCGCAGACGCCCTCGAACCGGTCGAGCGCGCGCTCGGGGTCGCCGCCCATGAGGTCGATGAGCCCGAGCGCCCAGGTGGCCTGCGCGACGGCCATGCCGTGCCGCCGCGAGTCGTCGAGCACTGTCGCCGCGAGCCGCTCCGCCCTCGCGCCGTCCCCGCGCACGGCGGCCAGCCATGCCGACACGGCGGAGAGGACGACGGCTTGGAACCGCTGGCCCAGCTCCCCTGCCAGCGCGATCGCCTCCTCGACGTTGCCGTCCGCGTCGCGAATCCGGCCCGTCACCATCTGCGCGAGCGCCAACGGCTCCTGGGCGTAGGGCAGCCAGCCCAGCGCTCCCCGGCCGCGCAGGCGCCGCACGTGGGCGTCGAGCAGCGCGACGGCCGATTCGTCCTCGCCGATCAACAACCCGATGAACCCGGCGTTCAAGCTCTCCAGCGAGTCCCCGCGCGCGGTGCGGAAGGCCCCGCGCATCGGCTCGACGGCGGTCGCGACGTCACCGCAGAGCAGCTCGGCGAAGCCCACCAGCCCGTCGATCACCGGCGTCGGCCCCGAGGGGATCGCGCGCAGCCGCTCCGCGCAGCGGCGCAGCAGGGCCTGGTCCGCCGTGTCCCGCGCGCACCAGGTGGCCTCGGTGAGGATCGAGACGGCGAGGCCCGGCTCGGTCACCAGCACCGGCTCGGCGGCGTCGAGGGCGAGCCGGGTGGCCTCGGCCGGGGACGCGTGTTCGTAGGCCACCTGCGCGCGGACCCAGCCCGCCTCCGCCACGTCCGTGGGCGCGTCGGTCAGCTCGGTGCCCGCGGTCGCCAGCGCGACGGCTCGGTCGAGCTGCCCGGCGTCGTAGGCCGCCCGCGCGGCGGCGACCAGCCGTCTGCCGCGCGTGCCCGGCGAGGTGGTCAGCTGCGCCGCCCGGTCGAGCGCCCTCGCCGCCGCGGCGGCGGCGCCACGCCCTGTCGCCCGTCGCGCGACCTGCTCAAGTCCGTCCGCCGCCGCGTCGTCCGGTCCGCCAGCGGCGGCCGCGACGTGCCAGGCGCGCCGGTCGGCGTCGCGCGGGTCGGACAGCGCGCGGGCGAGCGCCCGGTGCGCCGCGATCCGGTGCGCGAAGGGAGCTTCCTGGTAGACAGCCGATCTGATCAGGGGGTGGCGGAAGACCACGCCCTCGGCCGTGACGCTGACGAGCCGGCCCCGCTCGGCGGGCTCGAAGTCGACGGTGCCGCCGTCGAGCTCCTCGGCGGCGGAGACCAGCGTCGGCAGGTCCGAGCCGTGGTCGGCCGCGGCGAGCAGCAGGACGGTCCTCGTCGGTTCCGCGAGCTCGCGCACCTGGCGGCGGAAGTGCTCCTCCAGGCGCCCCGCCGCCGACAGCGGGGTGATCGGCGCCGGGACCGCGGGCGCGTCGGCCGCGTGGGCCGCCAGCTCGACGACGGCCAGCGGGTTGCCCTCGGCCTCCGTGACGATGCGGTGGGTGACGTAGCTCGGCAGCGCCGCCTCGGCCGTCGCGATGCGGGCGGCGTCGGCGGTGCCGAGCCGGGGGAGCGTGACGCTGTCCACCCCGAGCACGGGGAAGGCGTGCTCCCCGTCCCTGGCGGCGAAGACCAGCGCGACCGGATCGGCGTGCAGGCGGCGCGCGGCGAAGACCAGCGCGTCGATCGAGGACTGGTCGAACCACTGGGCGTCGTCGAGCAGGCACAGCAGCGGCCGTTCGGTGGAGATCTCGGACAGCAGCGACAACGTCGCCGCGCCCGTCAACCCCCGCTCGACCGGCGCGCTGCTCCCGCCGAAAGCGGCCCGCAGCGCCTCCGCCTGCGCGCTGGGCAGCGCGTCCACCCTGTCGAGGTCGCGCATGAACAACAGGTGGAGCGCCGCGTAGGCCACGTCGGCCTCCGACTCGATCCCCACCACCCGCAGCACCCGCATCCCACCCGCGACGCTCTTGGCGTAGTCGAGGAGCGTGGTCTTGCCGATGCCGGCTTCCCCGCGCAGCACCAGGGATCGACCGCGGCCGTCCTTCGCGTCGGCGACGAGGCGGTTGATCCGCGACTGTTCCGCCGCGCGCCCAACAATCACAGCCGGCACGCTACGCGCCGGTGACCAGTCCACATGACACAACTGCGTCGCCAACGCGACACGATTGGTGCGCACAAGCGCGCGGATCAGCTCGGCGGGCGGCCGAAGGCGTTGCGGAGGTGGAGGCGGGCGCGTCGGCTCGCCGAGCGCACGGGCACGATCACGGAGTTCCGCACCCATCGCGCCGGGACGATGACGACCGCCCGTGCCACGCTGCGCACCGTGTGCCCGATCGGGACGAGCACCACGCGGTAGATGACCTTCGCCGGACGGATGACCACGTGTCGCACCACCGTGACGATGCCGCGCCACAACGGAAGCGCCACGCGCCGGTAGGCCCACGTGAACGCCGAGACGATCACCCGGCCGAGCAGCAGCAGCCCTCGCCGGGTTCGGCGGTAGGTCCACACCAGAGCGCGGCTGAAGGACCGGAACACCGTCCGCAGCCCCGCGCCGAAGGACCGCAACCCCGTGCCGCAGAGCCGGAACACCGTCCGCAGCGCCGCGCCCAACGACTGGAACACGGTCCGCAGTGCCGTGGCGGAGAGCCGGAACACGGTCCGCCACGCCGAGCGGGTCCACCGGCCGCCCGGCACGAGCGCGGAGCGCCACACCCAGCGAACCGGGAAGAACACCGTGCGGAGGGGCTTGCCGACGGCGACGCTCACGACCAGCACGCCGCGGCCGATCGGGGCGAGCACCACCCAGACGACACGCAGGAACGCGATGATCACAGCCAGGACAGCTCGCCCGAACGCGTTGGCGCCATTGCGAACTCCTTGGCGCGCTGGGCGAACCACGCGGCGCGAGAGCGCTCGGAACAGCCAGAGCACCCCGTTGCCGAGTGCACAGACACCGCGCACGGCGCCTCGGCCTGACGCACACAGTGCGACACCGATCGGCCGGAGGAAGTAGCGCAGAACGAACCGCCCAGTGGCTCGGAGGGCCGCAGCAGCCGGGCGGAGCAGGAAGCGGCCTGCCGTGAGAAGCCCGCTGCCGACAGCACGGAAACCCCGCACAACGGGAGAGAACACACGCGCTGTCCACCTGCGAACCGCGCGGAACGGACGCACGACCAGGCGGCGGCCCACGGCCTTCAGCCATTCCCAGGCCAGCGTTGCCGGCACGACGATCACCACGGAGATCGCGCGCGCGATCCACACCACCCACCGTGGCGGCTGCGGGTCTTCCACAGCACCCCTCTCGCCCATGACAGGAGAACGTGCGCGTGGTGCCGGTGCCCCGGGGAGATGGGGCACCGGCACCAGGGGTCAGGTTCTGATCGGGACCACGAAGACGTGGCTCATGTCGGAGTTGTGGGTCTTCGTCGAACCGCGCGAGTCCGTCAGGCCCACGGCAGTGCCCTGCACGCCACCGTCCATGCCGTCCTGCCACTTCACCTGCACGTAGGCGTTGAACCGCTGTTCGCAGTCGGGCCGCACCGGGAAGTCGGGCAGGTGCAGCGGCACGTAGTGGTGGTGCACCGAGTACGACATCTCACGGCTCGTGGTGGTGGTGTTGCTGGACTGGCAGAGCTTGTCGCCGTTCCACTGGTTCACGTAGAGCGTGAAGGTGGCCGTCGAGGTCGGTGGCTTGTTGCAGTCCTTGCCCTGACCCGGGTAACAGGTCTTGTACTCGGTGTCGGCGAAGACGCTGAGCTTCTTGGTTCCCGGTGCGAGCGTGAAGAACGGCAGCGCCGGCTCGCGCGCGACGTCCTCCGGGCCGACGCGCACGAGGCCGCGCGGCGTGGAGCGCTGAGCGGGCACACCGGCGGTGGTGTTGTCCACGGAGGTGTCCGCGAACTCGAGAAAGCCGCTGTGCAGCTGGAACCTGGCGTCGAGCTTGTCCCGCAGCGTGGCGGCGCGGACGTAGGCGGTGCAGGTGACCTTCGCGGCGACGCCGGGGTGGAGCAGGAAGCGGGTGGTGAGCTGGACGTCCTCCTTGTCCGGCTCCGCGGACGCGCCCTGCTGCAGGATGTTCTGCCCCGTCACGAAGTTCTGCTCGCCGCCGGGCCAGGTGCACCGCACCTCGTTGTCGAACAGCGAGCGGTAGGTGGCGGAGTTCGCGCGCATCACCGAGCGGACGTAGGCGGTCTGCGTCGCCGACATCTGCAACTGCACGCTGCCGAGCGCCTTGACCTCCTGGTCGAACTTCGGCTGCCCGGGCTCGGGCACCTTCGGCGCGAGCACTGATTGCGCTGTGAAATCGACGCGGGTCGCCGCACTCGCGTTCGCCGCCGGGGGCAGCACCGCCAGCAACAGCGCACCGAGAACGAGGAACGGTATTCGCTTCACCTGTGGTCTCCTCTATCTCTCAGCGGCTACGGCAGCAGGATCTTGTCGATCTTGTCGTTCCAGCTCCCGAGCAACTCGTAGTCGCCGTTGTAGGTCTTGTGCTGGTCCGGCCACGCGCCGAGCACGTTCGTGGCGCGGAAGCTTCCCGCGCGCTTGTCCCTGATGCTGGAGGCCTTGTCGCGGAAGCCCCAGTCCTCCAGCTTCTTCTCGCCCGGCAGGTTCCACTTCAGCATCCGGCCACCGAAATCCCTGTGCTCGTACAGGCACACGTATCCGGAAGGGCACACCTGGCTCGCGGTCTCAGCGTTGGCGGGCGTAATTGCCGTGGCCGTGGCCGCCAGTGTGAGAACGGCGGCAGCGCCGATCTTGAAGAGCTTCATCGATCGATCCCCTCAGAGCGAGAACTTCTGACGGAGCGACCGTAGGAAGCGGTCTGACGACGAGGGAAGAGCCCTGGTTTGACCACGGCCAAACCAGGGCGTAGGCGCAGGTCAGTGATTTGGCCAGCGGGACGGCCGGTCCGGTCAGGGCCTGGCGGAGCCGGTGCAGAACCAGTGCGCGCCCGGCAGCGACGAGCTGTCCTGACTGCTGTCTCCGGCGCGAATGCTCCGGACGTTCTTCTTCGCCGAATCGTAGAAGTGCGCGGCGACCGGAAGGTTGTTGTCGTAGGAGAAAACGGCGTCCTGCAAGTGGTAGATGGCCAGCTGCCAGCAGAAGTTCTGGCGCTGGGTCCGGAAGTTCATGTCGTCGAAGCCGATGTTGCGGTACAGGCACAGCGACCCCGCCTCGCACGGCTCGGCGATCGTGGTCGGCGCCGGTCCTGCCGTGCGCGGCCACAGCACGACCACGGGCAGCAGGCCGAGCGCGGCCACCGCGCCCAGCGCCCACCACCCGCGCCGCCTGGTCCGAGCTGGCGCCGGGGGAGGCTCGGCGGGAGGTTCTGCCTTGGCAAGGACTTGGGCGTTTGCCTGATCCCACCGCTGTCGCCACTGCGCGTGCACCCGGTGCTCGTCCTGGCCGAGCACGCCGACCGCGAGCGGCCGGACGAACTCCCAGGTCGTGTCCCAGGACGGCAGTTGCGCACCGCGCGCCGCCGCCGACAGAGCCGATTTCGACGCCAGGGCACCGTGGTCCTGGCGCATGGCGTCGTAGGACGGATCGCCCGCGTGCTGCTTGAGCTCCCACAACTGCCGGGCGAAGACCGCGGCCGGCTCATCGCCCTCCGGTGCCCTGGACACCCGTCCCCTGCGCCCGGCTCTCGTCGTCTCGCCACCCATGGTTCCCCCCACGTCACGGACCGCCGACCCCGCAGTATGGCAGCTACCCTCTTCGACGAGGGGAGTACTTCCGCTTGGGTCTGCCCGGTCAGTACGGACGCCTGGACGGTGTCCTCGGGAGGCCGCCCGCTCAGGGTGAAGGAGACCTCGAACGCCGAAACGTTCGAGGAGGACGTGTGTCCGCATCTCTCACGATCGCCGCTCCGGTGGCTTCGATCGGCTCCGGTTGGCTCTGGGCCGCCAGCATCGCGGTGCTGCTGGCCCTGCTGGTCGCCGACTTCGCGGTGACCCGCCGCCCGCACGAGGTGTCCCTGCGCGAAGCCGTTGGCTGGTCGGTGTTCTACCTCGCCCTGCCGCTGCTGTTCGGGCTCTGGCTGTGGTCGGCCTTCGGCGGCGCGCCCGCGCTGGACTTCGTCACCGGCTTCATGGTCGAGAAGTCGCTGTCGGCGGACAACCTGTTCGTCTTCATGCTCCTGCTGTCCGCGTTCGCCGTGCCCACCGAGGTCCAACAGCGCGTGCTGCTCTACGGCATCGCCGGAGCCCTCGTGCTGCGCGCGGTGTTCATCGCGGCCGGTGCCGCGCTGCTGCAGGCGGGCACGTGGGCCTTCCTGGTGTTCGGGCTGGTCCTGTTCCTCTCCGCGATCAAGATCCTGCGTCAGGCGCTCTCCGGCGACGACGGCGAGCAGGACACCTCGCGGATGCGCTCGGTTCGCCTGCTGCGCAAGCTGATGCCCGTCACCGAGGACTACCGCGGGACCCGCATGGTGGTCCGGGAGAACGGGCGGCGCGCGCTGACGCCGTTGGCGGTCGTGGTGGTGGCGATCTTCGCGACCGACGTGGTGTTCGCCGTCGACTCGGTCCCCGCGGTCTTCGGCATCACCGACGACCCGTACCTGGTGTTCACCACCAACGCCTTCGCGCTGCTGGGCCTGCGGGCGCTGTACTTCGTGCTGCGCTCGGCGCTGACCAAGCTCGTGCACCTCAACCACGGGCTCGCGATCATCCTGGCGTTCATCGGCGTCAAGCTGGTGCTGCACTGGGCGCACGGGATCTGGCCCGCGGTGCCCGAGGTGCCGACTCCGCTCTCGCTCGCGGTCATCGTGCTCGTCCTCGCCGCCGTCACGCTGACCAGTTGGCTGGCCCGCCGCAGGAGCCTGCGATGACCGTCCACGTGCTCGTCGACGTCGGCGCGGCGCTGCTGCTGCTCCTCGCGCTGCTGATCACCTGCGCCGCACTGAGCGACCTCGGCCCGCATCGCTGATTCCGCTGCGGCGCAACGAAACGGCGTGGTGAGCTCGCACCACGTCGGGATACACCCGCGCGCTCGGCGGCTGTGGTCGCGCCCGCTGTCGGAGTTGACCGCGGTGGCGTGCCTGCACTGCGGGCACACGAAGTTCTTCGCCGCCGACCTGGCGCTGCTCCAGGAGGAGGCCCGGGAACACCCCGAGCGCTTCACCTGGTGAACGCGCGCGAACGTGTCCTAAGTGGACTGAGTGGACGGTGTCGGCGCTGACGACGCCGTCCAGCTGGCGAGGAGGTTCATGGCCCTGCGCGAGGGTGATCCGTCCTCGGTGGTGTAGACGAACAAGGTGGTGTCGGGATCACCGGGCGGTGAAAGGGTTTCGTACTCGACGGTCAGCTCTCCGACGAGCGGGTGGCGCAGCCGTTTCGAGCCGTGCGTGCGCTGGTGGACCCGGTGCTGCTCCCACCACCGGGTGAACTCGCGGCTGTGCTCGCGCAGCTCCGCCACCAGCTCGGCGGTGGCCCGGTCGTCGGGGTCGCGGCCGACCTCGAAGCGCAGGCTCTCGACGGCGGCCCTCGCCTGGTCCTGCCAGTCCACGAACAGCGATCGCGCGTCCTGGTCCAGGAACATCCAGCGGGCGTAGTTGCGCCGTGGCGCCGGAATCCGGTCGAAGTCGGCGAACAACGCCTTGGCCATCCGGTTCGCGGCGAGGATGTCGGTACGGCGGCCGAGGACGAGCGCGGGCTCGCCGTCGAGGGAGTCGAGGAGTTGGTGGAGGCCGGGGCGCACGCGCTGGGCGTCGCGGGTGCGGGGACGGGTCGGCGTCGAGGTCAGGCCGATGAGGTCGTCGAGGTGCGCACGCCCGGCGGCGTCGAGTTCGAGCGCGCGGGCGATCGCCTCGACCACGGCCGAGGACGGCACGATGCGCCGACCCTGTTCCAGGCGGGCGTAGTAGTCGGTGGACACGCCCGCCAACCGCGCGACCTCCTCGCGCCGCAGACCGGGAACTCGGCGCACGCGCCCGTCCGGCGGCAGTCCCGCTCGCGCCGGGTCGACCTGTGCGCGTGCGCGTCGCAGGAAATCGGCGAGTTCGCGGTTGGTCCCGGCCACGCGTCCATTGTCGTCGACGCGCCTCGCCGCCGCCTGGACCTGTGAGTCCTAGGTTGCCGCGACCGAGTCCGCGCGGGGCTCGCGATGGGCGTCCGGAGCGGGCTCGGCTCGGACAGCCTTGAACGGCGCGGACAAGCACCGTCCGCGACCGACCAGCGAAGGATCGATCTCGTGAGCAAGGTTCTGATCGTCATGTCCGCGGCGAGCACGTGGGAGCGCACCGACGGCTCGCTCTACCCGACCGGTTACTGGGCCGAGGAACTCGCGGCGCCGCACGAGAAGTTCGTCGAAGCGGGCCACGTGGTCGACTTCGCGTCGCCGGGAGGGGTGGCGCAGCCGCTGGACCAGCACAGCGCGGACCCGGAGATCGCCGGTCCCGACTGCGCCCGTCACGTCGCGCACGCCGAGCGGGCGCTGCGGGAGTTCGGCCCGCTGCTCGAGCTCGGCGAGATCAGCATCGACGACTACGCCGCTGTCGTCCTGCCCGGTGGGCACGGTCCCGTCGTCGACCTCTACCAAGACGCCGACCTCGGCCGCCTGCTCATCGAGGCCGACACCTCGGGCAAGCTCATCGGCGCGGTCTGCCACGGCCCGGCCGCGCTGCTCTCCGCTGTGGCCCCGGACGGCCGGTGGCACTTCGCCGGGCGGGCGATGGCGGCGTTCACCGACGAGGAGGAACAGCTCTTCGGCACGGCTGAGGGAGCACCGTGGCTGCTGGCCAGCCGACTGCGCGAACTGGGCGCCAAGCACTCCGGCGGACCCGCGTACCAGCCTTTCACCGTGGTCGACGGCACCCTGTTCACCGGCCAGAACCCGGCTTCCAGCGGGCCGATGGCGGACGCGATGGTCACCGCGCTGCGCCAGCGCGAGGCGTGAAGGCACGCCCCCTTTCATCGCAGTGTGAAGCCTTTGCGGGTCGGTTTCGTGACGGCTAATTTGCGCGGAGAAATGCTTTAAAATGTGAAAGGAACTGGGGTTCACGTGGCTATGAGGTTGTTGTCCGCCGCGCTCGTGCTGTCCGCGTCCACGCTCGCACTGGCTGGTACCGCTCACGCGACGGAAAGGGCGGCGGCGAAGTTCCCGTGCGGCTACCACGTCGTTGACGGCTCCGCTTTCTACAACCACTGCGGATCGGGGAATGTCCTCATCCACATCGACAAGTGGCCTTTCAGTGACGAGGAGCAGTGCGTCAGCCCGGGCAACACGATCATCGGCAGGCAGACGTTCACCCCGTTCGCCTACTATCTCCGGCCTTGCTGATCGAGGAACCGTTGGCGCGGCGGCGGTCCTGGTGATCGCCGCCGCGTTCTCCTTCGCCTCATGAGCGGGTGAGGCGCACCGCCGAGGCGAGGAAGAACAGGCCGCCGACGGTGGCGTACCCGGCCAGCGTGGTCAGCGAGGCGTCGGGCTGCGCGGCCTGCACGACGAAGTACGTTCCGACGATCGCGGAGAGCCCGCCGCTGAGGATCATCGCCCACTGGCCGCCCATGGCGCGGCGGCTGACGCCGACGGCGAGCTGGACCAGGCCCGAGGCGATCGCCCAGATTCCCCACACGCGCAGGACCGCCGGGATGCCGGAGGTGACGGCCACGGCGAGGCCGATACCGGCGAGCCCGCTGATCGCGATGTTCACGTACAGGCCGAGGGTTCGTGCCGAGCGGAGGTCGACGACGGCCGCAAGGACGTCGAACAGGGGATAGGCGACGAGCAGGGCGATGCTGAGCGGCCCGAGCGCCGACGCGCTGGTGAACAGCAGGCCCGCCCACACGAGGGCGAATCCGAAGCGGAAGAAGTACAGGCGGCGCAGCGCGGGGGCGGCGGGCGCTTCGGTGGCGGTGGTGCTCACGGGGACTCCTCGGGGGTAGGGAGAACGTTCGTTCTTGCGGTGAGCGTGCCACCTGGCGTGCGCGCGCGTCAAGACCGAACGTTCTCCCTCCTGCTATCCTCGGCTCGTGACGAACGTCCAAGGGCAGGTCTCCGAAGCGCGGTCCCGGCTGCTCGCCACGGCGACCCGGATCTTCTACGCGGAGGGCATCCACTCCGTCGGCGTCGACCGGATCGTCGCGGAGGCGAAGGTGACCCGGGCGACGCTGTACCGGCACTTCCCCGGCAAGGACGACCTCATCGCCTGCTACCTGAAGGAGGCCGACCAGGCCATTCGGCAGCAGGCGGCCGCCGTCGCCGCCAAGGGGATGTCGGCGTCGGAGACCCTGTGGGCCGTCGCCGAGTCGATCGCGGAGGGCATCCGGTCCCCGGGTTTCCGGGGGTGCGCCTTCCTCAACGCCGCCGCCGAGTACCCCGACCCGGCGCACCCCGTGCACCAGGCCGTCCTCGCGCACCGCGAGTGGTTCGCCCGGATGGTCACCGAGCTGCTGGCCCGCGTCGGGGACACCCCCGCCGAGCCCGCCGCGCGGCACCTCGTCCTGCTGCGGGACGGCGCGATGGCCACCGGCTGCCTGTCCGATCCCGAGCCGGTCTGCGAGACCTTCCTCCGAGGGGTCGAGGGCCTGCTGAAGCTCCGCGCCAGCTGAGGACGCCGCCCTCCGGGAAAGGTGTGAATCCCCGGCTGCGGCACCGGCGGCGTCGCTAGGGTCCGCCCCCATGAAGACGAGCATTGTCGTCGCCTTGCTGCTGAGCTTCGTGCCAGCACCGGCGGCGGAGACCTACGACGAGTTCTCCATGATGCGCGCCAAGTCCGCCGGGATCGTCGTGGACAGCGCGGGCAACCCCGCCAGCCAGTGGGCGTGGCGTCCGCAGGGCTCGGACAGGTCGGTGATCAGGTGGGCCGCGCCGAAGGACTGGAACCGGCCGGGTGACGGACTGGAGCACTTCGTCCGCGACGGCGACTGGCTCTACCTGGACGGCTACCAGAACCTGTCCAGCGGCAGCTACAACCCGCAGCGGGTGACCTCCGAGCAGATCGGGGACGGCGACTGCGCCAACCTCCAGCCCCTGCCCAGCCACAACGGTCAGCAGCACTACGTGCGGTGGACGATCCCGGAGAAGGCCTACTGCCTGATCGCCGAGGGGACCATCGCCACGCCGCAGGGTGTCGTCCGGTTCCGGCACCGCCAGGTGTGGTCGCCGCCGACGACCTGCCAGACGCGGTTCCACGGCGCCGTTCGGTGCGTCCGGCAGGTCGAGAGCTGGTGGGACGACAACGGGCACCCCTTCGAGCTGCGGATCGAGCGTTCCCAGGACCTCGGCAAGGGATTGGGGATGGGGCTGGCCATCCGCTCCACGGTCGGCAACGGCAAGCCCATCGACTGGCGGGCCGAGCTGCGCAACGTCTGGACGTGGACCTAGCGATGGCGCAGCGCCCGCTCGCGGAGTCCTGGCGCCTGATCGACAGCTGGCTGGCGAAGCACGTGCCTTCGGAGTTCGCGCTGCTGAACCCGCCCGCGCCGCCGGAGGAGATCGAGGGGGCTGAGCGGGTTCTCGGTGTTCGGCTGCCCGGCGATCTCGTCGAGTCCCTGCTGTGCCACAACGGCATGTCCACCTGGACGACCGTGTTCCCGGAGCAGTCGCCGCTGCCGGTCAGCGGGATCGTGGACCAGTGGCGGACCTGCATGGAGGTCGCGGCGGACAACGACGGCCTGACCGTTCGCCCGTGGGACGACGAACCGTGGTGGCACCCGTTGTGGATTCCCTGGGCGGGCAGCGCCGGTGGCTCGCTTCAGGTGATCGACCTGCGCGCGGGGCCCGGCGAGGGGCGCCTGGGCTGGGCGGGGCACGGCGGTGGCGGCGACTTCACCGAGTCCTGGCCCGATCTGGCGAGCCTGCTGCACGCGGTCGCGCACGCGCTGCACGAGGGCGGGGGAGTCGGCGGGTTGCACCCGTACCTCACCTCGCGGGGCGAGCTGTGGTGGGACGAGCCGGGAAGCGCGGAGCTCAACGGTCAGCCCGTCACCCCCGCTCCGCTGGGAGTGGACTAGGGCGGGGTTCGCGCATTCTTGTGCCGATTGATTGGCGGGGATTCTTTCTTTTGTGTCAGTGATTTTGTGGGGTTCGAACTCGAACGTGGTTCTCCGTGTACTCGAACGGCGGTACCCGCTCCGCTTTGCCTGCGCAAACGTTGAATGCGCGTCGCCCTGGTGTGGCGCGGATACCGGGGGGTGTCCGTGGGGCGATGGGACAACCAAGGGGGATTGGTTCTCATGCGCAATCGCGCGATGAAGCTCGCTGTCGCGGTGTCGGCGTTCGCGGTGGCTCTGGCCGGGCCCGCCGCCGCGGCCGAGACCGAGGAGTCGGCTCCGCAGTCCGCGCTGGGCGAGGGCAGCGGCACGTTCGAGGTGATCGCCACGCCGGCCCCGGGGGCGCCCGGAGCCCTGGCGGTGATCCGCTGCGTCGGCGGCACGGACAACCCGCACAAGTCGCACACCGATCCGCGGCGGGCGAACGTGCACGTCAACATCACGTGCTCGGCGAACGTCGCGAGGATCGCGGTGCGGGGCGCGATCTACCGCGACGGTGCGCTCGCGGGCACCTCGGCCCGCAACCACGTCACGACGGGCAAGCGGAGCGCGGCCAACCACGCGAACACCGCGTGCCGCAACAACCACCTGTACGAGAGCTGGGTGGGCGGGGAGATCAAGTTCCCGCCGAACTACGTGCCGCCGACCGGGCGGATCTCGGCGTTCGGCAGGTCCGCCCGGATCACCAACTGCTGATGGGGAAGCAGATCGCATGACGGCACAACCGGTACCGGCGGCGACCGCTCGCGCTTCGGCGTGGGCGGTCGCCGCCGACCGTGATTTCGGTGGCACGGTGGGAGATCTCGTGCGCGCCCGGTTCCCGGCCCACGCGCGGGTCTTCCACCCCGCCCACCGCGCCGGTGCTCCGGTGCGGTGGAGCGAGGTGGCCGCCGCGAGCGGGCGCGCCATGCACCCGCTCGCGCAGTGGGCGCAGCTGAACCCGCCTTCACCCGGTGAGACCGCGCGGCCCGAGCAGTGGGGCAGCGATCTCCGGCCGATCAGGGCTCGGACGGCGGTGTGGGACGAGGAGCCCGTGCTGGGGTCGATGCCCACGACCGTCGCCGCTGAGCTGGTCTCTGTGCTCACCGGGCACACCAGGACGCCTGGCCGGTGCTGGTTCGCGGTGTGGGACGGCTACGGCGCGCTGTCCTCGCGCTGGCGCGCCGCACCGTCGTTCGAGCTGTTCGGACGTGACCTGCTGCTGCTCTCCGGCAGCATCGCGTCAGCGGCCTTTCCCTTGTCGGACAAGCCTTTCGAGGATCTGTACGCCAACATGTGGTGGCCGAGCGACCACGCGTGGTGCGTGGCGACCGACGTCGACATGATGACCACCTACGTCGGCGGGAGCGTCGAAGCAGTCGAAGCGCTGCTGCGCGACGACGTTCTGGAAGCACTGCCCGCGGCGGCCGAGCACTCGGTGCGGTGGGACTCCGACGTGGTCAACCTCGCGCGGCCCTGACGGCTGTGCTAGCTCCGCGGGCGGGGGAGCAGGCCGGTGGCGAGGACGTCGCTGGCGGCCGCGAGCAGGCGGCGCAGCCCGGCCTCGTCCTGGCGGAGGTCGTCGGGGCGCCAGTGCAGGCTCATGATCCCGTTCCACGTCGCCCACAGCACGGTCGCGGTCTCCTGCGGGTCGACCGCGCGCAGTTCGCCCGCCTCAACGCCCTCGCGCAGCGTGGCGACCAGCCGTGCGTTCTGCTCGTGCACCGCGCGCGCGAGCCTCGCCGCCAGCTCCTTGCCCGCCGCGTAGTGGCCGGGTGCCTGGGGGAAGGCCAGCATCCTGAAGTAGTCGGGATAGCTGAGGTAGAAGCTCAGGTAGGCGTCAGCGGCGGCGTAGATGCGGTCGAGTGCGCTGCCCTCGCGCTGGTAGGCGTGGTCCATGTGGTCGCGGTTGCCCTCGATCGCGCGCTCGACCACCGCGGCGTGCAGACCGGCCTTGGAGCCGAAGGCGTTGTAGATGGACCCGACGGCGACTCCGGCGCGCGCGGCGATCTCCTCGACGGTGACGTCGTCGACGGAGCGCTTGCGGAAGATCTCCTCGCCCGCGCTGAGCAGCGCGGCGAGCGTGCGTGCCTTGCGGGGGTCCATCGCGTCCTCTCGCTCAACGGAGCAGGGCGTCAGCCTATAGCTCGCGCGTCAGAAGGTGTTCCAGCGCGCGGGAAACAGCTTCGGGAGCCTTCTCCATGACGAAGTGCCCGCCGCCCTCGACGAGGGTGAGTTCGGCGCGCGGAATCCCGGCCGCGAGCTCCGTGGCGATCGTGGTGCTGAGGTAGGTGTCCGGAGTGCCCCAGACGATCGCCGTCGGGCACCGGATCTCGCCGAGGGCGTCGGCGAGGTCCTTGCGCGCGGAGACCCGGTAGTGGCTGAAGAAGTGCAGCAGCCAGCGGGCTCCGTCCTTTGTGGACATCCAGCCCAGGTAGTCGTCCAGGGTCTCGCGGTCGATGGCACCGGTGCGCGCCATGCCGAGCCGGTTGAGCTTCGCCACCGGCAGCAGCGGGCCGAGGGGGCCGCGCCCGAGCAGGCTCACCGCGCTGAAGATCGCGTACCACGTCGGCGTGAACGTCCGGTGCGCGCGGCTGTTGAGGATCGCGAGCCTGCGCACACGGGCCGGGTTCCGTTGGGCGAAGCCGAGTGCGAGGAACCCGCCGTAGTCGTGGCCGACCAGGTCGCACGCTTCGACGCCGAGCGCGTCCAGTGCGCGACCGAGACGGGCCACCTCGGTGTCGTAGTCGAAGCGCAGGTCCGTGCGCCGTTCGGACCGACCCCAGCCGAGCCAGTCGAGCGCGAGGACGCGGCGGCTCTCGGCGAGCGCGGGCAGCTGGTGCCGCCAGCAGCGGTGGTTGGCCGGGTAGCCGTGCAGCAGTACGACCGGCTCCGCGGCGGGGGCACCGAGTTCGGTGTAGGCGAGCCGGGCGCCGTCGACCCGCACCGAGCGCATCTCGTTCACATCCACTCCTCGAGAGCACTGTTGAAAGCATTGCAATTGTCACTTTAGCCACGGTCGAAGTTATCTTGCAATGATTGCAAGAAGCCTTGTACGGTCCCGGTTCCATCCACGACCACGAAACCTGGAGAGAACATGCGATTCGCACGAGTTCCCCTGATCGTCGGCGCTCTGCTCGCCGGGACCGTCGCCGCGAGCGGCTCGGCGGGGGCGGCGGCGAGCAAGTGCTACGTCGTCGCGAAGCAGGACGCGCCGATCTTCGACGCGAGTTCGCTGAAGGAGACCGGGAAGCTGAAGAAGGGCAAGACCAGGGACTCCGCCTGCTCGGTCGAGCAGCACGAGAAGGTCCCGAACGTGGTGTACCTCAAGGGGCGCAAGGAACTGGTCTCCAAGGGACACGTCGACATCCGTCGTCGCTGACCGGGTCGTCACGAGGACCTCGGCGGTGCGGCAGTGGCTGAGCTGGCCGACGAGGGACTTCGGGCGGAGCCGACCAGGGACGCGGTGTCCTGCTGGGCCGTCGTCGACCCCCACTGACCGGCGATGATCCGCTCGGCGCGCTGATCGTCCGACTGACCGCCGCCCACGGCGACCGGCGTCGGGTCGGACGCGGGACGGGCCGCCGAACTCGCCGATCCGAGCGCTCGCGTCGGGAACACGGAGCGCTGGCCGCGACACCGCCGCTCGCACTCGGCTGAGGAGCAGGAGAAGCTGGGCGCGAGCGACTGATCGGATCGGTTCGCTGCGGTCGGGCGCGGCCGGGGCGCGCTCGGCCAGAGTCGACGGCGAAGGGGGACCACATGATCTCGGCGCTCAACCGGCTCGTCGACCTCGTCGAGGAGCACCTCGGCGAGGAGTTCGACCTCGGCGGACCGGCCGCGGCGCTCGGCACGACCGAGTACCACCTGCGGCGGATGTTCTCCTCGCTGGCGGGCATGCCGCTGTCGGAGTACGTCCGCCGCCGTCGGATGACCGTGGCCGCCGCCGACGTCGTGCGCGGCAAGGACGACCTGCTGAGCATCGCCGTCCGGTACGGCTACGGCTCGACCGAGGCCTTCGGGCGCGCGTTCCGGGCGGTGCACGGCGCCAACCCCGGTGACGTCCGCCGCGACGGCGGCCCCCTTCGCACCCAACCGCAGCTCAGGTTCCGCCTGACCGTCGAAGGGAGCGTCCCCATGGACACCCGCATCGCCGACCGCCCCGCGTTCCGGCTCGTCGGGCACGCGAAGCGCGTCCCGCTCATCCACCAGGGCGTCAACCCGCACATCCAGCAGCACATCGCGGGGCTGCCGAAGGAGGAGCACCTGCGGCTGAAAGCGCTCGGTGACGGCGAGCCGCACGGCCTGCTCCAGGTCTGCGACGACCTCGATCCGGACGGCGCCGAGGGCAGCGAGCTGACCTACCTGCACGGAGTCGCCATCGCCAAGGAAACGCCGGTTCCCGACGACCTCGACGCCATCGAGGTGCCGGCGGGCAGATGGGCGGTGTTCCGCACGGCCGGGGCGTATCCGAAGGCCCTCCAGGACACCTGGGCGGCGACCGCGACCGAGTGGTTCCCGTCGAACCCGTGGCGCCTGCGGCCAGGCCCCTCGATCGTCGCGGTCCTCGACCGAGCGGAGGACTTCAGCTCCGCGACGTGCGAGCTGTGGCTCCCGGTCGAACCGGCTCTCAGCTGATCAGGAGGGTGGCCAGCGCCGGGCCGAACGCGCCGCCGAGCTGGTAGCAGAGCGTGAACAGGCTGAGCGCCGTCGACCGGTGCGCGGTCGGCGTCGCTTTGCCCAGCTCTCCGGCGTACCAGGCCATCGCGGCGGTGGCGGCGAACACCGCGAACCCCGTCGCCGCCGCGTGGGCCTGCGGCCAGGTCGTGGCCAGCGGCAGCGCCACCGCGAGGCCCCCGGAGACGACGAGCGCGGCCCGCACGAGCACCGGCCCGAGCCGGGAGGCGTAGCGCGTGACCAGGAGCGAGGCCGTGGAGCCCGCCGCCAGCGTGATGAGCGTGGTCACGCCGATCCGCTCGGCCGACCAGTGCGGTTGCAGCAGGCGCGGCACGGTGTAGAGCAACGCGAAGTAGGCGGTCGAGTACGCGCACGCCACCGTCGCCGCGACGCGGAACGCTCGTGACCGCACCACGCTTCGCGGGACGAACCCGTCGGGACGGCGGGTGACGTGTCGAGCGAGCAGGACGCCCAGCACTGCGCCGAAACCCAGTCCTGCCAACGGAAATCGTGGGACGAGCACCAGCGCGCTGGCCAGCGCCAGGACCAGGGCGAGGCCGACCGGGTCCCCGATGCCCGCCTCGCCGGGCGCGTGGTGCGCGGGAACGCGGCGCAGCACCGCCGGGACCGCGAGCAGCGCGGGCAGGGACAGGCAGAGCGCCACGCGCCAGGAGATCTCCGACAGCGTCGAGCCCGCAAGCGGTCCGAAGGCGCCGAGCAGCCCGATGCCCGCGGTGATCGCGCCGGTCCGCTGGGGCGTCGAGGCGAGCCCGATGGCGAGGGTGACCAGGCCGCCACCTCCCGCGGCCTGCGCCGCCCGCCCGGCGAGCAGGACGGACAGCGTGGGGGCCACGGCCACGAGCAGCGTCCCGATCAGGATGAGCGCCGCGTTCACCAGGACCGTGACCCGGGGACCTCGGCTGCGCAGCAAGCCCGCGGTCAGGGGCGCGCCGATGACCGCGGCCCAGCCGAAGGCGGTGGCGGTCCACGTCGCGTCGGCGGTGGAGACGTGCAGCTCGCGCGCCAGGTCGGGGATGACGGTGGTGGCGCTGTTCGCGCTGAGCGAGGTCGGTGTGGCGAGCAGGGCGAGCAGGAGGACGGGCACCCGCCGGTCGCGAGAAGTCGGAGCGGTCACGCCACTAAAGTACACCGACTAGTGCAAAGAGTGCACTGAGTGGTTTACTTCAGGTCGCTGATCGACTCGACCGAACGGAGAAGGACATGCGTGAGCTGACCGTCCTCGCGATGTCAGGCAGTCTGCGCGCGGGCTCGCACAACACCGCGCTGGCGCGCGCCGCCGTCAAGCTCAACCCCGGCGGCCTGGCGATCGAGATCGAACGGGATCTCGGCGGGCTACCGCTCTACGACCAGGACCTGGACACCGGTGCGCCACCCGCGCCGGTCGCGGCGCTGCGCGCGCGGATCGCCGCGGCCGACGCGCTGCTGATCACGACGCCGGAGCACAACGCATCGATCCCCGCAGCGCTGAAGAACGCCATCGACTGGATCAGCACCGCGCCGGGCGGCCTGCTGCTCGGCAAGCCGGTGGCCATCGCGGGTGCCTCCCCCGGGCCGTTCGGCTCGGTGCGCGCGCAACTCGCCCTGCGCCAGATCCTCGCCTCGGTCGGCGCGGAGGTCGTGGTCAAGCCCGAGGTCGTGGTGTTCCGGTGCGACACCCGCATCGGCGACGACGGTGCGCTGGCCGACCCGTACACGGCCGAGCTGCTCAGGGAACTGCTCGGCGCGCTCCGGCACAAGGCGAGTCAGCTCCTCGTAGACTGCACCGAGTAGTTCTGTTCGAGGGGAGTTTTTGGAGAGGGGGAGGCGTCGTGGCCGCTGGGCAGTCCGAGTCGCACGGCAGGCCGGAGAAGCGGCGGGCGATCACCCGGGCCGCGCGCAAGGTGTTCGGCCGCGAGGGCTACACGCGGGCCAGCGTCGACGCCATCGCGGCGGAGGCCGGGGTCTCGAAGCGGACGATCTACAACCACTTCGCCGACAAGGAACGGCTGTTCCTCGACGTCGCGCTGGAGGGGGCCAACGAGGTCACCGCCGCCATCGCCCAGATCATGGACCGGCACCTGCACAAGATCGTCGACCTCGAACAGGACCTGATCGACTTCTCCCTGGACCGGGTCGCCGCCGTCACCGCTTTCCCCGACCACTTCGCACTCGTCCGCGCGATCGAGGCGGAGGCGGCGCGCATTCCGGGACCGGTGCTCAAGGCGTGGGTCGACGCGGGTCCGCAGACCGCGCACCTGCGCCTCGCCCCGCACCTGCGCCGGATCGCCGACCGCGGCCTGCTGGAGATCGACGACGCCGAACGGGCCGCCGCCCACCTCACCCTGCTCACCATCACCGACGTCAACCAGCAGAGCTTCTACGGAGCCGTCCCGCTGCCTCCCTCGGAGATCAGCAAGATCGTCGCGGCCGGTGTGCAAACGTTTTTGCGTGCCTATCGGAGCTGAGCGCTTCCCGGAAATCTGGAAAAACCGCCATGATCTTTCTTGTTCGGTGAATCGATCTGGTAATCCACGCTTTCACGCGTGCCTGAATTCGCTGACAGTCCCTTGCGTCGTGGCTACCGTTCCGCGTGCTCAGCCCGTCCGGCACGAAAGGAGAGCTTCATGCGCAGGAAAATCCAGGCCGCCATCGTGCTCGCGGCGACGGCCGTCGCCACCGC
>NZ_MUMH01000015.1 GCF_002155965.1 Allokutzneria sp. NRRL B-24872
GGTCAGGAGGGGGTGGGGTCGCTGAACTGGGCGATCTTGGTGGCGGATTCCGGGCCCTCGGTGAGGAGGGTGGTGAAGCCGGGCTCGTCCAGGACGGGGACCTTGAGCTGCAGCGCCCTGTCGTGCTTGGAGCCGGGGTTGTCGCCGACCACCACGAACGAGGTCTTCTTGGAGACCGCGCTCGCGGCCCGGCCACCGCGAACCATGATCGCTTCCTTGGCCTCGTCGCGGGAGTAGCCGGTCAGCGTGCCGGTGACCACGATCGACATGCCTTCGAGGGTCCTGGGCACGGACTCGTCGCGCTCGTCCTCCATGCGCACGCCCGCCGCGCGCCACTTGTCGACCAGTTCGCGGTGCCAGTCGACCTGGAACCACTCGTGGGCGGACTTGGCGATGCGCGGGCCGACACCGTCCACGGCGGCCAGCTTCTCCTCCTCGGCCGCCGCGATCGCCGAGAGCGAGCCGAACTCGCGGGCCAGCGCCTGCGCCGCGGTGGGGCCGACGTGCCGGATGGACAGCGCCACGATGACCTTCCACAGTGGACGGTCCTTGACGGTTTCCAGGTTCTCCAGCAGGTTCTCGCCGTTCTTGGACAGCACGCCCTTGTCGGTGCGGAACAGCTCGACCTGGAGCAGCGCATCGGCGGTGAGGTCGAAGACGTCGCCCTCGTCGGCGATCACCCCGGACTCCAGCAGCGCGGTCGCGGCCTTGTAGCCGAGCACCTCGATGTCGAACGCGCCGCGCCCCGCCAGGTGGAACAACCGCTCCCGCAGCTGAGCCGGGCAGCTGCGCTGGTTGGGGCAACGGATGTCGACGTCGCCCTCCTTCTGGTGCGCCAGCTCCGTCGCGCACTCCGGGCAGTGCGTCGGCATCACGAACTCGCGCTCGGAGCCGTCGCGCGCGTCCACGACCGGGCCGAGCACCTCCGGGATCACGTCGCCCGCCTTGCGGATCACCACGCGGTCGCCGATGAGCACGCCCTTGCGCCGGACCTCGTCGGCGTTGTGCAGCGTGGCCATGGCGACGGTGGACCCGGCGACCTTGACCGGCTCCATCACCGCGTACGGCGTGACCCGGCCGGTGCGACCGACGTTGACCCGGATGTCGATCAGCTCGGTGGTGGCCTCCTCCGGCGGGTACTTGAAGGCGATCGCCCAGCGCGGCGCGCGCGAGGTGCTGCCGAGCCTGCGCTGCAACGGCACCTCGTCGACCTTGATCACCACGCCGTCGATCTCGTGCTCGGCGTCGTGCCGGTGCTCGCCCCAGTGGTCGATGTGCGCGAGCAGTTCCTCCACTGTGGACAGCACCTTGGTGTGCCCGGACACGGGCAGGCCCCACGCCTTGAGCGCCGCGTAGGACTCCGACTGCCGCGCGGGTTCGAAGCCGCCGCGCTTGCCGAGGCCGTGCGAGATCATCCGCAGCGCCCTGCTCCCGGTGACGCGCGGGTCCTTCTGCCGCAACGATCCCGCCGCCGCGTTGCGCGGGTTGGCGAAGGGCGGTTTCTCGGCGGCGACCTGACCGGCGTTGAGCGCTTCGAAGTCCTCCAGGGTGAAGAACACCTCGCCGCGCACCTCGACCAGCTCGGGCACGGGGAACTCGTCAGTCCCGGTGAGCTGCGAAGGGATGTCGCGCAGCGTGCGCAGGTTGAGCGTCACGTCCTCGCCGGTGCGCCCGTCACCCCTGGTCAAGCCCCTGGTGAGGCGGCCGTTCTCGTACAGCAGGTTGACCGCGAGCCCGTCGATCTTCAGCTCGCACAGGTAGTGCGCGCCGGAACCGACCTCCTTCTCGACCCGCTCCACCCACGCGCGCACGTCGTCGTGGTCGAAGGCGTTGTCCAGGCTGAGCATCCGCTCCAGGTGGTCGACGGCCTTGAACTCGGTGACGAACTCCGTGCCGACGCGTTGGGTCGGCGAGTCCGGGGTGACCAGCGACGGGTGCTCGGCCTCGATCGCCTGCAACTCCTGGAACAACGCGTCGAACTCGCCGTCGGAGATCGTCGGCGTCTTGAAGTAGTACCGGAACTGGTGCTCGGAGATCTCCTGAGCGAGCACCGAGTGGCGCTCTCGCACGTCGTTCGGAACATCATCGGCGCTGGTCACACGTGCAGCGTAACCTCAGCCGCCCGCCATCCGGTCCAGCTCGCGCACGAGGTCGCGGAACTCCAGTAACCCGATCGAGTCATCCGGTTCGGTCTCCGCCGTCTCCACGCGGCCGAGCCGGTCCGCCGCGAGGCGCTCGCCCAGGGTGGCGTCCAGCGGCAGGAAGGTCATCGCGGCCTTGGCGGCGTCGTCCAGCTCGGACAGCCTCGGGTGGTAGACCTCCACGTCGACCACGCCCGCGTCCTCGTCGACCCGCGCGGAGACGCGGACCTGCCCGAGCGCGAGGCGGTGCGCGCCGAGGTTCACCGTCACCTGCGTCGGATCGGGCACGGCGGGCACGGCGTCGTGGTACTCCCACAGCGCGCTCGACGGCGGCGCTGCGGCCAACCACGCGTCGGTGTAGGGGCGCAGCGCGGGATCGCCCTGGGCGCTGACCACGAGCGCGTACACGGACTCGTGGCCGCGCTCGATGGTGAAGTGCAGGTCGGGGTGCAGCGCGGTGACGGTGTCGCACAGCAGCGGCTCGACCTTGCGCGGCTCACGCTCGCCGAGCGCGGAGCTGAGCACGGGCAGCAGCTCCTCCCACCGCTGCCAGAAGGCGGCGGCGAGCGCGGCGTGATCGGGTTCCTCGGCCCGGCGACGCAGGAACTTCACATGCACCCCATTCTTCGTCGCCGATCATGTTGCCCTGCCGGAGGTGGTTTCGTCACCTCGCTGTACTGAGCAGGTCACTGGGTGGAGCGAACCGCGACCGCGAGCAAGGTCGCCGCGTGGCCGCCCAGTGTGCGCCCGGACGGCCACACCGCGCGCAGCGAGCGACGGAGGTCGAGGCCGTCCACCGGGACCTCGACGAGCCTTCCGTCAGTGAGGTCGGACTGCACGGCGAGCACGCTCAGCACGGCGGGTCCCGCTCCGCTCATCACCGCGCTGCGCACGGCCGTGGTCGAGCCGAGTTCGAGCAGCGGCTGCACAGCGCCGATCGCGCGCTCCAACGTGTCCCGCGTGCCGGAGCCCGATTCGCGCACGACGAGCGGGGTCGCGGCCAGCTCGGCAGCACTCAGCGGACGCCGACGGCGGGCCCAGGCGTGGTGCGGCGCGACGACCACGGCGAGGCGGTCAGTGGCCACGCGGCGGGAGTTCAGGCCGGGCGGCACGGTCGGCGACTCGATGAAGCCGATCGCCACCTCGGCCTTGCGCACCAGGTCGGCGACCGTGCCGGAGTTCGTCACCTGGAGGCCCACGTACAGATCTGCCACCCCGCGCCGCAGCTCCGCGATCCAGCCGGGAGCGAGGTGTTCGGCGACGGTCATGCTCGCGGCGACGCGCAGCTCAGCGTCCTGTTCGCCGCGCAGTGCCTCGGCCCCGGCCAGCAGCACGTCCAGCTCGTCGAGCACGCGCCGCGCCCAGTCGCTGACCACGCGCCCGGCCGTGGTGAGGCTGGAGCCGCCGGGGCCGCGCTCGACAAGCTCCAGGCGCAGGCGTCGTTCCAAAGTGGACATTCGCTTGCTGGCCGAGGGCTGGCTGATCTCCAGGGCACGGGCCGCCCTTCCCAGGCTGCCCAGCTCGCCGACCAGGACGAGCAGCCGCAGTGACTCGACGTCCGGTGGCTGACTCATAGCCCAAGGGTATGACCTGTTGCTGATCTCTGGGGTACCGAAGGCTCCCGGGAGGAGGCAGGGTGGCACCGTGCCCGCTGTATCCCGCCACTCAGTTGTCCGAACCCACACACCCGGCCTGCTCGCCATCGCCCTCGCCGTCGTCCTCGCGCTGGCGGTGAACCGGCTGCTCCCGGCGGTGAGCCCGTTGACCGGCGCGGTGGTGCTCGGTGTCGTGGTCGGCAACCTCCCGGTGCTGCCGGAGTCGACGAGGTCGGGCCTCAAGTGGGCGACGCGGCGGTTCCTGCGCGCGGGCGTGGTCCTGCTCGGCGTGCAGCTGTCGGTGGCGCAGGTGCTCCAGCTCGGCGGCGGGATGCTGCTCGTGGTGCTGGTGACGGTCGTGGTGACGTTCTTCGGAACGGTGTTGCTCGGCCACCTGCTCGGTTTGCCGCGCGGGCTGACGTTGATGGTCAGCACGGGATTCTCGATCTGCGGCGCGTCCGCGGTCGCCGCCGTCGAGGGCATCGTGGAGCGCGAGGAGTCCGAGGTCGCCACCGCGATCGGGCTGGTCACGCTGTTCGGCAGCATCTCGATGCTGGTGCTGCCGCTGCTCTCCGGCGGCGTCGAGCTGGGCATGTGGGCGGGCGCGAGCGTGCACGAGGTCGCCCAGGTGGTCGCCGCGGCCTCCCCCGCCGGTGCCGCCGCCGTGGCCGCCGCGGTCGTGGTGAAGCTCAGCCGCGTGGTGCTGCTGGCCCCGCTCGCGGCCGGGCTGAGCATCGTGGAGCGGCGCAGGCGTCCCGCCGTGGAAGGCAAGCGCCCGCCGCTGATCCCGTTGTTCGTACTGGGTTTTCTCGCGATGGTGGCGTTGCGCAGCACGTCGGTGTTCCCCGAGGCGTGGGTGCCGACGACGAAGGACATCACCGGATTGTTGTTGGCTGGCGCGCTCTTCGGGCTCGGGACCGGTGTGCAGCTTCGATCCCTGGCCGGGACCGGCCCGAAGGCACTGGTCCTCGGCCTGGGATCGACGGTGCTGGTGACCGTGGTCGCCTACACCGGGGTGCTGCTCGTCGGTTAGCGCAGCGACGTCAACCCGAAGGTCAGCATCGCCGTCGAGGTGAAGTCGATCGCCGTCTCCGAGGTGGCCCACGACCTGGTGTCGTCCAGGAACTCCGAGCCCGCGCCGTCGAAGGCCTTCATGTCGCGCTGGCACGGCCGCATGTCACCGAACTCGCCGAGGTCGCCGAGCAGCCCGGCCTTGTTCGGACCGTTGATCACCGCGCCCACCAGCACCTTCTTGCCGCCGTTGAGATCGCCCTGGATGTTGGCGACCTGGTGGTGGACGCAGCGCGAGAAGTCACCCGCGCCGACGACGAGCGACACACCCCACGCGTTGGCGCCGAGCGCGAACCCGCGCTGCCGCGTGCCGAACGCCTCGAACGCGCGGTCGCCGGTGAGCGAGCGGTAGAGCTGCGCGGTGGAGGCGAACCCGAAGCTGCGCGGCGCCGCGTCGAAGCTGGTGACGCTGGCCGCCGTGCGGAACGGGCTCTTCGCCGCACTGTCCACACCGGACTGGAGCTGCTTCTTCAAGTGCTCGGTCAGATCCCGCTCAGTGACCTCGGCCTTGCGCACAGAACCGTTGCGCAGCAAGCGAACCAGGGACGCGTGAGCCAGCGCGCTGGTGTTGTACAGGTTGAGCGTGTCGGTCTCGCCGCTGTCGATGTAGCGCTTGGCCCACTTCGTCGCGGCCGTCGCCCACTCGCCGGCGCGCGGGTCCTTGAGCGCACGCCCGGCCGCCGCGAGTTCGGCCGCGCCCAGCTCCATGTCGTCCATCCAGGAGCTCTCCGGGTAGAACGCCCTCGGCAGCGCGGTCACCAGCTTCTCCGGGTCGACGTTCTCCGTCTGCGCGTTCGCCAGGATCGAGGCCGCCTCGTCGAGGTACTTCTTGGCCAGCAAGGGGTTCTGGCGCGCGTTGTACTGCGCTCCGAGCGCGAACGACGCCGCGACCCGGCCCGCGAGGTTGGGGCTGATCGGCGCGGTGATCCGGAACACCGGGCGGTGCTTGACGTAGTACTTCTCGTCGCCCGGCTTGACGTTCAGCGCGTCGTCGTCCTGGGGCAGCCGCCACACGTCGTGGTCGCCCTTGAAGCCGAGGTCCTCGTTGCCCGGCCCGATGCCGACCTGGATGTAGAGGGTCTTGCTCGCGGAGTCCCACGCCTTGTCGAGCCACCTCAGCCCGTGGTTGATCTCCGCGTTGAGCCCCGCGTGCGGCTTCTTCAGCTCGCGCTGGAGGTATTGCAGGCTCGCCAGCGAGTACGAGGTGGCGTGGGTGAACTTGAGGAAGTCGCCCGCGTCGAACCAGCCGCCTTCTACGTCCACCGGCCCGCCGACCGGCTTGAGCACGGTGGTCGGCCGGTTCTGGTCGTCGAACTCCGGCGTCTCGTAGACCGTCGCCTTGCGGTCGGCGAGGTGCGAGGGCTTGCGGTCGAAGGCGCCGGGGACGACGTCCGCGCCGTCGCGCTGCGTCTGGAAGAACTCCACCGTCTTGTCGATCCACGGCCGGAACACGTCCTCGGCCGAGCCGATCGAGAACTCCGGCGAGGTGACCCCGGCGACGCGCACGCGGTAGCGACCCGGCTTGTCGACGGCGGAGAGGTCCAGCGGCCGCACGGAGGTGAAGCGCTGGTTCCAGCCGCCCAGGCTCGCGCCCGCCTTCCCCCGCAGTACCGAGGAACCCTTCTGGTTGAGCACCTCGAAGGAGGCGTTCCCGGTGGCGCCGCTGAGGAAGTAGGCGGTCTTGCTCTCGCCGACGGCGTAGCCGATCCCGTCGACCCGCACGTGCCCGTCCGAGGGGGCGGCGATCGCTGGGCTGGCGGTGACGACGAGCGCGGTGGCGACGGCTATGACGTGGGCACGACGCACAGACCCTCCGTTCCGGGGCTGGCGGCGGGAGCCCAATAGTTAAGAATGTTGCCTATTGGGCGCCAATCCTCCCCCCGGCTTCCGTCTCGCGTCAATGCGTGTCGAGAGCCGAATTCACCAGCTCTCCGGCGGCTCCACGAACGCCTTGGCCACGTCGTTGACCAGCGCGAGCGCGCGGCGAGCCCACTGCGGCGTCGCCCCGGCCAGACCGCAGGCGGGCGTCGGCACGGCCAGCTCGCTCAGGCGGGCGCGGTCGAATCCCAGGCGGTCGGCGAGGGTGAAGGCGGGCGTCGCGGCCTCGCGCAGCGACATCGGCTTGCCGGGGTCGACGCCCGGGACCACGCCGAGCCACAGCGGAAGGCCCTCCTGCCAGGCTTCGCCCAGCTCGTCCAGCAGCTCCTTGCCGCTCAACAGAGCCACATCCAGCGCGATCGCACTCGCACCGGCCCGCCGCAGCAACGACACCGGCGGCCGTTCGGCGCAGCAGTGCACCACCACCGGAGCGCCAACGGAAGTGATCACGTTGCGCAGCAAGGCTTCCGCCTCCGGCGCGTGCACCGTCGCCACGGTGCCGTAACCCGAGGGCGTCGGCAGCGAACCCGCGAGCACGGCGGGCAGCACGGGCTCGTCGAGCTGGACGATCACCTTGGCACCAGTGCGCGCGGCGACCTCGGCGACGTGCCGGGCAAGGCCCTCCGCCAGCGACTCACCGAACTCGCGCAGCGCGCCGTGGTCGGTCATCACCCGGTGCCCGCGCTGGAGCTCGATCATCGAGGCCAGCGTCCACGGCCCGGCGACCTGGACCTTGAACAGCTCGGGCCGCACGCCGTCGAGCACTTCCTCCATCGCGTCCATGTCGCCGCGCAGCTGGTCGACGCAGCGCCGGTGGTCGCGCCCGGGCCGGGCGGTCACCCGGTAGCCGGAGGGCACGACCTCCACCGCCAGGTCCACCAACAGCCCGGCGGTGCGGCCGATCAGGTCCGCGCCGACGCCGCGCGCGGGCAGCTCCGGCAGGTGCGGCAGCAGGGGCAGCTCACCGGCGATGACGCGGGCGGCCTCGACCGGGTCGACGCCGGGCATGGAACCGATTCCGGTCGCTGTTCCGGCTGGCAGGAGCGGTGTTGTCACCCGCTCTGCCTATCACCCCGGCACGTTCGGCCGATACGGAGGTTGTGGTCTAGACCTATTGACGAAGTGGTCCAGGCCACTTACGGTCGAGGAGCCCGGCCGCCGCCAGCACCCGTTGGGAGGCGTTGTCGTGGTCAGAACCCTGCTCGCCGTGATCATCGCGATGGCTGCGCTGGTGCAGCCAGCTTCCGCGCAAGCAGCTCCCATCCGGTACGCGCCCTACATCGACATCACGATGGAGCGGCCGACGCTGCCCGAGGTGGCGCGGGCGACCGGCGTCAAGCACTTCACCCTCGCCTTCGCGCTCGGCAGCCACGCGGGCTGCGATCCCAAGTGGGGCGGCACGATCGACCTCACCGAACCGCGCGTCATCAACCAGATCCGCGAGCTGAAGGCCATGGGCGGTGACGTCGTCATCGCGACCGGCGGCGCGCTCGGCCCGTACCTGGAACACGTCTGTGGCACGGCTTCCGCTCTGGCCGACGCCTACCGCAAGATCCTCGACGCGACCGGCGCGACGCACATCGACGTGGACGTCGAGGCCGCGATCCCCGCCGACACCGTCAACCAGGCGCTCGCCACGATCCAGCGCGAACGCGGCACCTCCGTCGGCTACACGCTGCGCGTGCAGGGCCAGGACTACGGCGTCGACCCGTTCTCCTTGCAGATCCTGCAAAGCGCCGCGCGCCACAACGTCGACGTGCTGGTCAACCCGATGCTGATGAACTTCGGCTACACCGGTGACTGGGGTGACGCGATGATCTCCGCGTCACAGGCCGTGCTGCGGCAGATGAAGACCGTGTGGCCCGGCAAGTCCGACGCGCAGCTGCGCGCCAAGCTCGGCGTGACACCGATGATCGGCCGCAACGACACCGGCATGACCACCACCCAGGCCCACGCTCGCAAACTCCTCGACTGGGCCCGGTCGAACTCCATCGGCTTCATCGGCTTCTGGTCGATCGGCCGCGACAACGGCTCCTGCGCCGGCGGCGGGGTTTCCCCGACGTGCAGCGGGATCGCCCAGTCGCAGTGGGAGTTCACGACCATCTTCAAGGGGTTCTGAGACTGGGGGCCGCCCTCGTGACGCGCCCCGTGGCGGGGGCGGCCCTCGACCACCTTTCCGTGCGCATTCCTGCGAATGCATGCAGGTACGCACATGGCTAAGCTGCTGCGGTGCAGACCGGCGACCCGGACTTCCTGATGCCAGCCGACCACGACGTCCGAGCGGCGACCGAGGCGTTCCGCCTCCTGGCTGACCCGACCAGGATCAAGATCCTCTGGGCGCTGTACCAGGGCGAGTCCTCCGTCGCCGGGCTCGCCGACCTCGTCGGGACGACCCCGACCGCGGTGAGCCAGCACCTGGCCAAGCTCCGCCTCGCCCGGCTGGTGCGGGGCAGGCGCGAGGGCACCTTCGTCTACTACTCCGCGCACGACCAGAACATCCGCAGGCTGCTCGCCGAGGCGCTCGCCGATCGGGTCAGCGCGGCCAGCGAACGGATTCCGCCACCGTTCGCAGTAGCTCCACAACCTCGCTGACCAGGGCTGACGGCCGCCGTCGGAGCACCGCGTACACCCGCCGCACGGGTCGCGCGTCAGTCAGCACCCTGGCCACCACGCGCGTGGTGTCGGCCTCCGCGAACACGCTCGCGGGCAGCAGCGCCATGCCGAGGCCCGCCCGCAGCAGGGCCAGCGTGACCTCGTAGTTGTGCGTCTCGAAGGCGACCTTCACGTCGATACCGCCGCGCCGCGCCAAGCGTTCCAGCGTGATCAGGTCCGCGATGCCGGGACCGCCGCAGATCCACTCCTGCCCGCCGAGGTCGGCGAGGGCGACGCGCTCGGCCCTTGCCAGCGGGTGCGCGGCGGGCATGGCGATCAGCAGCGGATCGTCCAGCAGCCGCAACCGTTGCAGCCCATCGGCTTTCGGCAGCACCACGCCCGGGTAGCGGTGGGTGATCAGCAGGTCCAGCTCGCGCGAGGCCACCAGCCCGTAGCCCGACGGCGGTTCGAGGTCGACCAGCGACAGCTGCACTCCGGGGTGCCTGCTCCGGAACTCGCCGAGCGCGCCCGGGACCAGGAGCTGGCCCGCCGTGGGGAAGGCGCCGATCGACAGCCGCTCCGGCTCCTCGCCGAGCAGCGCGCGCACCGCCTCGTCGGCCGCCCGCAGTTCGCCGAGCACGCGTTCCCCGTGCTCCACGAGGACTCGACCGGCCGCCGTGAGCTTCACGCCGCCGGGGCCCCGGTCGAGCAGCCGGGCGCCGACCTCGCGTTCGAGCTTGCTCAGCTGCTGGGACAACGCGGACGGCGTGAAGGCCATTCGTGTTGCGGCGGCGGCAATCGATCCGGCGTGCGCGACCTCCACGAGCACCCGCAGTCGCCCCGGGTCGACCATTAGCGCTCCTTAACTCGGCTCAGGAGACTTAACTTTCCGAGAGGGTGCCCGTGGCCGCAAGCTGAGGTCATGGTCTCCCCCGCCGCCGCGCGCATCGCCCCGTACATCAGGCGCACTCCGTTGCTGCGCTTGACGATCGACGGTCGCCCGCTCGTGCTGAAGCTGGAGCACTTGCAGCTCACCGGCTCCTTCAAGCTGCGCGGAGCCACCAACGCGCTGCTCTCCGGCCCACGCCCTGACCTCGCCGTCACCGCCTCCGGCGGCAACCACGGCATGGGCGTTGCCACTGCGGCACAACACCTCGACATCCCCGCTCGCGTGCACGTCCCCGCCAACGCGCCCGAATCGAAGCTCCGCCGCATCCGCGCTCTCGGTGCCGAAGTGGTCCCGCACGCGGGCGGCTACGCCGAGGCCCTGGCCACCGCGCTCGAAGAGGGTGAGAAACCCGGCGTGCGGTTCGTGCACGCCTACGACGACCCCGACGTCATCGCGGGCCAGAGCACCGTCGGCGAGGAGATCGTCGAGGACGCCCCCGACGTGGACGCCGTCGCCGTCGCGGTGGGCGGAGGCGGCTTGGTCACCGGCATCGCCTCAGCGATCGGCACCCGAACCGTGGTCGCCGTCGAACCCGCCACCTGCTGCTGCTTCAACGCCGCCGTCCAGGCGGGCCACCCCGTCGACTCCACAGTGGACTCAATCGCCGCGTCAGCCCTGGGCGCCGTCCGCGTAGGAAGCTTGGCTCACTCCGCACTGCACGAGCGCGCAGTCTCACTCCTCGTGACAGACGAGGAAATCCTCGCCGCCCGCGACCGCCTCTGGGAGGAAGCCCGCCTGGCCGTGGAGCCCGCCGCCGCAGTCCCCTTCGCAGCGTGGCTCTCCGGCGCGGTCCCCGGACTCCTCCCCTGCGTAGTCCTCTGCGGAGCCAACACCGATTGGTCCCCCACCTAAACCCCCCGTGCCCCCACAGAACACGACCCGACCCTCATCGTCCCCCAGGCACGCCAAATCCCGTTTCGTACTCCCAATCCCGCTATGACTACGAAACGGGAATCCCTAGACCACTCCGGCTCGCGATGAGGCGAGCGGGACGGCGGAGTTTTTCGCGTTTTGGCTACTTGTTGCGATTTGTGAACGTTCAACTTCACAACAAGTAGCCAAAACGCGAGGACGGCGGGCGCGGGGTCACGGAGTGCGGGGCGCGGTGGCGGTGATGGTGGCGGCGCCGAGGACGAGGTCGCCGGAGGGGGAGGGCGCGTAGAGGACGACGGTCTGGCCGGGGGCCACGCCGCGCAGGGGTTCGCGGAGGCTGAGCGCCAGGGAGTCGCCGGACACCTCGGCCAGCGCGGGCGCGAGGCCGCCGTGCGCGCGGACCTGCACGACGCACTCGGTCGGCTCGGTCAGCGGGCGCCCGGAGGGCCACGTCACGCGCGAGCCGGTGATCGCAGCGACCTCAAGGCGCTCTGCGGAACCAACGCGCACCGTGCCCGAAACGGGTTCCAGCGCGAGCACATAACGGGGGCGGCCGTCCGCAGCGGGCGTGTCGATGCCGAGGCCGTGCCGCTGGCCGATGGTGAAGCCGTGCACTCCGGCGTGCTCGCCGAGCACCGCGCCGGTGGCGTCGTCGACGAGCTGGCCGGGCCGCTCCCCGATCTTGGAGCGCAGGAATCCTCGCGTGTCACCGTCGGGGATGAAGCAGATGTCGTGGCTGTCGGGCTTCTCCGCGACGGACAGCCCGCGCTCGGCGGCCTCCTCGCGCACCGCGGGCTTGGTCGAGCCGCCGAGCGGGAACATCGAGTGCCGCAGCTGCTCCTCGGTCAGCGTGGCCAGCACGTAGGACTGGTCCTTGTCGCCGTCCGCGCTGCGCCGCAGCTCCGGCGCTCCGTCCACAGTGGACAGCCGAGCGTAGTGGCCGGTGCAGACCGCGTCGAAGCCCAGCGCGATCGCCTTGTCCAGCAGCGCGGCGAACTTGATCTTCTCGTTGCAGCGCATGCACGGGTTGGGGGTGCGCCCCGCCGAGTACTCCGCGACGAAGTCGTCGACGACCTCCTCGGTGAAGCGCTCCGCGAGGTCCCACACGTAGAACGGGATGCCGAGCACGTCGGCGGCGCGGCGCGCGTCGTGGGAGTCCTCGATCGTGCAGCAGCCGCGCGAGCCGGTGCGCAGCGTGCCCGGTTTGGCCGAGAGCGCCAGGTGCACGCCGGTCACGTCGTGGCCGTCGGCCACCGCACGCGCCGCCGCGACCGCGGAGTCCACTCCGCCGCTCATCGCCGCCAGTACTCGCATCACTTCACGCCCTCACACCGATCTTGCGCCGCCCGGCGCCTCGCAGCTGCTGCACCGCCGGACCGATCACGGCCACCACAGCGGCAACGTCGGCGGCGGTCGAGGTATGCCCGAGGGAGAACCTCAGCGATCCCCGCGCCGCCGCCCGGTCGGCTCCCATGGCCAGCAGCACGTGGCTCGGCTGCGCGACGCCCGCCGTGCACGCGGAGCCGGTCGAGCACTCGATTCCCTTGCTGTCCAACAACATCAGCAGGCTGTCGCCTTCACATCCCGGGAACGTGAAGTGCGCCGTCCCTGGCAGCACGTCCACCGGATCGCCGTTGAGCACCGCGTCGGGCACTGCCGCCAACACTCCGCGCACGAGCTCCGACCGCAGCTCGTGCAGCCGAGCCGCTTCCTCCAGCTGCGACGCCACAACGTGTCGCACCGCTGTCGCCAGCCCGACGATCCCCGCGAGCCCGAGCGTCCCTGAACGCACGTCGCGCTCCTGGCCGCCGCCGTGCTGCACGGGGGTGCACGCGGTGTCGCGCCGCAGCAGCAGCGCGCCGAAGCCAACAGGGCCACCGAGCTTGTGCCCGGTCAGCACCAACGCGTTCGCGCCACTAGCCGCGAAGTCCACCGGCACCATCCCGACCGCCTGCACGGCGTCGGTGTGCAACGGAACATCACGCGCGAGAGCCAGCTCACGGATCGGATTGACCGTGCCAACCTCGTTGTTCGCCCACATAACGCTGGCCAGCGCGACGGACTCCGGATCGCGGTCGATCGCTTCGGCCAGCGCCTCCGGCTGTACGCGGCCAACGGAGTCCACGGGGACCGTCTCGACCACGGCGCCCTGGTGCTCGGCGAGCCAGTCCGCGCTGTCGAGCACGGCGTGGTGCTCCACCGCCGAAACCAGTACGCGGACGCGGCGCGGGTCAGCGGCGCGACGGGCCCAGAAGATGCCTTTAAGCGCGAGGTTGTCGCCCTCGGTGCCGCCGCCGGTGAAAATCACTTCGGAGGGGTGAGCACCGACCGACGCCGCAAGAGACTCGCGGGCTTCCTCGACCACTCGGCGCGCGCGACGGCCCGAGGTGTGCAGCGACGAGGCGTTGCCCACGACGGGCAACGCCTCGGTCATCGCCGCCACGGCCTCAGGCAGCATCGGCGTGGTCGCCGCGTGATCCAGGTAAGTCATGTCCTGACCAGGGTAGCTCCAAGCCACTGGTCGAACGTGCGCCAGCCGACCTCGGGGTACTCCGCCCGGAGCGCCGCAGTGTCAACATCGAGCCCCACGGTGTCGAAGTACTCGAACATCGCCGCGAGGTCATCGCCGTACCCCTGAGCCTGCACCCGCTCGAAAGCAACAGGGCGGCCGAGCACAGCGGCGAACGACGCAGCCTGCTCTGCGGGTGTGCACTGGTCACCGGCGATGTCGATGCGGACACCGGCGAACCGCTCCGGCTGAGCCAGTGCGAGCGCGGCCATGCCCGCGATGTCGGCGGCACAGACCAGGGCGATGGAGCGGTCAGCGGACAACGGCAGCACCAATCGTCCCTCGCGCAGCAACGACGCGGCCCAGCCGGTGGCGTAGTTGTCCATGAACTTGGCAGGACCAAGCACTGTCCACGCGAGGCCCGCGCGTGCCAGATAGCGCTCGATTTCCCACTTGCTGTCGAAGTGCGGCACACCGGTCCTACGGTCAGCGTGCGCGACAGAGCTGAACACGACGTGCTGGACCTCAGCACGAACCGCGGCGTCGATCGCGGCGATGCCCTGCTGGATCTCGGTAGCGGCATCGGTGCCGAACGGGGTGCTCATCAGGAACATCGCCCGACTGCCGCTCAACGCCGCAGCGAGCGAGACAGGGTCGTCGAAGTCGGCGCGAACGACCTCTGCACCACGGTCGCGCAGTGCTCGCGCGGCGGTCGAAGTCGGGTCACGGGTGAGGGCGCGGACGGCCTGACCACGGTCCAGGAGGAGCGTGGCGAGGGCTCCGCCCTGGACGCCGGTGGCACCCGTCACGGCGATCGGCGAAGACATTTTCATGCAAAAAGATTGCGCTCGAAAACTTAGCGGTGTCAAGCGTATGCTGGGTCACGTGAGCGGAGCCGACCAGAGCTGGCCGAAGATCGACGTGCCCGGCAACCACCCCGAGGTGCTGTCCGCGTGGCTGCACGCCCAGCAGGCGGTGGAGGCCGTCCAGGCGGCGATGACCGCGCGGATGGAGGCGGCGGGCGACTGCACGCTGGTGGAGCACCAGGCGCTCTTCCGGCTGGCGAACGCGCCGGAGCGGCGGATGTCGATGCTGCGCCTCGCCGACGCGCTCGCGACGAGCCCGAGCGGGGCCACGAGGCTGGTCGAGCGGCTGGTCCGCCGGGGCTGGGCCACCAGGGAGCAGCCGCCGGACAACCGCAGGCAGACCGACGCCGTGATCACCGACGCCGGCCTGCTGGCGCTCACCGAGCGGACCCGCCCGGCCTACCACCGGGCGCTGACCGACTGCTTCGGCGGCATGCTCACCGAGCGCGACCTCGCCGACCTCCGCAGGATCGGCCGCAAGCTGCTGGAAGGACACGAGCGCTTCGACGAACGCCGGTTCGCCGACGTGCGCTTCGAGCTATGACTTCGTGACGTTGCGGCTGATCAAGGCCGCTCCGAGCAGCGCGAACCCGGCCATCACGAGATCGAGCGGGATCACCGCCGCGGTCGGCTGCGAGGCAGAGGCGATCGCCCCGACGAGCACTCCGCCGAGCCCGATCAGCGCGGCCGAGCCGAACATGTCGCACACCTGCGCGGCGGCCCCGTTGAAGCCGCGGTCGCCCGGTGTGGACAGCGCGAGCACGCGCACCGCGATGTTCGGCATGGCCGTCCCCATGCCGAACCCGGCAATCGCCCACAGCGGGTAGATCAGCCACGCGGGCCCCCACGCGGGAGCGATCAGCACAGCCCCGGCCAGCGCCACCGCGAGCAGCAGGAAGCCACGGCGGATCATGACCTCGCTCTGCACGTCGCGCTGCCGTGCCTGCCACGCCGCGGCGGCGGACCAGCCCAACGAGCCCACGGTCAGCGGAACGCCCGCGAGCGTCGGCGAGTACCCGTGCACGTTCGACAGCACCAGCGGGATGTAGGCCTGCACGGCGAAGAACGAGCCGGAAAGCAGACCGCGCGAGAGCACGACGACAGGTAGTCCGGACTTGCCACGCAGCGTTCCGGGCGGCAGCAGTCGCCGAAGCGACGGTGCGAGCAGCACCAGACCACCGAGGCCGAGGAAGAGCGACGAGAGCTGCGGGTGCTCCGCCGCCCACGTGAGCGCGGAAAGACCGACAGCTGCGCACACGGCGGCCAGCGGCAGCCCCTTGCGCGGCGCGTCCGGCTGCTCAGGGACCGCGTCGGGACGCGCGCGCAGCGTCTTCACCACGGGGATCAGCAGCAACCAGCCGATGAGGACCAGCGGCGCCAACCCGAGGAACACCACGCGCCACGACAGCAGCTCGGTCGCGAGGCCCGCGAGGCCAGGACCGACCAGCGACGGCACCACCCACGCGGCGGACAGCGCGCCGAACGCCGCGGGCCGGTCGCGCTCCGGGTAGACCAGCGCGACCATCACGTACAGCGCCACGATCTGCGCACCGGCACCCGCGCCCTGGAGCACGCGGCCGACGAGCAGCACCCACATGTTGTCCGCGACACCGGCCACCACGAGCCCGGCGAAGAACAGTCCCGGCGCCACGACCAACGACGGCACGGGGCCGAGGCGGTCGCAGACGCGGCCGGAGAGCACGGTGCCGATCACGCTCGCCGCGAGGAACGAGGTGAACGGCCACGAGTAGAGGTCCTGGCCGCCCAGCTCCGCGACGAGCGTGGGCAACGCGGTGCCGACGCTCATCGCTTCGAAGGCGGCCAGGGTGACGAGCAGGATCAGGGCCAGGGTCGGGACACGGCGGTCAGGGGCCCAGAGGGCGCTTCCGCTCTCAGCGGCAGGGGTGGTGGATGAGGGCACGAGGAACAGCCTGCACCCTCCACCGCACTGGAGGTCCAGTCCTTTTCAGCCGCCCAAGAAGAACCGCGTGTAGCGCTGATCCATCCGACTCATCGACAGCAGCACGTAGAAGTCCGCGACACCGAAGTCCGCGTCGTGCGCGGGCGGCCCGCACACCCACGCGCCGATCCGCAGGTACGCGCGCAACAACGGCGGGATCTCCGCCTTACGAGCGCACACAGCGGCCGAAGCGTCCCACGGCGTCAACGGGCGCACGCGGTACTCCTCGGGCGCGTAGTGCTTGTTCCGCACGCGATCCCACACAGCGGCCGCCGAAGCACCACCGTCCGCGAGCGGCACCGAAGCGCACCCAGCGAGCCATTCGTGCCCTGTAAGCAACATGTAGCGCGCGAGGCCCGCCCACACCAGACCGATCACCGCGCCAGAACGGTGATCCGGATGCACGCAGGAACGTCCTGTCTCCACGAGGGACGCACGCAACGGAGACAGCGCGCTGAGGTCGAACTCGGTCTCGGAGTAACAGCGCGCCGAACGCCCTGCGGGCAGGACGCGGTAGGTACCGACTATCTGTCCGGTGCTGTCGTCGCGGACGAGGAGGTGGTCGCAGATCTCGTCGAAGGGGTCTGAGTCGATGCTCGACCCCGCAAGCGGGTCTTCGGTGTCGAGGGGACCGGGCAGATTCGCACCCATCTCTTCGGCGAAGACCTGGTGCCGCAACCGCTGCGCGGCCACCACGTCATCACCGTCCCTCGCCACCAGGAGCGAGTACGTGGACCTGTGCTCTTGCGTGCTGAGCAGCACGCTGGGCTGCGCCATACGCAGGGTGTACCGATCGCGTCCGGACCCACGGATACGGCCACGCGGAGCCGGGATGACAGTCCGGTGAACGACTCGTGGGGAGCCCCGGACGGACCGGAACTCCCCACGAATTGGCTAAACGTCAGCCCTTGCGCTTGGCGACCTCGTCGGTCAGCTGCGGCGCGACCTTGAACAGGTCACCCACGACGCCGAAGTCGGAGATCTCGAAGATCGGCGCCTCGGCGTCCTTGTTCACCGCGACGATGGTCTTCGAGGTCTGCATGCCCGCCCGGTGCTGGATCGCGCCGGAGATGCCCAGCGCGATGTACAGCTGCGGCGAGACGGTCTTGCCGGTCTGCCCGACCTGGAACTGGTGCGGGTAGTAGCCGGAGTCGACCGCGGCTCGGGACGCGCCGACGGCACCGCCGAGCGCGTCGGCGAGCTTCTCCACGACCTCGAAGCTCTCCGCGCTGCCGACGCCGCGGCCACCGGAGACGACCACGGAGGCCTCGGCCAGCTCGGGGCGGTCGCCACCGACGACCGGCTCACGGCTGACGATCTTGGCGGGCGCGCTGGCGGAGGGGACCTCGACGGTCTCCTCGGTCGCGGCACCGTCGACCTGCTCGGCCTCGACGGCGCCGGGGCGCACGCTGATCACCGGGACACCGGCGGTGGACTGCGACTTCACCGTGAACGCGCCACCGAAGATGGACTGCGTGACGGAGCCGTCGGCGGCCACGTCGACGGCGTCGGTGAGCAGACCGGAGTCGATCCGCACGGCGAGCCGCCCGGCGACCTCCTTGCCCTCCAGCGTCGCCGAGACGAGCACGGCCGCGGGCGAGGCGGAGGCGACCAGCGACGCCAGCACCCCCACCTTCGGCGTGACCAGCTCGTCGGCGGCGGTGTCGGACTCGGCCACGTAGACCTTGGCCGCGCCGTGCTGGGCCAGCGACTCCTTCAGCTTGGCCGCGGTGCCGGGAGCGCCGACCACGACGGCCGAGGGCTCACCGATGCGGCGTGCGGCCGCGAGCAGCTCGAAGCTGACCTTCTTGATCTCGCCGTCGACGTGGTCGACGAGAACGAGTACCTCGGACATGTTCTCCTCGCTTCCGGGTCAGACGAGCTTCTGGGCGATCAGGTACTCGGCGATCTTCACGCCGCCGTCACCCTCGTCGGTGACCCGCTCGCCGCCGGAGCGCGGCGGCTTCGGGGCGGCCTCGACGACCTTGGACAGGGCGTTGGCGATGCCGACCTCGCTCGCGTCGATACCGGCGTCAGCCAGCGTGAGCTTGGCGATCGGCTTCTTCTTCGCGGCCATGATGCCCTTGAAGGACGGGTACTTCGGCTCGCAGATCTTCTCGGTCACGCTGACCACGGCGGGCAGCGCGGCCTGGACGGTGGCCTTGCCCTCGTCGGTCTCGCGCTCGATGGTGACGGTGCCGCCGTCGACGGTGACCTTGCTGGCGTGGGTCAGCTGGGCGAGCCCGAGCAGCTCCGCGAGCATGGCCGGGATCGCGCCGGTGCGGCCGTCGGTGGCCTCGTTGCCCGCGATGACCAGGTCCACGGAGTCGAGCGTGCCGATCACCTTGGCCAGCGCCTTGGCGGTCTGCACCGCGCACGACCCGCGCAGCGCCTCGTCGGAGAGGTGCACGGCCTTGTCGGCCTCCATCGACAGCGCCTTGCGGATCGCGTCGGTGGAGCGCTCCGGGCCCATGCAGACGGCGGTGATCTCGCCGCCGAGCTCCTGCTTCAGCCGCAGGGCCTCGGTGAGCGCGCGCTCGTTGATCTCGTCGAGGATCGCGTCAGCGGCCTCGCGGTCCAGGGTGTGGTCTCCGTCGGTGAGCTTGCGCTCGGACCAGGTGTCTGGCACCTGCTTGACCAGGACGACGATGTTCATAGGTCCCCTTCGACCTCCTGACAACTCGCGGCGGGCGCGTCTGTGACGGGAATTGCTGCTGACCCTGCCATGCCGTTGCACGCACGGCACTTGTGGCCTTGCTTACGCACAGGTTACCCGTCAGTAATGTCCGAGCCACGCGCACCCCGCGTGACGGTTCTCACCCCGAAGCGCGCTCCTGGGCGCTGCGCTCGACGCAGAACTCGTTGCCCTCGGGATCGGTCATCGTCACCCAGCCCGCGCCGTCCGGCCGCCGCTGGTCGTCGAAGACCTTCGCGCCGATGCCGACCAGCCACTCCACCTGCTCGTCCCGCGTGCGCCGCCGCGGCTGAAGATCCAGGTGCAGCCGGTTCTTGGCCGACTTGCCCTCGGGAACGCGGATGAACAGCAGGCCCGGCCCCTCGCTCGATTCGAGCAGCACCTCGGGGTCCCCCGGCTCGTCGCCCTCGCCCATCGGCCAACCGGTCACGCGACCCCAGAACTCGGCCAAGCCGTACGGGTCCGCGCAATCGATGGTGATGTGCCTGATCAGCACCAGTGCTTCGCTCATGTGTGATGAGTAGCACGGCTCTCCGACACCCACCCCCTCATTTCGCGCCAAATCGGAGTTAGCCTCACGTTCATGAATCGGCGAGTGGCCGTGGTGACCGACTCCACCGCTTCGCTTCCCCCGGAGCTGGCGAGGCGCCTGGGCATCACGGTGGTGCAACTGCAGCTCCAGGTCGGCGAGACCGCCACCGACGAGGCACGTGTGCCCACGGCGGACCTGGTCTCCGCGATGCGCGCGCGGAAGCAGGTCGCGACCGCCCCGCCACCGGCCGCCGCGTTCTTCTGGACCTATCAGAACGCCGTGGCGGCAGGAGTGGAGGCGGTGGTGTCCATCCACCTGTCCACCGAGCTGTCCCAAACCTGCGCCACCGCGCGCGAGGCCGCAGGGCACACGCGAGTGCCGGTGCACGTCATCGACTCGCGGGCGTGCGGGATGGTCGTGGGCTTCGCGGCGATCGCGGCCGCCGAGGCGGCGATGGCGGGCGCGAGTCCGCGCGAAGTGCTGAACATCGTCAACCACAGGCTCGGCGGCGCCAGCTCGCTCATCTACGTGGACACATTGGAGTTCCTGCGCCGTGGTGGCCGCATCGGCGCCGCACGGGCACTGATCGGCTCAGCGCTGTCCATCAAGCCACTGCTCGCGCTCAACGAGGGCCGCATCGAGCCCCTTGAGCGCGTGCGCGGAACCGAACGCGCGATCTCCCGCCTGGCCGCTCTCGCCGCACTGCACACGTCAGGTCGGCCCGTTGACGTGGCAGTCGAGCACTTCGCTTCGCGCGAGCGCGCAGAGGAGCTGATCGAGCGTCTGCGCGACGAGATCCCTCTAGGACACGAGTTCTTGCTCTCGGAGACGAGCGCGATCATCGGGGCGCACACCGGCCCTGGAGCACTCGGCGTCAGCATCTCTCCCTGCTGACACTACTGGCCGGTAGTGTGCGTGCGTGACGCGTGAGCTTGAGCCCCTGCCGCTGACCGGCGAACGCACTGTTCCAGGCGTACTCGAAGAGAATTATTGGTTCAGACGGCACGAGATCGCGTACCTCGCCCTCTTGGAGCATTGCGCGGGCGCGCGCGTTCTGGAGGCGGGCTGCGGCGAGGGTTACGGCGCGCGCGTCATCGCCGACGTGGCTGATCGCGTCGTCGCGCTGGACTACGACGAGCTGACCTCCAGGCACGTGGCGAAGGCGTATCCCGAGGTCGTCGCGCTGCGGGGCAACCTGGCCAGCCTTCCGCTCGCTTCGTCCACAGTGGACGTGGTGGTCAACTTCCAGGTCATCGAGCACCTGTGGGACCAGCCCGGCTTCCTGCGCGAGTGCCTGCGCGTGCTCCGCCCGGGCGGCCGACTGCTGATCAGCACGCCGAACCGGATCACATTCTCCCCTGGTCGCGACACACCCCTGAATCCCTTTCACACCAGGGAGCTCGCGCCGTCCGAGCTGGACTCGCTGCTCACCGAGGCGGGCTTCGTGACGGAGCGGCTGCTCGGCCTGCACCACGGTCCGCGCCTGCGTTCGCTGGAGACGGCTTATGCGGGCTCGATCATCGACGCACAGGTGCGCGTGGTGCTCGGCGACGGCGTGTGGCCACCGGATCTGTTGCGAGACATCGGTTCCATCACCGCGTCGGACTTCGTACTGAGCGACGATGACCTCGATGCGAGCCTCGACCTCGTCGCCGTGGCGGTGCGCCCGTGAAGCTCGGATCGTTCAGCTTCGTCCTGCACAGCCACCTGCCGTGGTTGGCACACCACGGTTCCTGGCCGGTCGGCGAGGAGTGGCTGCACCAGGCGTGGGCGCACTCGTACCTGCCGATCGTGGACATGCTGCGTCGTTTCGGCGAGGAAGGGCGCAGCGACGTCCTCACGCTCGGCGTGACCCCGGTCCTGGCCGCACAACTCGACGACCCGTACTGCTTGCGGGAATTCCACCTGTGGCTCGGAAACTGGCAACTGCGCGCGCAGCTCGCCGCGGGTCAGTGGCGCACCGCGGACCCGCTACTGCGCTCCTTGGCCGCCGACGAGCACCAGCGCGCTGCCAAGGCCATTGAGGAGTTCGAGTCGCGGTGGCGCCACGGCTTCTCTCCGGTGCTGCGTCCGCTTGTCGACAACGGCGTGATCGAACTGATCGGTGGCCCCGCGACGCATCCGTTCCAGCCGTTGCTCGACCCGCGCATTCGAGCCTTCGCGTTACGCACGGGCTTGGCGGACACCAATCTCCGACTCGGTCACACGCCCGAAGGCATTTGGGCTCCTGAATGCGGCTACGAGCCGGGCATGGAAGACGGTTACGCCGCAGCGGGTGTGAAGCGATTCCTGGTCGATGGACCGGCTCTGCACGGCGACACCGCTTTCGGCCGCACAGTGGGTTCTTCTGATGTCGTGTGCTTCGGCCGCGACCTCGAAGTCACTTATCGCGTGTGGTCACCGAAGGCCGGTTACCCCGGAGACGCGGCTTATAAGGACTTCCACACCTACGACCATCCTTCTGGTCTGAAGCCGTCGCGGGTGACTGGCAAGCAGGTCTCTCCAGAGGACAAGAAACCGTACGACCCCGCGTTGGCGGCACAGACCGTCCAGAAGCACGCGGAAGACTTCATCGATGTCGTAGTGCGACGTCTGAAGTCACTGCGCGACCAGCACGGCAAACCAGCGCACGTCGTGGCCGCGTACGACACCGAGCTTTACGGCCACTGGTGGCATGAGGGACCTGCGTGGCTTGAGGCCGTTTTACGGGGTATGCCGGAGGCCGGTGTGCACGTGACGACTTTGCGCGGCGCCACGGAGGCGGGGCTCGTCAGCGGTCCGGTGGACCTGCCCGCGTCTTCCTGGGGTTCTGGAAAGGACTGGCGCGTCTGGGACGGCGAGAAGGTGGCCGACCTCGTGTCCTCCGGCGCTGAACTCCAGAAGAAGCTCCTGGCGACCGTCGCGCCTGGAACCACCCGCAGCGCTGCTCAGGACCAGCTCGTACGTGAAGCGCTGCTCGCGTTGTCGAGCGACTGGGCCTTCATGGTCACCAAGGACTCCGCAGCCGACTACGCACGCCATCGCGCGCACGTGCACACCGAGCGCTTCGACGAGCTCGCGCGGCTCATCGGCTACGGAGACGCACTGAAGGCCGAAGAGTTGGCCGCCCGCCTACGACAGCAGGACGGCCTCTTCGGCCATCTCGATGCCAGAACGCTCTAGGAGTCCGAAGCTGGCACGATCATGGACGATTCCGGACGCACGAAACCGGGCTCGATCTTCGCGCGGTGGCCTTCGAGGTCGGGGTTGCTGGGCTTCAGCTCACCACGGGTCTTCTTGGCCTTCCGGTCGAGAAACGCGGCGACGAGCAGACCCACGACGACAATCCCGAGCAGAACGTAGAACCACATGGCGGCGGCCTCCCAGTAGTGGTGTTACGCGGACGGTACCTCCGTGCGCTGGGTCGACGCACATTAGAGAACCGCATGCGCCACCGCGCGGGAGCGCCGCGCCGACCTGTCAGGATGTCTGAACATGCGCGTACTGATGTTGTCCTGGGAATACCCGCCCGTGGTGGTTGGTGGGCTGGGCAGACACGTCCACGCGCTGGCAAGGCAGCTCGCCGCGCAGGGCCACGAGGTGGTCGTGCTGTGCCGCCAGCCCTTCGGCACCGACGCGGAGACCCATCCCACCTCTGACCAGGTCGCTGACGGTGTGCGCCTGATCAGGGTGGCCGAGGACCCGCCGCACCTGAGCTTCGAGCAGGACCTGGTCGCGTGGACCCTGGGCATCGGGCACGCCATGACGAGGGCGGGCCTGCGCCTGCTCGCGCAGTGGCGGCCGGAGGTCGTGCACGCGCACGACTGGCTCGTCACGCACGCGGCGGTGACGCTGGCCGAGGTCGCGGGAGCGCCGCTGATCGCCACGGTGCACGCGACCGAGGCCGGCCGCTACAACGGCTGGCTCTCCCAGCCGCTCAACCAGCAGATCCATTCCGTGGAGTGGTGGCTGGCCACAAGCGCGGACTCGGTGATCACCTGCTCCGCCGCGATGCGCGACGAGGCCGCGGCGCTGTTCGACATCGACCCGGACGCGGTCACCGTGCTGCACAACGGGATCGAGCCGAGGAGCTGGCGCGTCCGGCCCTCCGACATCGAGGCGGCGAAGCGGCGCTTCTCCCCCGACGGCGCCCCGTTCCTGCTGTTCTTCGGGCGGCTGGAGTGGGAGAAGGGCGTGCACGACCTGCTCGCCGCGCTGCCCAGGATCAGGCGCAGCCACCCGGGCACGCGCGCGGTGATCGCGGGCAAGGGGACCGGGTCGGACTGGCTCGTCGAGCAGGCGCGCAAGCACCGCGTGCTGCGCTCGGTGGAGTTCGTCGGCCACCTCTCCGACCGGGACCTCGCCGCGTCCCTGGCCGCCGCTGACGCGGTGGTGCTGCCCAGCCGGTACGAGCCCTTCGGCATCGTCGCTCTGGAGGCCGCGGCTGCCGGGGCTCCGCTCGTCGCGTCGACTGCTGGGGGCTTGGGTGAGGTTGTACTCGATGGTGTGACCGGATTGTCGTTCCCGCCCGGTGATGTCGACGTTCTGGCCGCCGCTGTGCGAGCCGTGCTCGACGATCCGGCTGCCGCGCGGCGGCGGGCCAAGGCCGCGAAGGCCCGGTTGAGCAGCGATTTCGATTGGGCGAAGATCGCTTCTGGGACCGCTGACGTGTACGCGGCCGCTCGCAGGGGACCCGAGAAGGAGCTGGGTCGGCCGAAAATCGCTTCAGGTAACGCTTTCGGGCGACACTGAGGTCCGGGCTCCGGCTTCGGTGGCGCTGGGGGCGTCGGCGGTGTGCCTACCGTCGACGGCATGGCTATTTCACTGGATTACCAAGGCGACGTGCACACCGGTGACTGCACCTTCGCGGTCCGCGCCAGGATCGGCGACGGCGAGCACGTCGCGATCGAACTGTCCGGAACCGACCTCGACGGCGACTCCGTCGCCACGGGCGAGCTGGTGCTCCCCGCGCACGGGCTCGCCCCCTGCGGGCAGCTGCTGTCCGAGGTGATGGAGGCGTTGTCCCGCCTGCACGATCCGCGCAAGAACCGAAAACGCGGCGCGCGGACGGCGACCAACGCCAACGCCCCGTGGTCCACCGAGCAGGACGCACGGCTGCGGGAGCACTGGCTGGCCGACGGCGTGGACCCGACCGCGGGCACCGTGGTGATCGGCGAGCTGTCCGAGCTCTTCGGCCGCTCCCGCTCGTCCATCCGCGCCCGCCTCGTGAAGGTCGGCTGCGACCCGGACGTCCCGGGCCGCCGCCTGTCCTCCACCCCCGCCGCGTCCACTGTGGACAGTGGCGTCGGCACCTAACCCACGAACCCGGAGAAGTGCGCTCGCGACGCAGACCGGTCGTTCCTGACCGCGTCACGGCCGACCGATGAGCGCGCGCTGATCGCAGCCTGTCCACTGTGGACGGTCACGTGCGGGTGCGTGCCGTTCACTCGCAGACGATGCCGTCCGAGTCGGCGTCGCGGTACCAGCCGTACTCGACGTCGATCCCCTTGCGGTACGGGCCGTAGCCCTTGGACTTGGCCTCCTTGCAGGTCCCGAACCGCGGATCGGTGCCCGGCTGCGGGGCGGGCTTCGGCTTGGTGGTGGTGACGACCTTGGGCTTGGTGGTCGCCGGCTTCGGCGCCGGCGGTGCGGGCGGAGCAGGGGGCGCCGGCGGTGCGGGCGGCACCGTCGTCGTGATCTCCGTGGTGGTGGTCGTGGTCGTCGGAACCGTTGTGCTCGGCACCGTCGTGAACAGCGCGGAGGTCGTGGTGGTCGTCGGCGCCGGGCCCGCGCTCGGCGCGGCACCGCAGGCGCCGAGGGCCAGTGCGAGCGGCAGCAACAGGAAGGTGGTGCGTATGGCACCGGGTTCGGAAGTGCGCATGACGTGCTCCGACGACTCGTCCCCGACGTGGCACCGCCATCGGCCGATGACGGAGGAGGCGACGGTATGTCCGCTGTGGAGCGCTGAGGGAGGGGCGTGCACCCGTCCGCAACACGGGCGTGACCGAGGGGAAACCCAGGTCAGGAGTTGTCTAGAGCCCTTTGCGCGGCTTCGTCGGCCTTGCGGGACATGTCCGCGACGGCGGCCCTGCGCTCGGCGTCGGCCTCGTAGTCGGCGACGCGGTTGCGCACGACCCTGGCGGGGGCACCGACCGCGATCCCGTAGTCCGGGATGTCTCCGCGCACCACCGCGTGCGCGCCGAGCACGCAGCCCCGGCCGACGCGGGTGCCGCGCAGGACCGTGACCTTGGTGCCCAGCCAGGTGTCCGGGCCGATGCGCACGGGGGACTTCACGATGCCCTGGTCCTTGATGGGCCTGGTGATGTCCGCGGTGACGTGGTCGAAGTCGCAGATGTAGACCCAGTCGGCGACCAGGGTGGCCGCGCCCAGCTCGATGTCGAGGTAGCAGTTGACGGTGTTCTGCCTGCCGAAGACGGCCTTGTCACCGATGCGCAGCGAGCCCTCGTGGCAGCGGATCGCGTTGCCGTCGCCGATGTGCACCCAGCGGCCGATCTCCATCCGGCCGTAACCGGGCTTGCAGTGGATCTCCACATCGCGACCGAGGAAGACCATGCCGCGCAACACGATGTGCGGGTTGGCCAGCCGGAAGCGCAGCAGCCGCCAGTAGCGGACGAGGTACCACGGCGTCCACGCCTTGTTGCGGATCACCCAGCGCAACGAGGCCAGGGTGAGGAACCTGGCCTGCTGGGGGTCCCGCCGTTGGCCGAGGTCCCACCTGGCCCGCAACGGTGCGCCCCACATGCTGGTCATCCGCTGGTCCCCCGCATTCAGGTTCGATCCTCGCGCTGTCAGCGGGCAGGATATGCGGCATGAGCATGCCTCCCGCCGACCGGACCCCGCTCGTCATCGACACCGACCCGGGTATCGACGACGCCGTCGCGCTGCTGCTGGCCGCGAACAGCCCCGAGGTGGACCTGCTCGCGGTGACCACGGTGTTCGGCAACGTGGGGCCGGAGATCACCTCGGCCAACGCGCTGCGCGTGCTGCGACTGGTCGGCCGCGAGGACGTGCCGGTGGCGGCCGGGGCGGACCGCCCGCTGGTGCACGCGCTGCTGCACCGCGCGGAGGAGTGGCACGGCGGCGACGGGCTCGGCGGGCAGTCCGGCCTGCTCCCGGAGGCCGCGCGGTCGGTGGAGCCGGTCGGCGCGGTGGAGCAGCTGGCCAGGGTGCTGCGCGCGGCGGAGCGGCCGGTGACGATCGCCGCGATCGGGCCGCTGACCAACGTCGCGCTGCTGCTGGCGTCCTTCCCCGAGCTCAAGCCCCGGATCGCTCGGGTGGTGGTGATGGGCGGCGCGTTCGCGGGCGGCAACACCACGGCCACCTCGGAGTTCAACATCTGGAGCGACCCCGAGGCGGCGCGCCGGGTGCTGGTCGAGGAGGACGTGCCGGTCACCCTCGTCCCGCTGGACCTCACGCTGCGGTGCGCGGTGGACGGGCCGTGGCTGGCCGAGCTGGCCTCGGGCGGTGTCGCGGCCACGACGCTCGCCAAGGTCGTGGAGCACTACCGCAACCGCTACCTGGAGTTCTACGGCGAGGACCGTGTGGCGCTGCACGACGCGCTCGCCGTGCTCGAAGCGGTGGTGCCGGGCACGCTGCGCACCACTCCGTTGCCGGTGGACGTGCTGTGCGACCTCGGCCCGGCGCGGGGTGCGACCATCGCCGACCGCAGGCTCAACGCGCCTGGCCGCCGCATCGACGTGGCGGTCGACGCCGACCTCGACGCCGTGCGCGCCACTGTCCTCAACCGTCTCCTCGACCGCTCCTGACGCTCCGGCCTGCGCGGAGCCGCCAGGCACACGGGTCGCGCTGTGGCGGCAGCGCAACGCGACCCGTGCACCAGGCACAGGGAGCCGCGGCGGGAGGTGGGGCCGCGACCCCCGAACCCCCGTTTCGTACTCATAGCGGGAAAGTGCGTTCCCGAAGCCCGCTATGAGTACGAAACGGGAAAAACGGGGAGTGGGACGGGGAGGGGGAGCCTGGACGGGGTGCGCCAGTCGCGGCGCTCGTCATGCGGATGCGGGGGCCTGGTGCGCTCGGGAGCTGCGAGCGGTGGATCGAAGTGGGGCGACATGCTGGCTCCTCGTCGGCTGGTGTGCCGCAGACGGTAAAAGCGCAGATCAGGCGCCGATAGGCTCGATTTGCACAGCGAGTGCGCGGCAGGGTGCAGAACTGCTGTGTCAGGTCGCGTCGTGCACGCGTAGCGCTAGGACGAGGTCGTAGCGCGCGGAGGGACCGGACAGCAGCGAGCGCCCCAACAGCTGCTCGATGCGGATGAGCCGTTTCCGGACACCTGTCACCGACACACCAAGTGCGGACGCGGCACCTTCCAGGCGCGCGTCGGCGGCCGACCACGCGCGCAGAGTGTCCAGGAGGGACTCCGGCAACGGGTCGATCACTTTCGCCGCCCAGTGCCGAACCGCCGACGTGCCAAGGACATCAGCGAGATCCGCCGCTGAGTCCGAGCCCGGCGCGTGCAGGCGGAGTGCCAGGTGCAGCTCCGCCCGCGTGTCGAGCGGGTCGAGATCGAGCCCGAGCACGGACCCCACGTGCCGGACGCGCGCGGCGAGCGTGTTGCGGTGGATCTTCAACTGCCGAGCGGCACCGCCGTGGAAGTCCAGCCACGACCGCAGAGTGGCCAGCAGTTCGTGGCTGTCCGGGTCCTGCGGTCGCTCCGGCACGAAGTCGGCGAGCGGGCGAAGCACCTGCCTGGCCCAGGCACGGCCCGCGTGCCCGAGCAGCGCGGCGAGTTCGGTGCGCGCGCTGAACTCCGCGAAGGGTTCCTCGCCGTGGCGGGCGACGGCGAGCGCGTGGAACGCCTGCTCATAGCCGGTTCCGGTACCGCGCAGGTCGACGACGTCGCTCGCGCCCACGCGGATGTCCTCGCGCGCGACAGCACGCAGTGCCGACTCAACGGGATCGTTCCGCGCGGCGGGTGCGAGCAGGATGAGGTGCCGTGTGTAGACCGGGCAGTGGATGATCCACGCGCGGCCGAGGCACGCCGCGTCGCACAGGGCGGCGATCTCGGTCCGCGCGTTGACCGCGCACTCGATGACGTACACCCGCAGCAGATCGGTCAGCTCGGGCCGGAGCGCGCCTGCGACCCGCCGGGCGGCACCGAGGTCACCGATCATCAACAGGTGCAGAACCGCTTCCCTGGCAAGGGTTTCCGCCAGCTCCACGTCGCGAAGGCGCTTCTCCGCGCGGTCCAACCGCCACCTCAGCCGCAACAATCGGACCGCGTCGGCGATCAGCTCGTTCGGTGCCGCGACAAATCCGGCGCCCTTCACCTGCTCAACCACCAGAACCGGACCGGGGTGCTCGTCGACCAAGAGCGCGCGCACCACGTGTTCGGGTGTCTCTGCCGTCGCGGACCGGCTCTGCCCGGAGAGCACGCGCGCGGCCTCATCCCGAGCGTCGTGCGACGGAGGTGCGGCGGGGAACGCGTGCAGCGCGGAGCCGGACGCGTCGAGCAGGGCGACCGACGCGTCGAGGCCGTGCGCGAGCCATCGCACCAGCAGGCGCAGACCGTCCGGCCTGCTCACCTCCTGGTGCATGGCGCGCAGGTCGTTCCCCGGCGTCGGCACGGCCCCATGCTGCCAGGGCCGAGCGGTCGCAGCAGCGCTACGGCAGGTGGTACATGGGGTTGGGCAGCTTCACCGTGCGCTCGGCGTGCCCGCCCTCAAGATCGCTGTACTGGTCGCCGACGCTGAGCAGCACGGTCTCGCCCTGGCTCTCCAGGTGCGCGCGCGTGCCGGACTTGTACTGCACGGTGTTGCAGCTCAGCCCGCACGCCAGCCACGGGAGCGGCTTGTCGAGCGGCTTGAGGAACAGCGCCTTGGGCTCGGGGAAACCGTTCTTGCGCAAGGAGTTCACCGTTCCCTCGCGGACGTTCTCCTTGCGGCCGGTGAGGAAGTAGACGTGCACGCCGCGCTTGCTCGCCCACTGGGTCAGCTCGCGCGTCGGCTCGATCGCGGGGAACTCGCCCGCGTTGATCGCCTTGTCGAAGGCGGCCTGGTCGAAGCCGAAGTCGCGCTCGGCCTCGAAGCCGTAGGTCAGCTCGGAGGTGTCGTCGATGTCGAGCACGATCGCCGGGTTCTTCACGCCCTCGGCGAGCCTGCGCTCCAACCACCGGCGCGCGGAGTTGATCTCACTGGCGGTCTGGTTGGCCCACGCGCTCGTCGCGGACGCGTGGTGCTTGCCCGCCGGGTCGAGGTAGTCGCCGTAGTACTGCTTGACGTCGTTCTTGACCTGGCCGATGTTGGCGGGCTCCTTGGGCTTGCCCGCGGCGTCCGCACCGTCCGAAGTGGAGAGTGCGACGGTACCGACGAGGAGCCCAGCTGCGATCACGAGGGCGGCGGTGCGACTGACCATGCGGGGAAACTAGGCCGGAGAGCGCGAGCGCTCAACCCGATACGACCGGCTTGGCGTGTTCCTCCCGGACGGTCCGGTTAGGAAAAGCTCACACCCGCTCGGCGCGGCACAGGTACGCGGTGGGCGTGTCGCCGACGCGGGTCAGCACGACGGTCGCCTCCTCGGGGCCGCTGATCTTCAACTGCCTGCGCAGCGCGTCGGGGTCGATGTCCAAGCCCCGCACCAGGATCTCCAGCCGCCCGATCCCGCGTTCGCGCAGCAGCGCGCGCAGGGTCTTCTCGTTGTACTTGCCGTGCTCCAGCACGCGGAACGCGCGAACACCGCGGGGCGGGGCGTCCCCGGTGAGGTAGGCGATGCGCGGATCGAGCTGGCCGAGCCCGTGCCGCGCGCCGTAGTGCCGCACGAGGCCGGCCCGCACCACGGCGCCGTCCGGGTCGATGATCCACTCGCCGACCTCGCGCGTCGGGCACGCGTCGGACTCGGCGTCCGTGACGGTCCACAGTGGACCTTCCGGGCCGAGCACGGTCGCGCGTCTGCTCACGCCGAAGGTCGCGGGGGCGCCGACCCACACGCACGCCTCGCGCACCTGCCCGGCCAGTGAGACGACCTCGACCTCACCCGCCCACGGCACAGCCGCGAAATCCAGTCCTGGCGCGCACTTCACCGCCATGTCCCGGCCGCGGTAGGCCGCCATCAGATCACCGAGCGGCGGCACCAGGTCCTCCGGCCGCCACTTCCGCCGACCCGTCCCGTCACGCCGAGCGGGGTCCGCGAGCACGACCGTGCCCCGGCTCACCGGGCGCAGCGCGTCAGCCCGCAGCAGACCGACGGACGCGCCGGACACCTCGCAGTTGTGCTGGGCCATCGCGAGCCGGACACCGTCCACATCGGACCCGACGCAGCGGTCCGCGACCGCCGCGACCGCGATGAGGTCAGCCCCGACGGAGCACGTCACGTCGTGAACGTCGCGTCCTTCAAGGCGTCCCGCGCGGTGCCGGGCCACGACCGAGGCCGTTGCCTGCTGCGCGGCGTCCTCGGTCAGCAACCACGACGCCGCACCGTCCAATTTGGACACCGCGCGCCGCCGGAGCACGGCGGTCTCCAGCACCGCCGCGGCGAACCGCTCCCCCGCGATCCGCCGCGCCGACGCCACGTCACGCAGCCGCGAGGCGGGCGTGAGCGGCAGTTCCGCCGCCGCCCGCAACGCTTCTCCCCCCGTCGAGGACCGGAGGAACTCCACGTCCTCGACCGTGAACCCGTAACCCACTAGACCGGCTTGTTCCCCGTGATGAGCACGTTGTAGAAGACGTTGCGCGGTACGACCTTCGCCAGCACGTTCTCGTCGAGCCAGGTCAGCCGCTGCCACGCGCGGTAGGCGAACATCCCCCAGCCGAAGCCGAGCTTCTCGCGCGGGACCGCGGCCTCGAAGGTCCGCACCGGCCAGCCGAACAGCGCCGCCGCCAGCTCCTCGGTCACCGCGCGCACCTCCGTCGCCCCGGCCGCCCGAGCGGTGCGCTCCAGCTCGTCCGGGTCGAAGGTGTGCAGGTCCACCACGGCTTCCAGGGCTGCCGCGCGCGAGGACTCGTCCAGCTCCTCCTGCGGCCTGCGCCAGCCGTTCAGCGGCGGCAGCTTGGTCAGGTTGGTCGTCGCCCACCACGTGAGCTGGCCGAGCTTGCGCGCGTAGAAGTCGCCCACCTTCGTCGGCTCGCCCGCGAACACGAAGCGCCCGCCGGGCTTGAGCACCCGCAGGATCTCCTTCATGGCCGAGGGGATGTCCGGGATGTGGTGCAGCACCGCGTGCCCAACCACGAGGTCGAAGGTGTCGTCGTCGTAGGGCAGCGTCTCCGCGTCGGCGACCCGCCCGTCCACGTCGAGCCCGAGCGACTGGGCGTTGCGCACCGCGACCTCGACCATGCCGGGCGAGAGGTCGGTGACCGAACCGCGCTTGATCACGCCGCCCTGCATCAGGTTCAGCAGGAAGAACCCGGTGCCGCAGCCCAGTTCGAGCGCGTGCTCGTACGGCCAGTCCCGCTCACCGGCGACCGCGCGGAAGCGCCCTGTCGCGTAGGTGATGCAGCGCTCGTCGTAGGAGATCGACCACTTCTCGTCGTAGGTGCCCGCCTCCCAGTCGTGGTAGAGGACGTTGGCCAGCTTCGGGTCCTTCCAGGCCGCCTCCACCTCCTCCGCAGTCGCGTGCGGATTGGGCTTCGGATCACTACTTGCCACTGAAGGTCGCCTTCCCAGGGCCGTTCTCGATGAAGGAGCGCATGCCCGCCTTCTGGTCCTCCGTCGCGAACAGCGCCGCGAACAGCTGGGTCTCCAGGCGCAGGCCGGTGTTCAGGTCGCCGTCGAGGCCGATGTCCACCGCCGCCTTGGCCGCGGCGAGCGCGCGGGCCGGGCCGCTGGCGAACTGCTCGGCCCAGCGGCGCGCGGCCAGGTAGACCTCGTCCGGCGCGACGACCTCGTCCAGCATGCCGATGCGCAGGGCCTCCTCCGCCTTCACGAAGCGGCCGGTGAAGATCACGTCCTTGGCCTTGGCCGGGCCGATCAACCGCGCGAGGCGCTGCGTGCCGCCCGCGCCGGGGATCACGCCGAGCAACGTCTCCGGCTGGCCGACCTTGGCGTTGTCGCCGCCGATGCGGCGGTCGCAGGTCAGCGCCAGCTCGTAGCCGCCGCCGAGCGCGTAGCCGGTGATCGCGGCGACGGTGGGCTTGGGGATGGCCGCGACCGCGCTCAGCGAGGTGGACAGGCTGCCGCCCCAGTCCAGCATCTCGCCGTAGGAGAGGTCGGCCATCTCCTTGATGTCCGCGCCGGCCGCGAAGACCTTCTCGCCGCCGTAGACGATCACCGCGCGGATGTCGGCGCGCTCGGCCGCCTCCTGCGCGGCGGCCCTGATCTCCAGGTGCAGCTGCTGGTTCAAGGCGTTCATCGGCGGACGGTCCAGCCGGATGGTGCCGATCGCGCCGTCGACCTCAAGCCTGACGAACTCGCCCACGCCAAGACCCTCCTCGCTGCTCGCGGTCCCGGGTTCCGGGCCCGTCCGTCGCAGGCTACCGAACGGTAGGGATCACGCTCGACGCCAGGCGAAGTACCGATCACCCGAGCGCTGCAACGCCAGGTCCTGGCCGAAGGTCTGCGCCAGGTTGTGCTCGGTCAGCACGTCGGTGAGCAGCCCCTGCGCCACGACGCCGCCCTCGCGCAGCAGCATGGCGTGGGTGAACCCGGGCGGGATCTCCTCCACGTGGTGGGTCACCAGCACCATCGCGGGCGCGTCGGGGTCCATGGCCAGCGCGGACAGCCGCATGACCAGGTCCTCGCGACCGCCGAGGTCCAGGCCCGCCGCGGGCTCGTCCATCAGCAGCAGCTCGGGGTCGGTCATCAGCGCGCGTGCGATCAGCGTGCGCTTGCGCTCGCCCTCGGACAGCGTGCCGAAGGTCCGGTCGCCGAGGTGCGCGATGCCCATGGCCTTGAGCAGCTCGTCCGCCCGGTCGGTGTCCATCGAGTCGTACTGCTCGCGCCAGCGGCCGAGCACCGCGTAGCCGGCGCTGACCACGAGGTCGCGCACCTGCTCCTCACCGGGGACACGCGCGGCGAGCGCGGCCGAGCAGAACCCGATCCTCGGCCGGAGCTCGAAGACGTCGGTGCGGCCGATCTTCTCGCCGAGCACGTTGACCTGGCCGGTGGAGGGGTGCATCTCGGCGCCCGCCAGCTTCAGCAGCGTGGTCTTGCCCGCGCCGTTGGGGCCGAGCACCACCCAGCGTTCGTCCAGCTCGACGCGCCAGTCGACCTTTCGGAGCAGGGAGGTGCGGGCCCTTCGGACGCCGACGCCGTCCATGCGCACCACTAGGTCGGTCACGTCCACCCCGTCGCCCGCGGTGGACTGCATCGCTGCGCGCTCGGTCACGGGACCCATTCTTGCGATCCCTCGATCCGGGCCCGCCACCGCCCCTTGATCAGCTCCGGATCGTGGATCATCTTGTGCGTGACAGCCGAGCACGAGCACCCCGTCCTGGCCGGTCGCCCGTTCCCGCTCGGGGCCCACCCCGAGGGTGGTGGCGTCCGGTTCGCCGTGGCGTCCTCCATCGCCGACGCCGTCGAGGTCTGCCTCATCGAGGACGATCTGACCGAGCGGCGCGTGGAGCTGACAGAGCGCACATTCGGCGTTTGGCACGGTTTGGTGCCTGGCGTGACCGATGGCCAGCTCTACGGCTTCCGCGTGCACGGTCCCTACGACCCGACGCGTGGTCTGCGCTGCAATCCGGCGAAGCTGCTCGTCGACCCGTACGCGCGCCGTATCTCCGGAACGCTGACCGATGTCGATGCGGCGCTCGGTTACGTCGGTGAGCACATGGACTGGACTCCGTCCGCCGTGGACTCGCTCGGCAGCGTGCCGCTCTCGCGGGTTACCGCGCCCGGTGGGGCCGACACCGGGACCGCGCCAAACGTGCCGTGGGAAGAGACCGTCATCTACGAAGTCCACGTCAAGGGCTTCACGAAGTTGCACCCCGAGGTGCCGGAGCACCAACGCGGCACCTATCTCGGCATGGCGCACCCAGCGGTCATCGAGCACCTACAGCGGTTGGGTGTGACAGCTGTCGAACTGCTGCCCGTGCACTCGTTCGTCGACGAGCCCGGTCTGACCGCGCAGGGCAGGAACAACTACTGGGGCTACTCCACGCTCGGTTTCCTCGCACCGCACGCCGCGTACGCCAGCGAGCCCGGTCGCGAGGTCGAGGAGTTCCGCACCATGGTCGCCGCGCTGCACGCAGCGGGCATCGAGGTGCTGTTGGACGTCGTGTTCAACCACACGTGCGAGGGCGGCCTCGGCGGTCCGACACTCAGCTTCCGCGGCTTGGACGCGCCCGCCTACTACCTGCACTCCGCCAACGGCGGCGGCTTCGACCTCACTGGCTGCGGCAACACCCTCGACGCGGGTTCGCCGACCGTGGTGCGCCTGGTCACCGACTCGTTGCGCTACTGGGCGAGCGAACTGGGAGTGGACGGTTTCCGGTTCGACCTGGCCAGCGTGCTCGGTCGGCCCGGCGGCGGTGGCTTCGACCGCAACGCGGGCCTGCTGACCGCGATCACCACCGATCCGGTGCTCGCCCAGCGCAAGCTCATCTCCGAGCCGTGGGACGCCACCGGCGAGGGCTACCGCGTCGGCGACTTCGGCGTGCAGTGGGCGGAGTGGAACGGGCGCTACCGCGATACCGTGCGCGACTTCTGGCGCTCGTCGACCGGCGTCGCCGAGCTGGCGTACCGGCTCTCGGGCTCCTCCGACCTCTACGACCTCAGCGGGCGCCGTCCGTGGCAGTCGATCAACTTCGTCACCGCGCACGACGGCTTCACCCTGCGCGACCTGGTGTCCTACAACCACAAGCACAACGAGGCCAACGGCGAGGACGGCCGCGACGGCACCGACGACAACCGCTCGTGGAACTGCGGCGAGGAGGGTACGACGGACGACGCCTCAGTGCTGGAGCTGCGCGCGCGGCAGGCCCGCAACCTGTTCGCCACGCTCGTGCTGTCCACCGGAACGCCCATGATCACCGCGGGCGACGAGATGTGGCGGACGCAGGGCGGCAACAACAACGCCTACTGCCAGGACAACGAGACGTCGTGGGTGGACTGGGCGCCGACCGGGGCGTCCGAGGCGATGCTGACCTTCGCCAGGCGCGTGGTCGCCCTGCGCGCCGAGTGCCCCGCGCTGCGCCAAGCCGAGTTCTTCGACGGCCGCGAGACCCCCAGCGGCGTTCCCGACCTGGTGTGGCTGCACGCCGACGGGCGGGAGATGACCGAGACCGACTGGTTCGACGACTCGCGGCGAACGCTGATGATGTGGATCGACGGCGAGGACTGTCGCGGGCGATCCCGCCTCGGCGAGCCGCTGGAGGACCACTCGTGGCTGCTCGTCCTGCACTCCGGCGCCGAGCCCGCGCGGATCAACATGCCCTCCGACGAGTACGGGCGCTGCTACGAGCCGGTCCTCGACACCAGCACCGACGACGGCGTTCCCGAGGACGTGAGCCCGCTGACCTCGGGGAGTTCGCTGACCGTGCCCGCGCGCACCTTCCTGGTGCTCAAGGTCAAGGCGTGAGGTCACACCAAGATGATTCACTTTGGAGTGAAACGCCTCTTGGCAACCGCCCGATCCGCGCAATCGTGAAGGCATGACCACCAAGATCATCGGCGGGCTCACCGCCGTCATCGCCGCCGTCGGCATCATGCTCACCGGCGCCACCGGAACCGCGCACGCGGGCGACTGGAAGTACTACGGCTCGTACTGGACCTGGACCGAGTGCGAGTCCGACGCGGACCGGTTCCGCGGCAGCGACGGCGATGCCAAGTGCCCCTACAACTCCATGAGGGACATGTACGACCTGTACGTCCGGAGCTTCTGATCCAAGCGGTTTCTCCCGTGAGGTGAACCGATTCTTGGCGATCATCGGCGGACTCACCGGAGGAGTGCGGGAGCGTCGCGGCAGGCATCTGCGGTTCCGACGTCGGCGCCGCCTGCCACCCGAGCCCGCTCGGCGCCATATTGGACCTGTACACCTACCAGTAGCACCTGATTCACAAGGGCGGGTCGGAGTCACTGTGCTCCGGCCCGCCGTTCTCATGCGATCACCGCCAGGTTCGGCGGCAGCTCCAACTCCTGCTCCGCGTCGTCGGCGAAGTCCACGACGATGCGCATGCGCCAGCCGAGCGCGCTGACAGATTCCCGCCAATGGAGCGTTCTGGGCGGATGTTCATCAGGTCTCGCGACACATTGCCAAGGGCGCAAAGAGCCACATCAGAGTCCTTGTCCAGGATGCGGAACCGCTGGTCGGCGCGGGTCGCGCTGTGGGAGCATCTCGCTGTGATCCGCTCGCTGCTGTGGAACAACCTGCCGCTGGACCAGGCCCGGTTGACCAGCTGTGCGTGTACGTGCGCGCGGCGTGGCATGTGATCACGGACCCCACCCGAAGATCCTTTCGCGGGATCGCGCCTCGAACTCTGCGCTGATCCCGCGCGCCGCGCCGCGTTCCGGTTCTCCCTCCCCACTTCCTGAACCAGGAGCGCACGCATGACCGTTTCGCTGTCCGCGCCGGAGATCCACCCGGCGCTCGACCTCCCCCTGCTGCGGGACTTCATCGCCCCGCGCCGTCCGCTGTGGACGGCCAGCGAGCTGCTCGGGCTGACCAAGAACGTGGCGTCGGTGTTCGAGGACCAGCTCGCGGGCGTCCTCCAGTACGTGCCGGAGCAGCGCTGGTGGGCACGCCTGGCGCTGACCGACGAGGTGGAGCTGTGGCTGCTCTCCTGGATGCCGGGCCAGGGCACCGAACCGCACGACCACGGCGGCGCCTCCGGCTCGTTCACCGTGTACCGGGGCGAGCTGCGCGAGGACTACCGCTATCCGACCGGCCCGGTCCGGGGTGCCACGCGCAAGCTCGGCACGGGTGTCGGCTTCGGCCCGGGGCGGGCGCACCAGGTCCGCAACACGGGCGTGCAGAACGCCGCGACCGTGCACGCGTACTCGCCGCCCCTACTGCCGACCAACGAGTACCCCAGCCTTGAGGCGTACACGGAGGCTCCGAGAGCATGAGCATCGACAAGTTCCTGGACGAGGCGCGCGCGGAGATCGACCGGCTGGAGCCGGAGCAGGCCTTCGCGGCGCAGCAGGACGGCGCGCTGATCGTCGACATCCGCCCGCACTCCTACCGGGCGGAGGAAGGCGAGATCCCGGGTGCGCTGCCGATCGAGCGCATTCACCTGGAATGGCGGTTGGACCCGGCCGGATCACACCGCATTCCCGAGATCCGGCCTGATTCAGTGGTGGTCGTCGTGTGCAACGAGGGCTATTCCTCCAGCCTCGCCGCGCGCGATCTGCGCCGGGTCGGGTTGAACAGTGCAACTGATCTCGTCGGCGGTTTCCGCGGGTGGCAGGCGGCAGGGCTTCCTACCAAGCCAGGAGGAACTCCAGCAATCCCCTGATCGAGCACTAACCTGCGCGCAATCGAATGATTTGCACGCAGGAGGAAATGTGCGCCGCATTCGCATTCTATGCGGTCTCGCCGCCGTCGCGGCCCTGGTCGCCGCGACTCCGGCACCGGTCACGACGCGCGCGAACGACGCCGGACTGGCCCGCGACCCGCTGCGGAACGACCTGTCCGGCGTGCCGTTCTACATGGCGATGATCGACCGCTTCGCCAACGGCGACCCCCGCAACGACCGGGGCGGGCTGGACGCGGGCGATCGGCTCCAGCACGGGTTCGACCCGGCTGACAAGCAGTTCTTCCACGGCGGCGACCTCGCCGGGCTCAGCGGGAAGCTCGACTACCTGGCCGGTCTCGGCGTCGAAGCGCTGTGGATCAACCCGCCGTTCCGCAACAGGTGGGTGGTCGACGCGGGTGGGGGGCAACGCCTTCGCGGCCTACCACGGGTACGCGATCACCGACTTCACCGATTTCGACCCGCATTTCGGCACCAAACAGGAGATGCGGGCCCTGATCGACCGAGCGCACGCACGCGGAATCAAAGTCTTCTTCGACATCACCGCGCACTACACCGCCGACGTCATCGGTTTCGACGGTGACCACCCCTACCGCACACTGGCCGAGGCTCCCTATCGCGACGCCAACGGAAGGCCGTTCGACATCACCGCGATGGCGGGACGGCAGGACTTCCCGAAACTCTCCGTCGAGAAATCGTTCCCCTATGTGCCGAAGTTCCACGACGAAGCCTCGGCGCAGCGGAAGAAACCGGAATGGCTCAACGACCGCACGCTTTACCACAACCGCGGTGACGCCTTGGAGTTCGCCGGGGAGCAGATCCTGTTCGCCGATTTCTTCGGGCTCGACGACCTGATGACCGAGCACCCCAGGGTCGTGGACGGCATGCGCCGGATCTACACCGACTGGATCGACTCGATGGACATCGACGGGTACCGGGTGGACACCGTCAAGCACGTGAACACCGAGTTCTGGCAGGCGTTCGCGCCGACGGTGAAGGCCCACGCGAACGCGCGCGGCAAGCACGACTTCTTCATCTTCGGCGAGGACCTGACCGGCGACCCGACGCACACCTCGCACTACACCACCGCCGGGCGGATGCAGTCCGTGCTGGACTTCCCGTTCCAGGGGGCGGCGTCGCAGTTCCTCGCGGGCAAGGGCGCCTCGCTGCTCGCACAGGCGCTGGACGCCGACGATCTGTACACCGATGCCGATTCGAACGCTTACTCGCTCAACACCTTCCTGAGTAATCACGACACCGGCAGGCTCGCGTGGATGCTTCAGCGCGACCGTCCCGGAATCGGCGCTCAAGAGCTGCTGGACCGACTGCGGCTCGGCAACGCGCTTTTGTACCTGTGGCGCGGAAACCCGGTCGTCTACTACGGCGACGAACAGGGCTTCGCGGGCACCGGCGGCGACGCGGACGCACGGCAGGACATGTTCCCCACCAAGGTCGCGGAGCACTTGGGCCAGACACAGGTGGGCACGGCCAGCACTCCGGCACGGGACAACTTCGACACCACACACCCGCTGTACCGACAGCTGAGCTCGCTGAGCGCTTATACGGCGGCGAACGCGGTGTGGAAGCGCGGCAACCAAATCATGCGCCACGCCGACGCGGACGTAGTGGCCTACAGCCGCATCGACCCGGTGACAGGGCACGAGTACCTGGTCACTGCGAACTCGGCGACAGAAGCGCGCACGGTGGATATCGCGGTGTCTGCGTCAGACTTCACTTTCCGGCAGGACTTCCCGGTTAGAGGCACCGGTCCGACTAGCGGAGCCAACCGCACCGTGAAGGTGACAGTGCCGCCGTTGGCGGTTTCGGTGCTCCGCAGCGACAAGCCCGTTCCCGACGCACAGTCGGCTCCGAAGCCCCAGCTGTCCCTCACGGCACCAGCGAAGGACGGACGCACGGGGTTGCTCGCAGAGGTCCCAGGGGGCTCGCGCGCACAGGCGACGTTCGCGGCACGCATTGCGGGGCAAGCGAACTGGACGGTCCTCGGCACCGACGACGCTGGGCCGTACCGGGTCTACACAGACCTCAGCAAGCTGCCCGGTGCGTCATCAGGCGCACGCGTGGAACTGCGCGTGGTGGTGAAGGACTCCACCGGCAGGATCGGCGCGGACGGATTGTTCACGCAGGCGCCGAAGTGACCCGGAAATGACGTAGTGGGCGGCCCCCGCCACCAGGGGCCGCCCACCGTCGTCACGGCATCAGGTCGCGAGAACGACCTTGCCGAGCTCTACCGGTGACGCGAGCAGTTCGTGCTTCGGCAGGACGCGGACCGTGTAGCCGGTCGGACCGGCGTACGGCAGCTCCACCTCAGCGCTGTACTCGCCCGGCGAGACCAGGGCCATCGGCACCGAGACCACGTCGCGCAGTTCGTTCGCGTCGTCGACCCGGCCGATGACCGCCTGCACCTCGATCTCCGTGCGGTCGAGGCCGCCGAGGTCCACGCGCGCGGTGACCGACGCCTTGGAACCGAGCAGCGGGGCCGCGCTGTTCCCGTTGACGGAGAACGTGGTCTCCGTGACGCGCACGGCGGACCACGCGGCGTCGAGGCGGGCGCGGTAGGAAGCCAGCTCCTTCGCGCCGTTGTAGGCGTACTCCCCGACCGCGGTGGCCGACCGGGCCGCCGGGGTGTAGAGCGTCTCGACGTACTCCTTGACCATGCGCGAGGCCTGCACCTGCGGGCCGAGCGAGGCCAGCGTGTGCCGCACCTTGCCCATCCACCGGGCCGGAACACCGCCCTCGCCCCGGTCGTAGAACATCGGCGCGACCTTGCTGCTGATCAGCTCGTAGAGCGCCGTCGCCTCCAGGTCGTCCCGGCGGTTCGGGTCGACGACGCCGTCAGCGGTGGGGATCGCCCAGCCGTTGTCGCCGTCGAAGAACTCGTCCCACCAGCCGTCCTTGATGGACAGGTTCAGGCCGCCGTTGAGCGCGGACTTCATGCCGGAGGTGCCGCACGCCTCCAACGGCCGCAGCGGGTTGTTCAGCCAGACGTCGCAGCCCCAGTACAGGTACTTCGCCATCGACATGCCGTAGTCCGGCAGGAAGACGATGCGGTGCCGCACCTCGGGGTCGTCCGCGAAGCGCACGATCTGCTGGATCAGCGCCTTGCCGCCGTCGTCGGCCGGGTGCGACTTGCCCGCGACCACCAGCTGCACCGGGCGCTCCGGGTCCAGCAGCAGCGCGCGCAGCCGCTCCGGGTCGCGCAGCATCAGCGTGAGCCGCTTGTACGTGGGAACGCGCCGGGCGAAGCCGATGGTCAGCACGGTCGGGTCGAAGACCGAGTCGGTCCAGCCCAGCTCCAGGTTGGAGGCTCCGCGCTGCACCCAGGACGCGCGCAGCCTGCGGCGGATCTCCTGGACGAGGCGACCGCGCAGTTCTCCGCGCAGCTCCCAGAGGCGCTCGTCGGTGACCGGCTCGAAGCCGTGGATGCCGACGCCCTTGTCGACCAGGTCCGGGTCGGACTCGCCGAGCAGCTTGCTGATCTCGGTGGCCGCCCAGGTCGGACCGTGCACGCCGTTGGTGACCGAGCCGATGGGGACCTCGGTGACGTCGAAGTCCTGCCACAGGCTGCTGAACATCTCGCGGCTGACGCGACCGTGCAGCTGCGAGACGCCGTTCGCACGCTGTCCGAGGCGCAGGCCCATGTGCGCCATGTTGAACAGACCCGGGTTCTCCTCGGCACCGAGCGCGATCACACGGTCGACCGGAACGCCCGGGAGCAGACCGTCTCCGCCCGCGCCGAAGTAGTGGCGCACGAGGTCGACCGGGAAGCGGTCGATGCCCGCGGGGACGGGGGTGTGCGTGGTGAACACGGTGCCCGCGCGGACGGTCGAGAGCGACTGGTCGAAGTCCAGCTCGCCCGAGGCCACGTACTCGCGGATGCGTTCGAGGCCGAGGAAGCCCGCGTGGCCCTCGTTGGTGTGGAAGATGTCCGGCTGCGCGTGACCGGTCAGCTCGCAGAACACGCGCACGGCGCGGACGCCGCCGATACCGGCCAGGATCTCCTGCCGGATGCGGTGGTTCTGGTCGCCGCCGTAGAGCCGGTCGGTGACGCCGCGCAGGTCCTCGTCGTTCTCTTCGACGTCGGAGTCCAGCAGCAGCAGCGGGACGCGGCCGACCTGCGCCTTCCACACGCGGGCGCGCAGCACGCGGTCGTCCGGCATGGCCACGTGCACCAGGATCGGCGCGCCGGAGGGCTCGGTGAGCGGCTCCAGCGGCAACGCGCGCGGGTCGAGCACCGGGTAGTGCTCGATCTGCCAGCCGTCGTGCGACAGCGACTGGCGGAAGTACCCGGAGCGGTAGAGCAGGCCGACGCCGATCAGCGGGACGCCGAGGTCGGAGGCCGCCTTGAGGTGGTCGCCCGCGAGGACGCCGAGGCCGCCGGAGTAGTTGGGCAGCGCCTCGGTGACTCCGAACTCCATCGAGAAGTAGGCGATCGAGGACGGCATGCCCTCGGCCTCCTCCTGGCGGCGCTGGTACCAGCGCCCGGAGTCGAGGTAGCGGTCCAGGTCGTCGGCGATGGCCGCGGTCCGCACGAGGAAGCCCTCGTCGGCGGCGAGCTCATGGAGCCGCTCCGGCGGGACCTCGGCGAGCAGCCGCAACGGGTCGCCGTCGAGGCGTTCAAACGCCTGGGCGTCCACCGAGGCGAAGAGGTCCTGGGTCGGCTGGTGCCAGACCCAGCGGAGGTTGGTCGCCAGCCGCCCGAGAGCCGCCAACGGCTCCGGCAGACTGGCGCGGACGGTGAACCGGCGCAGTGCTCTCACGCGACCGAACTGTACTTCGCCCCCCGCCCCGGTTGGCAAGATTCCCAGCGAAGCCTGCAAAACATTGCAGGCGATCCCACGGCGCCGCGCCCAGGAATGTCACATCGAGTACGACGCCCCGGCGGCGCGAGCGGGGGCGATGGGTTGACGGGGTGGAAAGTGAAGCGGGAGGGTGCGGCGGGGTGGAGCAGCGGGCTCCGCCGTTCGGGTCGAAGTGCTCGCCCGGATGGGACTACGTCTAGGTAACCCGCATCATGGTGCGTGAACTCGGCGATCTCCGGGCACCCCCGTCACAGGGTCACCCCGGACCTGGGGTCGGCCAACTGGATCGAATCAGGCAGACTTGCGCCAGGACGGCACTGACAATCGGACCTGAACTACTGCGAGAGGGCGTTGCCGGTGAGCGGTCGGCTCGGTATCGACGATGTCTCCCCAGTCATCTCCTGCGGACGCGATCCGGCGAAAGCCGTTGTGGGGGAACACATCCCGATCCAAGCCACCGTCTGGCGGGAGGGCCACGACGCGGTCGCGGCCACCGTCGCGTGGCGCGGGCCGGACGACAGGGTCGCGCGGCAGACGCGGATGACCCACCTCGGCGGCGGCCTCGACGAGTACAGCGCGGCGATCGTGCCGGACAGCCCGGGGCAGTGGACCTTCCGCGTGGACGCGTGGTCGGACCCGTGGGCGACCTGGCTGCACGCGATCGAGGTCAAGGTGGCCGCCGGACAGGGCGCCGGGGAGCTGGCGAACGACCTGGAGATCGGCGCGCGCCTCATCGACCGCGTCTCGCGCAGGCCGGACCGCCGCAACGACCGCGAGCTGCTGACCATCGCCGCGCAGTCGTTGCGCGACACGGACCGCCCGGTCGCCGAACGCATCGCTGTCGCGCTCTCGGAGCCCGTGCGCCGGATCATGCACCAGTTCCCCGTGCGCGAACTGGTCACCAAGGGCAAGCCGCAGCGCGTGTGGGTGGACCGCGAGCGCGCGCGCTTCAGCTCCTGGTACGAGTTCTTCCCGCGCTCCACGGGCGGCGTGGACACGGCGGGCAACCCCGTGCACGGCACCTTCGCCACGGCGTCCAAGGCGCTGGACCGAGTCGCCGCGATGGGCTTCGACGTGGTGTACCTGCCGCCGATCCACCCGGTCGGCCGCGAGAACCGCAAGGGGCGCAACAACACCCTCACTCCGGGACCGACCGACGTCGGCTCACCGTGGGCGATCGGCGCGGCCGAGGGCGGTCACGACGCCGTGCACCCGGACCTGGGCACGATGGAGGACTTCAAGGGCTTCGTCGCGCGCGCGAGCGAGCTGGGCATGGAGGTCGCGCTGGACTTCGCGCTCCAGTGCGCGCCGGACCACCCGTGGGTCGCCGAGCACCCGGAGTGGTTCACGGTGCTGCCGGACGGCACGATCGCCTACGCGGAGAACCCGCCGAAGAAATACCAGGACATCTACCCGCTGAACTTCGACAGAGACCCCGAGGGCCTCTACGCGGAGACGCTGCGCGTGGTGCTGCACTGGGCCGAGGCCGGTGTGCGGATCTTCCGAGTCGACAACCCGCACACCAAGCCACCGGACTTCTGGAACTGGCTGATCTGGAAGGTCAAGGAGACCCATCCGGACGTGCTGTTCCTGTCCGAGGCCTTCACGCGCCCCGCGCGCATGTTCGGTCTGGCCAAGCGCGGGTTCACGCAGTACTACACGTACTTCACGTGGCGCACGCACAAGCAGGAGATCATCGAGTTCGGCAACGAGCTGGTGGCGCACGCCGACGACGGCACGCCGAACCTGTTCGTCAACACCCCGGACATCCTGCACGCGTCGTTGCAGCACGGCGGCCCCGGCACGTTCGCGGTGCGCGCGGCGCTCGCGGCGACACTGTCTCCCAGTTGGGGCGTGTACTCCGGCTACGAGCTCTTCGAGCACCAGGCGGTGCGCGAGGGCAGCGAGGAGTACCTGGACTCGGAGAAGTACGAGCTGCGCCCGAGGGACTTCGACGCCGCGCTGCGCGAAGGCCGCTCACTGGAACCGTGGCTGCGCAGGCTGAACGAGGTCCGCCGCGCGCGCCCGGCGCTGAGCAGGCTGCGCACGCTGCGCTTCCACCACGTCGACAACGACGCCCTGATCGCCTACTCCAAGTCCGATCCGGCCACTGGGGACACCGTCGTGGTCGTGGTGAACCTCGATCCGAACAACGGCCAAGAAGGCACGTTGTGGTTGGACCTACCCCTGTTGGGTATGGACTGGACGGAGCGGTTCACCGCGCGCGACGAGGTCACTGGGGAGACATGGGACTGGGGCCAGGCGAATTTCGTGAGGCTGGAGCCTCACCGCGCGGTGGCCCACATCGTGGCGGTCGAACGACGCTGACGCTAGGTGGTGCGATGAACGGCTCTACTGGGGAGATCAAGCCCGACGCGGCACTGGGGCTCGAAGGCATACCGCACACGGGAGAGGGCGTCACCTCCGACGGACACCTGATAGAGCCGCAGGCGGAGGACTTCCGCCACGCTCGCCAAGCGCCGGAGGACGCGGACTGGTTCAAGCGCGCGGTGTTCTACGAGGTGCTGGTGCGCGCGTTCGCGGATTCGAGCAGCGACGGCACCGGTGACCTCCGCGGGCTCGCGTCGCGGATGGACTACCTGCAATGGCTCGGCGTGGACTGTCTGTGGCTGCCGCCGTTCTACGCCTCGCCCTTGCGCGACGGCGGGTACGACATCAGCGACTTCCGCGCCGTGCTGCCGGACTTCGGCACGGTGGACGACTTCGTCTACGTGCTCGACGAGGCGCACCGGCGCGGTATCCGCGTGATCACCGACCTGGTGCTCAACCACACCTCGGACGCGCACCCGTGGTTCCAGGCCTCGCGCAGCGACCCGGACGGGCCGTACGGCGACTTCTACGTGTGGAGCGACAGCGACCAGGGCTACCCGGACGCGCGCATCATCTTCGTCGACACCGAGACGTCGAACTGGACCTACGACCCGGTGCGCGGGCAGTTCTACTGGCACCGCTTCTTCTCCCACCAGCCGGACCTCAACTACGAGAACCCCGAGGTCCAGGAAGCCATGCTGGACGTGCTCCGGTTCTGGCTGGACCTGGGCATCGACGGGTTCCGGCTGGACGCGGTGCCGTACCTCTTCGAGGAGGAGGGCACCAACTGCGAGAACCTGCCGCGCACGCACGAGTTCCTGAAGAAGTGCCGCAAGGTCGTCGACGACGAGTTCCCCGGTCGCGTGCTGCTGGCCGAGGCGAACCAGTGGCCCTCGGACGTGGTGGCCTACTTCGGTGACGAGGAGGTCGGCGGCGACGAGTGCCACATGGCCTTCCACTTCCCGTTGATGCCGCGCATCTTCATGGCCGTGCGGCGGGAGAACCGCTTCCCCATCTCGGAGATCCTGGCGCAGACGCCCGCGATCCCGGACGGCTGCCAGTGGGGCATCTTCCTGCGCAACCACGACGAGCTCACGTTGGAGATGGTCACCGACGACGAGCGCGACTACATGTACGCCGAGTACGCCAAGGACCCGCGGATGAAGGCCAACATCGGCATCCGCAGGCGCCTCGCCCCGCTGCTGGAGAACGACCGCAACCAGCAGGAGCTGTTCAACGCGATGCTGTTGTCGCTGCCGGGCTCACCGGTGCTGTACTACGGCGACGAGATCGGCATGGGCGACAACATCTGGCTCGGTGACCGGGACGGCGTGCGCACACCGATGCAGTGGACGCCGGACCGCAACGCGGGCTTCTCCAGCTGCGACCCGAACCGGATCTACCTGCCGGTGAACGCCGACCCGGTGTACGGCTACCAGGCCGTCAACGTCGAGGCGCACCTGAACAACAACTCCTCGCTGCTGCACTGGACACGCAGGATGATCGAGGTGCGCAAGCAGCACCCGGCGTTCGGCCTCGGCGACTTCACCGAGCTGGGCTCGTCGAACCCGAGCATCCTGGCCTACATCCGCACGTACTCCACGAGCGAGGACGACAACGACAGCAATGACGTTGTCGTGTGCGTCAACAACCTCTCGCGGTTCCCGCAGCCGGTGGAACTGCACCTCGGCGAGTTCGAGGGCTATGTCCCGGTCGAGCTGACCGGCGGCGTGCGCTTCCCCGCGATCGGCGAACTGCCGTACCTGCTGACCTTGCCGGGCCACGGTTTCTACTGGTTCCAGCTGACACCCGCCACCGACGAGGGAGAGGCTCCGTGACCTCCTCACCGACCGAGGTGATCACCGAACTCGCCGACGCGCTGAAGGAGTGGCTGCCGACGCAGCGCTGGTTCGCCGGGAAGGACAGGGCCGTCGAGTCGGTCGCTCCCGTCCAAGCTGTGTCCCTTGTGGACGGTGATCCCGCCCTGGTGCACTCGGTGATCGAGGTGCGCCAGAACGGCAGCTCCGACCGCTACCAGCTGCTGATCGGCCTGCGCACCGAACTGCCGGAACACCTCGGGCACGCCTGGATCGGCACGCGGGCGCAGCTCGCCTGCTACGACGCCACGCAGGACACCGAGCTGACCGGCTTACTGCTCGACCTCATCGCGCGCGGGGAGTCCCTGGCCGGGCTGGACTTCCAGCACGAGGCCGGCGCGCAACTGGAGAGCGCGCTCAAGAGCAGGCCGGTCGGCGCGGAGCAGTCCAACACCTCGCTGGTCTACGGGCACCACTACATCCTCAAGCTCTTCCGCAAGCTCGTGACGGGCACCAATCCCGACCTGACGCTGCACCGCGCGCTGCAGAGACAGCAGTGCGAGCACATCGCGGAACCGCTCGGTGCCATCCAGGGCTCTGTGGACGGCGATGACGTCACTTTTGGGATGCTGCAACGCTTCCTGCCCGCCGCTGCGGACGGCTGGGCGATGGCGACCGCGAGCGTGCGCGATTTGATGGCGGGGGGCGAGAAGCACCCCGAGGACGTCGGCGGCGACTTCGCGGGCGAGGCGCGCAGGCTCGGTCAGTCCGTCGCCGAGGTGCACGCCGACCTCGCGGAAGCGCTCGGCAGCGGCTCCGAAGGCCGCGAGCTGCTGGAGTCCACAGTCGACGCGATGCAGCGCCGACTCGACGCCGTGCTCGCTGCCGTCCCCGAGCTGAGCGCGCACGAGCACGGGCTGCGTTCCGCGTTCGAGGCGGCTCGTGAGCTGACCAGTCCAATTGCTGTGCAACACATCCACGGCGATCTTCACCTCGGCCAAGTGCTGCGGACCGCGCACGGGTGGGTGCTGATCGACTTCGAGGGCGAGCCCGCCGCGCCCGCGGCCGAACGGCTGTCGCTGCGTTCGCCGTTGCGGGATGTCGCGGGGATGCTGCGGTCCTTCGACTACGCGGCGCACCAGTTGCTCGTGGGTTACCCGGGCGGTTCCGAGGACCAGCTCACCGAGCGCGCGCTGGAGTGGGCTCGGCGCAACCGCGACGCGTTCTGCGCGGGCTACGCCGAGAAGGCCGCGGACCCGCGCGAGCACGCCGTGCTGCTGCGGGCGTTGGAGTTGGACAAGGCGGTGTACGAGGTCGCTTATGAGCACGGGAACCGCCCGGAGTGGCTCGCGGTGCCGCTGTCGTCGATCGCACGCATCACCGGCTCGTGACACCGGTGCTCGGCCGGGCGACAGGTGCGCCCGGCCGACACGCGGTCACCGGCTCAGCACAGGTCGATGCGCTTGAAGTCGGCGGTCCTGGCGATTTTGAAGCCGCCCGAGTCCGCGCCGGGCTTCAGGGTCAGGCACGGGCCCACGGCGCTGCTGAACACCGCGAACGCCTTATAAGTCTTCGACTTGCAGCTGCTGTGCAGGTGGTAGGTCTGGGTGATCCAGCCGACCGGCTCCGCGGTGATGGAGATGCACGACGGCGCCTTCGCGGCGAGCGCGGTCCCGCTGGTGAGCACTGGGGCGACTGCGGCGGCTCCGACAACGGCCGCGGTGACGGCGGCACGCCGCATCAGGGAAGACATCTACTAGGTCCTTTCGTCGTGCACGGTGCGGGTACGCCCCACCCTCTCCCGAGCACCAAGATCAACGCTGACTTTTCGGCCCTGACCGACGACCGGTGCCGCTCTAAGATGTCCGTGCACCCACGGCACTCCTGATTACTACTCCTAGCGAACGGGAAGCCCGTAGACGTGACCATGCCCGACGCAAGCGCACCCAGCACGGACGAGATCAACCGGCTACTCGGCGGGGCACACCACGACCCCCACTCGGTGCTCGGCGCACACGCGCACCAGAAGGGCACCGCGGTCCGCGTGCTGCGCCCGCACGCCGACGAGGTCCACGTCGTCGTTGATGGGGAGAAGCACCGCCTCAACAAGGTGCACCACGGTGGGCTGTTCTCGGGTCTGGTCGACGCGCCGCCCGGGGACTATCAGTTGCAGGTGCGCTACGGCGAGCACGTGGACATCTCCGACGACCCGTTCCGCTGGCTGCCAACGCTGGGCGAACTCGACCTGCACCTGATCGGCGAGGGTCGTCACGAACGACTGTGGGAAGTGCTCGGTGCGCGCCCGCACAGCTACGACACCCCGAGCGGCACGGTCGCTGGCACGTCCTTCGCGGTGTGGGCGCCGAGCGCGCAGGGCGTGCGCGTGTGCGGCGACTTCGACGGCTGGAGCGGCGTCGCGACACCGATGCGCTCGCTCGGCTCCTCCGGCGTGTGGGAGATCTTCCTGCCCGGAGTGCTCGCGGGCACCAGGTACAAGTTCCGCATCCTCGGCAAGGACGGCAACTGGCACGAGAAGGCCGACCCGATGGCCTTCGCCACCGAAGTGCCGCCGCAGACCGCTTCCGTCGTCACGGAGTCCATCCACGAGTGGACCGACACCGCGTGGATCGCCGAGCGCGACGTCACCGACTGGTCGAGCGCGCCGATGAGCGTCTACGAGGTGCACCTCGGCTCGTGGCGTCCCGGCCTCGGATACCGGGAACTGGCCGAACAGCTGGCGAACTACGTCGCCGAGACCGGCTTCACCCACGTCGAACTGCTGCCCGTCGCCGAGCACCCCTTCGGCGGCTCCTGGGGTTACCAGGTCACCTCCTACTACGCGCCGACCGCGCGCTTCGGTTCCCCGGACGACTTCCGCTACTTCGTCGACCACCTGCACTCGCGCGGCATCGGCGTGATCGTGGACTGGGTGCCCGCGCACTTCCCCAAGGACTCGTGGGCGCTCGCGCGCTTCGACGGCACACCGCTGTACGAGCACGCCGACCCGCGACGTGGCGAGCAGCCGGACTGGGGCACGCTCGTGTTCGACTTCGGGCGCAGCGAGGTCCGCAACTTCCTCGTCGCGAACGCGCTGTACTGGCTGGAGGAGTTCCACGTCGACGGCCTGCGCGTGGACGCGGTCGCCTCGATGCTCTACCTCGACTACTCGCGCAACGAGGGCGAGTGGCTGCCCAACGTCCACGGTGGGCGGGAGAACCTCGACGCGGTGCGGTTCCTCCAGGAGCTGAACGCGACCGTCTACAAGAGACACCCCGGCGTGATGATGATCGCCGAGGAGTCCACGGCGTGGCCCGGTGTCACGCGGCCCACGCACCTCGGTGGCCTCGGTTTCGGCTTCAAGTGGAACATGGGCTGGATGCACGACGCGCTGCACTACCTCGCGCGCGAGCCGATCCACCGCTCCTACCACCACAACGAGATGACGTTCTCGCTGATGTACGCGTGGAGCGAGAACTACACGCTGCCGCTGTCGCACGACGAGGTCGTGCACGGCAAGGGCTCGCTGTGGGGCCGGATGCCGGGCGACGACTGGAACAAGGCCGCGAACCTCCGCGCGCTGCTCGCCTACATGTGGGCCCACCCCGGCAAGAAGCTGCTGTTCATGGGCGGGGAGTTCGGTCAGGTCCAGGAGTGGGCCGAATCCCGTTCGCTGGACTGGCACCTGCTCGGCGAGCGGCTGCACGGCGGGATCGCCGCGCTCATGGGCGACCTCAACGCCTTCTACCGCTCCGCGCCCGCGATGTACGCGAAGGACACCTCGCCAGAGGGCTTCTCGTGGATCGACGCCAACGACTCCGGTGGCAACGTGCTCAGCTTCGTCCGGCTCGCCGACGGCGCCGAGCCCGTGGTGTGCGTCGCCAACTTCTCCGGCGGCCCGCACCTCAACTACCGCGTCGGCCTGCCCCATGGCGGCATGTGGCGCGAGGCGGTCAACACCGACGCCGAGAGCTACGGCGGTTCCGGTGTCGGCAACCTCGGCTCCGTGCGCGCGGAGGCCAAGCCGTGGCACGGCCGCACCCACTCCGCCGTGCTCCAGCTCCCGCCGTCCGGAGTGCTGCTGCTGACCCCCGACGTCCTCGCGGTCCCCGACACCCCGGACCTCGAAGCCGCCCCGGAGCTGTTGGAGAGCGGCGAGTAGATCCGCCGTAACCTTGCACGGACGAGCGGGTCGTTGAAGGTTAGGTGCTTAACCTTTAACGACTGGAACCACCTAATGCGCTGGACTTCGCTGCGGCGCGCGCGGTGATGCGGAAGGCTGACCGGGTGGGCATGTTCGACAACAGAGCGCTCCGCCGTGCCCTGTGCGGGATCGGCGCGTTCTGCGTGCTCGCCGCCTGCACCACTGCGGTTCCCGGAGAGCCTGTCGCGCGCACGGGCATCACCAAGGACACAGTGGACCCGGGCTTCGTCAACGGCACGGATCACGGTGAGATCGACCAGCTCGCCGCGACGGTGGTCACCGACGTGCAGCAGTACTGGCGCGAAAACTTCGAGCCCACGTTCGGCAAACCGTGGCAGCCGATCAACGGCTTCTACTCCGTGGACAGCAATGAACAGGCCGGGAAGCCGCCGCCGTGCACCTCGCACACCAGCGAACTCGAAGGCAACGCGCTGTACTGCGCGAGTGTGGACTCCGTGGTGTGGGACCGCGCCGCGTTGTTCCCCGTGCTGAACGCGAAGTACTCGGGTGCGGCGGTACTGCTGGTGCTGGCGCACGAGATCGGGCACGCGGTGCACCACCGCGCGGGCATCGGCGCGGAGGAACAGCGCAAGCAGCCGGAGCGCTACCCGACGATCCTCACGGAGGCGATGGCCGACTGCTTCGCCGGAGCGACACTGCGCTGGGCGGTGGCCGGCAAAGCGCCACGGCTGCGCGTGACGCAGTCCGATGTGGACAGTGCGATGGGTGTGCTCACGGTGCTGCGCGATCCGATCGACACGGTTGACGTCGACGAAGCGACGCACGGCAACGCCTTCGACCGCGCGTCCGCGATGCAGGACGGGTACGCGGAGGGACCGCGGCGCTGCGCGGACATGACGGTGCAGAACCGCAGGTTCACGGTCAGCGAGAGCGCCGTGAGCCGACCCGCGCGGAGCTACCAGCAGTCGGTGGAGGCGATCAGCTCCGGACTCGACGGCTGGTTCGGCGGGCTGGTTCGGCGCAACGGCGGTCAGTGGAGCAAGCCGAACACCGGGGCGGGAGCGAGCTGCGGCGGTCAGGGGCCCGCGTCCTTCTGCGTCGCCGAGCACGCGATCCGGCTCGACGGCAGGGGTGAGCCGCAGCGGCTGCACGAGCAGATCGGCGACTACGCGGTCGGCGCCCTCCTGGCAGCCAGGTACGGCCTGGCCGCGATGGCCGCGCTCGGCCGCGGCGTCGGCGGCGCCGGAGCCGGTCGCGGCGCGCTCTGCCTCGCGGGCGCCTACAGCGACGCGGCCTCGCGCGGGGCTGACGGCAGCGCGGCGCTCGCACCCGGCGACCTGGACGAGGCCGTGCAGGTGCTGCTGGGCTACGACTACGGCTCGCGCGATGTCGCGGGCGCCGGGATCGCCTCCGGCTTCGACCGCCTCGCGGCGTTCCGCTCCGGCGTCCTCGGCGGCGCCAAGGCGTGCGGCATCGGCTGAGAACCCGGAGAAACAGTTTCAGTTTCACATTTCTCACCACGGCTTTTCATGCACGACCAAAACACTCATCAAACAGTTCTTGTTCACATTGACGACAATTCTTGGCGACATTTAATATTTCACCACACGGTCAACATGAATCAATTCACTGACTTTCTCGGAAGAAATGGGGCGACGATGAGCAAGGCAGTGAGGACGGTGTTCGCCGCAGGTGTCGCCGCCGCGATCCTCCTGGGTGCCTCCCCCAGCGCCCTCGCGGAGAACGGCGTTGCCAAGTCCGGGAGGACCGACCAGTCCATGAACGGGCTGAAGTGCGTCAACGAATGGTTCAACACCTACGGCGGCACGAAGTGCGCGGGCTCGGGAGCAGCAGCGACCGAACAGATGTGGCGCCTGCACGTGGCCTGTTCCACGCAGACCGACTACACCGGCGGCTGGCACACGGGGCCCGGCAGCGACGGATTCGAGTGCAAGTTCGGCGTGCAGAGCACCAGCGTGGAGTTCCAGTAGTTTCTCGCGTTCCTCCGGAGAGCTGACTCCGGACCCCGGCGGGGTGGATTCCGTGCTGTGCAGGGCGGCACGGAATCCACCCCGCTCCCCCTCCGCAAGGAGCGAGCGCCCCCCAGTCGGTGAGTACGCGGCCAGCGCGGCCCGTCGGACGGTACGGTTTGGCGGCGTCGGCCGCGTTCGGCCGAATCCGCGGGTGGGCGAAGGAGTACGCACGTGCTGATGGGGGCGGCTCGACGGAGAGCGGTGCGGGTCACGGCGCTGGTGGCGGCGCTGCTGCTGGCAGCCGGCTGCACAACGGTGATCAGGGGCGAGGCCAAGCGCGTCGGCGCGGTCGTCGACCCCGGCAGCGCTGCCGGCCTGAAGGTCACCGAGGGCGCCAGCGGCCCCCGCTCGGGCGTGGCGGACGCCCAGATCACCGTGGAGAACGCCGACGACGGCGTCATGGACCGACTGGCCAGCAACGCCGTCACCGACGTGCAGAGGTACTGGCTCGAGCAGTTCCCGCTCACCTTCGGCAAGCCCTACGAGCCGCTGCGCAGGCTCGCGTCGTGGGACTCCGGCGGCAAGAACATGGTGCTGTGCAAGAGCAACACCGCCGGCGTGGAGAACGCGTTCTTCTGTCCGTCCGAGGACCTCATCGCGTGGGACCGGGGCGGCCTGCTGCCGATGCTGAGCACCAACTACGGCCCGATGGCCGTGGTCGCCGTGCTCGCGCACGAGGTCGGCCACGCCGTCGGCCACCGCAGCGGCGTCACCAAGCTCGGCATGCCGACGATCATCGCCGAGCAGCAGGCGGACTGCTTCACCGGCGCGTTCTTCCGGCACGTCGCCGAGGGCAAGGCCGAGCACTTCGAGGTCTCCACCGGCGAGGGCCTGAGCAAGGTGCTCGGCGCCATGTTCGCGCTGCGCGACTCGGTCGGCTCCTCCTACACCAAGCGCGGCGCGCACGGCAACGCCTTCGACCGGGTCACCGCGTTCCAGTTCGGCTTCGGCCAGGGCCCGAAGCGCTGCGCGGCCATGGACGCCAAGGACATCGACGCGCGGATCACCGAGTACACCTTCGCCAAGCAGGACGACACCAAGGGCAACCTGCCGGTCAACGAGCAGACCGTGAAGGCGATCGTGGAGAACCTCCAGGCCGTCCACAAGGACACCGGAGCCGCTCCGCCCGAGATCACCTTCGGCGGTTCCTGCGCGGCGGCGGCGGGAGCGGCGGCGACCTACTGCGAGAGCAGCAACACCGTCGCGCTGGACATGGAACGGCTGGCCCAGCTCGGCAAGGCGCCCGCGAAGCAAGAACGCGCCCGCGCGATCGGCGACTTCGCGGCGTTCGGCGAGATCGCCTCGCGCTACGTGCTCTCCGTGCAGAAGGCCGTCGGGATGAAGCTGACCGGCGAGGTGGCCGGGCTGCGCACCGCGTGCATGGTCGGCAACTGGGCGGGCAGCCTGCTCCAGCGCCCGTACGGCGGCCGCAACCCCGTCGGAACGCTGCGGATCTCCCCCGGCGACCTGGACGAGGCGATCACCCAGCTGCTCACCGAGAACACGGGGATGGCGGCCGACGTCAACGGGAAGGGCGTGCCGTCCGGCTTCGCGCGGGTCGAGGCCTTCCACGTCGGCTTCCTCGACGGCATCTCCGCCTGCACCGAGGACTTCCGCTAGACAGTGGGGCCGGGCGCACCCGGCCCCACTGTCATGAGCGTCAGAACAGGGCGCTGGCCAGGTTGCGGCGCGCCAGCGCGACCCGCTGGTCGTCAGCGGGGAAGAGCTCGAAGAGTCCGACCAGGTGCTGGCGCGCGCGGTCGCGGTCCTCGCCCGCGGTGCGGCGCACGGTCTCGATCAGCCGCGCGAACGCCTCGTCGACCCGCTGCTCGGCGATCTCCACGTCGGCGGCGGTGAGCTGCGCGTCGACGTCGTCGGGGTTCGCGTCCGCCGTGGCGACCGCACCCGAGCCGGCCTGCTCAGCGCGCGCGGTGAAACGCACCTGCGCGAGCGCGGCCTTGGCGTCCTCGTTCGCGGGCTCGACGGAGAGGATCTGCTCGTAGGCGGCCTCGGCGGCGGCGTAGTCGCCCCGCTCGAAGGCGTCCTCGGCCTCGGTGAAGCGGGGGTCCTCGGGCTGCTCGGCCTCGGCGGCACCACCACCGGCGGCGGCGCGCTCCTCGGCGGCCTTGATGCCGGGGAGACGGTCGCGCAGCGCCTCGATCAGGGAGCCGATCCACTGGCGCAGCTGCGGCTCCGGCTGCAGTCCGGGAATGCCGTCCAGGACCTGGCCGCCCGCGATGGCGACGGTCATCGGCACCGACTGCACGCCGAAGGCCTGCGCGATGCGCGGGTTGGCGTCGATGTCGACGCTGGCGAGGACCCAGGTCCCGTTGCTCTCCGAGGAGAGCCGCTGCAGGACCGGGGACAGCTGCTGGCTCTCCTCGCTCCAGCTCGCGCGCAGGTCCACGATGACCGGCACCTGCAGGGAGCGTTCGAGCACGTCCTGCTGGAAGGTCGCCTCGCTGACCTCGACGACCCACTCGCCGGAGGCGGCGGGCGCGGAGCCGGGCGCAGAAGGGGCGGCCGGACGGCTCTGCTGGCGGGAGGTGGCCTCCGCCCGCGCCTTGACCGCCGAGAGGTCCACGGCGCCGGCGAGCGCGGCGGAGAGGGCGGCGTTCTGACGTCGATCTGGCCTTGTCACGTCCTCCATCCTGACACGCCGCCGACAGCGCCGGGGACCCAGCACCCGGCCCCGACCCACGCGCGCGATGACGGGCAGATCCACCCCGCGACCACCAGCGCGTCCGCCCGCAGGCGGCGCAGCGGGCGGTTGTGCACGGGTTCGTGGTGCGCGATCCGGTTCCGCAGCTCGTGCAGCCCCGCGACCTTGTCGTGCACCTCGCGACGAAGACCTGACGCCCCGGGGAAGGCGTCCTTCAGGCAGGTGCGCCAGAGCGTGCGGTCGTACCTGGCGGCGAGCAGGTACCGCCAGAAGCCGAACGGCAGCTCCGCCACCACGCGGCCCGGGGTCGCGGTCCGCCCGTTCCTGGCGACCCTGGCCTGCGCCGAAGCGATGTCCTTCTGCGCCTTCTCGGTCAGCAGCCCCGCGAGGGGGACGTACCAGTCCGCGCGCCCGCTCCGGTCGACCAGCGCGGAGTGCATCGCGTTGCGCACCAACACCTCGACGTGGCCGAGCGTTCGCCAGAAGGCCGCGCTGATCCGGGCGTTCTGCTCGTAGAGCGTCAGTGCCGCGCCGAGGTCTCCCCCGCACACCGCCCGGTAGGGAGCCAGCCGCTCCGCCGACAACCGCTGCTCCAGCAGTGCGTTCAGGGTGGGGTTTGTCATCACCGGGCGGCTCCGGTAGAGTCTTCGACGAAGACCCCGGTCGCCTCTGTCCTTCGGGACATGCCGCCGGGGTTATGTATTTTCCGGGGCGCTTCTCCGCCTTCGTCGATCACCGGTTCGTCGACCATCAGGGCTCCTTCGCGTGGCGTGTCCGATGTGGACACGCCACGCTAGCGCCACCCCCTGACGTTCCCTTCTGGGCGACGTTTTGCCATGGTGGCAAAGGAAAATCACGTCACCAGGTGCAGCGCCATCGGGTTGGCGCGGAAGGCCTCGTTGCCCTCGGCGAGGGTGCGCGCGATCGGCGTGATCAACTCCGCGAAGCGCCGCGTCGCGTCCTCACCGATCTCCAGCCACGGCAGGATCGCGCCGTCGTCGGTCCGCTCCTCGCACCACGCGCGCACCTGGCGCCCAGCGGCGGTGAGCTCGCCGCCGTCGACGAGGCCGCGCTCGGTGAGCCGGTCCACCGCCTCCTGCCACTCCTGCTCGGTCCAGCGCCGGAACCCGCGCATGGCCTCGCCGGTCACCTCGTGGTCGGCCGCGTAGACCACCAGCGCCTCGCACGGGTCGAGTCCGGCGGCGACCAGGGTGGCGATGTGCCCGTCTCCCCTGGACTCGCGCAGGATCGTGGTCGCGTGCCACAGCGCGAGGTGCGGCGGTTCCGGCCACGGCAGCGCCGCGTTCGCCGCGGCGAGCGGGCGGCCGGTGATCGGGGCGGCGCTCGCGGCGGCGCGGCCCAGCTCGGCCAGCTCCGCGATCACCGGCCCGGACAACAGGTCCTCGCCGAGCAGGCGTCGCAGCGCGCCGTCCACCCCGGCCAGCCGCGTCGCCAGGAAGGTCTCCGGGGCGGCGAGCGCCCACGCGTCGGGCAGCGCCCGGTGCACCATCGTCGGCGGGAAGCTGTAGAACGTGGCGGTCACCAGCTCCGGGCTCGCCTCGCCGAAGGGCGCCGCGCGCTGGGCGAAGTAGCCCATCCAGCCGCCCTTGCAGCCGAGGCCGTCCGCCGCCGCGCGCGACTCCGGGGTGAAGTAGGTGAGGACGTGGTAGTTCTCGAACAGCGACCACAGCCTGCGCGCCGCGGCACGGCGCTCCTCAACGGTTCCGATGCTCAGCACACCCCGACCATCCCACCCACCGGGACGACGCGGGCAGTGGCTCCGGTCACACGTCGCGGAGGTGCTCCTCAACGCGCTCCACCTTGGCGGTGAGCTGCCCGGTGTAGCCCGGTCGGATGTCGGCCTTGAGCACCAGGCTCACCCTGGGGGCATGCCGCTGCACCGCCTCGACGGCGCGGCGCACCACGGCCATCACCTCGTCCCAGCTCTCGCCCTCGACGGTGGTGAACATCGAGCTGGTCTCGTTGGGCAGACCCGATTCGCGCACCACCCGCACCGCGTCGGCGACCGCCGCGCTGACGCCGTCGGACTCCCCACCGAGCGGGCTCACGCTGAAGGACACGAGCACGTCGACCTCCTCCTTTGACCGAACAATCCGCTACTGACCAGTACAGCGCTGCTAGCGTGGCTTTCCATGACAGGCCGATCCTTGCCGTTCGATCCCATCGAGCGCGCCGCCGAACTGTGGGCCGAGCGCGTAGGACCGGCCGAGACGATGGCCGCGGTCACCAGTGTGATGCGCGTCCAGCAGATCGTTCAGTCCGCTGTGGACGGAGCGCTGCGCCCGCACCGGCTCACCTTCGCCCGCTACGAGGCGCTGGTGCTGCTGACCTTCTCCCGCCAGGGCAGTCTGCCGATGCGGGTCATGGGCGAGCGGTTGCAGCTGCACCCGACCAGCGTGACCAACATCGTCGACCGGCTGGAGGCCGACGGGCTGGTGGTGCGCGCGCCGCACCCCACCGACCGGCGCACCACCCTGGTGGCGATCACCGACGACGGCCGGACCCGGATGAAGGCCGCGACCGAGGCGGTCACGGACGCCAACTTCGGCCTCGCCGGGCTCACCTCGCGGCAAACCGAGCAGCTGACCGAGCTGTTGTCCAAGGTGCGCAAGGCCACCGGCGACTTCGAGTCCTAGACGGTGACCGGCTCCATGCGGCCGGTGCGCGCGGCCCAGCGCTCGAACCACACCGTCGCGGCGGGCGGGATCGAGGCGATCAGCGCCCACACCAGGGTGCGGTTGTCCCAGCCGAGCGGCTTGCGCACGAGGAACGCCACGAGCACGTAGATCACGAAGAGCCCGCCGTGCACCGGGCCGAAGATCTTCACGCCGAGGTCGGTCACCTCCAGCACGTGCTCGAAGAGCATGCCGATGAGCAGCCCCACCCACGAGCACGCCTCAGCGATCGCGATGAGCCGGAACCTGCCTGCCGGAGTGGACAGCACGGGGCGCTCCCTGGGGATCTGGACGAATCGACCAGACCAGTGTGGAGCGTGCCCCGGATCACCGACCGCCCGGGACCGTCCTAGGACCCGCCACCTCCGCTTACGTGCTGAACGAGTCATTCAGTGCGTTCAACCACCTCAATGACTCGTTCAGCACGTTCAACGGACCAAACGCGGCATTCGCGAGCGGTCAGGAGGAGCAGGGGGAGGTTGGCAGGGCTGCGGGGGTGGTGCCCCACGTGGACTCGCGCTCGGCGAGCGAGTAGGTGAGGACCTGGCCGCGCGAGAGCTGGTCCCAGTCGACCCACACCTTGTCGTGCTGGCGGGCGCCGAGCCGTGCGGAGCCGATGAACTGGTTCTTCGCCGAGTCGACGCCAGGTGCGGCGATCACCAACGGTCTGCCGTTCTCCAGCTGGATGCTGGCGAGGGGGAACCGGGGCTTGCTCAGCACGAGCTGGCCGGTGCCGTTGACGGCCGGGTACATGCCGAGCGCGCTGAACACGTACCACGCGGACATGGTGCCGAGGTCGTCGTTGCCGGTGACCCCGTTGGGCGCGTTGGTGAACAGTGTCTGCGCGGCGCGCGTGACGGTCGAGGTCTTCCACGGCTGGCCGATGAGCGTGTACATCCACGGCGCGTGCAGGTCGGGCTCGTTGTTGGGGTTGTAGCGGAACTGGTTGTAATACGCGTAGGGCCCGACGACCCACTCCTTGCGCACGGCCTCGGTGTGATTGGCGAGGAGCTTGTCGTAGGCGAAGAAGGCGTCGAGCCGCTTGCCGGTCTCTTCCTTGCCGCCCATGGCTTTGAGGGCACCGCTGACGTCCTGCTGCACGAGCCACTGGTACTGCCACGCGGTGCCCTCGTGGAAGCCGTGGTCGGAAGTGGGCGTGTACGGCTTGCCGGGGTCGCTGTGCCACGCGCCGCCGAGCACCTTCGGACGCGGGAAGCCGGTGAAGCCGCGATCGGTGACCGTGGAGTCCCAAACGTTTCGCCAGGACTGACCGCGCTGTCGGAGCGCCGCGGCTTCGGTGGACGCACCGAGAGCTCCGGCCATGATGGACAGCGAACAGTCAGCCAGCGCGTACTCCATGGTCGCGGAGCCACCGTGGTGCTGGTCGATGTCCATGCCCTTCTTGGGCTTCTGCTTGTCGTACTCGACGAAGCCGTTCGCGAGGTAGTTCGGGTTGCCCGCGCGCCCCTGGAACTGTGATGCGGCGGGCGGGACACCGTTCGCGTTCTGGAGCAACGCGGCCAGCGCCTCGCGCTCCTTGCCCTTATAAGCGCCGAACCGCCACAGATCGACCATGTACGGCGTCACGGGGTCACCGGTCATGGTGTTCGTCTCGAAGCTCGCGTAGGCCCACCGAGGCAGCCAGCCGCCCTGTTGGTGCACGGCGAGCAACGACTGCGCGATGTCCTTCGCGCGCGACGGCCAGAACATGGCTACGAGCTGGTTCTGCGTCCTATAGGTGTCCCACAGCGAGTAGTACTCGTAGTAGGTCCAACCGCGCGCGGTGTGAATCTTGTCGTCGAAGCCGCGATAGCGACCGTCGTGGTCGTTGCCGGTCAGCGGTTGCAACAGCACGTGGTAGAGCGCGGTGTAGAAGACCACGAGGTCGTCACGGCTACCGCCACCGATTCGCACGCGAGACAGCTCGGCGCGCCACGCCCGCTCTGCACGCGCACGCAGCTCGTCGAAGCCCAGGGGCGCACCGTCACGACGGAGCCCTTCGGCCGCGAGGTTCTTCCGCGCGCCCTCAATGTCCACATGAGACACAGCGGTGGTCGCGGTGACGGACTTGTCTTTAAGGGCACCGAAGTTGAGCCACGCGCCACGGAGCCCCACGCCGCCGGAGGACTCACGGCTGCCGGGCTGACCGCCTTGCGGGCTCCACGTGCCGAACGCGGAGAACGGCTGGTCGAACGTCGTGGTGAACCACGTCGTGTACCTCCGGCCACCGCAGAAGCTCAGCGTCTCGATGGAGCCTTCGAGCGTGCGGTCACCGACGACCTTCACGGAGCTGGACGTGACGTTGTGCTTGTCGTTGGCCTGGCCCAGGTTCACGAACACGTTGGCACTACTGGGATCGGTGAAGGTGTAGCGCTCCGCACCGGTGCGCGTGGACGCGGTCGTCTCGGCGTCGATGCCGCCGTAGCTGGTGAGCCTGGTCTTGTAGTAGCCGGCAGTGCCCACTTCGCCCGCGTGCGTGTACTGCGCGCCGTAGCGGTGGTGGTCGAAGGTCGCGGGCACGGTCGTGTCGAACGCGTTCTGCGGGCCAGGCCCGACGGAGCCGGTGGTCGGCAGCACGGACAGCACGCCGCCCTGCTCCCAGCAGCCCGCGCCCGAGAGGAAGAGGTGCCCGAAGCCGTGGATCTTGGGGTCGTCGTAGCGCCATCCGGAGTAATGCGAGCCGATCGGACTGATCTGCGTCTTGCCGAATGGCATGGAGGCGCCGGGAAAGGTGTTCCCGTCGTCCTTGGAGCCGATGAACGTGTTCACGAGTGAAACCGGGTCGGAGACGAGAGCAGCGACCGGCGCGGCACTCGCGACCGGGACAACGGACGAGGTCAGCGCGACTGCCGCGGCGAACGCGGCCAGTGCTCGACCTGGACGAGAGAATCGGAGCGCGGACATGCGACAGCCTCCCCGAGCTGACGACCAACCTGACAACGTTGTCACATTCACGCTCACGCTAAGTCGGCCCCACAAAGCGGTCAACAGCGCCGAGAGGACAGATCACAGGACAATTTCACTCCCGCATTACCACCCGCGCGCGACTGGTCCGATCGTGGCGTCACGAGGCCCCAGACGCCCGGCGCGGTCACGCGATCCCTACTGTTGGTAGTGCTCGCAACGCGCTTCAACAGGGGAGATCCGATGTCGGTTGTGAAGGAGCGGCGCCGGACGAACCGGCGCAACCGCGTGGTGGGCACGGGCCTGGTGATCGTGCTGTTCTACGCCACGCTCGCGTTCCTGTTCTCCAGAGGCAAATAGGCGCTCGGTGTGCGTCCGGTCAGGGCGCGCACCTCGCGCGAGAGGTGGGCCTGGTCGGCGAATCCCGCCGCGACGGCCAGCCCGGCCAGCCCACCCGTGGTTTCCATGCGCAGCGTCCGTTGCAGCCGAAGCACCCGGTGCAGCGTTTTCGGGCCGTAGCCCACCGCCGCGACCACGCGCCGCCGCAGCTGCCGGTCGGTGATGCCGAGGTCCAGCTCTGCCAGCGAAGCCGCCCCCGCGTCGAACTCCGCCACGAGCGCGTGGACCAGCGGATCGACCTCGCCGAAGCGCGGGAGCCGCTCGCGCAGTGCCCGCTCCAGTGCCGGACCGACCGAGCCGGTCGAAGCTTCGTCGAGCAGGCGCTCAGCGCTCGACCCCCACAGCTGTGCCAGGTCCGTCGTCGTGTCCTGGAGTTCGTGCGGCGCGACGTCGCCGAGCAACAACCTCGCCGCCCCGGGCCGCAGACGCACGGCCACCGTCCGGCTGCCGTTGGACGCGTCCACGTCACGCCACTGCGTGTCCGGGCCGACCACGCGCAGCCCGCCGTCCGTCCAGAGCAGGTCGACACACCCGTCGGGGATCACGCGCTGGCGGTGGCGCGCGCCGACGACCCGGCTGCCCCACAGGCACCGGACGTGCTCGGCGAGCTCCGGCGACGGCGCCCACTCGCGATAGTCCGACGACACGCGACCACGGTAACGCGGCTGACCGACACTTCCGTTAATGATTCACCAGATCGCGCACGCGCGAGTGGGGTTCCCCAATTCACGGTGAAAGTTGCACACGCACAAAAAAGGCGCCCACCCGGGGCGCCGAAGGCAATGAGGTGCGGGTCGGGCCGATCCCGCCGCCATTCTTGACCGGCCCGACCCGCAGCCTGTTCCCGCAGTGCACAGCGTGCAACGGGAGCCTGTGGGGAACTCGCGCTTACAGATTTACGAAGCGCTTGTTCTGAAAACGAACCTAGTACACGAACCCGCGTTAGCGGTAGTCCCCTCCGCGAGTTGTAAGCCGGTCGCGCAACATCACACAGACGACACCGCCGCCTGTAATCGATTCCGGACACGTTTCCGAGCTTATGGCGGACAAAAGCGTATAGGTTTAGACCATTTGCAAGCCAATAGGCCGAACGGCCCAAGCGCGGCGGTGGCGGACCACCGCGCCCGGGCCGCTGTGGATCAGCCCGTCGCGATGCTGAACACGTGCAGCGCGCCCTTGCCTGTCAGCGCGGACGGCAGCGTCACGCTGCGAACGCGCTTGGCCGGGTCGAGGGCGATCGGCGCCGTGCCGTACAGGTGGACGCCGATCTGGTGCGAGGTCCCGCTCGTGCTGTTGCGGTAGGGCATGCGCAGCACGATGCGGTTGCCGTACTCCAGCGGGTCCGATCCGGAGCCACCGCGCGCCCAGTCGGTGAAGCCGAGCTCACCGGCGACGGACGTGCCATCTGTGTAGTTCACAGTGATCGGGCCGACTGCTTTGCCGTTGGAGGCAGTGCCGAGGAACGACAGCTTTGTAGCTCCTGCGGGGGCATCGACGTTCACCGTCTGCCCAGTGGCGAAGACGTTGTCCAGCTCTCCTGGCGCCGTCGCGGGCCAGTAGTGCGTGACGCCGTCCACTGTCACCGGACGACCGCCCTCGATCCCTCCGGCCGCGAGCGCGTCCCTGGAGAGGCTGTAGCCGAAGCCGTCCAGGTTGCCCACGGCCTGCGCGCTGTCCAACGAGGTGCCCACGTTGTTGAACGCGGCGCGCAGACTGCCCGGCTGAGCCACAAGCACCGTCAGCGCCGAGTTCGACAGCACTGTGCCGTCCGGAGCTGTGAAAGTCACCGGGATGCGATACGTGCCCTCAGCCGTGCCGGGGGCGACCGTGACCGTGGTGAGCAGATCGCTCTTCCCGCTCGCGGGCACGGTCAGCTCACTCGACGCCGGACTGATGCTCAGCCCGACCGGCGGCGAACCGGTGCCGAAGCGCACCTTCGCGCCCTTGCCGGAGAAGTCCTGCGCACCGATGCGCGTCTCCCCCTTGGCGCCCGCGGCCACAACGACGCGCGCGGGGTCGAGGTAGCCGCGCTGGCCGGTTTCGCCGTCGCGGAACGACGGAGGTGCCGAAGCCGCCGCAGTGCCCCACGAGCCCTGCGGAGTCGCGGACAGCCCGAACTCCACGGTGCCGCCACGCTCCACGAAGGACTCAGGGAGCCACGTCTGGTCGGTCGCGACACCGTTGTACTTCACGCCGGTGACGTACGGGACCTTCGCGCCAGCACCGGGTGCCTTGATGACGAGCTTCTGGCCCGTGGGCCGCGAGACCACGACCTCTTCGAACAACGGACTGTTCAGCACCAGCTCCGCACGCCCGGGAATGACCGGGTACATGCCCATCGCGGCGAAGACGTACCACGACGACATCTGTCCGAGGTCGTCGTTGCCCATCAGCCCGTTCTCCTTGGGGCCGAACAGGTCGTTGACCGCGCGTCGCGTGACCTCCTGCGTCTTGTGAGGCACGCCCGCGAAGTTGTAGAACCACAGCGAGTGCATGATCGGCTCGTTGCCGAGGAACGCGTGCGGCTCCTTCGGCCCCGCGTTGAGCTTCTTGAAGAAGAAGTCCAACCGCTTCTCCACCTCGCCGTTGCCGCCCATGGCGTCGAAGAGACCGCGCGCGTTGTACGGCACCATCCACGTGTACTGCGCGGCGTTGCCCTCGACCCAGCCGTCGGGGCTCGCGGGGTTGAACGGCTCGACGAAGGACCCGTCGGCGTTGCGGTTCTGGATGTAGCTCGACGCCGGGTTGAAGACGTTCTGCCAGTACTGCGCGCGCCGCATGAACTGCGTGTAGACCGTGCTGTCGCCCAGCCTGCGTGCCAGGTCGGCGATCGCGAAGTCCGCGCTCGTGTACTCCAGCGTAGTCGCGGGCGGCCCCCACACGCCCTTGGCGCCGTTGGCGATGTAACCGAGCCGCTGGTAGTCCTCAAGGCCCGGTCGCTCCACATAGCCCTGCGTCGGCTGCGTCGCTCCGCGCAGCATCAGCAACAGTGCCTTGCGGGCGTCGAAGTCCTTGGCACCAAAGGCGTACGCGCTCGCGACCATGATGTGGTACGGGTCGCCGTTCATCACGCCCGTGTAGCTGTTGGCGACCGTCCAGCGGTCCCACGAACCGCCCTGCTCGGCGAAAGCGATCATCGACCTGGTGATGTCGGATGCCTCCTTCGGCGCGAGCATCGCCAGCAGCTGGATCTCCGAGCGGTAGACGTCCCAGCCGGAGAGGTTGGTGTAGATCGCCCGCCCCGGCTCGACCCGGTGGACGCGCCCGTCGAAGCCGGGATAGCGACCGTCGGCGTCGGAGAAGACGTTGGGCTGCAAGAAAACGTGGTACAGGGAGGAGTAGAAGGTCGTGCGCTCCGCGTCGGTCCCTCCCTTCACCCTGATCGTGTTCAGCCGCTCGTTCCACGCGGCGCGCGCGGCGTCGGAGACCTGCTCGAACGAGCGATTGCCGTTCTCCGCCGCGAGGTTGCCCTTGGCGCCGTCCACCGAGACGAAGGACAGTCCGAGCTTGACGTTCACCGGCTTGCCGTCGTCGGCGAAGGTGACGAAGCCGCCGGAGCCCGGCCCGGACACGGTGGTGTCCTCACCGCGGTGTTGTTCCTGCGCCACAGGCGAATCGGTGAGCTTGGCGGCGATCTTCGGCTTGGAGCCGCCGCGCTCGACGGTGCGGCCGGGTGTGACGGCGCCGTCCTTCCAGGTGCCGACGGAGGCGAACGGCCGGTCGAACTCGGCGTGGAAGTACACCCGGTACTTGTTCGACTTGGCGCCGCAGAACCGGCCGCTGGTCGCCCAGCCGCTCATCTCGTCGGCGCCGAGGGAGATCTCGGCGTCATCGGCGCCCATGATCGAGCCGGAGGTGTTGACCAGCAGTGCCGCCGGGCGGTTGGCGGGGAAGGTGAACCGGCCCGCGCCGCTGCGCTGGGTCACCGTCAGGTCGACCTTGGCGCCGGAGTCCAACTGGACGCCGTAGTAGCCGGGCGTGGCCTTCTCGTTCGCGTGCGAGAACCCGGCGGTGTAGCGGTCGGGGTCGACCGCGGGCGAGGTGGTGACCTCGCCGACGAACGGCATGAAGGGGATGTCCTGGTAGGTCGAGCAGCCCGCGCCGGAGAGGTGGGTGAGGCTGAAGCCCTTGATCCGGTTGTCCTCGTAGAAGTAGCCGCCGTGCTGGTGCTTCACGGTGTCCGGGCTCCACTGGACCATGCCGAAGGGCACGTCGGCGCCGGGGAAGGTGTTGCCGGCACCGCCGCCCGTGCCGTGGTCGGGTCCGCCGGGCTTGGTGCCGACGAACGGGTTGACCCAGCGGGCCAGGTCCTCCTGGGCGGGTTCTGCTGTCGCTGCTGTCGTCGTCGTGAGCGGAGCGAGCACCACGGCTAACGCGGTCGTCAGGGCCGCCGCGACGCGCCAGTGGCGCCGAGCGACGGGGGAACTCCTTTTCAAGGCCGTTCGCCTCCTGGGTTCGGCATCGTTGCCAGAAGCTGCGGGCCTGACAACCTTGTCGGTTCTTCACCGACCGGCAGGCTCCGCTGTCAACACCCTTCGGACGGTGTGTGGTTCGCGTCAAGAGCCGTCCGGGCGGTCTGTCTCGGCGCGGTCACGGAAATGGGCCGAATGTCGTAACAGCGCAAGGTCATTCGCGTTGTCGACCGCACCGATCAAGACGCCGTCAGGACGTTTGTCCTGTCGTGTCGAGTTCCGCGAAGGGTGTTGACAAGCCGCTGAAACGACATGTTCCATTCGCCCCGATGACAACGTTGTCTGGTTCCGGGTCCCGCCGCGTGCGACGCGCGACGATGAGCGATGTCGCGCGTCTGGCGGGCGTCAGCATCAAAACGGTCTCGCGCGTGGTCAACGACGAGGCGGGCGTGCACCCGGCCACCGCCGAGCGCGTCCTGGCCGCCATCGAGCGGCTCGGTTTCCGACGCAACCTGTCCGCGCGCAACCTGCGCCGCGGCTCGTCGACGGGCACGCTCGGCGTGATCCTCGAAGACGTCGGCAACCCCTTCTACTCGGTGCTCACGCGCGCCGTCGAAGAGGTCGCGCGCACCCAGGGCCGCCAGGTGCTGACGGGGTCCTCCGACGAGGACCCGGGCCGCGAACGCGAGCTGGCGCTGGAGTTCTGCGCGCGCAGGGTGGACGGGCTGATCGTCGTCCCCGCGGGCATGCAGCACGGCTACCTCGTCCCGGAGATGCAGGCCGGGATGCCGGTGGTCTTCGTCGACCGCCCCGCTGGCGACGTCGTCGCGGACACCGTGCTCGTCGACAACATCGGCGGCACGGCAGATGCGGTCAAACACCTTGCGGCGCAAGGACATCAGCGGATCGCCTTCTTCGGTGACGCTCCGGACATCTTCACCGCGAGCGAGCGCCTGCGCGGGTTCCGCGAGGGCTGCGCTCGCTCCGGGGTGCGCTACGGCGAGGACCTGGTGTTCATGGGTCCGCACACCGAAGCCGGGGTCGCGGAGCTGCTGGAGCGCGCGCTCGGCGGTCCCGAGCCCGCGACCGCCGTCGTCAGCGGCAACAACCGGATCACCGTGCACATGTTGCGCGCGCTCTACGGCCGCCCCGCGCGTCCCGCGCTGGTCGGCTTCGACGACTTCGAGCTGGCCGACCTGCTGAACCCGCCGATCTCGGTGGTGCAGCACGACGCGTCGATGCTCGGGCGGGCAGCTGCCGAACTGCTGTTCGCCAGGCTCGAAGGGGACAGTTCGCCACCGCGCCGGGTCGTCTTGCCGACCCGGCTGGTGGCTAGAGGATCAGGGGAGGTACACCCGTGAAGCCTGTGACGCTCGCGGCCAACCAGCCGGACCGGTTCTACCGGGGCGGCGCCGCGATCGCCGAGCTGCGGGGCGCGGAGGACGCGGCCGAGTGGGGCCCGGAGGACTGGGTCGCCTCGATCACCACGCTCTTCGCCCAGCCCCGCGCCGGGCTCAGCTCCCTGCCGGACGGCACGCTGCTGCTCGACGCGGTCAGCTCCGATCCCGCCTCCTGGGTCGGGGACGAGCACGCGAAGGTGCTCGGCGGTGACACCGCGCTGCTGGTGAAGCTGCTCGACGCGGGGCAGCGGCTGCCGGTGCACGTGCACCCCTCGAACTCCTTCGCCCGCAGCCACCTCGGCTGCCGCCACGGCAAGACCGAGGCGTGGGTGATCGTCGGGACCAGCGGCCCGAATCCCACCGTGTACGCCGGTTTCCGCGACGACGTGGACGCGTCGACTGTCGAGAACTGGGTGTCCGCACAGGACTCCGACGCGATGCTCGCCGCGCTGAACCCGATCCCGGTGAAGCCGGGCGACACGGTGTTCGTGCCCGCCGGGCTGCCGCACGCGATCGGCGAGGGCGTGTTCATCGTCGAGCTCCAGCAGCCCACCGACTTCTCGGTCCTGTTGGAGTGGACGGGTTTCGCCGAGCCCGGTGACCCGAGCGCGCACCTGGCCATCGGCTGGGAGACCGCGCTGACGTGCGTCGACCGCGACGGCTGGGGCACGCGCGTCGAGGACCTGGTGCTGCGCACGGCCGACCAGCGCTCCCCCGTCGTTCCGCTGTTCACCGAGCAGGCCGCGGCGTTCTTCCGGGCCGATCGCATCCACGCGGACTCCGCGGTGGACCTCGACCCCGGCTTCTCCGTGCTGGTCGCCTTGGAGGGCAACGGAACCCTGCGCACCGAGCACGGCGGCACGGTCGCGGTGCGGCGCGGGGACACGCTCGTCGTGCCACACTCGGCTGGATCGTCCCAAGTGGACGGTGGGCTCGTCGTGGTGCGCTGCCGCCCGCCCGCCCCGGAACACGTGGAGGCGAACTAGCCATGCCACTGCTGGACGCACGCAACATCACCAAGAGCTACGGGTCGGTGGAGGCGCTGCGCGGCGCGTCGTTCTCCATCGACGCCGGCGAGGTCGTCGCGCTGATCGGCGACAACGGCGCCGGGAAGTCCACGCTGGTCAAGTGCCTCGTCGGGGCGGAGCAGCCGACCTCGGGCGAGATCCTGCTCGACGGCAAGCGGGTCAGCTTCGACACGCCGACCACCGCGCGCCGGTTGGGCATCGAGACCGTGTTCCAGGACCTCGCGGTCGCCCCGGACCTCGACCCGGCGGCAAACCTGTTCCTGGGCAGGGAGATCAAGCGCAAGGGCGTGCTCGGCGCGCTGGGCATGCTGGACAAGGCCGAGATGCGCAAGCAGGCCGCCGAGCGCTTCACCGCCTTCGGCGTGACGTTGCAGAGCCTGGACGTGCCGATCGGCTCGCTCTCCGGCGGGCAGCGGCAGAGCGTCGCGGTGGCCCGCGCGGTCGCGTGGGCGAGCAAGGTCGTCTTCATGGACGAGCCGACCGCGGCACTGGGCGTCGTGCAGCGCGAGCGCGTGCTCGAAGTCATCAAACGCGTGCGGGACAACGGGATCGCGGTCGTGCTGATCACGCACAACATGCCCGAGGTGCAGGCCGTCGCCGACCGCGTCGAGGTGCTGCGCCTCGGCAAGCGCGTCGCGCGGCTGACCGGCGCCGACATGAGCCTGGAGAACCTGGTCGGCGCGATGACCGGCGCCCTGACGCAGGAGGAGGCGGCCTGATGAGTTCCGCCGACGCACTTTTCTCCGGGGAGGCGCCATGAGCACAGGCACTTTGGACTACGAGTCCACCGTCAACACCGAGCAGCAGAGCCTCGGCAAGCGGCTGTTCTCCGCGAACACCCTGTGGACCGGACTGGTCCTGGTGGTGCTCTACGCGGTGTTCAGCATCATGCGCCCGGACGCCTTCCTGACCCTGTTCACCTTCCAGACGCTGCTGATCGAAGCCGCGGTGCTGCTGGTGCTCGCCGTCGGCATGACGTTCGTGATCATCACCTCCGGGATCGACCTGTCGGTCGGCTCGGTGCTGGTCTTCGCGGGCGTCGTCGGCGCGCAGGTGATGGAGGCGATGAGCCCCGGCGGCGACGCCACCAACGCGGGCGGCGGCGTGATCGCGGTCGGTCTGCTGGCCACCGTGGTCTCCGGCGCGGTGTGGGGTCTGCTGAACGGGTTGCTGATCGCCAAGGCCAAGATCCCGCCGCTGATCGTCACCCTCGGCTCCTTCGGCGCGGCGCTCGGCGCGGCCCAGCTGCTCACCGGCGGCTCGGACGTGCGGACCGTGCCCGCCCAGCTGCGCGACTGGCTGGGCTTCGGCCAGACCGCCGGGGTGCCGCACATGGTGATCCTGGCCGTCGTGGTGGCACTGCACGGGGCGTGGCTGTTGCGCACCACCAGGTTCGGCCGCAACAACTACGCGATCGGCTCCAGCGAGGAGGCCTCGCGGCGCGTCGGCATCAACGTGACCGGGCACCTGGTCGCGACCTACGCCTACGTCGGGGCGCTCGCCGGGCTCGCCGGGTTCATGTCGCTCGCCTACTTCGGCACGACCACGATCTCCGGTCACTCCACCGACAACCTCAACGCCATCGCCGCCGTGGTGATCGGCGGGACCAGCCTCTTCGGCGGGGTCGGCACCGTGCTCGGCTCGGTGATCGGCGTGTTCATCCCGGCCGTGCTCACCAAGGGCTTCGTGGTGATCGGCGTGCAGCCGTACTGGCAGCCGATCGCGGTCAGCATCGTGCTCGTCGCGGCGGTCTGGCTCGACCAGGTGCGCAGAAGAGCGCGCAACAGCAGGTAGGTAGCAGCACAACCTGGCATCAGCACAAACAGTGCGAGAAGGTGGGACTTTCAATGCCGCTGAACAAGAACGTGGTCCGTATCGGCGCCGCCGTCGCCGCGACCCTGGTGCTCGCCGCGTGCGGCGGGGGCAAGATCGGTGAGTCCGGTGGGGGCGGTTCCCAGCCCGCGCCGAACAACAAGAAGCTCACGCTGATCACCGGTGTGAAGGCCGAGCCCTTCTACATCTCGATGCGCTGCGGCGCCGAGGCCGAGGCGAAGAAGTCCGGCTACGAGCTGAACACGCAGGAGCCGGACAAGTTCGAGGCGAGCCTGCAGTCGCCGATCGTCACCGGTGTGCTCTCCACCAAGCCCTCCGGCGTGCTCATCGCGCCGACCGACACCAAGGCACTGGCCGCGCCGATGAAGCAGCTCACCGGCGCGGGCATCAAGGTCGTCGAGGTGGACACGGCGCTGGAGGACAAGTCCGTCGCGCAGTCCTCGATCTCCTCCAACAACGAGCAGGGCGGCCAGCTCGCCGCGCAGACGCTGGCCAAGCTCGTCGGCTCCGGAACGGGTTCGGTGCTGGTGCTCAACACCAAGGCGGGCACCTCCACCACCGACGCCAGGGCGAAGGGCTTCGAGGCAGAGATCAAGAAGTACCCGAACCTCAAGTACCTCGGCCAGCAGTACACCGACAACGAGCCCTCTGTCGCGGCGCAGCGCGTCTCCGCCACCTTGTCGGCCAACCCCGACCTGGTCGGCGTGTTCGCCACCAACCTCAACACCGGTGAGGGCGCGGCGACCTCGCTGCGCAACGCGAACAAGCAGGGCGCGGTGAAGCTCGTCGGCTTCGACGCCAGCCCCAAGCAGGTCGACGACCTGCGCAACGGCGGCGTGCAGGCGCTCATCGCGCAGGACCCCGCGTCCATCGGCACCAAGGGCGTCCAGCAGGCCATCGCCGCGATCGAGGGCAAGCCCGTGACCCGCGACATCGCCACCGACCTCGTCGCGCTCACCAAGGACGACATGCAGTCGAAGTCCCAGTACTTCTACAAGCAGTCCTGCTGACCCAGGGCAGCTTCGACCCGGCCCCGGCCGGTCGTCACCACAGCGTGGTCGACGACCGCCGGGGCCGGTCCCTTTCCGCAGTGCCGCCCCCTCCCGGCCCGGCACGTCCCGCACGTGGCTGAGCCGCCGGAGTCGCCCTCAACCCCTTCAGCGCGGACTGACGGACCCAATGCGGCTTTGGTCACGTCTCGCGAAACACATGCCGCATTGGGTACGCAAGCGCTGGGACGCGACGCGGGCGGGCGGCGCCGAGGGGTGACGGGGCGGCAGGCTGCGACTCGCTAACGAGTGATGGTCTTTCCACCGAAAAGGCGATCACGAGCACCGAACGGCTTACTACGCTCGCCTGCGTGCACCGACTGCTGGCGGCGGCTGATGACGCAACGGGTGACTTAGTCGCCATTCTGGGTACGGCGACGGCCGCCGTGGCCGTGGCGATCATCGGCTACGCGGTGTGGCGGGTGCGCCGGTCCGCGCTGGACGGCGGGGAGCGGTCGCTGCTCGACGGCATGCGGATGACCGCCCAGGCGCAGGACCTGAAGCAGAAGGCCAAGCGCAAGCAACGAGAGCTGGCCGAGGACCCGAACACCGACCAGGGCTGGCTGGGCCTGCTCGCGGACAAGGCCGAGGTGACCGCCAAGCAGGTGGACGAGCACCTGCAACGCCAGCACGCGGCGCTGACCAGGGCCCGCACCAGCTTCTGGGCCTCGACGGCGGCGGGCGCGGTCGGCCTGGTGCTGGTGTTCCTGGGGTTGTTCCTGGCGATCGACGAGAACTCGAACTCCGGCCTGGTGACGGCGTTGGCCGGCGCCGTCCCCGCGGTCTTCGCCGGGCTGCTGTACGTGATCTCCGCGCTCGCCGCGCGCGAGGCGGCCGATCAGTTCGAGAAGCTCTGCGTGAACGTCCGCCGCACCGAACTGATCCGCGAGACCCTCCGGCTGAGCACGCAGCTGTCCGATCCGTGGCGCCGCGAGCGGGTGCACGCGGTGGTGGCGTTGCAGACGGTGTTCCCGGACGCCTCGCCCGCCGAGGTGATCCGCCTGCTCGGCGAGCACCACGACGAGCTGCCGACTCCTCCGCCGCCGCGCCCGGCCGAGCACGAGGCCGAGACCTCGCTGGAGCTGTCCTAGCGCAGCCGCACGCTCAGCACGGGATTGTTCTCGAAGCGCTTCCAGTGCAGGTTGTCGGCCTCATCGGTGGCACGCAGGCCGACGGTGACCGAGGCCAGCCCCCGCACGGCGGCGTCCTTGACCAGCGGAGTCACGTCGAAGGTCACGGGGCCGGAGGGGCACGTGGAGTTGTAGCCCTTCGCCACCGACAGCGTCGACAGCTTGGCCAGCCACTCCGGCTGCTTCTCCCAGGTCGTGGTCTTGTCGACGGGGCCGGTGCGCCACAGTTCGACGGGCCTCGGCGAGCACGACCACGCCCAGTTCTCCATGCCGGTGACGGAGGCGGAGGTGATCTCCCGCCCGCCCAGGCCCCTGGTGTCGAAGACGAAGAACGACCTCAGCCGGTGCTCGCCCGCGTCGTAGGTGCCCGCCTTGGCCGACTCGGTGGAGTTCCAGTACGAGACCTTCGCGAAGCCCGAGTCGACCATCGTCCAGTTGGGCTTGGCCCCGGTGAAGGCCAGCTCCGCCGCGACCGGGCCCGACATCCCCTCCGGGAGCCGGACCTCGACGGAGCCGGGCGCGAGGACGGCGAAGCGCCCTGGCTTCCGCGCGGCATCGCCGCCCCGGGGCACCCCCACCCACGGCGTCGCGGCCGCGAACAGCGCTTGCCCCGCGCCGTCCACGAACTCCAACGCGCCGTCCCGGTCCCGAACCGTCACGCCCGCGGTGTCCAGCGCGAAGCGCAGCGGTCCCGCCGACGCGGACTCGACCGTCAGCCGCACGCCGTCGGCGCTGACGCGGGCGATCACGTCGACGCCGGGCGCGGCCTGCCGGTAGCGGGCGGCGTTGCCGTCCAGTTCCGGCTTCGGCAGCGGGCCGGGCCAGCGCACGGCGGCGCTGTGTCCCACGTCGCTGGGCCCCGCGTCGGTGAGCCGCAGCAGCGGTTGGTCGCCGCCACCGGAGAGCTGGACCTCGGTCGTCGTCGCGCCCGGGACCACCCGGTTCTCCGCGAAGCGCAGCGCGGTGTCGACCGGGACCCAGCCGCCGGGCGTGCGCACGCGCTCGGGGTGCACGGACCGGGAGGTGGTGAGGGTGCCGCCGGGTTCGGCGACGGTGCGGGAGTGGGCTTCCAGCGACTCGGTCAGCTCGACCGGGTGCCCCGACCGCTGTGCCTCCAGCAGCGCCGTCCGCTCCGCGGCGCCGGTGTCGGCAACCGCGACCGGTGTGAACGACCACACCAGCGCAACGGTCGCGATCGCCAGAAAACCCTTGCCCCGCAACACAATCATGCAGAATCCGTCCGAGTGGGAAACCTGAGCTCCCAAAACCTAACGACGGACGCGCGTCAAGGGCTAGTACCCGATGTGGCGTAACCCGACGCCTCAGAGTGAGGCCAGCAGCTCCTCGGCGGCAGCGAACGGGTCGAGCTCGGCGGCCACCACGCGCTTCGCCAGCTGGGCCAACGCGGTTCCGCCGCGCACGTCGCCGAAGCGCGAGCGCAGCGCGGCCACGGCGATCGCCTCGATCTCGCTCTCCGCGCGCTTGCGACGACGCTGCTCCAGCTCGCCGTGCGCGGTCATCCACTCGTGGTGCGAGTCGATGGCGGCGACCACCGCGCCGATGCCCTCGGCGCGCGCGGCGACGGTCTTGAGGATCGGCTGACGCCACATCGCGCCCTGGATCTCCCTGCGCCCCAACGAGATCATGTGCTTCAGCTCGCGAACGGTGCGGTCGGCGCCGTCGCGGTCGGCCTTGTTCACCACGAACACGTCACCGATCTCCAGGATGCCCGCCTTGGCGGCCTGGATGCCGTCGCCCATGCCCGGCGCGAGCAGCACGATCGTGGTGTCCGCCAACGCGACCACGTCGATCTCGGACTGCCCGACGCCGACGGTCTCGATCAGCACGACGTCGCAGCCCGCCGCGTCGAGCACGCGCAGCGCCTGCGGAGTCGCCCAGGACAGGCCGCCGAGGTGACCGCGCGTGGCCATCGACCGGATGAACACGTCCGGGTCGAGCGCGTGGTCCTGCATGCGCACCCGATCACCCAGCAGCGCGCCGCCGGAGAACGGGGAGGACGGGTCGATGGCCAGGACGCCGACGCGTTGCCCGCGTTTGCGCAGCTCGCCGATGAGCGCGGAGGTCGTGGTCGACTTGCCGACACCGGGCGAGCCGGTCAGGCCGACGACGCGCGCCCGCCCGGTGTGCGGGGTGAGCGCGGCGGCGACCTCCCGCAGGTGCGGACTGTCGTCCTCCACCAAGGAGATCAGCCGCGCGACAGCCCGCGCCTGGCCTTCGCGAGCACGCGAGACCAGGTCGCGGACGTCGACCGAGCGGGGCATTTACGCCTTGGGAACGCGGACGATCAGCGCGTCGCCCTGGCCGCCACCACCGCAGAGCGCGGCGGCACCGACGCCACCGCCCCGGCGCTTCAGCTCCAGTGCGAGGTGCAGCAGGATGCGCGCGCCGGACATGCCGATCGGGTGGCCGAGCGCGATGGCGCCGCCGTTGACGTTGACCTTGTCCTCGGCCAGGCCCAGCTCGCGCGCGGAGACCACGCCGACCGCGGCGAAGGCCTCGTTGATCTCGACGAGGTCCAGCTCGGCCGGGTCGATGCCCTCCTTGGCGCAGGCCGCCTTGATCGCGTTGGACGGCTGCTCGTGCAGGCTCGCGTCCGGCCCGGCGACCACGCCGTGCGCGCCGATCTCGGCGATCCAGCTCAGGCCCAGCTCCTCGGCCTTGGCCTTGCTCATCACCACGACCGCGGCGGCACCGTCGGAGATCTGCGAGGCCGAGCCAGCGGTGATCGTGCCGTCAGCGGCGAAGGCCGGGCGCAGCTTGGCCAGCGTCTCGACGGTGGTGTCGCCGCGCACGCCCTCGTCGGAGCTGACGAGGACCGGGTCGCCCTTGCGCTGCGGCACCGACACCGGGGCGATCTCCTCGGCGAAGATCCCCTTCTCGGCAGCGGCGGCGGCGCGCTGGTGCGAGCGCGCGGAGAACTCGTCCTGCTCGGCGCGGGTCAGGTTGTAGCGCGCGTTGTGCTTCTCGGTGGAGGCACCCATCGCCACCTGGTCGAAGGCGCAGAACAGGCCGTCGAGCGACATGTGGTCGGTCATCGTCACGTCGCCGAACTTGTAGCCGGAGCGCGACTTCGGCAGCAGGTGCGGCGCCTGGGTCATCGACTCCTGGCCGCCGGCGACGACGACGTCGAACTCACCGGCGCGGATCAGCTGGTCCGCGAGGGCGATCGCGTCGATGCCGGAGAGGCAGACCTTGTTGATGGTCAGCGCGGGCACGTTCATCGGGATGCCACCGGCGACCGCGGCCTGGCGGGCGGGGATCTGGCCGGCGCCCGCGGTGAGCACCTGGCCCATGATCACGTACTGCACCTGCTCGGGCGCGACGCCAGCGCGCTCCAGAGCGGCCTTGATGGCGACGCCGCCGAGCTGTGCTCCGGAGAAGTCCTTGAGCGACCCCAGGAGCCTGCCCATGGGGGTGCGGGCGCCCGCGACGATCACGGAACCAGACACGGTAGAACCTCCAGCGACGGTGCGGGAACTTCCCTCGAGCGGACCATACCGCCGGTACTCGATGCAGAAGTTTGTGAGGCGGGGCACAGGCGCTGCCACCCGTTGAGACCTACCCTCCCAGCATGCATTCGGAGCTGCAGTCCTTCGTCACGGCCATCGACCACGTCGGTGTCGCCGTCCCGGACCTCGACGCCGCCGTCGCCTTCTACCGCGACACCTTCGGCCTGGAGATGGCGCACGAGGAGACCAACGAGGAGCAGGGCGTGCGCGAGGCGATGATGCGCGCGCCCGGCGACACCGGCGTCGGCACGGCCGTGCAGCTGCTGGCCCCGTTGAACGCGGACTCCACGATCGCGAAGTTCCTCGACAAGCGCGGCCCCGGGCTCCAGCAGCTCGCCTACCGGGTCACCGACATCGACGCCGCGTGCGCCGCGCTCAAGGCCAAGGGCGTGCGGCTGGTCTACGACACGCCCCGGCGCGGCACCTCCGACAGCCGGGTCAACTTCGTCCACCCCAAGGACGGCGGCGGCGTGCTCATCGAGCTGGTCCAACCCGCCGAAGGGCACTGATCCACCCGGCCCATTTCACGTTTTGGCTCCTTGATGTGGTGCGACTCAGCGGTGCGGGAGCAGCAGGACCACCTTGCTGGCGTTGCGTTCGACGGCCCCGCGCGAGTACAGCAGCGGGAAGTACTCGCCCTTGTGCCACAACGGGGCGAGATCGCGGTAGTGCTTGCTCGCGGGGTCGCCGGACTGGCCGGGCGCGTTGATCGCGCGTGAGCCGTCCCAGTTGCCCACGTCGAGCACCATGCGGAACGACGCGCCCCCGGTCTGCTTGAAGTCGGCGCCGTACGAGGCGGCGTCGGGGGTGTCCGCCGAGCCACCGCGTGGGAACGGCCCGACGTCGGTGCCGGGCAGCTGCCCGGAGAGCGGGTGCTGGAAGAGCGTCTGGTGCAGCGTCCCCCACTGCCACGCGGCGGGATCGGCACCGAGGCGCTTCTCCACGTCGCGCCACGCCGCGGCGAGCGTGTCCACGACGAGCTTGTCGCGCTTGGCCTTTGCATCCTGGCCTAACCACCGCCCCGGGTGCTCGATCACGTCGAGCACGACCTCGGGGTCCGGTGCCTGGCCGAGCTGCGCGAGCGCGGGTGCGGTCGCGGCGATCACGGCGGCTCCGAGGTGCTTCACGCGCCACACCTCGTAGAGCGCGGCGGTCCCGGACTTCGCGTCCAGCACGTGGTTCCACCCGCGCAGCGACTGCAACGCCTTCGCCGCGACAGGGTCTGTCGTCGTGAGGTCTTTAAGGGCGGCGGTGACGCGGCGTGCGACGACGGAGAGCTGGTCGTTCTGCAAGCGCTCCGAGTCCGCGATCGTCAGCTTCTCCTTGCCCGCGAGCACTTCGTGGATGCGCTGCGCACGGAACGGATCGGCCCACTCGTAGCCGAGCTTGCGGTCTGCGGGGTAGTTCTCCGGCAGGTTCTCCTCGTTGGCCGTCGCCAGGAAGCCCTTCGCCGGGTTCACCGAGCGCGGGAGCTGCTCGCCGTCGTAGTAGCCCTCCCACTCGTAGCGGCCGTCGCCGGGCACGGGCAGCAGGCCGTCGAAGGCGGGGCGCTTCGGTGCCATACCGCCGGGCAGCCACGCGATGTCGCCCTTTGTGTCGGCGTAGACCTGGTTCTCCGGCGGGCCACCCCAGGTGCGCATGACCTCGCGGAACTGGGCGAGGTTCTTGACGCCCATGTACTTCAGGCTGCCGAGGTACGGCGAGGTCCCGGGCTCGAACCACACGCTGCGCAGCGCGTACGCCTGGTGCCGCGCCTGGTCGGTGTGCATCACGACGCCGTGCCGGGTGAAGGTCAGGTCGATGTCGCGGGCCGCTTCGCCCTTGACCGCGATCTTCTCCTTGACCGTGCGCACCGGCTCCCACGCGTCCTTGAAGCGGTAGCGGCCGTGGTTCGCCGGGTCCAGCTGCTCGACGTAGAGGTCTTCCTGGTCGATCGAGAAGATTGTCAGCCCGAAGGCCGCCGTGCCGTTGTGGCCGATGGACACGCCGGGAAGGACCGGTTCACCGGCACCGATCACGTCGAGCCCAGGCGCGGACAGGTGCTGGATGTAGCGCCCGGACGGCGCGGGCAGCACTCGGTGCGGGTCGTTGGCCAGCACAGGGCGCCCAGTCGCCGACTTCTTCGCGCCGACCACCCAGTTGTTGCTGCCCTCCTGCTGCTCCGAGGCGGACAGTTCGAGCTTCTGGCCCGTGAAGGACACCGGCTGCGTGCCGAGGTAGTAGGTGTTGATCACCTCACCCGCGTTTTCCGTGACTGCGCAAGCATCCAGGCCTTCAGGGACCTTCGTGGTCCACGTCGGTTGCAGCTTCACGCGCACGCGGTCCGCATCGAGCCCCGCCACGCACGCGGTCATCGCGCGCATGATCTCGCTGTAGAGGTTGCGAACGAGACCGTGGCTGCGAATGCGTACTACGTCCTCTGGAGCCCACCGCGCGGGCTTATAAGCGAGCTTGCGGAACTCCTCGGGCAGCGCCTGCGGATTCTGGGCTACCCAGTCGACGTAGGCGTTGATGCCGTTCACGAACTTCGTGATGGTCTGCTTCGCGTGTGGACCGTAGGAAGCCCACTCGCGCTCCATGTCACCGCGATATAAGAGCATCCGCGACGCACGGTCCTGTTCGACCCACGCGGGTCCAAACGACTCCGCGAGCTGCCCGAGCCCACGTTTGCGCCACAGGTCCATCTGGAAGAGACGGTCGCGCGCGGCGTTGAACCCCTGTGCGAGGAACAGGTCGTCGGAGTTCTGCGCGTAGATGTGCGGCACACCCCACTTGTCGACGACCATGCGCACGGGCAGGTCGAGCCCCCGCACCGCGTAGGTCGTCGTTGTGGCCGCTTGCGCAGGAACGGCGGCAGGAACCGCGACGGCGGAGACAAGCACCGCAGCAGCCAGGAACAAAGCCCGCATGACAGACCCCCTCGGCAGGACGCACGGACTTCATAGCCTCGGGACGGCCCGCCCCAGAAGGCCGCAAAAGGTATTCGAACCTCACGTTTTGGCACGCGGGCTCGGTTCGGCCGAACGGACCGCGACCAGAACCGCGAGGGCGGCTTGCGCCGTTCGGCCGAGCGGTCGAACCGGGCGATTGGCCGCCCAGCGATCGAGGGAATCCGGAGTGCGGTGCCTCACAGCCGTGCCGCTGGATCGATTACCGGCCAGTAACCTCCGGCCAACCTGCGGCTATGAACGCCGCTGATGTGCACTCGATCACAGGAGGTCTGCCGTGCAGAAGATCCTCGACGCGATCCTGGCCGACGAGCTCGACGCGCTGGCGTCCCTCCCGGTGCCGGACTCCTATCGCGGTGTGACGGTGCGCAAGAGCGAGCAGGACATGTTCGCCGGACTGCCGAACAGCGAGAAAGACCCGCGTCGCTCGCTGCACGTCGACGAGGTGCCGACGCCGGAGCTGGGCCCGGGCGAGGCTCTGGTGGCGGTGATGGCCAGCGCGATCAACTACAACACCGTCTGGACATCGATCTTCGAGCCGCTGTCCACGTTCGGTTTCCTGGAACGCTACGGCCGCACGTCGGAGCTCAACGCCCGGCACGACCTGCCCTACCACGTGGTCGGCTCCGACCTGGCCGGTGTCGTGCTGCGCACCGGCCCCGGGGTGAACGCCTGGAAGCCCGGTGACGAGGTGGTCGCGCACTGCCTCAACGTCGAGCTGGAGCACCCCGACGGGCACAGCGACACGATGCTGGACCCGGAGCAGCGGATCTGGGGCTTCGAGACCAACTTCGGCGGGCTGGCCGAGCTGGCGCTGGTCAAGGCCAACCAGCTGATGCCCAAGCCGAAGCACCTCAGCTGGGAGGAGGCGGCCAGCCCCGGGCTGGTCAACTCCACCGCCTACCGCCAGCTCGTCTCGCGCAACGGCGCCGACATGAAGCAGGGCGACGTCGTGCTGATCTGGGGAGCCTCCGGCGGCCTCGGCTCCTACGCCACGCAGTTCGCGCTCAACGGCGGCGCCACCCCGGTGTGCGTGGTCTCCAGCCCGGAGAAGGCCGAGATCTGCCGCAGGATGGGCGCCGAGCTGGTCATCGACCGCGCCGCCGAGGGCTACACGTTCTGGAAGGACGAGCACGAGCAGGACCAGCGCGAGTGGAAGCGCCTCGGCGCCAAGATCCGCGAGCTGACCGGCGGCGAGGACCCCGACATCGTCTTCGAGCACCCCGGCCGCGAGACCTTCGGCGCCAGCGTCTACGTCGCCAAGCGCGGCGGCACCATCGTGACCTGCGCCTCGACCTCGGGCTTCAACCACAGCTACGACAACCGCTACCTGTGGATGCACCTCAAGCGCATCGTCGGCTCGCACTTCGCGAACTACCGCGAGGCGTGGGAGGCCAATCGTTTGATCGCCAAGGGCGCCATCCACCCGACGCTGTCCAAGGTCTACTCGCTGGAGGACACCGGGCAGGCCGCGCACGACGTCCACCGCAACGCCCACCAGGGCAAGGTCGGCGTGCTGTGCCTGTCCCCCGAGGAGGGGCTGGGCGTGCGCGACCACGAGCTGCGGGCCACCCACGTCGAGTCGATCAACCGTTTTCGGGGCGTGTGAACGCTTTCCGGCGACCCGTCCCCGACTGAGCACAGTGGACAGTCGGACATTTCGCCGGGCGCCTGCCCGTGGGGTCTGAAGTTTTCTCCCGAGTACGGGTAGCGTGATGCCATGGGCCTTGCCGAAGACCGCGAGCTGGTGCCGCTGGGGTCAGGCTTCGACATCGTGAAGCGCGGGGGCTACAACCGCGCCCAGGTGGAGGAGCACCTCGAACGGCTCGACTCGGACCTGCGCATCCTCGCGGCTGACCGCGACGCCGCCGTCTCCCAGGCGGCAGATCTCGCGCGCCAGCTGGAAAAGGCGCGTTCGGAGATCGAAGACCTCAAGGGGCAGGTCGACCGGCTGTCCAAGCCGCCGACAACCCTGGAGGGCCTCAGCGAGCGGTTGCAGCGCATGCTCCGGCTCGCCCAGGACGAGGCGAGCGAGACACGCGCGCGCGCCGAGGGCGAGGGCCGGGAGATCAAGGCCAAGGCGGAGAAGGACGCCGCCGCGCTGCGCCTGCGCTACGAGCAGCTGATCGCCGAGCTGGACAACCGGCGCGCGGAGATGGAGGCCGAGCACCAGAACGTGCTCGACACCGCCCGCGGCGAGGCCAAGCGGATCACCGACGAGGCCGAGCGCGCCCGGCAGGAGGCCGACGCGGCCTCGCTGACCAAGCGCAAGCAGGTCGAGGAGGACTTCGAGATCGCCATGGCCTCGCGCCGCGCCGAGGCCATGCACGCGCTCGCCGAGACCGAGGCGGCCAGCAAGGCCGAGGCCGACCGCAGGGTCCGCGAGGCGACCGAGGAGGCGAACAAGCGGGTCCTGGACGCCACCGAGGACAGCAAGCGGCGCGTCGCCGAGGCCACGGCGGAGGCCCAGCGCCTGGTCCGCGAGGCCACCGACGAGAGCAGCCGCAGGCTCTTCGAGGCGACCGAGGAGGCCAAGCGCCGCCGCACCGAGGCCGTCGACGACGCCGCCAAGCGCATCCGCGAGGCCACCGAGGAGTCCGCGCGCCGCGTCCGCGAGGCCACAGCCGAGGCCCAGCGCCTGGTCCGCGAGGCCACCGAGGAGTCGACCCGCCGCGTGGAGTACGCGACCAAGCGCGTGCAGGAGCTGCGCGAGCTTCGGGTCAAGGTCGCCGGTCAGCTCAAGGAGATGGAGTCCAGGCTGGACTCGCTGCGCTCGGAGCTGAAGTCGCGGCTGGAGAAGGCCCGCGCCCAGCTCAAGACGCAGCTGGAGGCCGCGCGCACGGAGCTGGTCTCGAAGCTGGAGACCATGCGCACCGACCTCGACACGGAGCTGGCGACGGCCACCGGCAAGGGCGAGACCGAACTCAGCTCGGTGCTCACCGGGGTCGGCGGCGAGCTGGACTCGGTGCACACCGCCTTCGCCGACGCCAAGCCGATCCTGGAGCAGGCCGAGGACGAGCAGGACGTGCTGAACAAGCCCGCCCTGCCGCCGCAGCAGCCCGCCCAGCAGCCGCCCCAGGGCAAGGGTCCGCAGCAGGGGCCGCCGCCCCCGGCAGGTCCGCAGGGTGGTCCGAAGCAACAGCAGCCCCAGCCGCCGAAGCCCGCGCAGGGCGTGCCGCCGTCCTCGGCCAAGCCGTCCGGCTCAGCGCCGCCGCTGGACCAGCCGACGCAGCAGTTCAAGCGGCCGATGCCCGCGATGGAGGCACCCACCAACCGGATGGGCGGCCAGCAACAGCAGCCGCAGCAGCAGCCGCAGCAGCAGCGCCCGCCGCAGCAGCAGACCCAGGTGCTGCAGAACCAGCAGCAGCAACACAAACCGCAGCAGCCACAGCAGCAGCAACAGCAGCCGCCGAGGCAGCAGCCCCCGAAGCAGCAGCCCCCGAAGCAGCAGAAGTCCTCGGGCAAGCCGCCTCAGCGCCAGCGCTGAACGAAGTCCCCGGTGCCGGGCGCGATCACGCGCCCGGCACCGTCGTGTTTCAGGAGAGCCAGTCGATCAGGACGCCCGCGAACTCCGCCGGGCGTTCGAGCGGTGGCAGGTGACCGCACGCGGGCAGCACCGCGAGTTCGGCTTCCGGCAGCGCGTCGACCATCTCCTCGGCGGCACCGGGCGGGGCGAGCTTGTCCTGCTCCCCCACCACGACCAACGCCGGGACGCCCACCCCGCGCAACGTTTCCGTGGAATCCGGCCGAGCCGCCATCGCCCGCTGAGCCCAAGCGATCCCCTCCGCCGACTGCGCGTCGACCAACGCACGCGCAGCGCTCACCGCGGCTGGCCGCGAAGCGTGCGTGCTCGCGCCGAGCAACCCGTCGAGCACCGCGTCCGCGACCCAGGCGGTGCCCTCGGCCTCGACGCGCTCGGCCATCGCGAGGCGCCCCGCGCGCTGCTGCGAGGTGTCGGCGACCGCCTTCGTGTCGACCAGGACCAGCTTCTCGACCAGCTCAGGAGCTTGGCGCAGGACGGACATCGCCACGTAGCCGCCCATCGAGATCCCGCCGAGGACCACGCGCTCCAGCCCGAGCGATTCCAGCTGGGCGACCACGTCCGCGGCGACCACGTCCAGGCTCGGCACGGGAGCGGCGCCCAGCGGCCGCGCGCCGAGCCCGCGCTGGTCGGGGGTGATCACCGTGAAGTGTGCTTCCAGTGGCGAGCGGACCGCGTCCCACATGCGCGAGTCCAGCGGAAACGCGTGCAGCAGCACCAGGGCGGGGCGATTCTCGGTGTCGTCGGAGCTCATGCCTGCCTATCCTGCCCGCGTGACCGACACTCCACTGTTCGTGCTGACCGGGATCTCCGCGAGCGGCAAGACCACCATCGGCCGCCTGCTCGCTGACTCGTTCCCCCGGAGCGCGTTCGTGGAGGGCGACCTCGTCCGCGAGATGGTGCGTTCGGGCCGCGTCGACATGAGCCCGGAGCCGTCCGAGGACGCGATGGGCCAACTGCTCCTGCGCTACCGCCAGGCCGCGACGCTGGCGATGTCGTTCCAGGACGCGGGCTTCGCCACGGTGGCGGAGGACGTGATCATCGGCGACGTGCTGAAGGACTACCTGGACGTGCTGCGCGGACGGCCGGTGCACTTGGTCGTGCTCGCGCCGACGCCCGAGGCCGTGCACGCGCGCGAGGCGGCTCGGAACAAGACCGGCTACGACACGTGGGCGGTCACGGCGCTGAACAAGATCCTGCACGAGCAGACGCCGCGCCTGGGCCTGTGGCTGGACACCTCGGAGCAGACGCCGGAGGAGACCGTCGCGGAGATCCTGGCCCGCCAGGCGGAGAGCCTGATCGCGTGATCACCACTGATCGCCTCGTGCTGCGCCGCCCGACCGCCGAGGACCTGGCGGCGGTGGTGGAGATCCACGCCGATCCGGAGACCAACCGCTTCAACCCGCTCGGGCCCGCCGACGAGGCGCGCGCCACCCAGGACCTCAAGTCGTGGCTGGCGCACTGGGTCGAGCACGGTTTCGGCTACTGCGCGATCACCGAGCACTCCGGGCACGTGATCGGCTTCGGCGGTCTGCGCACCCACGTCTTCGACGGCGAGCCGGTGCTCAACCTGTACTACCGCTTCCGCCCCTCGGCGTGGGGCAAGGGCTTCGCCCCGGAGATGGCGCGCGCCGTCGTCGACTGGGCGCGGGACCACCGCCCCGAACCCGTGCTGATCTTCACCAAGTTCGACAACGCGCCCGCCATCCGGGTCGCCGAGAAGATCGGCTTCGTGCAGCTGTGCGAGACCGTCCTGGAAGGCGCTCCGGCGGTGGTCTACGCCGCTCAGGAGACGATCGTGACCTGATGCGTGGTCGACGGCCCGTCCCAGGTGCGCGGTAGCGGCGTCGGCACGTCCGGCAGGACCGCGGCGACGAGCTGGTCCAGCGCTTCCTCGGCGTAGCCGACCAGCAGGTGCTTGCCGCCCGCGACCGGGATCACCTTCGCCTGCGGGATCACCGAGAAGCGCTCGCGGGCCTCGTCGGGCTGGAGGTTGTCGTCGTGCTCCGGCACCAGGCAGAACACCGGCTTGCCCGAGTCCGCCCAGGTCTTCAGGTGCTCCGGCCCGCTCCAGCGCAGCGGCGGGGAGATCAGGAACAGCCCGCGCACCAGCGGGTCGCAGCCGTGCACCAGCGCCAGGTCCGTGCCGAAGGACCAGCCGACCAGCCACACGTTCGGCAGGTCGTGGAACTCCGCGTACTCCAGCGCGGCGGCCACGTCGAAGCGCTCGCCGTCGCCGTTGTCGAACTCGCCGTCGCTGCGCCCGGCCTCGCTCGCCGTGCCGCGCGTGTTGAAGCGCAGCACCGCCACGTCGGCCAGCGCGGGCAACCGCCACGCGGCCTTGCGGTAGAGGTGCGAGTCCATCATCCCGCCGTGCGTGGGCAGCGGGTGCAGCAGCACGAGCGTCGCCTTCGGCTCGCCCTCCGGCAGGGACAGCTCGCCGATCAGGTTCAGCCCGTCGGCGGTGTGCAGGGTGACCGGCTCGCGGCGCGCGGGGAGGACGGTGTTCGCCCGGATCTCAGTAGTCATGACAGCCTCGATTTTGCCACCCGCGCGGCTTCGCGCGAGCGCGACGAGCATCACGACCAGCGACGCGTCGGCCCCCGCCGAGACCGTGCCGACCAGCAGCCCTGGTGCCAGTGGCGGCGGTCCGCGCTCGACCCGTGCTCGTCGGCGGGCCAGGCCACGACGTGCGGCGTTCCCGGAACGATCTCGTGATCGCAGCCCGGGCAGCGGTAGTGCTTCGTCGCCTGTGAGCCCGCCACGGTGCGCACCTGCCAGTCCCCGTCCGGTCCGCTCTCCGTGCGCGCCCAGCCGACACCGCCCCCGAGTCCTCGGTCGGGGCCTTTGTCGCGACGGTTGTGGCGGGGCACGGCGAAGACCCTAGCTCTCACGGGGGATCGAGATCATTCGCTGGTGGGAGCCGCGGCCGCGTGCTGGCGAGCAGGGTTGGTGCTACCGACAACACGAGGGGGAGCACCCATGAAGCTCGTCGCAGGCGCACTCACCATCATGCTGGCATCCGTGGTGACCGCGAGCGCCGCATCGGCGGCACCGGCCGAGCCGGAGGGCAGCCTGGTCGGCTCGGCGGGCGGCAAGCTGCCCAAGTCCTTCGGCCCGCTCGGCGGGGACCCGGTGCGCTTCACCGTGGACGCGAAGGGCCCCGCCGGTGGCGGTGGCGGCACGTTCCACGTCGTGCACACCAAGCCCGACGGCACGGCGCACGCCGAGTTCTCCGGCAAGGTCGACTGCCTCATCGCCGCGCACGGCCAGGCCGTGATGACCGGGATCGTGGAGCGCGAGGCGCTGCCCGGTCTGCCGCCGGGGAGCACGATCATCGGCAAGCGCATCGGCCTGTCCGTCGCCGACCAGGGCAGGCGCGGCGATCGCATCGGCTGGAGCTGGGCAACCGGCGGCTTCGAGCAGAGCACCCTGCGGTGCACCAGCACCGTGCCCTTCTTCACCACCACGCACGGCGACTACAAGATCCGCTCCACGTTCTGACCCACCACTCGCCAATGCCGCGTTTGGTCCGTAACGTCTGGCGTTTGCCGGGGTGAGGAGGCTGCGTGGTTCGGGAACAAGCGGGGCAGGTGCTCGCGGCGAACCTGCGCGCGCTGCGGGAGCAACGCGGCCTGTCGCTGTCCGAGCTGGCGCGGCGCTCCGAGATCGCCAAGGGCACGCTCTCGCAGTTGGAGTCCGGCACCGGCAACCCCACGATCGAGACGGTGTTCAGTTTGTCGAACGCTCTCGACGTCCCGGTGTCCTCGTTGCTGACCGAGCGCGTCGCGCAGGACGTCGTGCTGATCCGCTCGGCCGGGCTCGACGTGCTGAGCGGGGACGCGGTCGACCTCCGCATGCTGCGCCGCGTGGACGTCTCGGAGACAGTGTTCGAGCTGTACGACCAGCGCGTGCGGCCGGGGCACACGCAGCGCTCGAACGGGCACCCTGGACGCGAGCACACCGTTGTGACGTCGGGCTTTCTCCGCGTCGGCCCGGCGGACGCGCCGTACACGCTCGGCCCCGGCGACTACGTGTGCTTCTCCGCCCAGCAGCCGCACGTCTACGAAGCTGTCGACGGGCCGGTGACGTCCGTGCTCCTGCTGGAGTACCCGGCGGCAGCTGGACCGGTGCAGTTCGGCGCGCACTGTTGACCCTCGCCGCGTGAGCTGCCTACGCTCGCTTCGTTCACTGAAATGAACGATGCGCGGAGGCTCCGTGACACATCCGGACGTGGTGATCGTCGGTGCCGGCGTGATCGGCGCCGCGTGTGCCGAGGCGCTGACCGCGTGCGGGGTTTCGGTGCTCGTGCTCGATCGCGGCGCCCCGGCCTCGGGAACCACCGCTTCCGGTGAGGGCAACGTGCTGGTCTCCGACAAGGAGCCCGGCCCGGAACTCGTGCTCGCGCAGGCATCCCGGCGCCGGTGGCCGACGCTCTTGGCGGAGCTGCACGAGGAACTGGGACCCGTCGCCGAGGTCGAGTGGGAGCCCAAGGGCGGCTTGGTCGTGGCCACCACTTCCGTTGCCGCGCAACCATTAGCGGACTTCGCAGCCGCCCAGCGCGGAGCCCGGGTCGACGCGCGCGCGATCACCGCGAGCGACGCCGCGGACCTCGAACCGCACCTGACCAAGGAGATCGCCGCAGCGGTCCACTACCCCGAAGACGCGCAGCTGCAACCAGTTCTCGCGACGATGGCCTTGCTCGCGGCTGTCCGCAAGCGAGGCGGCGAGGTCCGTGGCGATGTCGAAGCAATCGGCGTCGAACACCACGCTGGAGCCGTCAAAGCCTTGCGCACCAAGCACGGCATCATTCCGTGCAGCGCGGTGATCAACGCATGCGGCCCGTGGTCCGGCGCGTTCTCGCAAGCCGTGGGCGCGCCCATCGACATCCAGCCACGGCGCGGAGTCGTGCTCGTGACCGCTCCCCTGCCACCGAACACCGTGCGGCACAAGGTGTATGACGCCGACTACGTGGGCGCGGTGACGAGCGGCGAAGCCGACCTCCAGACGTCAGCGGTCGTGGAGTCCACGCAGGCGGGTACGGTGCTGATCGGCTCCAGCAGGCAGCGCGTCGGCTTCGACGACAGCATGCGCGTCGACGTGCTCCGTGAACTCGCGCGCAAGGCAGTTCGCCTCTTCCCGATCCTCGCCGATGTGCAGATCATGCGGTCATACGGCGGTTTTCGACCCTACGCGCCCGACCACCTCCCGATCATCGGCGAAGATCATCGGCTGTCCGGTCTGTGGCACGCGACGGGGCACGAGGGCGCGGGCATCGGACTCGCGGCGGCCACCGGCCAGCTCCTCGCTGAGCTGTTCACCGGCCAGGCTCCGCACGTCGACCCGACACCGTTCCGAGTGGACAGACAGCCATGAGCTTCTTCTGCGGTATCGGAGTCTGCCACGGATGCGTCCAGCCTCCGCTCAATGTCCGCGCGTGCCAACACATTCCCGACGCCACGCCCGCCGCCGTCCCGCGCGCCACGGACATCGTCGTTGTGGGAGCTGGTCCCGCCGGCGTGGCAGCTGCCAAGGCCGCAGTCGCTCACGGTGCCAGCGTGACGTTGATCGACTCCGCTCCCCTGCTCGGCGGCCAGTACGGACGCCAGGCCATCGACAGCCCGTACGTCGGCGTTCCAGGCGTCCAGCACCTGCCGAACACCGTCGTCTGGGCGATCGAGCCCGGCAGGCGGCTGCACCTGCTCAGCGGCCCGCTCGACGCGCCCAACCGCGTGGCCAGCGTGCTCGACGCTCCACATCTGATCTTGGCAACGGGCGCCTACGACCGAGCGATTCCCTTCCCCGGCTGGGATCTCCTCGGTGTGCACACCGCCGGAGCCGCACAGGCGCTCGCGAAGGGCAGACGGGAGGCGATCGGCCAACGCGTGCTGATCGCGGGCACCGGGCCGTTCCTCCTGCCCGTCGCGGAGTCGTTGGTGAGCGTCGGCTCTCGCGTGCTCGGCGTGCTCGAAGCGAACTCGCCGACCCGCTGGGCGCGCGGAGCACTCACCGGGCTGCACAAGATCCCCGAGCTGGCCAGGTACGCCGCCGTGCTCGCCAAGCACAGAATTCCTTACCGCACGAAGAGAACTGTCATCGCCGCGCACGGGATCGATCGCGTCACCTCGGTCACGACCGCGAAGATCGACGGAGCCTGGAACGTCGTCCCCGGCTCGGAACAACGCGTCGAGGTGGACGCGGTGTGCGTCGGATTCGGCTTCGTGCCTCAGCTCGACCTCGCCGTCGCATCGGGATGCCTTGTGTACAAGGGGTTCGTGCGGGTCGACAGCGCCCAGCGGACCTCGGTCGCGGGCGTGCTCGCCGCCGGGGAGATCACGGGCGTCGGCGGGGCGGATCTCGCGGCGGCGGAGGGCGAGATCGCCGGAATCACCGCCGCTGGGGGACGTGTTCCCCGGGCAGCACTCCGCAGAGTCCACAAAGGACGGATGTTCGCCGAAGCGTTGGCGCGGGCCCATCCGGTGCGGCCCGGCTGGCGGAGCTGGCTCACCCCGAACACGATCATCTGCCGCTGCGAACGCGTCGTCCACGACACGCTGCGCCAAGCCGTCGACCTGCGAGGAGCAGCGGACTCGCGCACGCTCAAGCTGACCAGCCGCGTGGGCCTCGGCCGGTGCCAGGGGCGGATGTGCGGGCGCGCGGTCGCTGAGCTGACCGGCATTCCCGATGTCGTCCGCCGCCCGATCGCCGCCCCCGTCCGACTCGGCGAACTCAGCAAGGAGAACCGGCATGACCCAGGAACGGCTTGACGGCATGATCGTCGCGACCGCGCTGCCCTACGCCGAGGACGCATCGGCCCCGGCCGGGCTGCGCCCCGATCTGGACCGCTACGCCGACCACTGCCGGTGGTTGGTGGACAACGGCTGTCGCGGTGTCGGCCCGAACGGCTCGCTCGGCGAGTACTCCTCGCTGACCGACTCCGAGCGCAGAGCGGTGGCCAAGACCGCCGTCGAAGCCGTTGGGGCGGAAGGAGTTGTGGTCGTCGGCGTGCACGGAGTCGGCGCTCACCAGGCTCGGCACTGGGCCGAAGTGGCGGCCGAGGACGGGGCGGACGGCGTGCTCTGCCTGCCGCCGACGATGTACCGCGCCAACGCCGGGGAAGTGCTCGACCACTTCGAGCAGGTCGCGAGCGTGGGCCTGCCGGTCATGGTCTACAACAACCCGATCGACACGAAGGTCGACCTCACGCCCGCGCTGCTCGCGGAGATCGCCGCGATCGACAACGTCGTCGCGGTCAAGGAGTTCAGCGGCGATGTCCGCCGGGTGCTGGAGATCCGCGAGCTGGCACCAGAACTGGCCGTGGTCGCTGGCGCGGACGACGTCGTGCTGGAGTCCTTGCTGATGGGCGCGACCGGCTGGTTCGCGGGCTTCCCCAACGTCTTCCCCGCCGAATGCGCCGAGCTGTTCTCGCTTGCACAGCAAGGGAAACTCGATGAAGCGCGGGCGCTGTACGAGCCGATGGTCGCGGCGTTCCGCTGGGATTCGCGCGTGGAGTTCGTGCAGGCGATCAAGTACGGCTTGGACTTCGTCGGTCGCTTCGGTGGCCCCTGCCGTCCCCCGCGCGGTCCGCTGAGCGAGGACCACCGCGCACGCCTCGAAGCCGATCTCCGGCGGGCAGTCGCATGAGGTCCTTCACCGCGATCGACTCGCACACCGAGGGCATGCCGACGCGCGTGATCACCGACGGCGTCGGCCCGATCCCCGGCGACACCATGGCTCAGCGGCGCGAGCACTTCATGGCGCACATGGACGACATCCGCCAGCTGCTCGTCAACGAACCGCGCGGGCACGCGGCGATGAGCGGCGCGATCCTGCAACCTCCGACGCGTCCCGACGCCGACTGGGGCGTGCTCTACATCGAAGTGTCCGGCTGCTTGCCCATGTGCGGGCACGGAACCATCGGCGTGGCAACGGTTCTCGTGGAGAGCGGCTTGGTCGAGGTCACCGAGCCGGTCACGCACGTCCGCCTGGACACCCCGGCGGGCTTGGTCGTGGCTGCGGTCGCGGTCTCCGGCGGTCGCGCGAAGCACGTGACGATCGAGAACGTGCCCGCATACGCGCACGAGCTGGATGCCCGTGTGGAGGTTCCCGGGCTCGGCGAGGTGCGCTACGACATGGCCTACGGCGGCAACTTCTACGCGATCCTGCCGCTCGACCAGCTGGGAATCCCTTTCGCGCACGAGAACAAGCACGACATCCTGAGCGCCGGGCTGTCCATTATGGACGCTGTCAACGAGCAGCGACGCCCCGTGCACCCGACCGATCCGGCGATCTCCGGCTGCAAGCACGTGCAGTTCACCGCGCCCGGCCGCGACGGCAGCCACTCCCGCAACGCCATGGCGATCCACCCCGGTTGGTTCGACCGTTCCCCCTGCGGCACCGGCACGTGCGCCCGAATGGCCCAGCTGCACGCACGCGGCTCGTTGGGGCTCGGCGAGGACTTCGTCAACGAGTCCTTCATCGGCACGCGCTTCACCGGCCGCCTGACCTCGACGACATCGCTGGGCGCACGGGAGGCCGTCGTGCCCACGGTCACCGGGCGGGCGTGGATCACCGCGCGCGCCACCTACGTGCTGGAACCCAGCGACCCCTTCCCCCGAGGATTCGTCCTCTGATCCGGTTACGGTGTGGTTGCCGCCGAAGAACCGGCGACCGCAGATACACGGAGGTGTCATGAACGCCGAGGAACGCCCCGCACGTCGCGACCCGAGCCGTCTTGTCGACGCTTCGGGCTTCAGGGAGTTCGTGCGCGACAACTGGGGCCCGGCCGACCGCGACGTCCGCCTGACCCCGGGAGCGCGCGAGGCCGCCGCCGCGCACCGGGACCGGCTCAGCGCCGAGTTCCCCGGCCTGCGGATCGCCATCGCCTCCGGCCGCGCCCCGGTGCGCTCCAACGACACCGACTTCGACTTCCGGCCCGACAGCGACTTCTCGTGGCTGACCGGCTGCAACGCCGAGGGCGCCGTGCTCGTCATGCACCCGCACGACGGCGGCCACTCCGCCGAGCTGTTCCTGCGCGAGCCCGCTGGCCCCGGCGACCCCGACTTCTTCGCCAACGCCCGCGACGGCGAGCTGTGGATCGGCCCGGTCCCCGGCATGAAGGAGTGGTCCGAGGCGCTCGGCCTGCGCTGCCGCCCGCTGGAGGAACTGCCCGTCGCGCTGCGCGGCAGGCTGCCCGGCGTCATCGCCGCCACCGGCGTCGAACCGATGCTCGACGCGCTGACCACCGTCGGCCCCGTCCAGGCCGCCGCGCTGCGCCGCACCGTCGCCGAGCTCCGCCGGATCAAGGACGACTGGGAGATCGGCCAGCTCCAGGCCGCCGTCGACGCCACCGTGCTCGGCTTCGCCGACGTCGCCGGTGAGCTGCCGGCCGCGATCAAGGGCGGCGGCGAGCGCTGGCTCCAGGGCACCTTCGACCGCAGGGCCAGGACCAGCGGAAACGGCGTCGGCTACGCCTCCATCGTGGCCGCTGGCCCGCACGCGCCCGTGCTGCACTGGGTGCGCGCCGACGGCGGCGTGCCCGACGAGTCGCTGCTGCTGCTCGACGCGGGCGTGGAGGTCAACACCCTCTACACCGCCGACGTCACGCGGACCTTCCCGGTCAACGGCGAGTTCAGCTCCGCCCAGCGCCAGGTCTACGACCTCGTGCTCAAGTCGCACGTCGCCGCCATGGCCGAGGTCAAGCCCGGCGCCGACTACCGCGAGTTCCACCGCACCGCCATGCGCGTGCTCGCCGAGGGCCTGCACGACTGGGGCCTGCTGCCCGTGTCCGTCGACCAGGCGCTCGACCCCGACGGCCAGCAGCACCGCCGCTACATCGTGTGCGGTGTCGGCCACTTCCTCGGCCTCGACGTGCACGACTGCGCCAACGCGCGCGCCGAGACCTACCACGACGCGTCGCTCGAGGTCGGCATGGCGCTGACCGTGGAGCCCGGCCTGTACTTCCACCCCAACGACCTCACCGTGCCGCCGGAGCTGCGCGGTATCGGCGTGCGGATCGAGGACGACCTGGTCGTCACTCCGGAGGGCTCGCGCGTGCTCTCCGACGCCCTGCCGATCGCCACCGACGAGGTCGAGCAGTGGGTGCGCGCCCAACTCCGCTGACCGTGGCTGGCGGAGGCCCCGGTCACTCGGCCGGGGCCTCCAACTCCCGCGCCCAGTCGGCGAAGAACTCCCTCAGGGCAACCACTTCCCCCGGTGGCACCGGAAGCTCTTCGTCCCTCCAGCGAGCGAGAAACCTGAACATCTCGGCAAGTACCCGCTCGTCGAACCCCTGGTCGGCTTCAGCTGCCAACTGGAGCAAGAGGGGTTTGCCGTAGCGCCGCGCGAGCGCGAACACATCAGCGAAGTCTCGTGCCTGCGCGCGGTTGAACAACGCGATGACTTTCCGGCCAGCCAGATCCTTCGGATTGAAGCTCGGGCCGATGACGGTGACCACAGCTGGCCGGTCCGGTCCGGAGTCGACGGCCAGATCCACAAGAAGGCTCTCGGTGCCCTCGATCTCCAGGCGGATGAACGACGGACCTTCCCGGAGCCTTCGCGAGGACCAGCACTGCTGCGCTACAGCGCTCTCCAGGGCGTCGCAGGCAGCCTTCACGCTGGACGCACGCGTTGTGAAGAAGTCCAGGTCCGCTGTCGGACGAGCGATCAGCTCCTGGGTGATCAGGGCGGCCCCGCCAGCCAGAAGAAACCCCCGGGACGCGGGAAGCTCGAAGAACTAATCGTGTGAGGGCTGTCTGAAACTCGGTCAGCGTGAACGACATGGCTACGGCGCCATCCTGACGAGCGGTTCCCACAGCGCGCGAATGTCCCTGGGCACGACCAACTCGGACCACGAGTCGATGAGCAGCGCACCGTCGATGTACTCGAGGATGTCGTCGGCGCCACCCTCTTGGAGGACCAACTCGTAGCAGCGTCCGCGATCGCCCCGATCCGAGAGGTCGGAGATCTTCCCCGGGTGGGACCAGTTCAGGTGCAGCGGGAGGCGGACCGTCGCGAACGCCTTCCTGGGATCGAGCCTGGGCAGCCGAGTGGGAACCGTGGCGATGCGCCCGCGCGAGACGACGTGGTCCACGAAGGAGATCGCGGGTTCCACGGTGAGCTGGAAGCCGGCAGCGGAGAGGAGCCGCTCCATCGTCTCCACCGTCGGAGACTTCCGGTCGTTCTCGTACGCGGACAACGTGGGACGCGACGTGCCCACCTGTTCAGCGAACTCCTCCTGGCTGAGCCCCGATTCCTGACGCACTCGAAGCAGCATGTGGCCCGCGCTCATGCGACCAACGCTGACGTATCCGATCGGATACGTCAAGCGCGGAGGTGCCAGGATCTGGGCATGGGAACGCGGATCGGGTGGACAGAGCTGCCGCGGCACGTCCGCGCGGCCGTCGAAGAGATCATCGGTGGGCCGGTCGTCGAAGCGGTCTCGCAGCGCGGCGGCTTCTCGCCGGGCACAGCGGACCGTGTCCGGACGGCGGCCGGAAAGCGCGCGTTCGTCAAAGCCGTGGGGACCGAGCTGAACGACTTCAGCCCGCAGCTGCACCGCAGGGAAGCACGGGTGACCGCGGCGCTGCCGCCCGAGGTTCCCGCCCCGCGCCTGCTCGGGTCCTACGACGACGGCGACTGGGTCGCCCTGGTGCTGGAGGACGTCGAGGGCCGTCATCCGGCCACGCCGTGGCAGCCAGACGAGCTGGAGCGGGTTCTCGGCGCGGTGTCGACAGCCGCCCAAATGCCAGACCTGATCAGCGCTGAGGAGTCGCTGGCGGAGGATTTCGCGGGCTGGCGACGGCTCTCCGAGAATCCGCCCGCTGACCTGGACCCGTGGGTCGCGCGGCACCTGGACGTCCTGTGCAGGCTCGCGGATCGGGGGCTCGCGGCGACGAGAGGGGACGCCCTCGTGCACATGGACATCCGCGCGGACAACGTCCTGCTCGGAGCAGACGGCACGGTGACGGTGGTCGACTGGCCGTGGGCATGCCGGGGCGCGGAGTGGCTGGACCGCGCACTCCTGTTGATCAACGTGCGCCTGCACGGCGGCCACGACGCGTCCGCCCTGCTCGCCCAGCACACCGCGGACGCCGACCCGGACGACGTCATCGCCTTCCTCGGGGGCTTCGCGGGGACCTTCCTCGACGCGGCGCGGCAGCCAGCACCTCCGGGCCTGCCGACCGTGCGCGCCTTCCAACGAGCCCAAGGCGACGCGGTGCTGTCCTGGGTTCGCGAACTGCTCAATTGAGAAGCGGAGACCACATGGCCCTGCGCCACGACGACCTCACCGAGGGCTGGCTCCGCGCCGGAGTCACAGCAGCCATGACAGTGATCGTGCACTCGTCGCTGTCCAGCCTGGGGCAGGTCGACGGCGGCGCCGCCACGGTCGTGGAGAGCCTGCTGTCCGCGGTCGGGCCCGAAGGCACGATCGTCACACCGGCCTTCACGCCGCACGTGACGGACCCGTCTCCTGAGCACCGCGGAGCGCCGGACAACGAGCTGCTGCGACGACGAGCAGCCGTTCCGCTGTTCCACCCGGACCTGCCCACCACCATGGGAGCCGTCGCCGAAGCGCTGCGCGCGCGTTCCGACAGCGTGCGCAGCTCGCATCCCCAGGCGTCCGTGGCCGCCGTCGGTGCCCGGGCGCGGGAGATCGTGAGCCATCAGTCCCTGGGGTTCGCCCTCGGGCACGATTCCCCGTTCGCGCGGCTGCACGACGTCGATGCCCGCATCCTTCTCATCGGCGTCGGGCACGACCGCAACAGCTTCCTGCACCACGCGGAGTCCCTGACCCCGGAACCTCGGCTGAAGGCCCGCCGCTTCCCGATGAGCCTCGTCGGGGAACGGGTGTGGGTGGAGACCGTCGACGTCGGCGACGACAACGGCACGCACTTCCCCAGGGTTGGCCGCGAGTTCGAGGAGCACGCGCACGTACGCCCCGTCACCGTCGGCAACGCGGCCTGCGTGCTCGTTCCGGCCAAGCCGTTCCGGGAGTTCGCGGTATCCCGCCTCACGGAACTGCTCGCGGCCCGGCAGCGGGACCCAGCACAATGGGGGCATGCCAACGTACGAGTTCCGCTGTCGTGAGTGCTCCGGCACGTTTGAGGTGAAGCGCCCGATGAGCGCGGCCTCCGATCCCGCGCGGTGCCCCGCCGGTCACGAGGACACGGTGAAGCTGCTGACCACGGTCGGCTTTGCCGGGTCAGCCAGTGCCGGGTCAGCGAGTGCGGCGGCGCCCGCAGGCGGCGGTGGCGGCGGGGGTTGCTGCGGTGGGGGCTGCTGCGGCTGATCCGCGCCTCAGCACCACACCACCGGGTTGCCGACCTTCACGGCCGCCTCGAACACGGTCGTGAGCGCGCGCACCTGGAACTCGAAGTCGGCGGCCGCGTACGCCTTGGCGCGGATGAGCAGCGTGCTCGCCCGGTCGCCGACAGCGGTGCCGATCCGCGTCTCACCGAGCTCTTCGCGGTCCAGATCGGTCAGCCACGCGCCATCGCCGTCAACGCGTTGCCGGGTCCGGAGCGCGCGGAAGACCTCCCGCTCGCCCTCGACCACGAACAGGCCGCCGGAATCGACGCCGAGCCGACCACCCGGCCCGATCGAGAAGAAACCGCCGTACGCCGGGTTCTGCCGGGCGACCACCGCGCCGGTGTCACCGTCGTACAGCTCGGCCCGCTCGCCGATCCGTTGGCACGACGCGAAATCCGCCAGTTCGACCAGTGCGCGAGCAGACACGTCCGGCTCCACGGTGCCGCCGTTGCCCGAGGGCAGGATCGACCGCAGCACGGGGAAGCCACCGACAGCGCCGAGCGCCCACTGGAACTGCCGCACGCCGGACCAGGTGCCGATCCGCTGCGACGCGTACTCCATGTCCGAATGCTCGCAGCAGTCAACCCGCCAGCCGTCGAAGCGGCTGAACAGCTCCTCGTTGCCGTCGTAGAGCAGATCCAGCTCAGGTCCGTGCTCGTCCAGCACCACGACCAGCTCGCGCGGCACCGGGGGCGGCGTGGTGCGCCCCTCAGCCCAACACCGGCACAGGACGAACGCGTCCAACCCCATGCGGGCAACCTACTGGCGTTCCATGCGGCGCAGTCCACCCCCTTCCGTCCACAGCTCGACGACGAGCCGGTTGCCCTCGACGCTGGTGTGCACGACCTCGTCGATGTCGAGGAGGAACAGGTGCGAGGGGCCCGGGGGTGCCTCGCCCCCACTCGCGTCGCTGATCTCCTTGTGGCGCACCCGGTCGGTGATCTCCACCGCGGTACCGGAGAACTTGGCGTCGCCGGTCCAGGACTCGCCGCCGTTCCCCGTCCCGCTGTGCACCGCGCAGCGCGGATCGCGTTGCAGGTCAAGCGCTTTGCGGGACTGCCACATCGCGCCGAGCCACAGCTGTCCGTCGACGAACTCGACCTCGATGCCGCTGATCCTGGGTGATCCGTCCCGGCGCAGCGTCGCCAACGTCTTGTTCGTGTACGCGTCGAAGCTCTCCTTGACCCGCCGCGCGAACTGCGACGCGGAGGCTTCGACGTCCGACCAAGTTGCCATGCCCCAGAAGCTAGAACACACCCCTGACAGTCACGGGGGCTCAGACCGTGTAGTCGCGGAAACCCTTGCCGGTCTTACGCCCCAGCCGCCCGGCCGTGACCAGGTGCTCCAGCAGCGGAGCCGGCGAGAACCCGGCCTCGCGGAACTCCAGGTAGAGCTCGCGCTGGATCGCCAGTGCCACGTCCAGACCCACCACGTCCAGCAGCGAGAACGGCCCCATCGGCAGGCCGCAGCCGATGGTCATCGCGCCGTCGATGTCGTCGGCGTCGGCGTAGTGCGCCTCCAGCATCCGAACGGCGTCGTTGAGGTAGGGGAACAGCAGCGCGTTGACGATGAAGCCCGCGCGGTCGCCGCAGCTCACCGCGTGCTTGCCGAGCCTCGTGCACACCGCGCGCGCCGTCGCGAGCACATCGGGGGACGTCGAGATCGTGTGCACCACCTCGACCAGCTTCATCACCTGGGCGGGGTTGAAGAAGTGCAGCCCGACCACGTCGGCGGGGCGCGAAGTGGCCGCGGCGCACTCGATCACCGGCAGCGAGGAGGTCGTGGTCGCGAGCACCGCGCCCGGCTTGCACACCTCGTCCAGCGCGCCGAAGACGGCCTTCTTGACCTCCAGCTCCTCGGCGACGGCCTCGACGACCAGGTCGCAGTCGGCGAAGTCGTCGAAGCTGGTCGTGGTGCGAATGCGCGCGAGCGCGGCGTCACGCTGGTCCTCGGTGAGCTTTCCGCGCAGCACGGCCTTGTTCAGCGACCGGCGCACTGTCTCCAGCGCCGCGCTCGCCTTCACCTCGCTGCGCGCGCGCATCAGGACATCGTTGCCCGCCTTGGCAAAGACCTCGACGATGCCCGCCGCCATGGTGCCCGTGCCGACGACGCCGACCCGCTGCACCTCACGCACTCGACCGCCCTGCACGGCGTCGCCCGGCGTCTGCGCGTCGGGCACCACGACCGGCGAGTCGAGGTCGTCGTAGGTGTAGAAACCGCGGCCGGACTTCCTCCCGAGCAGGCCAGCGGTGATCATCTGCTTGAGCACGGGAGCCGGTGCGTGCAAACGGTTCCGCGACTGGTGGTACATCGTGTCCAGGATCTCGTAGGCCGTGTCCAGGCCCATCAGATCCAGCAGCTGCAACGGTCCCATCGGATAGCCGCAACCGAAACGCATCGCCGCGTCGATGTCCTCGCGCGAGGCGTAGCGCGACTCGAACATGCGCACTGCGTGGTTGAGGTAGCCGAAGAGCAGCGCGTTGGCGATGAAGCCCGCGCGGTCACCGATCACCACCGGCACCTTGCCGAGGCCTTCGACGAACGCGACAACGTCGGCGATCACCTCCGGCTCGGTGACCACTGTGCGCACGACCTCGACCAGCTTGAGCACGGGCGCCGGGTTGAAGAAGTGCATCCCGACGACCTTGCCCGGCCGCTTCGTGACGACGGACAGCTCGGTGACCGACAGCGAGGAGGTGTTGGACGCCAGCACGACCTCGGGCCGGCACACGCGGTCCAGCTCGGCGAAGACCGCTGCCTTCAGCTCCATCCGCTCCGGCACCGCCTCGATCACCAGATCGACATCGGCGAGATCGGAAAGCGTTGTGGTGTAGCGAATCCGGCCGAACAGCTCGCTCTGGTCACCGCTGGAGAGCTTGTCCCGCGACACCGCGCGCGCCGTGGAGTGCTCCAGGTGCGCCCGTCCGCGCAGCACCGCGTCCTCGTCCAGCTCCACCGCGACGACCCGGAGCCCAGTACGGGCGAGCACCTCCGCGATGCCCGCACCCATGGTGCCGAGTCCGACAACTCCGACCGTGTCGATGCGAGCCACGAGCTACCTCCCACGCCGTCGGGGAACCGGAGCACGCAGGGAGCGAGCACGCTACGCGCCGGTAACTTCACGTGATAGTGCCACGTTCGACGAGGTGGGCGCCGTGAGCTTCGCCACGGCGAGCGCGGAGAGTCACATGGCGGGCAGCTTCGGGGCGATCAGCTCGGCCCCGGCGCGCGCCTTCTGGCAGGCGGCCTCCGGACCGGCCGGGGTCAGCGCCATGACGCTGAACGCCTCCTTCTTGCCGGGGGTCTGGGTCTCGAAGGGGATGTGCGAGATCTCGACCGTGCAGGCGCCGGGCATGCCGGGCGCGGAGAACGGCAGCTGGACGGTGACCGCGGGCCTGCCCGCGATCGGCGGAATCGACTTCACCATCTCGCCCGGCGTCGAGGTGAGGCCGACGTCGACGATGAGAGCTTCGGCATTGGAGGCCTTGGGGTCAACGGTCCACAGGCAGTTGCGGATGCTGGTCCCCTGGTGGCGCGGCGGGGTGCCGCCGGTCACCGCGGTCACCACGTCGGGGGTGACCAGGCCGCAGGAGTCCACGTTCACCAGGGAGTTGGCGGACACCGAGCGACGCGTGATCTGCCCGCCGCGCATCACCTTCAGCGCGCTGGAGAGCACGGTCTCGGCGGACTCGCACGGATCGGCCTGGGTCGTGTTGTTCCTCGTCGTGACCTCGACCTCGATCATCGACTTGTCCTTGAAGAGCACGCGGCGGGTGCAGATCCTCGGCTCCTGGGAGGAGTAGACCTCGAAGTCGTCACGGGACTCCTTGGTCAGCGGCCCCCTCGCCCCCTTCGAGGCGGTCTCCTCGTCGAGGTAGACCATGCCGGAGTTCAGCGCGATGTCGACGATGCCGAGGTTCGGGGCCTTCTGGCTGGGGTCCTTGGGCGGATCACCCGCCCAGACCTCGATGCCGAAGGTGCACACGTCGATCTTCGTCTTGCCACCGAAGTACAGGACGTTCTTGCCCAGCGTCTCCTGCGCGTCCCTGGGGAACAGCGCGCACGGGTCGACCTCCCTGCGCGTGTTCAGCGCGCCGAGCCCGGCGATCGGACCGGTGCCCGGGTCGATCTTGCTCTTGGCCTTCTTGGCCTTCTCCTCGGCCCCAGGAGAGGCCACCGGCTCGCCGGGCACCGCTGAGGTGCACGCGGCCGTGAACGCGATGGACGCCACGGCGACGGTGGCGAGGAAACGAGACCCCCAGCTAGGCATGGCGGCATGCTAGGCCCTCAAGGGACGCGGGGCAGCTTCGGCCACACTTTTCCCGCCAGCTCCAGGCCCGTCGCGCACAGCTGCCGGGGTTGCTGGTCCGCGAAGACGACGAGCGCGATGGTCTCCACCTTGTCCCGCGCGAAGCCGATGTGCTGCGTGGCGACGCGACAAGCCGGTGGCAGCGGCCCCTCTGCGGGCTCAGCGCGGACCTGCGTCTGCCGCCCTGCCACATCGCGGACTTCGGTGAGCCGCTGCGCGCTCACACCGATGTTCAGCACGACCCCCGTGTAGTCGGGTTTGCTCGCACCCCAACGGCAGTTGTGCCGGTTCGGCCCGTGCCTCGGCTCGACATCGCCCGCGAGCGCGGCGACCTCAGCTCCGGCCAGCAGCTCGCACGGGTCGATGTGCAGCCACGAACTCGGCGAGGCCGGGAAGAACCGGTACTTCCCTTGCAGCACCGAGAAAACCACGGAGTCGGCGAGTGCGGCCGCGATGGCGCACGAGTCGGTCCTGGCTCCGTCCCTGGGAACCGCGTTCACCTGGACGTAGCGGAGGTCGGGGAAGACGACGTTGGCCGCGCAGGTGTCCTCGTGCGGCACGGGGCTCGCCACGCGCAGGGAGCCGCGCCGGGTGAACGCCGTGCCGAGCGAGGACAGTTCCCGCTCGTCGGAGAGCCGGTTGTCGGTCATCACCCCGAGGTGGACGGTGCCGCCGCCGGGCTGCGCGAGCGGGATCTCACAGGTGTTGAGGTCGAACGCCTCGATCCGCTCCGGCGGGGTGCCGTAGCGGCCGGGCAGCGCCGCGTCGACGAAGCCGCACGGGTCGACGCGGTGCCAGTCGACGACCGTCCCCGCCGGCGCCTCGGCGGGGACGGCAGCGGGCGGGTCGGGCGCCGCACAGCCGCTGAGCAGCAGCGCTCCCACCAGGCAGATTCCCCCGAACCCCATGCGGCCGACACTAGGTCAGCCGCCGGGGAGCCGCACCTGGTCGCTCCTACTCGCCGAAACCGGATTCAAGCAGCTCAGCGAGGGCGTCGACGGCCTTCTGCGCGTCCCGGCCAACCGCCCGGACGAGTAGTTCGTCACCGCCCCGCGCGCCGAGTCCCATCAGCGCCAGCACACTGCGCGCGTCGACCTCCTGGTCGCCGTGCCGGATCGAGACCTCGGCGTCCAGTTCGGCGACGGCGCGGGCGGTCAGCGCCGCTGGCCTCGCGTGCATGCCGAGTTCGTTGCGCAGCACGAAGGTCCGCTCCAGCAGGCCGTCGCCACCGCCGTAGACGTGCCGGTCGAGGTCCACCTCGTCGAAGGCCTCGCCCTGCACGAAAGCGTGCGCCATGGCCGCCGCCGAGCCGACCGCGTCGAGGTCCGCCCCGCCCTGCGCGCACACCGCCGCCGCGACCGCGCCCTCCACCAGCGGCGCGTCGGCGACGATGGCGCGGATCGGCGTGGTCAGCGACTCGACGGCCAGCTCAGCGGTCATCTGCGCGCTGCCGAGGTCGTAGAGCAGCACCACTCCGGCTCCGGAGTCCGCGCGCTCCAACGCGGCCGACACGCGGTCGAAGTCCGTGCCCAGTCCCCCGTCCTCGGTGCCGCCCGCGGGCATGATCCGCACATCAGGGGCCATCTGGGCGGCCAGCTCCGTCACACCCGCCGCCAGCGCGGCGCTGTGCGAGACGATGACCAGGCCGACTCTCACCAACGGCTCCTCACTGTCGGGTGGCCTCGGCCAGCGCGCGCAGCAGGACCGCCGTGGACCGAGCGCCGGGGTCGAGGTGGCCCGCGCTGCGCTCGCCGAGGTAGGAAGCCCGCCCCTTGCGCGCGACGAGCGGGACCGTCGCCGCCGCCCCCTGCTCCGCCGCGTCCGCCGCCGCCATGAGCACTTCGGCGACTCCGGCGTCCACAGTGGACCGCGCGGCCGCGACGGCCGGGGTGAGGGCGTCGACCATCGTCTTGTCGCCGGGCGCGGCCTTTCCTCTTGCCACCACACCTTCGAGTGCGGCTTCGAGGGCGGCGACGACCTGCCGTCCGTCCACTTCGGACACATTGCCGAGCGCGGTCGCCGAGCGCAGGAACGCCGTGCCGTAGAGCGGTCCGGCAGCGCCGCCGACCGTGGAGATCAGCGTCGTCGCGGTCACCTTCAGCACCGCGGCCGGGCTGTCGAAGCCGCCGCCGTCGAGCTTGGCCAGCACGGCGGTGAACCCCCGGTGCAGGTTCTCGCCGTGGTCACCGTCGCCGATCACGCGGTCCAGCTCGACCAGCTCGTCGCGGTGCGCGATGACCTTCTCCGCCGCCGCGCGGACCGCGGCGGTGACGTCCTCGACGGAGCAACCCATTCAGCACCCCCAGCGCAGCGCGGCGGTGTGCACCGGCGCGTCCCACAAGTCGATCAGTTCGTCGTCGAGCCCGCACAGCGTCAGGCTCATCCCCTGCATCTCCAGGCTGGTCACGTAGGGCCCGACCAGTCTCCGTTCCACCGTGATCCCGCGCTCGGCGAGCAGGCGCTCCGCTATGCCGTGCGCCAGGTAGAGCTCCAGCTGCGGCGTCCCGCCCATCGAGTTGGTGAACAGCAGAACCCGCTTGAAGGCCAGGTCCTCGGTGATCGCGTCGACCAACCGGCGCACGATGCCGTCCGCGGGCTCCACGGGCAGGCGCTCGCGCCCGGGCTCGCCGTGGATGCCGATGCCGATCTCCATCTCGTCGTCAGCGAGGGTGAAGCTCGGTTCGCCGACGTGCGGCACGGTGCACGCGGTGAGCGCCATGCCCAGCGAGCGGGTGCCCGCGACCACGCGCTGGGCCAGGCGCTCACAGGTGTCCAGGTCCGCCCCGCGCTCGGCGGCGGCTCCCACGATCTTCTCGACGAGCACCGTGCCGCCGACGCCGCGCCTGCCCGCCGTGTACAGCGAGTCCTTCACCGCGACGTCGTCGTCGACCAGCACCATGCGGACGTCGATGCCCTCGGCGGCGGCGAACTCGGCCGCGGTCTCGAAGTTGAGCACGTCGCCGGTGTAGTTCTTCACGATCAGCAGCACGCCCGCGCCGCCGTGCACGGCCTCGATCGCGGCCTGCACCTGGTCGGGAGTCGGGGAGGTGAACACCGGCCCTGGGCAGGCGGCGTGCAGCATGCCGGGGCCGACGAAGCCGCCGTGCAGCGGCTCGTGCCCGGAGCCGCCGCCGGAGACGACCGCGACGCGTCCGGTGACCGGGGCGTCCTTGCGGAGGATCGCGGCCGGGTCGGTGCGGATCGTGAGCAGGTCCGGATGGGCCGCGGCCATCCCGCGCAGCGCTTCGGCGACCACCGCCGCCGGATCGTTGATGATCTTCTTCACCGCAGCCCTCCTTGCCCGCCCGGAAATGTGAGCCGCCCCGCATTGATACCCCGCCGCGGGCGCAGTGGGAAAGCACACGCGCCGCTGGTGTTGATCACGACCTCTGGTTAGCCTCCCCTAACTTCCGGTGTGACCGGCGCGGTCACCCCGCGCAGAAGGAGTACGTCGTGCCCAGCAGGATCTCCGCCATCGCCGCCGTCGCGGCGCTCACCCTCCTCGTCGGCGCTTGCGCGACCGGCAAACCCGCAGGCGACCAGCCCGCGGTGGCCCAGGGCGGCTCCGAGTTCGCCAAGGCGGCCGAGGAGAGCGCCAAGTTCGGCACCGACGCCGCGCCGGGGGTCTTCCCGCGCACCATCAAGCACGCCATGGGCAGCACCACCCTGCAGAAGCGCCCGGAACGGGTGATCGTGCTCGACGGCGGCGAACTGGACAACGTGGTCGCGCTCGGCGTCAAGCCGGTCGGCGTCGCCTACGCCGAGGGCTCCCCCGTGATGCCCGGCTACCTCGCGGCCAAGGCGGGCGATCCGGCCAACGTCGGCACCATCAACGCGCTCAAGCTGGAGGCGATCAAGGGGCTGCGCCCCGACCTCATCCTGGGCTCGCGGCTGCGCGCCGAGCAGCTCTACCCCAAGCTCGCCGAGATCGCCCCGACCGTGTTCAGCCTGCGCCCCGGCTTCACCTGGAAGGAGAACTTCCGGCTGAACGCCGCCGCGCTCGACCGCACCGCCGAGGCCACCGCCCAGCTCGCCGACCACACCCGTCGCGCCAAGGAGATCGGCGCGCTCGCGGAGCAGAAGCTCGGCAAGCGCCCCACCATCTCCATGGTCCGCTTCATGCCCGGCCGCATCCGCCTCTACGCGGCCAAGTCCTTCATCGGCACCATCCTGATCGACGCCGGCCTGCCCCGCCCCACCGGCCAGGAGGTCGAGGACCTCGCCGTCGAGGTCAGCACCGAGCAGATCGGCAAGGCCGACGGCGACTACATCTTCGTCGGCACCTACGGCGACCCCGCCAAGACGCAGCAGTCCACCATCGTCGACGGCCCCGTCTGGAAGCAGCTCGGCGCCGCCAAGGCCAACCGCGTCCGCACCGTCTCCGACGAGACCTGGTTCCTCGGCCTCGGCTCCCTCGGCGCCGCCGAAGTCCTCACCGACCTCACCACCCTCCTTACGCGCTGAACCCTGAACGACCCGTTCAGTGCGTTCAACGCGTCAAACGGGCCGTTGGGAAGTTGTCCACAAGCCGGTCTGTTGTCCACAGAATGCGGTTTGCTGGCGTCAACGCTCGGGTCTTCGGCCGACGATGACCTCATGCGTCGAGGTTCTTGGGCAGCAGATGCCGACTTGATCTACCGGCGGAGCAATCGCGGTGTCATCCGCGCCGCCACGCTCATCGAGATGGGCATGACGTCGCGAGCGGTCTACGGCCGCTGCCAGGCAGGTGGTCCTTGGCGGCGGCTGCTCCCCGGTGTGATCCTGTTGAGCCCAGGTCGACCATCCGCCGAGCAGCGGATCGCCGCCGCGCTGTTGTACGCGCGCCACGACGCCATGGTCACGGGACAAGCGGCGTGCGAGCTGCACGGACTCCGCCAACAATCGAGGACCGAGAAGGTCCACCTCCTCATTGACGAGTCCCGCAAGCGTGTCAGCAGCGGATTCGTCGTTGTCGAAAGGACGATTCGTCTACCACGTCCGCAGACGAGATGCGGCTTCCCGGTCGCGCCTCTGGTGCGGGCGGTCCTAGACACGGCAAGACGGCTACGAACTCCAGATCCCGCGCGCGCTCTGCTGGCGGAAGCCGTCCAACGAAGTCGTTGCCGCCTGCCCGACCTCGAACACGAACTCGCGGAAGGGAGTCAGCGAGGTTCCGCCGTTCCGCGCCGCGTGCTGGCCGAGATCGGCCTCGGCGCCAGGTCCGTCGCCGAGATCGACGCGATGCAGGTCTGGGAACAGAGCGGGCTGCCCAACGCTCAGTGGAACGTGCCCGTTCACGATGCCAGTGGTGCGCTCATCGGAGTGCCTGACGCGTGGTGCGCTGAGGCTTCACTCGCGTGGGAGATCGACTCGTACGAGTTCCACCTCAATCCGCAGGACTATGCAAGGACACTGCGGCGGAACACGCGCTACGCAATGGCCGGAATCCATGTGGTGCAGACACTTCCGAGCCGACTCCGATCCGTGCCGGAGGAAGTTGTCACCGAGCTGCGGCAAGCCTACAAAGCGGCCACAACTCGCTCCGCCGGAGCAGGCTGACCCCCAACGCCCTGAACGGGTCGTTTGGTGCGCTCAACGCACTGAACGACCCGTTCAATGCGTTCAAGTACCCAAACGACCCGTTCAGCACTAAACCCCGCGTGGGGGTTAGCGGCGGTAGAGGAGGCGGGTGAGGCGGACGAGGCGGCGGAGGGTGCCGTTGGCGCGGGCGAAGGTGTTGGGCTGCAAGGGGGCCCAGAAGCGGCGGCGGGTGACGGATTGGGGGCGGGCGAACTCGCGGAGGCCGTCGGCGCCGTGGATGCGGCCGAAGCCGGAGTCGCCGACGCCGCCGAAGGGCAGCGAGGCGATACCGGCGAAGGAGACGACGCCGTTGACCGAGACCATGCCGCAGCGCAGGCGGCGGGCCAGCTCAGGGCCTCGGGAGCGGGAGAACACCGTCGCGCCGAGGCCATAACGAGTGGCGTTGGCGAGCTCGACGGCTTCGTCCACAGTGGACACACGGTTGATCGTGAGGGTGGGCCCGAAGGTCTCCTCGGTGATCGCGGCGGAGTCCTCGGGCACGTCGGCGAGCACGACGGGCTCCACGTACGGCGGGCGCACGGAGTCGAGGCCGCCGACGAGCGCGCGGCCGCCCTTGTCGAGCGCGTCGGCGATGTGCGAGCGGATGATGCCGACCTGCTCGGGCATGGTGATGGGCCCGAGGTGCGCGGTGGGCTGGCCGCCGGGCTTGAGCTTGCGGGCGCGGCGCACGACCAGCTCGGTGAAGCGGTCGGCGACGGAGTCGACGACGTAGACGCGCTCGACGCCGACGCAGGTCTGCCCGGCGTTGGACATCGCGCCCCAGACCGCGGCCTCGGCGGCGGCCTCGAGGTCGGCGTCGGAGTCCACGATCAGCGGGTCCTTGCCGCCGCACTCCACCAGCACGGGGGTCAGCGACTCCGCGCACGCGGCCATCACGCGCTTGCCGGTGGCGGTCGAGCCGGTGAAGGCGACCTTGTCCACGCCGGAGCGGCAGAGCGCGGCGCCGGTCGCGCCGAAGCCGGTGACCACGGTCAGCACGGGGTGCTCGGGGACGACCTCGGCGAAGGTCGACGCCAGCCACTCACCGACACCGGGGGTCAGCTCGCTGGGCTTGAAGACCACGGCGTTGCCCGCGGCGAGCGCGTAGGCGATCGACCCCATCGGGGTGAAGGCCGGGTAGTTCCACGGGCCGATCACGCCGACAACGCCCATCGGCAGGTACTCCACCGTCGCCGCCTGGTTGAACATCAGCTTGCCCGGCGAGACGCGGCGGCGGCGCAGCACCTTCTCCGCGTTGCGCGCCGCCCAGTGCAGGTGGTCGACGACCAGCACGAGTTCCAGGCGCGCGTCGTCCAGCGGCTTGCCGGTCTCGGCGCAGACCAGCTCCACGATGTCGTCGAGCCTGCGCAGAACGAGCGCGCGCCACGCGTCCAGTCGCCGCTTGCGCTCGGCGTGGTCGAGGCCGCCCCACCAGAGCGAGGCGGTGCGCGCGCGGGTGACGGCGGCGCGGACCTCGATCGGGGAGTGCACCCGGTGCTTGCCGATCACCTCGGCGGTGCGCGGGTCCAGGGAGGTGAACCACTGCTCGTCGGCCTGCTGGGACACGGCTCGGCTCATCGCGATCTCCCCGTCCGTTCAGAGAACCTTTCGGTTACCAAACAGTACGCAACACTTCGGCGCCAAGGGGAGACCCTGTGTGACCGGCCCCACAGACCGCTACGGCTTGGGCAGCTTGGGCACCAGCGCCTTGGCCACGGTGGTGGCCTTGGTGCACAGGTCGGCGGTGTCGGTGCCCTTCTTGCTGTTGTCGACGCTGACCGTGACGACCTCGCCCTTGCCGTCGGTGGTGGCCTTGTGCAACCACTCGATCTTGCACGAGGCGCCGAAGCTCTCGTCCTTGCGCTGGTAGGCGGTGACCCCCTCGATGGTCACGACCTCGGCCTTCTTGTTGGTGCTGCTGTTCTTGGGGTCGGCGTTCTCGGAGAACTCGAACCCGAAGGACAAGCTGTCCCGCCGCCAGTTGCACCGGTACAGGTCGTAGGGGGTCATCGTCGGCGTTCCGCCGAGCACCTCGGTCGCGGTCACCGTCGAGAAGATCGAGCACGGGTCGACCGAGGTGAGCGAGCCCTTGTTGCCCTGGGCGCGCAGCGGCGCGTTGGTCCGGATGCGGTTGATCGCGGACTCGTTGAGCCGCCTGCCCACGTCGCAGGAGTCACCCTCGTAGTCGACCTGGGCGACGATGCCCAGCACCACGGAGCCCTCCTGGACGACCGACTTGACGAAGCAGGTGGTGGTCGAGGTGGACTCGATGGTGGTCAACCCGGCCAGCTTGGTCGTCTTGGCGGTGTCGGGGACGAGGACGTTCTGGCCGAGGCGCAGCGTGATGCTCAGCCGCTTGCCCGCGCCGTCCTTCATGTAGTTGCCGCAGTCGGAGAGCGCGACCGGCCTGCTGGAGGCCGGGACGCCGAACTGGGACAGCGTCTGCGTGTCCATCAGCGCGCACGGGTCGACGGCGCGCAGGCGCTCCGGCGCGAACGCGGGTTCGACCGGCCGCGGCGGCGTGTTGGGCTGCGGCTTCTGCACCACCTTGGCGGGGACGACGGTCCTCGGGTGGTTGACCTTCGCCAGGTCGGCCTGGCTCCCGCATCCGGCGAGCAGGAAAGCCCCGGACAGGGCGACTGCCGTCCACGCGGTTCTGGCTGGGCTGCGCACGAGGTGCACGGTAGCGACCCCGTCGGACACGCGTGCAGGGAACCTCATGATCAGCGCCATTTCGATACAGAGCGTGCCCGATGTCACGGAGAGGTTCGGAAACGATCCAGAAGCCCCTGGCGATGTACCGGGTGGAAGCACCCAGTACATCGCCAGGAGGTGAAACACATGAGAGACACCAGCAAGGGCGCCCGGCTGGCCCGTCGAGGACGAGTCCGCACCGGTCTCAGCCGCGCGGTCCGCTGGATCGACGACTGGACCGTCGAGGCGTTCAACCCGGTCTACCCCTCCCGGGGCACCAACCGTCGTTAGTGCCCCGGTTCGCCGGCGCCATCGGCGTCGTCGGCGAACTCCGAGGGCATCACGACCGGCCGCGTCCGCGCCCAGACGACGAAGATCGCCGACGTGACGAGCATGCCGAGGCCGGCCCACAGGTTGATGTTGATCCCGGCGGCCTTCTGGATCTCCTCGGCCGTGGTGAAGGCGAAGCCGGTGATCGTCAGCACCACCCCGTAGACGCCGAAGAGCAGCGCGATGATCAGGCGGAGGTCGAACAGACCCGCCTTGGACTGCGAAGCCATGTCTTCTCCTCCGACTCAGATGAACAGCAGGCTCAGCACGAAGGTCAGCGCCAGCACCCCACCGCCGAGCACGGCGGGCGAGCGGTACCAACCAGCGTCCTCGCCGGTGACCGAGTGCGCGCGGTCCTCCTTCGGCGTCAGGCTGTAGACCAGCCCCACCAGCTCCCGGTCCGGCTTCGGCTTGGTGACCAGCGAGACCGCGACGCTGACCAGGATGTCCACCACGAACGCCGCGCCCGCGCCGATGAACGCCGGGCCCTGACCGGTCAGCTGCAGCACCTCGGCCGCCGCCAGCCGGTCGACGGTGATCGCCGCCGCCGTACCGGCCACGAGGCCGATCCAGCCCGCCGCGGGGGTCATCCGCTTCCAGAACATCGCCAGGATGAACGTGGCGAACAGCGGCGCGTTGAAGAAGGAGAACAGCGTCTGGATGTAGTCCATGATGTTGCCGTAGCCGGAGGCGATGAACGCGGTGAAGATCGCCACGATCATGCCGCCGACGGTCGCCAGGCGGCCGACCCGCAGGTAGTACTCGTCCGGCCGGTCCTTGCGCACGTAGCTCTGCCACAGGTCGTAGGTGAAGACCGTGTTGAAGGAGCTGACGTTGGCCGCGACACCGGCCATGAAGGACGCGAGCAGACCGGCGAGCGCGATGCCGAGGAAGCCGTTGGGCAGCAGGTCGCGCATCAGGTACAGGATCGCGTCGTTGTACTTCACGCCCTCGGCGCCCGCGCCCTGCTTCAGCGCGGCGATCTCCGGGACCGCGACCGCGGCGATCATGCCGGGGATCACGATGATGGCCGGGATCAGCACCTTCGGGTAAGCGCCGATGATCGGCGTGCGCTTGGCCGCGGACATGCTCTTGGCCGACATGGCGCGCTGCACCTCGGCGAAGTTCGTCGTCCAGTAGCCGAAGGAGAGCACGAAGCCGAGGCCGAACACCAGGCCGATCACGCTCAGCGTGGCGTCACCGATGCCGGTCAGGCCGGTGGCGGGCCACGCGGAGAGCTCCTCGGCGCCACCGGGCCCCCCGGTGACCTTGTCGACGAGGCCCTGCCAGCCGCCGACCTTGGTCAGGCCGATGAAGGTCAGCGGGAGCAGCGCCGCCACGATCACGAAGAACTGGAGCACCTCGTTGTAGATCGCTGCGGACAGGCCACCCAGGGTGGTGTAGGTCAGCACGACAACGGCGGCGATCACGATGGAGAGCGTGATGTCCCAGCCGAGCAGCGCGTTCATGATCAGCGCCAGCGCGAACAGGTTCACCCCCGCGATCAGCACCTGGGCGACCGCGAAGCTGAGCGCGTTCACCAGGTGCGCGCCGGGCCCGAACCGGCGTCGCAGGAACTCAGGAACGCTGCGCACCTTGGAGCCGTAGTAGAACGGCATCATCACCAGGCCGAGGAAGACCATGGCCGGGATGGCGCCGATCCAGTAGTAGTGCACGGTCGCGATGCCGTGCTGCGCCCCGTTGGCCGTCATGCCGAGCAGTTCCAGCGCGCCCAGGTTGGCCGAGATGAAGGCCAGTCCCGTCACCCACGCGGGCAGCGAGCGCCCGGAGAGCAGGAAGTCCAGACTGCTGGACACCGATCGCCGGGCCATGAACCCGATGCCGAGCACCAGCGCGAAGTACACGCCGAGCAGCGTGTAGTCCAGCCAGCTCGCATTGAGCAGTGGCTCCGACTTGGCGAGTTCGATCACGCCGCCCTACCTCCCAAGTCAACACCTTCGAACAGCAATCACCAGCACCGCAACGGGGCGCACGCTACCGCACGCGGGCACGCACATGAACCCTCAACTTCGCCCGCCGTGTCGAATTTGTTGCGACCGACCACTAATTCGGGGACAGTAGTCGACCCCGGCGCGGCGCACAGCCCGCCGAAGAGATGAACGAAGCTCAGCTAGCGACTCAGAAGAGGCGGAACTCGTCCGGCTCGATGCCGCGCAGGGCGTCGTAGTCGAGGGTGACGCACTCGATGCCCCGGTCCTCGGCGAGCACCCGGGCCTGCGGCTTGATGATCTGGGCGGCGAAGATCCCGCGAACGGGGGCGAGCAGCGGATCGCGGTTGAGCAGCTCCAGGTAGCGGGTCAGCTGCTCGACGCCATCGATCTCACCGCGCCGCTTGATCTCCACGGCGACGCTGGAGCCCTTGCCGTCGCGACACATCAGGTCGACCGGGCCGATCGCCGTCGGGAACTCGCGGCGCACGAGCGTCCAGCCCTCGCCCAGGGTGGTGACGTGCTCGGCGAGCAGTTCCTGCAGGTGCGCCTCGACCCCGTCCTTGCGCAGGCCGGGCTCGGGGCCCAGCTCGTGCTTGGAGTCGTGCAGCACCTCCTCGACGGTGATCACCAGCTTCTCGCCGGCCTTGTTCTGCACCACCCAGGTGCCGGGGTCCTCGATGAGCCAGCACGGCGGGCTCATCCAGTTCAGCGGCTTGAAGGCGCGGTCGTCGGAGTGGATCGAGACGGAGCCGTCCGCCTTGATCAGCAGCAGCCGCTGAGCCATGGGCAGGTGGGCGGTGAGGCGGCCGACGTAGTCGACCTGGCAACGAGCGATGACCAGACGCACGGCGAAGAGGCTACGGGCCGCCGCGACGGGCGTGCGCGCGGGTGAGGGCGGTTCAGGATCTTGGAGGGAGTCGGGGGGTGGGGGCTACGGGCGAGTAACGTCGCGGCCCGTGTCGCTCTCGCTGCAGTCGCTGATGCGGACCAAGCCCGTCGAACGGATCACCGACGAGGGCGCCAACACCCAGCTCAAACGCAGTCTCGGCCTGGTCCCGCTGATCGCGTTGTCGGTGGGCGCCACGCTGGGCACCGGGATCTTCGTGGTGCTCGGCGAAGCGGCTCCGCAGGCCGGTCCGGCCGTGGTGCTCTCGTTCGTACTGGCCGCGCTCGCGGCGCTGTTCTCGGCCCTGTCCTACGCGGAGCTGGCGGGCGCGGTCCCGGTCTCCGGCTCGGCGTACTCCTACTCCTACGCCACCATGGGCGAGTTCGTCGCGTGGCTGTGCGGTTGGTGTTTGTTGTTGGAGTACGGGGTGTCCGTCGCGGCGGTCGCGGTCGGCTGGGGCGGCTACCTCAACGAGTTCCTGCACTCCACGATCGGTGTGCGCATCCCGGAAGCGCTGTCCAGCTCCCCCGCGGCGGGCGGGATCATGGATCTCCCGGCCGCGGTCGTGGTGCTGCTGGCCGCTTTCGTGCTCATCGGCGGAGCAAGGGAGAGCGCGGTGGTGACCACGGTGACCACCGCGCTGAAGCTGCTGGTGCTGGTCTTCTTCGTGGTGGTCACGGTGTCGGCGTTCAACTCCGCCAACATGGCGCCCTTCGCCCCGGCCGGGATCGCGGGCATCACCGGCGGAGCGTCGGCGGTGTTCTTCTCCTTCATCGGCTTCGACGCGGCGTCCACGGCGGGTGAGGAGGCGCGCAACCCGCAGCGCGACCTGCCGAGGGCGATCGTGATCTCCCTCGGCATCGTGACCGCGATGTACGTGCTGGTGGCGCTGACGGCGGTGGGAGCGGTCGGCGCTGACGGGCTCGGCGGCCAGGAGGCGTCGCTCTCGGCGGTCATGCGCGAGGTCACCGGCGCGGGCTGGCCCTCGGTCGTGCTGGCCTTCGGTGCGGTGATCGCGATCGCCTCGGTGGTGCTGACCGTCCTCTACGGGCAGACGCGCGTGCTGGTGTCGATGTCGCGCGACGGCCTGGTCCCGGCGATGTTCTCCAAGGTCGGCAAGCGCAAGGTCCCGACCGCCAACACGCTCGTGGTCGGCGGTCTGGTGGCGGCGCTGGCCGCGTTCGTGCCGCTCGGCCAGCTCGCCGAGGCGACGAGCATCGGAACCCTGGTCGCGTTCTCGCTGGTCAACATCGGCGTTCTGGTGCTGCGGCGGACCAAGCCCGATCTGCCGCGCAGCTTCCGCGCGCCGTTCATGCCGGTCACGCCGATCATCGGGCTCGGCCTGTGCGTGCTGCTCGTGGTGGGGCTCAAGCCGCAGACCTGGCTGGCGTTCGCGATCTGGACGGTCGTCGGGCTCGGCGTGTACTTCCTGTACGGCGTGCGCAAGTCGCGGCTGAACGGCTGGCAGCATGGAGACCGTGGAGAAGCTGGACAGTCGTGAGGTGTACGCCAACGCGTGGATGACCGTGCGCGAGGACGGCATCCGACGCGCGGACGGCTCGCGCGGGATCTACGGCGTGGTGGACAAGCCGCAGTACGCGCTGATCGTGCCGCTGGACGGGGATCGGCTGCACCTGGTCGAGCAGTACCGCTACGCGCTCAACCTGCGCCGGTGGGAGTTCCCGCAGGGCACCGCTCCGGAGCGCGCGGACAGCGAGCCGATGGAGCTGGCCGCGCGCGAACTGCGCGAGGAGACGGGCCTGCGCGCGGGGCGGATGACCGAACTCGGCCTGCTCGACGTGGCGCCGGGCATGTCCAGCCAGCGCGGCCGTGTCTTCCTGGCCACCGAGCTGGAGCAGGGCGAGCCGGAGCGCGAGCACGAGGAGCAGGACATGCGCACGGCGTGGTTCACCCGCACCGAGTTCGAGGCGATGATCGCCAAGGGCGAGATCACCGACGCGCAGTCGATCGCCGCCTACGCACTCCTCCTTTTGCACGAGCGCGACTGAGATTTCCCGTTCTCTGCGGCAATAACCAGGTATTCGACCGAGGGGTTTCAGCAAAGAATGAAACCCCGACGGTCCACTTTGTCGTGCGCTAATCTCGCGCCGAACTGCGAGGCCGTTTGGCCTGCGCGTTTACCACGACACACACCCTGGGGTTTTGAATGAGGAGAATCCTCACGCTCGGCCTTGCCGCGATACTCGCGACGGGCGCCGCGGCCGCCGTCACCACTCCCGCATTCGCGGGCGAACTCGAATTCGGCGCCTGCCCGGCCGACGTGGCGGGGACCTATCCCGAACTGAAGTGCGCGAATCTTCGCGTTCCGCTCGACTACGCCAACCCGCTCGGGGCGCAGGTCAACGTGCTCCTCTCGAAGCGGGCCAGCACCAACCCCGAGAAGCGCCGCGGCGTGCTCCTGGTCAATCCGGGCGGCACCACCGGAGCCGGTGTGCTGCACGCGGGCAAGCTGACGAAGGCGGAGGCGAGCGGCTACACGCGCCTGCCGAAGGACGTGCTCGACGCCTATGACGTCATCGGCATGGACGCCCGCGGCGTCGGGCACAGCGAGCAGCCGAGCTGCGTGGGCGACGACTACTGGCGGAACATGCAGCCCGACCCGGATCTGCCGCAGCAGCGGGATCTCAGCTGGAACCGGTGGCAGGCCTACTCCAAGGCGTGCGGCGGGAAGAACGGCGACCGGCTCCGGCACTTCGGCACGCGCAACGTGGTGCGGGACATGGACCGCATGCTCACCCAGCTCGGTGAGCGGAAGCTGAGCTTCCTCGGCTCCGGGTACGGCGCCTACGTCGGCACCGCCTTCGGCCAGCAGTACCCGAACCGGCTCGACCGCGTCGTGTTCGACAGCTCGATCCACCCCGACACCAAGCAGATGTGGTACGAGCTCGGCCTCGAGCAGGTGCGGCTCGGCGAGGGCAGGCAGCGCGAGCACCTGAGCTGGATCGCCAAGTACGACAACGTCTTCCACCTGGGCAAGACCTTCGACGCGGTGAACGCGGCCTGGCAGAAGATGCTCGGCGACTTCCGCGCACGACCGCACGGGCCGGACAAGAACGTCGGCGCGGCCGAGCTGCTGGACGCCTACGTCAGCACCCAGTCGCACGGCGCCTACTGGGAACCGCTCGCCAAGGCGATGGCCGACTACGTGCTGCGCGGTGACGAGCGGGCCGTGCTCGCGTGGGCCACCCCGACCGGCGGCCCCGACGTCGAGCGCTACATCGCGAGCCTGATGACCGTCGCGTGCCTCGACACCGACTGGCCCGCCGACCGCGCGCGGATCGAGCGGGACTTCACCAAGGCGTCCAAGGGAACCTCCTGGGGCTGGTACAACGTGACCATCCCGTCGGCCTGCGCCAACTGGCCCGCCGGGCACGAGGCCCGGATCAAGACCACCGGCGCGGGGCTCCCGCCCGTCCTGATGTTCGCGACCGACCGGTCCGCGGTCACCCCGTACTCGGACTCCGTCGCGATGCACCAGCGGCTGCGCGGTTCGGTGCTGGTGACCGAGCGCGATTCGAGCACCACCACCGTGACCGGGCGCCCGTCCACCTTCGCCAACCCCCAGGCCGAGCGGATCATGAAGGAGTACCTGGTCAGCGGCAAGCTCCCGAACGCTGACGTGAGCGTGCCCCCGCACGCCGAGCCGGTGCCGACCGCGACCGCCCCCACCGCGGCACCCCCGGCCCACCTCCGCCTGACCAACTGACGTCGTTCGTACCCAATGTGGCATTCGTGACGTCTGACGAAACAAATGCCACATTGGGTACGACAACGCGGGGTGGGCGAGGGTGGCTTTCGCACGCTGGGGGGTCCCCCCATTTCAAGCGTGGCGTGGTGGGGCGGCGGAGTGCAAGGCCGAGGCGTGGGTTGGGCGGAGTTCGACTCACGGGCTCACGAAACCTGATCCGCAGGCCCCACAAGGCATCCGAGCACCCGGCCATTGTCCCGCACGCCACGTACGCTCTGCCCATGAACTCGACCCCCGCGTATCCCCGATCGGTCCGCGAGGTGGGCGAGTAAAACCCGTTTCGTACTCATAGCGGGAAAGGGAGCGCTCTCAAATCCTGCTATGAGTACGAATCGGGAGTTCGGCGACCTCAGCGGAGGATGGGGGTCACGGGGTGCGGAGTGCTTCGGTGACGGCGGTGCCGAGCTCAGCAGTAGTGGCGGTGCCGCCCAGGTCGGGGGTGGCGACGTCTCCGGCCTCCAGGACCGCATCCACTGCGGAGCGCACGGCTTGCGCGGCAACGGTTTCGCCTAGGTGTTCGAGCATCATGGCGCCCGCGAGGATCTGGGCGACGGGGTTGGCGATGCCCTGACCGGCGATGTCGGGGGCGCTGCCGTGCACGGCTTCGAACATGGACGGGTGCTCGCCGGGCGGGTTGATGTTGCCGGACGGCGCCATGCCGAGGCCGCCGGTCACCGCCGCCGCGAGGTCGCTGAGGATGTCGCCGAAGAGGTTGGACGCCACGATCACGTCGAGCCGCTCGGGGTTCTGCACGATGCGCGCGGCGAGCGCGTCGACGTGGCACTGCTCGCTCTTCACGTCGGGGTACTCGGCGGCGATCTCGGCGAAGATCTCGTCCCAGTACGGCATCGAGTGGATGAGGCCGTTGGACTTCGTCGCCGAGCAGAGCCTGCCGTCGCGAGCGCGCGCCAGCTCGAAGGCGTAACGGATGATCCGCTCGACGCCGACCCGCGTGAACACGGACTCCTGGAGCACGAACTCGCTGGGCTGGCCCGCGTTGTGCCTGCCGCCGATGGCCGAGTACTCGCCCTCGGAGTTCTCGCGGACGATCACCATCTCCAGGTCCTCGGCGGAACGCTCGCGCAGCACCGAACTGGTCCCGGGGAACAGCCGGACCGGGCGCAGGTTGACGTACTGCGCGAAGGCCCTGCGCACGGGGATCAGCAAGCCCCACAAGGAGATGTGGTCCGGGACGCCCGGAAACCCGACCGCGCCGAGGAGAATCCCGTCGAAGCCGGACAGCGTGGCAATGCCGTCCGAGGGCATCATGGAGCCGGTCTTGGTGTAGCGCTCGCAGCTCCAGTCGAACTCCGTCCACTGCAGACGGAAGCCGGAGCGCGACGCGGCGCGGTCGAGCACCTTGCGCGCCTCGACGGTGACGTCGACGCCGATGCCGTCTCCGGGGATCGAGGCGATCTCGTAGGTCTTCACAGGCTCACCGCGATGTACTTGGTCTCCAGGAACTCTTCGATGCCAACGGTTCCGCCCTCGCGGCCGAGCCCGGACTGCTTGATCCCGCCGAACGGCGCCGCCGGGTTGGACACGATGCCCTGGTTCAGGCCGATCATCCCGGCCTCGAGCCGCTCGGAGACCCGCAGCGCGCGCTTCACGTCGTTGGTGAACAGGTAGGACACCAGCCCGTACTCGGTGTCGTTGGCCGCCGCGACCGCCTCGTCCTCGGTGTCGAAGACCGAGATCGGTGCCACTGGGCCGAAAATCTCCTCATCGGACATGCGCGCGTCGCGCGGCACGTCAACCAGGACGGTCGCCGGGTAGAAGTGACCAGGACCATCCACTTCGGACCCTCCGGTCAGCACGCGCGCTCCCCGGTCGACCGCGTCGGCGACCAACTCCCGGACCTTGCGCACCGCGTCGTCGTCGATCAGCGGGCCGACGACCACGCCGTCCTCCGTGCCACGCCCCATCTTCTGCGCGGCCATGCGTTCGGTCAGCCTGCGCGCGAACTCGTCGTAGACGCCGCGCTGCACGTAGAACCGGTTCGCCGCAGTGCACGCCTCGCCGATGTTGCGCATCTTGGCCTGCATCGCGCCGTCCACCGCCGCGTCGAGGTCAGCGTCGTCGAAGACCAGGAACGGCGCGTTGCCGCCGAGCTCCAACGACGTGCGCAGCACCTTTTCCGCGCACTGCTCAAGGAGTTTGCGGCCAACGGCGGTGGAGCCGGTGAAGGACAGCTTGCGCGCGCGACCGTCGCGGATCAGCGGCTCCATCACCGCGCCCGCATCGCTGGTCGTGACCACGTTGAGCACGCCGTCGGGCAGGCCCGCCTCGGCGAGGACGCCCGCGAGGGCCAGCATCGACAGCGGCGTCTGCTCGGCGGGCTTGATCACCACCGTGCAGCCCGCCGCGATCGCCGGACCGAGCTTGCGCCCGCCCATGGCCATCGGGAAGTTCCACGGGGTGATCAGCAGCGTCGGGCCGACCGGCTGCTTGGTGATGAGGAAGCGGCCGTTGCCGTTGGGCGCAACGGCGTAGCCGCCGTCGATGCGCACAGCCTCCTCCGCGAACCAGCGGAAGAACTCGGCGGCGTAGGCGACCTCGCCGCGCGCCTCGGCCAGCGGCTTGCCCATCTCCAGCGTCATCAGCAGCGCGAGTTCTTCGTTGCGCGCCAACAGGATCTCGTAGGCGCGGCGCAGGATCTCCCCGCGCTCGCGCGGCGGCATGGCGGCGAAGCCCGGCTGCGCGGCCACGGCGGCGTCCAGCGCGGCCTTCCCGTCGGCCGGAGAGGCGTCCGCGACCTCGCAGAGCCGTTGTCCCGTCGAGGGATCGTGCACGGCGAAGCTCCGCCCGCCGGACGCGGCCACCCACTTCCCGCCGATGAACAGGTCTTTCGCGACCCCGTCAACCACGCTGCTCTCAGACATCCCGCTCCTCGCCGATGGCGTTCATTGCGTCGGTCCGAGCCCCATGCTACGAATATTGTCGACAATCTACAACACCCGCAGCGTTCGCCGAGGAGTGTTCGATGGCCGAGCTGTCCCCCGTGCTCAAGCAGGCAACTCCCGTCGTGGTGGACCGGGGCGAAGGCGTCTACCTCTATGACACGAACGGCAGGCGGAACCTCGACTTCACCGCGGGCATCGGTGTCACCAGCACCGGACACTGCCACCCCCGCGTGGTCGCCGCCGCCCAGGCGCAGATCGGCAAGCTGATCCACGGCCAGTACACGACGGTCATGCACAAGCCGATGCTGGAGCTGACCGAGAAGCTCGGCGAGGTGCTGCCGCCCGGCCTGGACTCGCTGTTCTTCTCGAACTCCGGCAGCGAGGGCGTCGAGGCGGCGCTGCGCCTTGCCCGCCAGGCCACCGGTCGGCCCAACGTCGTTGTGTTCCAAGGAGGTTTCCACGGTCGCACGGTGGCGGCCGCGACCATGACCACGTCCGGGACGCGGTTCAGCGCGGGCTTCTCCCCGCTGATGGGCGGCGTGCACGTGGCGCCGTTCCCCAACGCCTACCGCTACGGCTGGGACGTCGAGACCGCGACGAAGTTCGCGCTGCGCGAGCTGGACTACCTCTTCGCCACCGTCACCGCGCCGCACGAGACCGCCGCGTTCTTCATCGAGCCTGTGCTCGGCGAGGGCGGCTACGTGCCCGCGAACACCGAGTTCTTCGCGGGACTGCGCGAGCGCGCGGACCGGCACGGCATCCTGCTGGTGATCGACGAGGTGCAGACCGGTTTCGGCCGCACCGGGAAGTTCTGGGGCCACGACCACTTCGACGTGCGCCCGGACGTCGTGGTGATCGCGAAGGGTCTCGCGAGCGGCTTCCCGCTCTCCGGCATCGCGGCCTCCACCGAGCTGATGTCCAAGGCGTGGCCCGGCTCGCAGGGCGGGACCTACGGCGGCAACGCGGTCTCCTGCGCGGCGGCGCTGGAGACGCTCAGCGTGATCGAGGACGAGGGCTTGGTGGAGAACGCGGCCGCGCGGGGCGAACAACTGCTCGCGGGCGCCCGGCTCGTCGCGGACAAGACGCCGCAGATCGGTGACGTGCGCGGCTTGGGGCTGCTGGTCGGCTCGGAGTTCACCACCCCCGACGGCGAGCCCGACAACCCCACCGCGCAGGCCGCGCAGAAGGCGGCGGTGGAACGCGGGTTGCTGATGCTGACCTGCGGCGCGCACATGAACGTGGTGCGGATGATCCCGCCGCTGATCGTCACCGCCGAGCAGATCGACGAGGGCCTGGCGATCTGGGCCGACGCCGTCGCATCCGTCACTTCCAGCTGAGGGGCTTTCACCGTGGCTCGCTACATCACCATCACCCTGGACAAGCGCGGGGTGTCCTGCCGCGCCCGGCTGCTCGACGCCGAGGCTCCGCGCACCTGCAAGGCCGTGTGGGACGCGCTCCCGCAGAGCGGATCGGCCTACCACGCCAAGTACGCCCGCAACGAGGTCTACACGTTGGTCCCGCCGTTCGCGAACCCCAAGCCCGGCCGGGAAAACCCCACCGTGACGCCGATTCCCGGCGATGTCGTGTACTTCGGCTTCGAGGCGTGGGAGATCGGCAACCCCGCCTACGGCTACGAGGACTCCAGCGAGGCGCACAGCAACGAGGGCGCTACCGACCTCGCGATCTTCTACGGCCGCAACAACCTGCTCATCAACGGCGACGCGGGATGGGTGCCCGGCAACGTCTTCGCCACCATCGAGGAAGGCCTCGCCGAGATGGCAGCCGCCTCGCAGGACCTGTGGCTGCGCGGCGTGGAAGGCGAAACCCTCTCCTTCGCCCGCGCCGACCAATCACCTCAATGACGCATTCGTGTGGTTGAGCGTGCTGAACGAGTCATTCAGTGCGCTCAACCACGCCAATGAGTCATTCAGCACTGAAGCCCGGCTCGGCGTGCAGGCTCGCGCCGGGGATGAGGCGTTGGACGGCGTCCTCCATGTGCGCCTCCAGCAGGGAGAGCACGAGGGCCTCGTCGCCGGAGCGGATCGCCTGGATGATCTGGTTGTGCTCGCCGACGCGCTCTTCGACGGCCTGGTAGGTGCGCTGGAGCTCGGCGAGGCACATCCGCGTCTCGATCAGCAGGGTGCGCGCCATGCGGATCAGGCGGGGGCTGCCGGAGGCGGCGATCAGCGCCTCGTGGAACTTGAGGTCGGCGTCCGACAGCGCGGTCGGGTCGTCGTCATCGGCGGCCGCCGCCATCGCGCGCACGGTCTCATCAAGTGCCACAGCGACGATTTCCCGGTTGCCGCCGCGCATCACGCGGATGACGGCCTCGCGCTCGATCGCCGACCGCGTCGAGTAGATGTCGTACACGTCGGCGGGCCCGAGGTCGATCACGAACAGCCCGCGGTGGCGTTCGGCGCGCAGCAGTCCCTCGGAGACCAGTCGCTGCATCGCCTCGCGCAGCGGCCCCCTGGAGACCTGGAACTGCGCCGCCAGTTCGGTCTCGCCGAGCTGCGTGCCGGGCGGCAGCGCGCCGCGCATGATCGCGTCGCGCAGCTGCCGAGCGATGATCTCGGCGGTGGACTCCCGGCTGACCGGGGAGATGTCCGGCAGCGCCATCACGCACCTCCTGTGCGGAAGAGTGTGCCGAAGGCGGCGGTCCTCGGGTGGCCGCCGACCAGCCGCAGGCCCTCCCAGACGGTCACCTGGTTCGCGGTCAGCACGGGCTTGCCGAGCCGCTTCTCGATCTCGTTGACCACGTTGAGCGTGCGCATCGCGGTGTCGGGCACCAGGACCGCCTCGGCGTCGGGGTGGTCGTGCGCCACCGCGAAGTCGATCACCGCGTCGGGGTCGAGCCTGCCGACCTCGGCTGCGGTGTCGATGTCCGCGCTGGCCATGGACACCACCTCGACACCGCCCGCGCCGAGGAACTCCACGAAGTACTCGGCCACGTCGGTCGGGTAGCTCGCGGCGACGGAGACCTTGCTCAGGCCGAGCGCCCGAGCGGCGTTGACGAACGCGAAAGACGTGCTGGAGGCGGGTTTTCCAGCCGCGGCGGCGAGCTTGGCGACCTGGTCGGCGGCGCCGTCCCAGCGGTAGACGAAGCTCCCGCTGGTGCACGCCCACACCACGGCGTCGGGCTCGTGCTTCGCCAGCAGCCGCGCTCCCTCGGCGAGCCGTTCCGGGCTGCCCAGGTCCAGCAGTTCGGGCACGGCGTGCAGGTCCGTGCCGTAGATGTGCTCGACCGGCAGGCGCACGTCGTCGCCCAGCAGCTCGGCCGCGAACGGGTACTCGTCCTCCACCGCGTGGTCGGGGTAGATGAAGCCGATCGTCGGCATGGCGAGTTCCTCCAACAGGGTTGTCGACAATCCTAAGTGACTTCGCGGAGCCAGGTTCCCGGCCCCACGATGGGCAGCCGCATCCGGCGCAGGCAGGCCCACATGGTCAGCTGGTTGGCGGTGAGCACCGGCTTGCCGAGCCTGCGCTCCAGCGGCTCGATCAGGTCGTAGGTGGGCAGGTTGGTGCAGCTGACGAAGATCGCCTCGGCGTCGGGGTGGTCGGCGGCGAGGATGCGCTCGGCGATGGTGCGGTAGCTGACCTTCCAGATGCCGCCGCCGAGCCCGAGGTAGTCACTGGAGACCGTGGTGACGCCCAGTTCGGTGAGGAACGCTTGGAGGCTCCTGGTCAGGTCCTCGTCGTAGGGCGTGATCACCGAGACCGAGCGCAGATCGAGCTGTTGCAGCACCTCGGCGAGCGCCCCCGAGGTGGTCACCGCGTCCGGCGCGCCCGCGTCGCAGATCGCCTTGCACAGCGAGCGCTCGTGGTCCACGCCGTTGACGAAGCTGCCAGAGGTGCAGAGGTAGGCGACGACCTCGGGTTCGACGTGCAGCACGTCCCTGGTGGCGGCGGCCAGGTGCGAGCTGTTGCTGACCAGGCGGGCCATCTCCATGCTGACCGGCACCGGCTCGTACGGGGTGCGGGCCAGGTGCAGCGAGACCTCCATCGGCACCCAGCGCCACAGCTCCCGCTCCAGCGCCAGGTCGAACGGGGCGATGACGCCGATCCCGCGCTGGGCGAGCGGACCGTCGAAGTCCAAGAGATCCAAATCCAAGGCTGGGCTCCCAGGGTGAGGAGTGGCCTCCGGGGTGACTCCTCGGATTGTTGACAATCATACGAACGACTTCTAGCGTGTCAACGTGCCCGAAACCCCAGTGCTCACGGTCTTGCACGGCGACTCACGGCCGCCCGGCATGCAGGGCATCGAGGACGCCGCGGTGGTTCGTTACACCCGGGAGGACGGGCTCGCCGAGGCACTGAGCGGCGCGGACGCGCTGTTCGTCTACGACTTCCTCTCCAAGGCCGTCCCCGGCGCCTGGCACGCCGCCGACCGGCTCCGCTGGGTGCATATCGCCAGCGCAGGGGTGGACCCGGTGCTGTTCCCGGGGCTCATGGACAGCGATGTCGTGCTGACCAACTCGCGCGGGGTCTTCGACCGGCCGATCGCCGAGTACGTGCTCGGCGTGCTGCTGGCCTTCGCCAAGGATTTCGCTCGTTCGGCCGAACTCCAGAGCCGGAAACGTTGGCTGCACAGGGAATCCGAACGCCTCAATGGCAAGCGCGCGCTCGTCGTCGGCACCGGCCCGATCGGCAGGGCCATCGCGGAGCTGCTGCGCGCGGTCGGGCTGCACGTGTCCGGCATCGGCCGCCGCGCCCGCGCGCAGGACCCGGACTTCGGCACGGTGCACTCCGCCGGCGAGCTGCTGAAGCACTTGCCGGAAGCGGACTTCGTCATCGCGGTGGCGCCGCTGACCGAGCACACCAAGGGCATGTTCGACTCCAGCGCGTTCGCGGCGATGCGCCCGACCGCGCGGTTGGTCAACGTGGGGCGCGGCGAGCTCGTCGTGACCTCGGACCTGGTGCGAGCACTGCGCGACGGAGTGATCGCGGGCGCCGCGCTCGACGTGTTCGAGACCGAGCCGCTGCCCCAAGACAGTCCACTGTGGACCATGGAGAACGTCCTGATCTCCCCGCACATGTCCGGCGACTTCGTCGGCTGGCGGGACGCGCTGGTCGAGGTCTTCGCGGACAACTTTCGGCGGTGGCGGGTCGATCGTGATCTTCGTAATGTCGTCGACAAGCAGCTGGGCTACGTGCCGAGCACACGCTGAGGAGGGTCATGGCCCCGAACACGAGCAGCCTGACGACGGCGAGCGAGTTGGCAGCGGCCTTCTCCTCAGGAGAGCTGTCGCCGGTGGAGGCGACCCGGTCCGCGCTGGAGGCGATCGAGCGCGCGGACGGCGACCTCAACGCCTACTGCCTCGTCGACGCCGAAGCCGCGATGGAGCAGGCGAAGGCCTCGGAACAGCGGTGGCACGACGGCAACCCGATCGGCTGGCTGGACGGGGTCCCCGCCTCGATCAAGGACATGTTCCTCAGCGTCGGCTGGCCCACGCTGCGCGGTTCCCGCTGCATCGACCCGGAGCAGCCGTGGGTGGTGGACAGCCCGGTCACCGCGCGGTTGCGCGAGAACGGCTTGGTGCTGCTGGGAAAGACCACCACGCCGGAGCTCGGGTGGAAGGGCGTCACCGACAGCCCGCTGCGCGGCGTCACGCGGAACCCTTGGGACTCCACGAAAACCGCGGGCGGCTCCAGTGGCGGCAGCGCGGCGGCGGTCGCGGCGGGCATGGGCGCGCTCTCCGTGGGCACCGACGGTGGCGGCTCCGTGCGGATTCCCGCGTCCTTCTGCGGGATCGTCGGGTTCAAGCCGACGCACGGCCGCATCCCGCTCTACCCCGCGAGCCCCTTCGGCCCGTTGTCGCACGCCGGTCCGATGGCGCTCTCCGTCGACGACATCGCGCTGTTGCAGGACGTGCTCGCGCTGCCGGACTACCGCGACCCCACATCGCTCCCGCAGCTCGTCGGCACCTATCGCGAGGCCGTTCGGCGCGATGTGCGCGGGCTTCGCGCGGCGTTCTCGCCGAACCTCGGCTACGTCGACGTGGACCCCGAGGTCGCCGAGATCGTGGCCTCCGCCGTGCGCGCGATCGACGAGGCCGGGCTGCACGTGGACCAGGCCGACCCCGGTTTCCAGGACCCGAAGGAAGCGTTCTGGGTGCTGTGGTCCACCGGCGCCGCGAAGTGGCTGGACGCCTTCCCCGCGGGCTCGGCCGACGAACTCGACCCAGGGCTGCGGTTGCTGTGGGAGCAGGGTGGCACCTACACCGCCAGCGACTACCTCGGTGCCAACGCCGAGCGCGCCGCGCTGGGCATCACCATGGGCGAGTTCCACAGCAGGCACGACGTCCTGATCACGCCGACCATGCCGATCGCCGCGTTCGAGGCGGGCGCCGACGTGCCCGCGGGCAGTGCTGTGCCAGGGGCAAGGGAAATGAGCGGCTGGCCGGACTGGACCCCGTTCACCTACCCGTTCAACATGACGCAGCAGCCCGCGATCAGCATGCCCGTCGGCAGGACCGCGGCCGGGCTCCCCGTGGGCCTGCAGATAGTCGGCCCGAGGCACTCCGACGACCTCGTCCTGGCCGTCGCCCGCCTCGTCGAGGAGGTCGTCCCCACCCGCTAGTCCGGCCAGGAGGGCTTGCGCTTCTCCAGGAAGGCGGCCATGCCCTCCTTCGCGCCGGGCGTCTGCGAGGCGGCCGCCATGGCTTCGAGCGCGAGTTCGTAGGCGTCCGCCTCCGGCCGGTCGAGCTGTGCGTAGAGAGTCCGCTTGCCGGCCGCTTTGCTCGCGCGGCTGCCCCGCGTGGCCCGCGCCAGGAGGTCGTCGACGGCGGCGTCCAACTCCTCGTCCGGCACCGCGCGGTTGATCAGGCCCCACTGCTCGGCGGTCGCGGCGTCGATCGGATCGCCGGTCAGCGCCAGCTCCATCAGGCGCTTGCGGCCGACCGCGCGAGCCACCGGCACGGCGGGCGTGTGGCAGAACCACCCCGCCTTGCCACCCGGCAGCGCGAACCCGGCGGAGGCCGCCGCCACGGCGAGGTCGCACGACGCGACGAGCTGGCACCCGGCGGCGGTGGCCAGCGCGTGCACCCGCGCGATCACCACCTGCGGGATCGACTGGACGGTGCGCATGACCTCGGTGCACAGCTCCAGCAGCTCGCGCACCCCGTCGAGGTCGCGCGCGGCCACGTCGGCGAAGTCGTGCCCGGCGGAGAAGACCTTGCCCGTCCCGGCGAGCACCACCCCGGTCGCGTCGGACTCCCCCGCCGCGCGGAAGGCGCTCAGCAGCTCGGTCAGGTGCTCGGCGGAGAGCGCGTTGCGGCGCTCCGGCCGGTTCATCGTGATCCGAACGATGTCGTCCGCACGATCGACGAGGAGGTTCCGGTACTCGGCCATGGCCCCGACCGTAGCGGCGCGGAGTTAGCCTGACGAGGTGCCCGAACTGCTGATCCCCTTCCTGGCCGTCGTCGTCGTGCTGACGATCACTCCCGGCCCCGACATGGCGCTCGTGCTGCGCAACGGGGTTCGCGGTGGGACCGCCGCCGCGTGGTGGACCGGGCTCGGCTGCTGCGCCGGGATCGCCGTGCACGCGCTCGCCGCGGTCATCGGGCTCTCCGCGCTCCTGGCCGCGTCGGCGACCGCGTTCACCGTGGTGAAGCTCGCGGGCGCGGCGTACCTGGTGTGGCTCGGCGTGCAGGCGCTCTGGGCGGCCCGGCACGGTCTGCGCGGCCTCAAGGCAGCTTCAGTGGCGGCCGTCGCGGAGCCCGTGGCCCGCAGCGCCGCGTTCCGCCAGGGCGTGCTGAGCAACATCCTCAACCCCAAGATCGCGCTGCTGTTCCTGACCCTGTTGCCGCAGTTCGTGGCCGCCGGAGAGTCCCGCATGGCCACCTCCGCCGTGCTCGCAGCCGTCTTCCTGGCGCTCGCCGTGGCGTGGTGGACCGTCTTCTCCGTGCTCATCGGCAAGCTCGGCCGCTTCCTCTCCCACCCCAAGGTCAAGCTCACCCTCGAACGCCTCACCGGCGCCGTCCTTGTGGCCCTCGGCCTCCGCGTGGCCCTCGACTGACCGCCGCACTCCGCTCCCCGCCAATGCCGCGTTTGGTCCGTTGAGCGTGCTGAATGACTCGTTCAGTCCGCTCAACCACCTCAACGAGTCATTCAGCTCATAACCGCTAAGGCGTGTGGAAGGTGCGGCGGTAGGCGCCGGGGGTCACGCCGAGGGCGGAGTGCATGCGGCGGCGGAGGTTCGCGGCGGTGCCGAGGCCGCAGCGGTGCGCGACGCGGTCGACGGAGAGGTCGGTGGTCTCCAGCAAGCGCTGGGCATGGCGAATCCGTTGCGCCAGAAGCCACTTCCCGGGCGTGGTGCCCATGGCGGCGGTGAAGGCGCGTTGGAAGGACCGCTCGCTCATCCCCGCGTGCGCGGCGAGATCACCCACGCCCAGTGGACTCTCCAGCCGACCGCTCGCCCAGTCCACAGTAGACCCAATGCCCGCCTGGGCCGGGCGCGACGGGACTGGAGCCTCGACGAACTGCCGCTGATCACCCTCGCGCGCGGGCGGCATCACCAACCGGCGGGCGAGGGCGGTGGCCACGGAAGCACCGAGCGCACGCCGCACCAGGTGCAGGCAGAGGTCGACGCCGCCGACGACTCCCGCCGAGGTCAGCACGGAACCGTCGTCGGTGAACAGCACGTCGCCCCGGATCTCCGCGCGCGGAGCCACAGAAGCCAGCTGCGGTAGCAATCGCCAATGCGTCGTCGCGGGCCGGCCGTCGAGCAGCCCGGCCGCGGCAGCGGTGAACGCGCCGGAGCACAGCGTCGCGATCACGCCGTCGTACGAGCGCAGCGCCCGGACCACCGACTGCGGCACGGGTGCGAGCGGGTCGTAGCGGCCGGGCAGCACGACGAGATCGCAGCCCGCCAACCCGTCCAAACCATGCGTCGGAACCAGTGAACCAATCGGCCGCAGAGTCACAGGAGCCTTGCGAGGAGCACAGATACGCAGTTCGAACGGCCCGATGCCGGAGTCAACGCGATCGACAGACCACACCTCAGCGGTCACGGCCACGTCGAAGGAGCGGGTGTCCGGCAGGGCGAGCAGGCCGACGGTGCGCATGGCAGGAAAGTACTCCTTCGCGCCGGTTCTGCCACTCCCCGCGCACGCCGACGAAAAGGCAGGCTCGACCGCATGACAACAGCTCTGATCGTGATCGACGTGCAGCGCGGCTTCGACGACACCGAGTTCTGGGGCAAGCGCAACAACCCGGACGCGGAGGCCAACATCCGGCTGCTCATCGAGGCGTGGCAACGCAGGCGTGAGCCGATCGTGCTGGTGCGGCACAACTCCGCCAAGCCCGATTCGCCGCTGCGCCCCGGCCAGGAAGGCAACGAGTTCAAGCCGGAGCTCGACGGCGTCACGCCGGACTTCCTCGTCGACAAGAGCGTGCACTCCGCCTTCCACGGCGAGCAGGACCTGCACGCATGGCTGCGGGAACGCGGCATCACCAAGCTCGTCACGTGCGGAATCCAGACCAACCGCTGCGTCGAGACCACGACCCGTGTCGGCGGCGACCTCGGCTACGAGATCGAGTACGTGCTCGACGCGACGTTCACCTTCGACGAGACCGCGCAGGACGGATCGGTCGTCACAGCCGACGAGATCGCGCGCGTGGTCGCGGTGAACCTGCACGGCAACTTCGCCAAGGTGACCAGCACGCGCGCCGTCCTTACCTGACAGGTAATCGATTCGACGCACTCACTCGCGTAGACATGAAGCATGACAACGCGGGACACGGTGATGGAGCTGCTGCGGCGAATCGGCGAGGGCGACCCCGAGCGCATCGCGGAACTGTATGCGCCACAAGGGGACTGGAAGCTCGACTGGCCCGAGGCGGAGCACGGGCGAGCCCAGACGCCGTGGATTCGCCACCGGTCCACGCGCGCCGACGCCGCCGCGCACTTCCGCGAGATCGGCGAGAACCACGTGCCTGGCAAGGCGGCGACAGAGATCGAACGCATCCTCGTCGACGACGACGAAGCCGTGGTGCTGGGCGAGATCCGGCAGACCGCGAAGTCAACCGGACGCGCCTACCGAGCGCGTTTCGCCCTGCACCTCACGGTCGAGAACGGTTTGATCACCCGGCACCACGTCTACGAGGACAGCCTCGCCGTGGCCCAGGCGTTCCAGCGCTGAGAAAGCCTAGGACTCGTTCAGCACCGATTGTAGGAACGATCGCGTGCGCTCGTGGTCGGGCGAGTCGAACATCTGCTCCGGCGGCGCGGCCTCGATGATCTTGCCCTCGCAGAACATCAGCACGCGGTGCGAGATGTCCCGCGCGAACTTCATCGCGTGGGTCACGCACAGCATGGTGACGTCGGTGGTCTTGGCGACGTCGCGCAAAACGTCGAGCACTCCGGCGGCCAGCTCCGGGTCCAGCGCCGAGGTCACCTCGTCCAGCAGCAGCACGTCCGGGCGCATCGCGAGCGCGCGGGCGATCGCGACCCGCTGCTGCTGACCGCCGGAGAGCTGTGAAGGATACGAGTCGATCTTGTGATCGAGTCCGACCATCTCCAGCAGGCCGAGCGCGCGCTCCTCAGCCTCCTCCTTGGACAGTCCGAGCACGTGCACCGGCGCCTCGGTCACGTTGCGCAGCACGCGCATGTTCGGGAAGAGGTTGAAGGACTGGAACACCATGGTGATGCGCTGGCGCACCTTGCGGACGTGCGCCTCGCTCGCCGGGACCAGCTTCCCGCCGCGCTCCTCGTGGAAGAGGTAGTCGTCCCCGACGCGCACGGTGCCGGTGTCCGGCTCCATCAGCGTCATCAGCATGCGCAGGATCGTGGTCTTGCCGGAGCCGCTGGGCCCGATCAGCGTGACCCGCTCCCCGGCGCCAACCGCAAAAGAGAGATCATCTAGCACCACGTTGTCGCCGAAGCGCTTGGAGACCTTGTCGAAGTGGATGAACTGACCGTCCTTGCGTGAGGTCAGGGCTGCCTCGGTCGCCGACTGGCTCATGAGCTTGAGGTCCTTTCCTAGCAAGGGTCATACGGGTCGGGGAGCGGGGACCAGGCGCCGCTCCATCCGCCGCACCAGCCACGCGGTCGGCAGGCTCAGCAGCAGGAAGAGCACGCCGATGATGGTGACCGGCTCCAGGTAGCGGTAGTTCTCCGCGCCGAGCTGCCTGGCGACGGAGAGCAGCTCCATCACCGTGATCACGGTGAGCTGCGGGGTCTCCTTGAACATCGCGATCGCGTAGTTGCCCAGCGCCGGGATCGACGGCGGCACGGCCTGCGGCAGGATGACGCTCGTCCACACCCGCCGCGTCGGCAGGTTGAGCGCCTTGGCCGCCTCCCACTGCCCGGCGGGCACGCCCTCGATGCCGGAGCGGTACACCTCCGAGGTGTAGGTGGCGTAGTGCAGTCCGAGGCCGATCACGCCGGTCATGAAGGCGGACAACTGGATTCCCGCTTCGGGCAGCACGAAGAACAGCACGAACAGCTGCACCAGCAACGGGGTCGAGCGGATGAACTCGACGAAGATCTCGGTGGGGATGGAGATCCACCGCGCCGAACTGCGCCGCATCACGGTGAAGAGCAGCCCCAGCACCAACGCGATCGCGGTTCCCGCCAGCGTCGCGAGCACGGTCACGCCGAGCCCGTCGAGCAGTTGCGGCAGCGTCTCCCACGCGTAGCCCCAGTCCCAGGTCACTGTGCCCGCACCCCCTTGATACGCGCGAAGAATCCCGGAGTTGGCTGCCTGCCAAGGGATTTCGCGACGCGGCGCTCGATCAGCCGCACGATGGTCGTGAAGATCACCGCGAGGACCGCGTACAGGATGAGCAGCGCGGTGAACACCGACGCGGAGTCACCGGTGGCGTTGCGCACGATCTGCCCGGCGAAGGTCAGGTCGGGGATCAGCACGATGTAGGCGACCGAGGTCCCCTTCAGCAGCTCGATCAGCAGGTTGCCGAACGGCGGCAGCATGCGCGCGATCGCCTGCGGCAGGACGACGAGCCGCATCCGCTGCGAACGGGTGAAGTTCAACGCCACCGCGGCCTCGATCTGCGCGACCGGGACGGCCACGATGCCGCCGCGCACCACCTCGGCGCCGTAGGCCCCGATGTTCAGCGCCAGCGCGAGGATGCCCGCCCACATCGGTTCGAGCTGCCAGCCCGCGTAGGGCAGCGCGAAGACGAACCAGAACAGCAGCACCAGGGCGGAGATCCCCCGGAACAGCTCGATGTAGCACCGGCCGATGCCGCGCACCACGATGTTCGGGCTGCACGTCGCGATGCCCGCCGCGAAGGAGAACGCCAGGCCGAGCACCGCCGCGCCGACGGTGAGCTGCAACGTGGTCAGCAGACCTTCGAGCAGGTAAGCGAAAAGCTGGGGAGACATGATCACCTCAACTCAAGAGCTGGTGTCGGTGCACAGCTCGGTGGCGGTCAGGGTGGTCATCTCGGCCTCGGTGAACCCGAAGGGCCGCACGGTGGAGAGCAGTTCACCGCTGGCGCGCATCCGGTTCAGCTCCACGTTGAAGGCGTCCCGGAACGTCCGCTGGTCGCGCCGGAAACCGAAGGCTCCGCACCCGAGCTTGCGCTTGCCGCCGATCACCGGGACGAAGGCCGGGGTGAGTTCGAGTGGCGCGTCGGAGCGCTTGGACAGCGCGTCGCGCAAGGAGATCGCGGTCAGCGAGAAGGCGTCCGCGCGGTTGGCCAGGATGCCGTCGAGCCCGCTGAAGACGCTGTCGAAGATGACCGCGCGGTCCATCAGGCCGAGGTCGGTGGCGTAGCTGATGTTCGCGCTGCCGGTCAGCAGACCGACGCGAACGTCTTTGCGGGCAACGACGTCGTCGAGGGTCTTGAGCCCCTTGGGGTTGCCCTTCGGCACCATCAGCGCCTCCGGCGCCTGGTACTCCGGATCGGAGAACAGCACCTGCTTGCACCGTGCCGGCGTGACGAACATGCCCGCGGCGATCACGTCGAACACGCCGACCTGCAACGCCGGGATGAGCGCGCCGAAGTCGGTGATGCGCGGGTTCATCCGCTCGACACCCAAGCGCTGGAACACTATCCGCGCCAGCTCGGGCGCTTCACCGGTGATCCGCCCCGCCCGGTCCACGAAGCCGTACGGGGCCTCGTTGGCGATGCCGATGTTGACCTCGCCGCGGTCGCGGATGCGGGAGAGCAAATCGCCGCCAGCCTCCTGCGCGGTCAGATCGACTGTGCTACAAGAGGAAACGGCCAACCCGAGCGCACCGGCCGCCGTGCCCATCAGGAAGTTCCGTCGGGAGACGTGCGCGGCACACACGAGGCGCGACTCCTTGCGTCGGCAACAGAACCCGGCGAACGGTAGGTGCGTCACCCCACCCGGTCAAAGGGTCCGGTGTGGACAGCGCCGATCGCCGTGCCGGGTGTACCCGCTTTTCCCCCGGTCAAACCGCCGCTTCTATGCAAAGGTCACGATTGCGTCAACCCGTGGGCTTTCCGGATCACCGTCACGATCTCGTCCATGATCTCGGTCAGCTCGTAGTCCTTGGGCGTGAAAACCTTGGCCACACCGCGTTTCAGCAGCTCCTCCGCGTCGGCTGGCGGGATGATCCCGCCCAGCACCACCGGAACGTCGGTGACCCCAGCCGCCTTCAAGCCCTCCACGACCGCGGGCACGACCTCCAGGTGCGAACCGGAGAGCACGGACAGCCCGACGACGTGCACGCCCTCCTGCACCGCCGCCGCGACGATCTGCGCCGGAGTGAGCCGAATGCCCTGGTAGACAACCTCGAAACCGACGTCCCTCGCGCGCACGGCGACCTGCTCGGCGCCGTTGGAATGGCCGTCCAAGCCGGGTTTGCCGACCAGGATTCGCAAACGCTCGCCGAGGTCCTCCCCCGCCTTGGCCACGCGCTCGCGGACCCCGGCCAGCGCGGCGCCCGCGACCCCGGCGGCCGATGCGCCGGAAACCCCCGTCGGTGCGCGGTACTCGCCGAACACTTCGCGCAGGGCCGAAGCCCACTCGCCGGTCGTCACGCCCGCCTTGGCACAGGAAATGGTGGCGGCCATGAGGTTCGTCCCGGTCTTCGCCGCCTCGCGCAGCCCGCGCAGCGATTCGTCCACAGTGGACGAATCGCGGCCGGAGCGCCACGCGCGCACCGCTTCGCTCGCCTCGCGCTCCACCTTCGGGTCGATCGTCTCGATCGCCTTGGCGCCCTCGGCCTGCAACGGGCTCGGCTCGGTGGTGTCGAACTTGTTGAGCCCGACCACGACGTCCTCGCCCGCCTCCACCCTGCGGCGGCGCTCGGCGAGCGAGGAGACCATCTGCGACTTCATGTAGCCGCTCTCCACCGCCGCGACCGAGCCGCCCATCGCCTGCACCCGGTCGATCTCCGCGCGGGCGCCGTTGACGATCTCGTCGACCTTGGCCTGGATCACCGGGGAACCGTCGAAAAGGTCCTCGTACTCAAGGAGATCCGTCTCGTAGGCGAGCACCTGCTGCATCCGCAGCGCCCACTGCTGGTCCCACGGGCGCGGCAGGCCGAGCGCCTCGTTCCACGCGGGCAGCTGCACCGCGCGGGCACGGGCGTTGCGGGACAAGGACACCGCGAGCATCTCCAGCACGATGCGCTGGACGTTGTTCTCCGGCTGCTGCTCGGTCAGGCCGAGCGAGTTGACCTGCACGCCGTAGCGGAACCGCCGCTGCTTCGGGTTCTCGATGCCGTAGCGGTCGCGGGTGATCTCCTCCCACAGCACGCCGAACGCGCGCATCTTGCACATCTCCTCGATGAAGCGCACGCCCGCGTTCACGAAGAAGGAGATCCGCCCGACCACCTCGCCGAAGCGGTCGTCGGGCAGCTGGCCGGAGTCGCGCACCGCGTCCAGCACCGAGATCGCCGTGCACATCGCGTAGGCGACCTCCTGCACCGGGGACGCCCCGACCTCCTGCAGGTGGTAGCTGCAGATGTTGATCGGGTTCCACTTCGGCACGTGCTGGACCGCCCACGCCACCATGTCGGTGATCAGCCGCAGGCTCGGCCCCGGCGGGAACACGTAGGTGCCCCGCGACAGGTACTCCTTGATGATGTCGTTCTGCGTGGTGCCCGCGAGCTTGGCCAGCATCTCGTCGCGGTCGAGGCCCTCGTCCTCGGCCTGCTCCTCGGCGACGCCGACGTAGAGCGCGAGCAGCCACATCGCGGTCGCGTTGATCGTCATCGAGGTGTTGGCCCCGGCGAGCGGGATGCCGTCGAAGAGCTGGCGCATGTCGCCGATGTGGCTGATCGGGACGCCGACCTTGCCGACCTCGCCCTTGGAGAGCTCGTGGTCGGGGTCGTAGCCGGTCTGCGTCGGCAGGTCGAACGCGACCGAGAGGCCGGTCTGCCCCTTGGCCAGGTTGCGGCGGTAGAGCGCGTTCGACGCGCTGGCCGAGGAGTGACCCGCGTAGGTCCGCATCACCCACGGGCGATCGCGATCACGGTCGGACGGGTACGGCACTGTCCACCTCCGCCTGCGGCTTCGGATTTCGCCGGGCCCAGCGTACTGGCGAGTAACCAGTGATCTACGTGCGATTACTCACAGCAGCCAACAGAACCGGTTCAGCAACCGGCTCATGTTTGATCAAGCAAGTCGCGAACACGCCTCGCGAACAGGTACGCGTCGCCGGGCCAGCGGGCCGAGACGTACCGCCCGTCCACGACGACGAAGGCCGCTGTGTCGTCCGTCGCAGTCCCGCGCGCGCTCAGCGTCCTCGGGCCGCGAACGAAGTCGTCCGGACTCGCGAGCGCGCCCCGCACCTCTGCCTCGACGTAGGCCGGATAGGTCCGGTAGTAGCGGCCGAGCTTCCACGCGGTGAGGAAGTACGCGGAGCGCTCCATGTACTTCGGCAGGCACGTCGTGCGTCGACCGTGCAGCAACTTCCGCCCGGTCTTGTGATCGGTCGCGCGGGCAGGCAAGAGGACTCCGTGGCAGATCGCGCCGACGGGTCGGTCGAGACTCCAGAAATCGGAGATCTTCCCGCGCAGCATCAAAGATCCGAGGTACTGCCGCATGCCCGGCGCGTGCCCGCCCGCCAGTACGAGCGCGTCGTGGTCGGCGGCGATGACGTCTTCCCACGCGATGGTCTCGCGGAACTCACGGCTGCGCGCCAGCTCCTGGTAGAGCCGTTTGGGCTCCGGCTCCGCCCCGAGCGCTCCGAAGATCACCCCGTCCAGCAGCCGCTGATCGGCGGCCGGGACGGTTCCCGCGCGCTCGGTGGCGAAGACGACCTCGTGCCCGGCCTCGGTCAGCACGTGCCAGGGCACCGCCACCTCGGTCACGTCGAAGTCCGTGTCCGGCAACGGCATCAGCACCCTGGCCACGGCTGGATCAGCGCTCCGGCGGCGCGGACACCCGCTGCACGTCGGCGCCGAGGCGCTGGAGGTTCTCGATGAACTGCGGGTAGCCGCGGTCGATGTGGAAGACGTCCCACACCTCCGTGACGCCCTCCGCGCACAGGCCCGCGAGCACCAGGCCCGCGCCCGCGCGGATGTCCGAGGCCCACACCGGCGCTCCGGAGAGCTTCTCGATGCCGCGGACCACGCAGTGGTGGCCGTCCGTGCGCGCGTCCGCGCCCATCCGCATCATCTCCTCGACGAAGCGGAACCGGGCCTCGAACACGTTCTCGGTGATCATCGAGGTGCCCTCGGCGACCGCGGCGAGCGCGACCGCGAACGGCTGGTTGTCCGTTGCGAAGCCGGGGTAGGGCAGCGTGACGAAGTCCACCGCCTTGGGGCGGCCGTCCATCACCACGCGGAAGCCCTGCTGCGGCTCGGTGACGGTGGTGACCTCGGCGCCCGCGCTGCGCAGCTTCTCCAGCACCAGGTTGAGGTGGCCCGGGTCCACGCCGAGCACCGTGATGTCCCCGCGCGTCATCGCGGCGGCCAGCGCCCAGGTCGCGCCGACGATGCGGTCGCCGATCACGCGGTGCTCGGTGGGCTGCAAGGACTGCACGCCGTGCACCGTCAGCGTCGAGGTGCCGGCGCCCTCGATCTTCGCGCCCATCTGCTGGAGCATCACGCAGATGTCGATGATCTCCGGCTCGCGCGCGGCGTTGTCGATGACCGTGGTCCCGTCCGCGAGCACGGCGGCCATCAGGATGTTCTCGGTGGCGCCGACGCTCGGGAAGTCCAGCCAGATCTGCGCGCCGTGCAGGTTCTCCGCCTCGGCGACCACGCAGCCGTGCTCGATCCCCGTGGTCGCGCCGAGCTGGCGCAGTCCGTTCTGGTGCATGTCCAACGGCCGCGAGCCGATCGCGTCACCGCCCGGCAGCGCCACGACCGCCTTGCGGCAGCGCGCGACCAGCGGGCCGAGCACGCAGACCGAGGCGCGCAGCTTGCTCATCGACGCGAAGTCGGCGCGGTGGTTCGGCGTCGCCGGGGAGACGATGGTGACCTTGTCGTGGTCGATGTCGACCTCGCAGCCCAGGCCCCTCAGCACGTCCGCCATCAGCGGCACGTCGAGGATCTCCGGGCAGTTGGTCAGTGTCGTGGTGCCCTCGGCCAGCAACGCGGCCGCCATCAGCTTCAGAACACTGTTCTTCGCACCGACGACGGAAACTTCACCGACGAGGCGCGCGCCGCCCTGGACGCGGAAATGCTCGCTCACGACGAGCCATCGTATGGGTCAAGCCAAAACGTCTCGTGACCCGTAGGGTCGCTGCCATGTCTGTCCGCATCAACCGCGTCTACACCCGCGTCGGCGACAACGGCTCCACCGCACTCGGTGACGGCTCGCGGGTGCCCAAGACCAGCACCAGGATCGCGGCCTACGCGGACGTGGACGAGCTGAACTCCGTCATCGGCGTCGCGCTCGCGCTCGGCTCCCCCGCCGCCGACGTCGCCGACGTGCTCCAGGCCGTGCAGAACGACCTCTTCGACGTCGGCGCCGACCTGTGCACGCCGATCGTGCCCGACCCGCCGTACCCGCCGCTGCGCGTGACCGAGGGCTACGTGGAGCGCCTGGAGCGCTGGTGCGACGTGTTCAACGAGCGCGTCGGCAAGCTGGAGTCGTTCATCCTGCCCGGCGGCACCCCCGCCGCCGCGCTGCTGCACCAGGCGCGCACCGTCGCCCGCCGCGCCGAGCGCAACGCGTGGGGGCTGTTCGAGGACGCCGAGGAGGCCGAGCGCTCCAACCCGCTGGCCGCCAAGTACCTCAACCGGCTCTCCGACCTGCTGTTCATCCTGGCCAGGGTGGCGAACCCGGACGGCGACATTCTCTGGAAGCCCGGCGCCAACGGCTGAGCAATTGGGCATTTACACGAAAACCGGCGCGTTCACAGTGCACATTTCCAAATGAGATTTCGCCTACCCTCGCAATGACGCCAGATCAGACGCGAGTGAGGGAGTGCACGTGGTGGACGGTACAGGCATCTCGGTCGACTTCGACGGCCGGCTGCTCGTCGTGGAGCCCACCACCCCCGCCGCCAAGGAGGAGCTCGGCACCAGCAGGTTGTCGCTGTTCATCACCGACATCTCCCGGCTCTCGCTGAAGGGAGCCGGGATGCTGCGCGGCGGGCGGCTCAGCCTCACCATGCACGACGGCAGCCGCCACCAGCTGGCCTTCAGCCGTGATCAGCAACCCCATTTCGCACACCTCTACAAGGAGCTCCGCGCCGCGAAGTCCACGCACTGAGACAGCGGAACTCCGTTCACGGCAAATGCCACAAAGCCGAAATCGGAAGCGACACCAAGCGGTCCCCGAAGCTGATAGCGCCGTGCTTTCCGGTGTGCAGGACGACCCCCATGGTGAACTCCGCGCCGAGCAGATCCCGCAACGCGGCCAGGCCTCGGAAATCGTCCGCGACGACCGTGTCCTTGGCCTTCGCCTCGACGCCGACGACCTGCCCGTTGTCCCGTTCCAGGATCACGTCCACCTCCGCCCCACCGCTGACCCGCCAGTGGTGGAGGCGAACCGACGCCTCGCTCCACGTGGCCTGCTTCGCCAACTCGTTGACGATGAAGGTCTCCACCAGCGGTCCCCGCGCGGGCGCGACCGGTTTGGCCAAGGAGTCAGGTGAGACCCCGAGCAGCACGGCCGCGAGGCCGGTGTCGGTGAGGTGCAGCTTGGGGTGCTTCACCACGCGGGCGGTCAGATTCCTGGACCACACGGGGAGTCGGTGGATCAGGAACACCGCTTCGAGCAGTTCCAGGTAGCGGTTCACCGTGTTCCGGTGCAGCCCCATCCTGTTCGAGGTGTTGGCGGTGTTGTGCTCCTGGGCGGTGATGGAGGCGAGGTACACCAGCAGCGAGACGATGGCGCTCGGTTCGTTGACCCTCGCCATCTCCCTGATGTCGCGTTCCGCGATCGCCTGCGCGTAGGCGCGGAACCAGGCCCGTCGGGCGCGCGGGTCCCGCATCAGCGCGGGCTCCGGGAACCCTCCCCGGCAGATGCGGGCGAAGTACTCCTCACGATCCACGCCGGAGGGCCCCAGCTCGAGCAGGGAGTCCGGATCGTCGAAGACCGCGTCGATGAAGACGTCGGTGCGCCCTTCGAACTCCCCCTGGGAAAACGGCCACACGTCCACGACGGCGGCCCGTCCGGCGAGCGACTCCGACAGGCTCGGGGTGGCGAGGAACCGCGTCGAGCCCGCGAGAACGTAGCTGCCGGGCCTGCGCCCGATGTCGACCTCTGCCTTGATCGCGCGCACCAGCGGATCACCGGCGCGCTGGACCTCGTCGATCAGCCTCGGTTCCGCACCACCGGCGGCGAAGGCGATCGGATCGCTCAGGGCGGCTTGGAGCAACTGCTCGTCATCGAGGTTCAGCAGCGTCCCGCCCCTCGCCGCGTGCACGTGACGGAGCAGGGTGGTCTTCCCCGCCTGCCGGGGGCCGTTAAGGATGACGACCCGGAAGGAGGCGAGATAGGCGTCCACAAGAGAGCTGCACGAGCGCCCGAGATCCGATGCGAACACCAAGCCTCCTACCAGCTAAGACATGACCAACCCCAGCATGTCAGTGTACGTCTGACAGCACCTTCACTGTACATTTTCCAAACAGCCGAGTGTACATTTCACAGACTCCCGAGTGTACATTTTGCTGATCTTGAAAGCCGCTCCGCACGGCGGCGGCGAGCGCAACGGGACATGCTGGGCCCAAACACGAGAAGAGCGCGACCCGGGATCGGGTCGCGCTCAGCGGAGCAGCAGCGGGGGCGTCAGGAGGCCCAGGGTACAGAACGTCCTGGCGGAGTGGACTCCAGCCAGGACAGGAAACCGGTCAGCGCGCCGGGCGGCATGGCGAGCTCGAAGTCGCCGGAAGCGCTCTGACAGCACAGGACCGTCGAGCCGGAGGGGACCATGTAGGTCTCCGGGCCGGTCGGCTCGCGCCGGGAGTCGATCTCCAGGTCGACGCGGTTGAAGACCTGGTCCGGGCCCGAGCGCAGGCCGAGGGCGCGGAACCAGGTGAACTCGTCGCCCCGGTAGCGGCCGACACCGATGTGCCAGCGGCCGCCCTTGTCGGTTCCGTAGCGCACGGCCACGTCGATGCCGCCCTGGCGGAGCAGGCGCAACCTGCGCCACACCACCAGGACGACCGCCGCGGCGGCCAGCAGCAGGACCAGTAGAAGGATCTCGACGATGCCCATGGCCCGGCCCTACTCGCTCAGCCGCGCGTCAGGCCGACTGTCCCGCGGCCTTCAGGCGGGCAGCTGCTCGCGCACGGGCATCGGTGTCCTCCGCGTCGACGCGGGCACGCGCGCGCTCCACGTCGATCTCGTGGGAGAGCTCGGCACCCTCGGCGAGGACGCTGACCCCGTCACCGGTCACGGACAGGAAGCCACCGTGCACCGCGGCTGTCACGACATCGCCGTCGGTCGTGGTGATCCGCACGACGCCACCCTCGGTCAACTGGCCAAGCATGGGCTCGTGACCGGGCAGGATGCCGATCTCGCCCTCGGTCGTCTGGGCCACCACCATGGTGCCGGTACCGGACCACAGGCGGCGCTCAACGGCGACCAGCTGGACGGACATCTCAGCCACTGGCATCTCCTTCACACGCTCGTCCTGGTCAGTCTAGACGGTCGCCCGGCAACCATTTCCACCCGACCGGTGTGACCACAGGTGACCACCTGACGAACCAACCCGAGGGTTGTATGACAAGCACCGAAGAGTCGTTCGCCGACTTCGTCCGAGAGCGATCATCCGTGCTCCTGAGGACCTCCTACCTGCTCTGCGCAGGTGACCGGGGTGCGGCGGAGGACCTGCTCCAAGACGTGCTGGAGCGGATGTTCTGCCGGTGGCGGCGGATCTCCGGCCCGCCGGAGCCCTACGCGCGCAAGGCACTGGCAAATGCCGCAGCCAACCGGTGGCGATCACGGTCACGAAGAGTGACCGAAGCCCCCTTGGACGATGTTCTCGGGCCGAGTGAGCCTGGTCACGAGGACGGCGTCATCGCGCGGGCCGAACTGGTGCGCGCCCTGGCCGCCCTTCCGCCGAAGATGCGCACGGTGATCGTGCTGCGCTACTTCGAGGACTTCACCGAGGAGCAGGCCGCGCAGGCGCTGGGCTGCGGCAAGGGCACGGTGAAGAGCCAGACCTCCCGAGGGCTCGCGCGACTGCGCGACCTGATCTCCCCTGACGCCTCCGATCTCCTCGAGGAGCGGCGATGACCTCCGAGAACGAACTGCTCGAACGCTCACTGCGGCACGCGGTGACCGATGTCGACGCGCCACCGGGCTTCACCGACCGCGTGCTCGTCGGCGGGCGCCGCAGGCGGTTCCGCCGCCGCGCGGGCATGGCCACCGCTGCCGCCGCCGTCACCGTCCTGGTCGGCGGGCTCGCGGCGAGCACCCCCACGTGGTTGGCCGGACCTGACTCCACGACCCCAGCCGACTCGCGCATGAGCGAGCCGACCAGGGGCGATCTCGCCAAGGACGCGGCCTTCCTGGACAAGGTGCTCGACCGGTGGCGGTCCGAAGCGCTGGCCACGCTCAGCAGAGCGGGCGACAGGGGCGAGGACTGCTGGGCGTTCACCAAGCCCGCCCACGTGTACTGGGCCGGCACCACCCCGGCCGGGCCGGCGGCGCTGGTGATCCAGCCGAGCGTGACCACACCGGAGACCTGCCCGATGATCGTGCAGGGGTCGCCGACGTGGCTCGGTCTCGTCGCCAACGGCCGGGAGGACGGTGCGACGCACGTCCTCAAGATGGTGGCCGGGGGTGCCAGCTCCACCAGCCCCGAGGTCTTCGCGTTCGGTCCAGGGGCCGCGACCCTGATCGCCACCGAGGCCAGCGGCGCCAAGGTCGTGTCGCCCCGGGTCGAGGTCGGCCCAGACGGGAAGAAGTCGCGCAGGGTCCAGCCGCTGGAGTTCCGCGACGGTGTCGCGGTGCACCAGATGGAGGCAGGCACCTACGTGGAGCGCGAGTTCGCGGTCTCCTCCGAGGTACCGGACGAGCAGGGGCGCACGACGAAGCGCTCGCTGTGGATCACCGACGCCACCCACGACCACTTCACCCGCCGGCCGCAGCTGGACTGGCCGCACCTGCGCGGCGACCTCGGCGGGAGCGCGCTCGACGATCCGGGGCGCCGCAGGCTGATCTGGAACGCCCTGCAGCAGTCGGGAATGACCGATCCGTTCAGCCCGAACATCGACGGGGGCGACAGCGGCGGGAACTGGATGATCTTCGCGGCGCTGCCGGACGGGCGGACCGTCGCGGTCACCGAGCGCTTCGGCGACTCGGCATCGCGCCTGTACGCGATCTTGCTCCCCGGTTCCCGGGAGGCGCAGGAGAAGCTCGTGCGCGGGGAGAAGGTGCCGCACACGGTCGTCTACGGCGGCAAGAACGACGTGCGGGCCGGGTACGTGAAGCTGCGCCTGCCAGATCAGCAGGGCTGGATCGTCGCCAGCTACCGGGCCTCCCTGAAGTACCGGATCGGTGAGCAGGACTGGGTCAGCGTCCAGGGCGACGCCGCGCTGCTGCCCGCCTCGGCGACCCACGTCGAGATCACCAAGCCGGGCGCCGGTGGCCAGAACGACGTCATGACGATCCCGCTGACCTGACACCCGCACGAACGGAAAGGGCCGGGCTCCCCAACGGGAAGCCCGGCCCTTTCGGCGTTGTCAGAAGCTCACTTGCCGCTGAGCTTCTTGTAGTTGGCCTCGAGGTCGTCGATGCCACCGCACATGTAGAACGCCTGCTCCGGCATGTGGTCGAAGTCGCCCTTGCTGAGGCGGTCGAACGCCTCAACGGTCTCCTTGACCGGCACGTTGGAGCCGGCCTGGCCGGTGAACTGCTCCGCCGCGTACATGTTCTGCGACAGGAACCGCTCGATCCGGCGAGCGCGCTGGACCAGCACCTTGTCCTCTTCGGACAGCTCGTCCATGCCGAGGATGGCGATGATGTCCTGCAGGTCCTTGTACTTCTGCAGGATCCGGATGACCTCCTGGGCGACGCGGTAGTGCTCGTCGCCGACGATCGAGGGGTGCAGGATCGTCGAGCTGGAGGCCAGCGGGTCCACCGCCGGGAAGATGCCCTTGGAGAACACACCACGGGAGAGCTCGGTGGTGGCGTCCAGGTGGGCGAAGGTGGTGGCCGGCGCCGGGTCGGTGTAGTCGTCCGCGGGCACGTAGATCGCCTGCATCGAGGTGATCGAGCGGCCCTTGGTCGAGGTGATCCGCTCCTGGAGCTCACCCATCTCATCGGCCAGCGTCGGCTGGTAACCCACGGCCGACGGCATCCGGCCCAGCAGGGTGGAGACCTCGGAACCGGCCTGGGTGAACCGGAAGATGTTGTCGATGAACAGCAGCACGTCCTGGTTCTGGACGTCGCGGAAGTACTCCGCCATGGTCAGCGCGGACAGCGCGACCCGCATACGGGTGCCCGGCGGCTCGTCCATCTGACCGAACACCAGCGCGGTGTCCTTCATGACGTTGGACTCGGTCAGCTCCGCGATGAGGTCGTTGCCCTCACGGGTGCGCTCACCGACACCGGCGAAGACCGACGTACCACCGAAGTTGCGGGCGATACGGGTGATCATCTCCTGGATGAGCACCGTCTTGCCGACACCGGCACCACCGAACAGGCCGATCTTGCCGCCCTTGACGTACGGGGTCAGCAGGTCGACGACCTTGAGGCCGGTCTCCAGCACCTCGGTGCGCGGCTCGAGCTGGTCGAAGGCCGGCGGCTTGCGGTGGATGCCCCAGTGCTCGGCGTCCGCGCCGTAGCCCGGCTCGTCCATGCACTCGCCGAGCGCGTTGAACACGTGGCCCTTGACCAGGTCACCGACCGGAACCGAGATCGGCTTGCCGGTGTCCTTGACCTCGGCGCCACGGACGAGGCCGTCCTGCGGCTGCATGGAGATCGTCCGGACCAGGTTGTCGCCGAGGTGCTTGGCGACCTCCAGGGTCACGGTCTTGGCCATCGCCTCGTGGGTGATCTCGACCTTGAGGGCGTTGAACAGGTCCGGCACGGAGTCGCGGGGGAACTCAACGTCCACGACCGGGCCGTTGACCCGGACCACACGGCCGATACCGGCAGCAGTAGCTGTCGTCATCTCACTCATCACTTCCTGCGGTAGCCAGTGCGTCGGCGCCACCGACGATCTCGCTGATCTCCTGGGTGATCTGGGCCTGGCGGGCCTGGTTCGCCTCTCGGGTGAGAGCGCGGATCATCTCGCTGGCGTTGTCGGTGGCCGCCTTCATGGCGCGCTGGCGGTTGGCCAGCTCGGAGGCGGCGGACTCCAGCAGAGCCGAGTACAGCCGGGTCTTGATGTACTTCGGCAGCAGCGCGTCGAGCAGCGTCTCCGGGTCCGGCTCGAAGTCGTAGCCGGGCAGCACGCTCTTGTCGTCCTCACCGGCGAACTCGACCTCCAGCGGCACCACGCGCTTGGCGATCGGCTGCTGGGTCATCATCGACTTGAACTCGGTGTAGACCACGTGGACCTCGTCGAAGGCGAGCTCACCGGACTCGGCGTCGGCGAGGAAGCCCTCGACCAGCGCGTCACCGGCGGCCACGATGTCGGCGTAGGTCGGCTTCTCGGAGAAACCGGTCCACGAGTCCACGACCTCGCGCTGGCGGAAGCGGTAGAAACCCGCTCCCTTGCGCCCGACGACGTAGAGCGAGGGCTGCTTGCCCTCCTGGCGCAACCGGGTCTGCAGCTCCTCGGCCGCCTTGATCACGCTGGAGTTGTAGCCACCGCACATGCCCTTGTCACTGGTCACGACCAGGACGGCGGCACGCGTGGGGTTCTCCCGCGCCACCAGCAGCGGATGGCTGAGCGTCGAGGCCGTCGCCAGCGAGGAGAGCACGTTGGTGATCTCCTCGGTGTAGGGGCGCGATGCCGCGACCCTGGCCTGCGCCTTGCCGATCCGCGAGGTGGCGATGAGCTCCATGGCCCGCGTGATCTTCTTGATCGCCTGGGTGGACTTGACCCTCTGCTTGAGGACGCGAAGTTCAGCAGCCATGCGTCACCACGTCACTTCTTGGCCGGAGCCGGACGGTTCACCTTGACGGACTCCTGGCCGAGCTTGGAGTCGTCGATCGCGTCCGCGGCCGGGTCGTTGACGACCTGGGTCCCGTCGGAGGCGGTGAACTGCTTCTTGAAGGTCTCGATCAGCTCGCCGACCCGGTCGGAGTTCTCGTCCGAGAGGTCCTTGGTGTCGCGGATCTCGGCGAGCACGCCCTCGTGGTTGCGGCGCACCCAGTCCAGCAGCTCGGACTCGAAGCGGCGGACGTCGGCGACCGGCACCGAGTCGAGGTGGCCGCGGGTACCGGCGTAGATCGAGACGACCTGCTCCTCGACCGGGAACGGCGCGTACTGGGACTGCTTGAGCAGCTCGACCAGGCGCGCACCGCGCTCCAGCTGCGCCTTGGACGCCGCGTCCAGGTCCGAGGCCAGGGCCGAGAAGGCCTCCAGCTCGCGGTACTGGGACAGGTCGAGCCGCAGCGAGCCCGCGACCTTGCGCATGGCCTTGACCTGCGCGGAGCCACCGACTCGGGAGACCGAGATACCGACGTTGACCGCCGGGCGGACACCCTGGTTGAACAGGTCCGACTCCAGGAAGCACTGGCCGTCGGTGATGGAGATGACGTTGGTCGGGATGTAGGCCGACACGTCGTTGGCCTTGGTCTCGATGACCGGGAGACCCGTCATCGAGCCCGCGCCCAGCTCCTTGGACAGCTTCGCGCAGCGCTCCAGCAGGCGGGAGTGCAAGTAGAAGACGTCGCCCGGGTAGGCCTCGCGGCCCGGCGGACGGCGCAGCAGCAGCGAGATCGCGCGGTAGGCCTCGGCCTGCTTCGTCAGGTCGTCGAAGACGATCAGGACGTGCTTGCCCTGGTACATCCAGTGCTGGCCGATGGCCGAGCCGGTGTAGGGGGCCAGCCACTTGAAGCCCGCGGAGTCGGAGGCGGGGGCGGCGATGATGGTGGTGTACTCCATCGCACCGCGGTCCTCCAGCGCCTTCTTCACCGCGGCGATGGTGGAGCCCTTCTGGCCGACCGCGACGTAGATGCACCGAACCTGCTGGTTCGGGTCGCCGGTCTCCCAGTTGGCCTTCTGGTTCAGGATGGTGTCCACGCAGACGGCGGTCTTGCCGGTCTTGCGGTCACCGATGATCAGCTGGCGCTGGCCGCGGCCGATCGGGGTCTGCGAGTCGATCGCCTTGATGCCGGTCTGCAGCGGCTCCTTGACGGACTGCCGCTCGACGACGGTCGCGGCCTGCAGCTCCAGGGCGCGGCGGTCGTCGGCGACGATCTCGCCGAGGCCGTCCACCGGGTGCCCGAGCGGGTTGACCACGCGGCCGAGGTAGGCGTCGCCCACCGGGACGGACAGCACCTGTCCGGTCCGCTTGACCTCCTGGCCCTCTTCGATGGACTCGTAGTTGCCGAGGATGGCAACACCGATCTCACGCACGTCAAGGCTCAGCGCGACGCCCAGGACGCCGCCGGGGAACTCCAGCAGCTCGTTGGCCATCGCCGAGGGCAGGCCCTCGACATAGGCGATGCCGTCACCGGTCACGGTGACGGTTCCGACCTCTTCCCGGTTGACCTCCGGGGAGTAGCTGGAGACGTAGTTCTCGATCGCACTGCGGATCTCGTCCGACGAGATCGTCAGCTCCGCCATGTCGTTCCTGCTCTCGGTTCGTTCTCGACCAGTGTGGTCGTCGTTGAGGGGGCCCGCACCCGTCCGGCGTGGACGGGTACTGCCGTGGGCGTCGTTGTTAACCAGCGAGCTCGCGGCGGAGGGCCTCCAAGCGGCCAGCCGCACTTCCGTCGATGACCTCGTCGCCGACGCGGATCACCAGACCGCCTCGCAGCGCCGCGTCGACCTCGATGTGCAGGGCGATCGGCCGCGAGTAGACACGCGTCAGCAGGGCGGACAACCGCTCCTGCTGCGCCTCGCTGAGCGGGATGACCGATCGCACGTGCGCGACCGAGCGTTCCCTGCGCTTGGCCGCGAGTCCGGCCAGCTGTTCCAGCCCCGCCACCACCCCGAGTCCACGGGGTTCCGCGACGAGCTGCTCCGCGAGGGTCTGGGTGACCGGCTCCACCTTGCCCGCGGTGAGCGAGCGCAGCAGCTCGACCTTGCCCGCGGACTCGCGGGCCGGGTCGGAGAGCAGCCGGTCGAGGTCGGGCTGGGCGGCGACGATCCGGCCGAGCCGGAACAGCTCGTCCTCCACCGCGTCCAGCCTGCCGTCCTGCTCGGCGCGCACCAGCGAGACGGTGCGGGTGAGCAGCTCGATGCCGTCGACCAGCTCCCGGGGGCTGGACCACCTCGCGGTGACCACGGTGGCGAGCAGGTCGATCGCCCGCTCGCTCACCTTGCCCGCCAGCAGGCCGCGCACCAGCGCCTCGCGCCCCGAGGGGTCGCTCGACGCGTCGGCGATGGCCCGGCGAAGGCCGATCTCCTTGTTCAGCAGGGAGGTGACGGCGAACAGCTCGTCGGCGAGCGTGCCGAGGCCGTCACCGTCCACCCCGCTGGTGATCTCCTGCAACCGCGCCTGCGCGCTCGCGAGCGCCTCGCGGCTGGCGGCGTGCATCGCACTCATTTCGCCGCTCACTTACCAGCCGGCGCCGAGACGGCGTCCAGCTCGTCGAGGAAGCGGTCCACCGTGCCACGCCTGCGGGACTCGTCCTCCAGGGACTCCCCGACGACGCGACCGGCCAGGTCCACCGCCATGCGTCCCAGGTCCCCGCGCAGTTCCGCGACGATCTGGGCGCGCTGGGCGGCGAGCTGGTTCGTGCCCTGCGCGATGATGCGAGCGGCCTCGGCCTGGGCCTTGGCGTAGAGCTCTTCCTTGATCTTCTCCGCCTCGGCCCGAGCGTCGTCCCGGATCCGGGCGGCCTCGGCACGGGCGTCGGCCAGCTGGGCCTGGTACTCAGCCAGGGCCTGCTGCGCCTGCGCCTGGGCCTGCTCCGCCTTGGCGATGCCGCCCTCGATCTTCTCGGTGCGATCGGCCAGCACCTTCTGGAAGGTCGGAAGCACCTTCTTCCAGAAGACGAAGCCGATGATCGCCAAGCAGACCGCGGACCAAACGATGTCGTACACCGCGGGAATCAGGGGATTCTGCGCGGCGGCGGCTAGCACTGTGGTCGTCACGGTGTCACCGAATCCTTAGTTGGAATGGGCCGGATCAGGCGCCGAGACCGCCGAACATGATGCCCGCGACCAGACCCAGCAGACCCAGGGCCTCGGTGAACGCGATACCGAGGATCATGGTGGTGCGCAGCTGACCGGACAGCTCGGGCTGGCGGGCCATGGCCTCGACGGTCTTGCCGGAGACGATGCCGACGCCGATGCCGGGGCCGATGGCCGCGAGGCCGTAACCGATGCTGGCGACGTTGCCCATAACCTCTGCGAGGTTCATTCTGTCGTTCCCTTTCAGGTTGGCCCCGCACCGATTGAGCACGGACGGGGTCGTACCGATCCCTGTTCTCAGTGCTCCGCGTGCAGCGCGCCGTCGATGTACACGGCGGTCAGCATCGTGAACACGTACGCCTGGAGGACCTGAACCAGCAGCTCGAACAGGGTGAAAATGAATCCGGCACCGAAGGACAGCACGCCGACCGGGGCGAGCAGCAGACTTCCGGCCTGGAAGAGCAGGAACCACGCGGCTCCGAAGAAGAGCACCAGCGTCATGTGCCCGGCGATCATGTTCGCCAGCAGACGCACGGTGAGGGTGAACGGCCGCACCAGGAAGGTCGAGACGAACTCGATCGGCGTCACGAGCAGGTAGAGCGGCTTCGGGATGCCGGGCGGGAACAGGTTGGACTTCATGTACGGACCGAAGCCCTGCGCCTTGATGCCCGCGTAGTTGAAGACGACGTAGGTCAGCAGTGCCAGCAGCAGCGGCACACCGATCTTCGCGGTGCTCGGCATGTTCAGGAACGGGATGACCCCGGAGAGGTTCAGCGCCCAGACCATGAAGAAGATCGTGGTCAGCAGCGGCAGGAACCGCTTGCCGTTGACCTTGCCGAGGATCTCCTCGGCGATGGAGACGCGGACGAAGTCCAGCCCCATCTCGGCCAGGTTCTGCACGCCGCGCGGCACGATCTTCGGCCTGCGCAGGGCGATCAGGAAGAAGCCGACGAGCACCACCGTCATCAGGACGCGGATCAGCATGATCCGGTCGATCTGGAACGGGGTGCCCTCGAACAGCAGTGCCGGGGGGAAGAACTCGGCGATGGAGGGCGGGTGGTACCCGCTGTCTTGCGAGGCCAGCACCAACATCGAGCGCGGTCTCCCTGCTATGGCGGCCGTCACCGTTCAGCTCCGGCCGTGGCGTACGTAGACGATGTAGAAGCTCATGACGGCACCGATCAGCAGGCCGAGGATGATGAAGACCCGGCCACCGACCGCTGTGTCGATGAGGTACCCGATGCCGCCCCAGAGAGCTGGACCGGCGATCAGTGTGCTGATGAGCGCCCAGACATCCGCCTTACCCGATTGGGTGTCTTTGTCCGTCTTGTCGCTCATCCCAGCAGCACCTTACCAACCGTTTGGACAGAGCTTGTGAACCGGGGGTCAATCTTCAATCTGCTGGCCAGACGGGGTGCGGGGGGCCGGCTCGACGTACGGGGCCTTGGACTTGATCACAGCGAGTGACTCTGTGACGAGCACTACCACGATCGAGAGCGCGGTCACGATGAAGAGTGTCGGTTTTGAGTAGAAATCCAGCGGCCTGAGGGCCAGCAGGACCACGAAGACCGCGACCATCTTCACCAACCAGGAGCCCATGACCGCCCCCAAAGTGGCAGCGGGGCTCGCCTTCATCGTGGCCAGCACGGCGCCGGTGGTGATGAGCAGGAAGACCCCGGCGATGCCCGCGCCGATGACCGCGCCCCAGAGGCCGGGGGTCCCGGCGACCGGCCAGGCCACCGCGACGGCGACCACGACGAGGGCGCCGAGCATCGCGGCGGACTGGACGAGTGCCCTGCGCAGGACCTCGCTCGGGTTGGCGACGACCGTCTGCTTCAGCGGGTTCACGTCCGAATTGTCCCTGACGTGCCCCGACGATCACCGAAGGGGGTCAGGAACGGCGTGACTCGCGCAGCCTGGGGATGGCGGAGGCGAACAGCGCGAGCAGCAGGCCGACGCCCACCACCCAGATCACCGTGACCACGTCGAAGAGGGTCAGCGAGACCGCTCCGAAGGCCAGCACCGAGGCCCACAGGTAGATCAGCAGCACGGCGCGGCGCTGCGAGTGGCCGATCTCCAGCAGCCGGTGGTGCAGGTGCATCTTGTCCGGGGCGAACGGACTCCGACCGGCTCTCGTCCGCCGCAGCACCGCCATCACCAGGTCCAGCAGCGGCACGAACAGCACCGCCGCCACCACCACCAGCGGCGAGAGCAGCGCGATGGTGCTCTTGCCGCCGTAGCTGGCGAAGTCGAGCTGACCGGAGGCCGAGGTGCTGGCCGCGGCCAGCATCA
>NZ_MUMH01000150.1 GCF_002155965.1 Allokutzneria sp. NRRL B-24872
CCTTCGCGCGGCACGTGCCGCAGACGCCGCCCTTACAAGCGAACGGCAGGTCAGGCCGTGCGCGCTGTGCTCCATCGAGGATGACAGTGCCCTTCGGCAGCGCCATCTCCGTCGAACGCCCATCGAGCACCACGGTGACCTTGGCGCTCGGTCCGTCAACGACCGGCTCGTCGTGGCGGGTGACAACCGGTTCATCGACATAAAACAGCTCTTGGTGCACGCGCTCTTCAGGCACGTCCAACGACGTCAGCAGGCGCTGAGCGTCGGTGACCATGCCGTAGGGCCCGCACAGCCACCAGTGGTCGACATCGGCCACATCGAGCAGCAGGGGCAGCAACGCACGCAGCTTCGCTTCATCAAGGCGCCCGCTGAACAGCTCCGCTTCGCGAGCTTCGCGCGACAGCACGTGCACTAGCTCCAAACGCGTGCGGTAGCGGTCTTTAAGGTCCGCCAACTCGTCCGCGAACATCACGGTGCCAGACCGGCGATTGCCGTAGAGCACGGTCACACGCGACTTCGGGTGCGCGAGCACGGACGCGGCGATCGACAGCACGGGCGTGATGCCGGAGCCCGCCGCGATCAGCACGTGGTGGCCGGGCACGTCCACGTCGGGGGTGAACGACCCCGTGGGCGGAAGCACCTCGATCTCGTCACCGGGCTTCACATCGCGCACGAGCCACGTGGAGAACAAACCGGACGGAACCTCGCGCACGCCGACGCGAGGACGCGCGCCCGCCGGAGCGCAGATCGAGTACGAACGGCGCTCANNCAGCTCGTCCGGCACGTCGAAGGTGACCGCGACCGCGTCGTCGCACAGTCGCTCGACGTCGGCCACGCGCAGAGGATGGAACACGGGGCGTGCCACGTCAGATCTCCTTGAAGTACTCGAACGGCTCGCGACAGGCACGGCAGCGGTGCAGCGCCTTGCACGCGGTCGCGCTGAACCGGGACAGCTCCTCGGTGTCGCGCGAACCGCACTGCGGGCAGCTCAGCCTGGGCGCGGGCGGGTCCAGGCGCAGCGGCACCGGGCCGACCGCACGAGGACCGACGCGCGCGGGCGGCGAGATCCCGGCTTCGGCGAGCTTGCGGCGGCCCTCCTCGGTCATCCAGTCCGTCGTCCACGCGGGGCTGAGCACCGTGCGCACTTCGGCGTCGGCAAAACCATTGGTGTGCAAGGCGGTCACGAGGTCGTCGCGCATCTCCACCAGCGCCGGGCAGCCGGAGTACGTCGGCGTGATCACCACGACCACGCGCCCGTCCTCCTCG
>NZ_MUMH01000151.1 GCF_002155965.1 Allokutzneria sp. NRRL B-24872
GGGTTGTTCTCCCAGAACCGCACAGTGGACGCGTAGCATGTTTGTAGTCAAGCCCTCGGCCTATTAGTACCAGTCAACTCCACACATTACTGTGCTTCCATCTCTGGCCTATCAACCCAGTCATCTACTGGGAGCCTTAACCACTCAAGGTGGTGGGATACCTCATCTTGGAACGAGCTTCCCGCTTAGATGCTTTCAGCGGTTATCCCTTCCGAACGTAGCCAACCAGCAATGCCCCTGGCGGAACAACTGGCACACCAGAGGTTCGTCCGTCCCGGTCCTCTCGTACTAGGGACAGCCTTCCTCAAGTATCCAACGCGCGCGGCGGATAGGGACCGAACTGTCTCACGACGTTCTAAACCCAGCTCGCGTGCCGCTTTAATGGGCGAACAGCCCAACCCTTGGGACCTACTCCAGCCCCAGGATGCGACGAGCCGACATCGAGGTGCCAAACCATGCCGTCGATATGGACTCTTGGGCAAGATCAGCCTGTTATCCCCGGGGTACCTTTTAGCCGTTGAGCGACACCGCTTCCACAAGCCAGTGCCGGATCACTAGTCCCGACTTTCGTCCCTGCTCGACCCGTCGGTCTCACAGTCAAGCTCCCTTGTGCACTTACACTCAACACCTGATTGCCAACCAGGCTGAGGGAACCTTTGGGCGCCTCCGTTACCCTTTGGGAGGCAACCGCCCCAGTTAAACTACCCACCAGGCACTGTCCCTGATCCAGATCATGGACCGAGGTTAGACATCCAGTACGACCAGAGTGGTATTTCAACAACGACTCCACAACCACTGGCGTGATCGCTTCACAGTCTCCCACCTATCCTACACAAGCCGAACCAAACACCAATACCAAGCTATAGTAAAGGTCCCGGGGTCTTTCCGTCCTGCCGCGCGTAACGAGCATCTTTACTCGTAGTGCAATTTCGCCGGGCCTGTGGTTGAGACAGCGGAGAAGTCGTTACGCCATTCGTGCAGGTCGGAACTTACCCGACAAGGAATTTCGCTACCTTAGGATGGTTATAGTTACCACCGCCGTTTACTGGCGCTTAAGTTCTCAGCTTCGCCACCAAAGTGACTAACCGGTCCCCTTAACGTTCCAGCACCGGGCAGGCGTCAGTCCGTATACATCGTCTTGCGACTTCGCACGGACCTGTGTTTTTAATAAACAGTCGCTTCTCCCTGGTCTCTGCGGCCGTTCAGCCCTAACCCGTTAAGAGTTTCAGGCCACCCGGCCCCCCTTCTCCCGAAGTTACGGGGGCATTTTGCCGAGTTCCTTAACCACAGTTCACCCGATCGCCTCGGTATTCTCTACCTGACCACCTGTGTCGGTTTGGGGTACGGGCCGCATGGACACTCACTAGAGGCTTTTCTCGGCAGCATAGGATCACTCTACTTCGCCTCAATCGGCTACGCATCACGCCTCACCCTCATGAGCGGCGGATTTACCTACCACTCGGGCCACACGCTTACACCAGTATTACCACTGACTGGCGGAGCTACCTTCCTGCGTCACCCCATCGCTTGACTACTACAGGCTCGGATCCCGCGCTCCACATTGATTGTCCGAAGACGCACAACGCTTTGGGCGGTTAGCATCACCTGCCTCACCATGGACGCATCCACACGGGTACGGGAATATCAACCCGTTGTCCATCGACTACGCCTGTCGGCCTCGCCTTAGGTCCCGACTTACCCTGGGCGGATTAGCCTGGCCCAGGAACCCTTGGTCATCCGGCGGCAGAGTTTCTCACTCTGCTTTCGCTACTCATACCTGCATTCTCACTCGCGTCACCTCCACGGCTCGTTTCCACGGCCGCTTCCCTGGTGACACGACGCTCCCCTACCCATCCACACACCTGGACCCACAATTCAAGATCATGAGCCGGGCTATATATGTGAATGACACAGCTTCGGCGGTGCGCTTGAGCCCCGCTACATTGTCGGCGCTGAACCACTTGACCAGTGAGCTATTACGCACTCTTTCAAGGATGGCTGCTTCTAAGCCAACCTCCTGGTTGTCTAAGCGACCCAACATCCTTTCCCACTGAGCGCACACTTAGGGGCCTTAGCTGGTGTTCTGGGCTGTTTCCCTCTCGACTACGAAGCTTATCCCCCGCAGTCTCACTGCCACACTCTCACGTACCGGCATTCGGAGTTTGGCTGATTTCAGTAAGCTTGTAGGCCCCCTAGACCATCCAGTGCTCTACCTCCGGCACGAAACATGCGACGCTGCACCTAAATGCATTTCGGGGAGAACCAGCTATCACGGAGTTTGATTGGCCTTTCACCCCTACCCACAGCTCATCCCCTCAGTTTTCAACCTAAGTGGGTTCGGGCCTCCACGACGTCTTACCGTCGCTTCACCCTGGCCATGGGTAGATCACTCCGCTTCGGGTCTAGAGCACGCGACTACGATCGCCCTATTCAGACTCGCTTTCGCTACGGCTACCCCACACGGGTTAACCTCGCCACGTACCACTAACTCGCAGGCTCATTCTTCAAAAGGCACGCCATCACCCGAAGGCTCTGACGGATTGTAGGCACACGGTTTCAGGTACTCTTTCACTCCCCTCCCGGGGTACTTTTCACCTTTCCCTCACGGTACTAGTCCGCTATCGGTCACCAGGAAGTATTTAGGCTTAGCGGGTGGTCCCGCCAGATTCACAGCGAATTTCACGGGCTCGCTGCTACTTGGGATAACTACCCATGGAGATACCGGGCTTTCACGTACGGGAGTCTCACCCTCTACGCTCGCGCTTTCCAGACACGTTCCGCTAACCACAGTATTTTCTTACTCCACGATTGTCCGGCAGAACAATCCAGTAGGTCCCACGACCCCGCCTGCGCAACCCCTGCCGGGTATCACACACAAACGGTTTAGCCTCATCCGCTTTCGCTCGCCACTACTCACGGAATCACGGTTGTTTTCTCTTCCTACGGGTACTGAGATGTTTCACTTCCCCGCGTTCCCTCCACACACCCTATATATTCAGATGCGGGTAACCAGACATGACTCTGGCTGGGTTTCCCCATTCGGACACCCTCGGATCTCAGCTCGATTGGCAGCTCCCCGAGGCTTTTCGCAGCCTTCCACGTCCTTCATCGGCTCCTGGTGCCAAGGCATCCACCGTATGCCCTTAACAACTTGACCACAAAGATGCTCGCGTCCACTGTGCAGTTCTCAAAGAACAACCCGAACCCCACGCCTACCCAGCAACACCTTCACGGACAACATCCGCCGGTTTGTCACCTACGCAAGGTCAGACTTGCTACTTCATCCTAGAGATTCCACGCTCATCGCGTGTTCTCTCAGGACCCAACAGTGTGCCGCACACCCCATCCATGACTCCACCACTCGAACACCACGTTCCACGCACCCGACTCACATCAGATGCAGTACTAGCGGGTCTCGTCGCGAGACTCCGACAGGATTTTCGCCAGTGATTCCACAATTCCTTGAGCACCCAACCAGACCACCACATTCGGGCAGTAACCAGTCAGACACTCCACTCGGGCTCCGCAGAGACACCGCGTGGATGTGTGTTGCTCCTTAGAAAGGAGGTGATCCAGCCGCACCTTCCGGTACGGCTACCTTGTTACGACTTCGTCCCAATCGCCAGTCCCACCTTCGACCACTCCCCCCCTTGCGGGTTGGGCCATGGGCTTCGGGTGTTACCGACTTTCGTGACGTGACGGGCGGTGTGTACAAGGCCCGGGAACGTATTCACCGCAGCGTTGCTGATCTGCGATTACTAGCGACTCCGACTTCACGGGGTCGAGTTGCAGACCCCGATCCGAACTGAGACCGGCTTTCTGGGATTCGCTCCACCTCACGGTTTAGCAGCCCTTTGTACCGGCCATTGTAGCATGTGTGAAGCCCTGGACATAAGGGGCATGATGACTTGACGTCATCCCCACCTTCCTCCGAGTTGACCCCGGCAGTCTCCCATGAGTCCCCACCATTACGTGCTGGCAACATGGAACGAGGGTTGCGCTCGTTGCGGGACTTAACCCAACATCTCACGACACGAGCTGACGACAGCCATGCACCACCTGTACACCGGCCACAAGGGGGCCGATATCTCTACCGGTTTCCAGTGCATGTCAAGCCCAGGTAAGGTTCTTCGCGTTGCATCGAATTAATCCACATGCTCCGCCGCTTGTGCGGGCCCCCGTCAATTCCTTTGAGTTTTAGCCTTGCGGCCGTACTCCCCAGGCGGGGCGCTTAATGCGTTAGCTGCGGCACGGAGGACGTGGAAAGTCCCCCACACCTAGCGCCCAACGTTTACGGCGTGGACTACCAGGGTATCTAATCCTGTTCGCTCCCCACGCTTTCGCTCCTCAGCGTCAGTATCGGCCCAGAGACCCGCCTTCGCCACCGGTGTTCCTCCTGATATCTGCGCATTTCACCGCTACACCAGGAATTCCAGTCTCCCCTACCGAACTCAAGTCTGCCCGTATCGACCGCAGGCTCAGAGTTAAGCCCTGAGTTTTCACGGCCGACGCAACAAACCGCCTACGAGCTCTTTACGCCCAATAATTCCGGACAACGCTCGCACCCTACGTATTACCGCGGCTGCTGGCACGTAGTTGGCCGGTGCTTCTTCTGCAGGTACCGTCACTTGCGCTTCGTCCCTGCTGAAAGAGGTTTACAACCCGAAGGCCGTCATCCCTCACGCGGCGTCGCTGCGTCAGGCTTTCGCCCATTGCGCAATATTCCCCACTGCTGCCTCCCGTAGGAGTCTGGGCCGTGTCTCAGTCCCAGTGTGGCCGGTCGCCCTCTCAGGCCGGCTACCCGTCGTCGCCTTGGTAGGCCATTACCCCACCAACAAGCTGATAGGCCGCGGGTTCATCCTGCACCGCCGGAACTTTCCACCCCCCACCATGCGGTAGAAGGTCGTATCCGGTATTAGACCCAGTTTCCCGGGCTTATCCCAGAGTGCAGGGCAGATTACCCACGTGTTACTCACCCGTTCGCCGCTCATCCACCCCGAAGGGCTTCAGCGCTCGACTTGCATGTGTTAAGCACGCCGCCAGCGTTCGTCCTGAGCCAGGATCAAACTCTCCATCAATGTTGGAGAGACGAGATCTAGCCAGTTACTGGCAAATCAATCATCTCAAAGGAACCCTTAAGGGGTTCAATCTATATAAGCTCACTGGCTTACATCGGCACACTGTTGAGTTCTCAAAGAACACACGCACACCATCCAGCAGAACCTGTTTCGATTCCCTGTCCGGGGCTGTTCATTTCGTTGTGT
>NZ_MUMH01000152.1 GCF_002155965.1 Allokutzneria sp. NRRL B-24872
CGCTCGCGCTCTCCGGCGGCCTGGTGGCCGCCGCCACCCCCGCCTCCGCCGCACAGCAGACCTGCGGCGCGTACGTCAAGGGCACCGACAGCTGGTACCGCCACTGCACCGGCGACGGGAGCAGGATCTGGGTGAGCGGAACCTTCCTCATGATCGGGGAGGTCAAGCACTGCGTCGGCCCCAACGAGGACAAGTACTTCGCCCCCGCGGGGGCGATGCGAAAGGAGCCGAAGTTCACCGGAGAGCTCTGCTAAACACATTCTGCGGATATGGTGACCCATATCACATCCGCTAAACCCGATCACTGAGGCGCCCGTCTTCCCTGTGTTAGCTCGGCATTTTCCGCCGCCATGGAAGAAAGGAACCCTCTGTGTCCCAGACTTTCCTCAAGCGCATGTCGGCCGGTACCGCGATCGCGTTCGCACTGGGTCTCGCCGGGTCCTCTGCCGCGCTGGCCGCCCCTCCCACCGGTGAGGAGCCCGCGATCCCGCCGTGCGCGTCGGGGGACCTCGCGGTCTCCCTGGACACCCCCAAGGAGTCCGCGCAGGCGAAGGGCCAGTTCCGCGTCGCGGTGACCTTCAAGAACATCTCCGACCGCACCTGCGTGACCGAGGGCGTTCCCACGGTCGACCTCGTCGGCCCGGAGGACCCCAACGGCCCGGTCTACACCCTCGTGCACGGCGCGCAGGAGGCTCCGGCCAGCTTCCTCACCCCTGACGAGACGGCCACCACCACGGAGATCGTCGTGCTCACGCCGTCGCCGGGTGCGGTGGGCAGCACGGGCTCGACGAGCTGGACGCCGACCCACGCCCACATCACGCCCAAGGGCCTGGAGCAGCCGATGATCGCCGAGTGGGACTCGAAGCTGCCGGTGCTCCGCCAGGACGGCGCGACCCACCCCGGCTCCTTCGTCGAGGGAATCCCCAGCTAGACCGCACGCCATGGTGGTCGGCCACCGCACCTGAGGTGGCCGACCACCCTCGTGTCAGCGGCATGTCAGGGCCGTGTCAGGCGCTCCGGCGAACGTTGTCGCCATGGACAACACGGCCTCAACGGAACTGCGTGGAATTGCGAAGCGGCTGCTGGCCGAACGGCATTCATTGCCGCTCTCCATCGCTTTGCACCTAATCCCCGGTGCTCTGATCGTCGCGGTCTATCTACTACTGGCCGAACCATTCGTCCTGAGAATGGGAATTCCGGTGTTCGCGGGATGGGCGATCGCCCTGACCCTGGTCCTCTTCCCCCTGATGGCGGGCTTGTACTGGCTGGGCCGCAGGCGCAACGGCCGGTTCTCGCTGCGCGGTGTGCTGCACTACACCGACAAGCCACTGCCGAGGGGCAAGCTCCTCGCCATGGCCGTCCCGCTGTTCCTGTGGATGATGGTGCTGTCGACCGCGCTCATCCCCTTGGACGGCTTCGTCTTCGACCACTTCTTCACCTGGGTCCCCTTCGCCGAGGCGGGTGGCAGCGCCACCACCTACATCGAGGGGAACGGCCGCTCGGCCATGCTCATCACGCTGGTGGTGTGCCTGCCGCTGACCGGGATCTCGCTGCCGCTCATCGAGGAGTTCTACTTCCGCGGGTTCCTCATGCCCCGCATCGCCCACCTGGGCAAGGGCGCGCCGGTGCTCAGCACGGTCCTGTTCTCGCTGTACCACTTCTGGGCGCCGTGGACGTTCCTGTCGAAGCTGATCTTCTTCTTCCCCGGGCCGTGGTTCGTGTGGAAGGAGAAGGACATCCGGCTGTCGATCGGGATGCACGTCGGGTCGACCGCGTTCTCGACGGTCGGCGGCATCGCCGCACTGGCGCTGAACCTCATCTGATTCCAGCAGGTTGGGCGGGACCGGTCCCGGCGGGTGGCGTGACAGTGGGGGCATGACTGAACGAGTGCAGCGACCACGGCGTCCGACGGTGTTGATCGCCGCCCTGGTGCTCCTGCCCCTGGCATCGATGCTGTTCGGCATGGCCGCGACGCACCTCGGCGGCCCGGGCAACCCCGACTCCAGCCCGCCGGTCATCGCGTTCATCTTCTCGCTGCTGGCGATCCGCTTCGGCTGGGCGCGCGCGACCTCGCTCGCGTTCCTGGCCCTGCTGGTCATCCTGTGGCTGCCGGGCGCGATCCGCTTCGGCAACAACTCGGCGTACACGCAGCAGGCCGCGATCTACGTGTTCGCCGGGACGGCGCTGTTCATCGCCGGAGCCGTCCTCGCCTACCAGCCCACGTCATCGGAGTACTACAAGCTGCGCGCTCAGCCGAAGTAGGTCAGCGACTGGCGCGGCAGATCCGGGGACGTGCGGTGGGAGATCGTCACGAGGGTGCCGGGGCGCGCGGAGAACGAGCGTTCGACGTGGCGCTCAGCGGCGGCGTCGAGGTCGCTGGTCGCCTCGTCGAGCACGACCAGGCGGGCCTTGGACACGTAGACCCGGACGAGCGCGATCAGCTGGCGCTCGCCCGCCGACAGCGCGGAAGCGTCCACTGTGGACTCGTAGCCGCCGACGCGATCGACGAGCGCTCGCGCTCCGAGCAGGTCGACCGCGCGGTCCAGTTCCTCATCGGTGGCGTCAGCCAGGTAGCGCAGGTTCTCGCCGAGCGTGCCGACGAAGACGAACGCCTGCTGCGGGATGAGCGCGACCTCCGCGCGGTCGACCTCGGTGATCGGCACGCCACCGAGCAGCACGCGACCGGAGTCCGGCTCGTCGACCCCGGCGAGCAGCGACGCGAGCGTGGACTTGCCGATACCGCTCGCCCCGGCGATCGCGAGGTGGCCGTCCGCGTCCACGGTGAGGTCGAGGTCGCGCACGATCGGCTCGGCCGAGACGCCGTAGGAGAACGACAGCTCCTCGGTGACCAGCTCGTTGGTGTCAGGACGTCTGGTCCGGGCCTCCGCCCGCACTGGCGGCTGGGAGGTCTCCTCGATGCGGGTCAGCGTGACCGACAGCTGCGTCCAGAAACCGCTGACCGTGCCCGTGATCATCCGCAGCGCCGGGAGCAGGTGCGCGGAGATGTAGGTCGCGGCGCCGACGAACTCCCCCGGCGTGAGCGTCGCGGAGGCCAGCAGCGCCGGGCCGGAGCCGAGCAGGATCACCAACGGCACGTAGCCGCCCGCCGTGGTCAGCAGGACTCGCAGCGCTTCGACGCGGCCCTGAGCAGCGGTCGCGAAGGCGTGCTCCTCGGCGGCCACGACCACGGGTTCGGCCGCGCGGTCCTCGACGCCGAGCGCGGTGATGTCCCGGCGCCCCAACAGAACGCGACCCGTCTCAGCGGCGACGCGCTCGTCGGCCAGCACGACAGCGCGGCGGCGCCGGGCCAGCGCGCGGACGGTGAAGGGGAAGATCGCGAGCACCACCAGCAGCGGCGCACCCATGATCAGCAGCATGACGGGGGCGAGCGCGGCGGCGCCGACGAGGGCGGCGGCGAGGGTGAGCACGAGCGGGCGCAGCGTCCGCACCAGCGCTCCGGTCAGCCCGCGCGCCTGCTCGACCTGGCCGGTCAGCCTGGAGATCGCCGCCGGGTCGGCCGTCGTGCTGTGGCTGCCCCGATGCGCCGCGGCGGCGTGGATCGTGCCCTCGACCACGCGCGTGACCAGACTGTCCCGAAAGGACTCCACGACTTCGGCGAGGTGCGGGAAGACAGCTCGCTCAGCCACTCCGCGCAGCACGTGCAGCAGCGCGAGCGCGCCGAGCCACGCCGTGCCGACCAGCGGGTAGCCCGCCAGGAAACCCTTGTCCAGCGCGGTCGCGATCACGAGTCCGGACGCGAGCGCGGGGCCAGCCTCCACAACGGACCAACCGGCGATTCGCGCCAGCGCGGGGCCACGCGTGCGCAAATGGCTCAACAGCAAGGACTTCACCTCCCGAAGACCGCTCGGTAGTCGGGGTCCGACCACAACTGCTCGTGCGGGGCGACCGCGCGAACCCGGCCGGAGTCCATCCACGCCACCAGATCGCAGCGCCGCGCGGTCTCGGCGCGATGGGCGATGATCAAGCGCGTGCGCCCGGCGAGCCGAGCGGTGATCGCCTCGCCGACCTCCGCCTCCGTCATCGTGTCCAGCCCCGACATCGCGTCGTCGAGCACGTAGACGCGGCTCCGCCTGGCCAGCGCTCGCGCCAGCCCGACGCGTTGCAGCTCGCCGCCGGACATCGGCGCGTCGCTCAGCGGAGTCTCGTAACCCTGGGGCAGTCGCCGAATGAACGCGTCCGCTCGCGCGTCCTCCGCAGCCGCGACGACGTTGGGCTTCCGAGTGCCATAACCGATCGCCGCGCCGATGGTGTCACCGAGCAGCACCGGCGCGGCGAACGCGTAGGTCACGGCTCGGCGCAGCACCGGCCACGGCAGCTCGCCCACCGCGACACCGTCCACTGTGACCTGACCGCTCGACGGATCACTCAGCCTGCCAACGGTTTCGCCGAGCGTGGACTTGCCGGAGCCGCTGCGCCCGACCACCGCCATCGCCACCCCGGCCGGAACGACGAGGTCGACCTCGTCGAGCACGCGGCGCTCGTCCCGCACGACCGTCACGCCCTCGAAGCGCACTTCGCCCGGCCCGGTCACGCTGAACACCGAACCCGCGCGAGGCGGTTCCTCGGCGAGCACTTCGGCCAGCCGCGCGGCGCCCGCCTTCGCGTACCCGAGTTCGAGCACGCTGTCGATCTGGTCGAAGCCCGCGCTCGCCAAGGACAGATATCCGACCACAGCAAGGAGATCGCCCGCCGAAACGACTCCGCCCGCCACTCCCCAACCCGCGACCGCGAGCACCAGGACCTCGCTGAGCGCGACGAGCAGCCCCATCCGCCACACCGCGCCGCGCTGCACGGACCACAACGCCCTGCCGCACGCGGAGAGCATGGGCAGGGGCCGCAGCACCCGCGTCGTCTCGCGGTCGGCGGTACCGGAGGCGCGGATCGTGCGGATGCCGGTGAGCGCGTTGAGCAGGCGGTCGGCGATCTGGGACTGGGCCTGGAAGTACTCGCCCTGCGTGCTGGTGACGTCACCGAGGAATCGCTTGGCCAGGAACAGGATCAGCGGGATCGCCAGCACGAACGCGATACCGGAGCGCCAGTCGGTCACCCACAGCAGCACGAGTCCGCCGACCGAGGTCGCCGCGCCCGCGACCACTTGGACGATCATCAGGGGCGCCTCGGCCGCCTCGGCGCTGGCGTGCACCACGCGGGAGACGCCGTCCCCCGCGCTGAGGCTGCCGCGCGGGCCGAGCGCCAGCAGGTGCCGGACGGTGCGAACGCGCTGGGCCGCCGTGCGCGCCCCGATCGCGACGGCGCCGAGCAGCGACACCGCGACCTCGCACACCGCCCCGCCGATCAGGACCAGCAGGAGCGCGGTGAAACCCTTGGCGCTCCCGGAGATCACACCGTCCACAGTGGAGGCGATGAGGGCGGGGGCGGCGAGCAGCGCGATCGCCCGCCCGGCGACCGCGACCCCGTAGCTGATGAGCGGCACGTGCCCCCTCCCTTCGAGAAGCCCGTGCGGGCGCCGGAACCCCCAGGGCTCCGGCGCCCGCCTGGTCACTGCCTCGTCGACTGCCGGGTCACTCCGGCAGGCGGGTGGCGATGCTGGTCCAGCTGCACGTCCAGGTACAGGTGCGACCGCAGGCGCCGAGCTGAGCTTCCTCAGCGGGAAGCTGCTGCAGAGCGTCGAGTTCGAGCTCCATGATGCCCACCTCTTTCGTTGTTCTTCCTGCCCACCGTGGTCGGTGAGTTCGTGGGACCGGCGACGAAGGCGACCACCGTCGAGGTGACGGGGTCGGCGGCCGCGTCGCCGAGCGCGAAGTGCCCGCGGCCGGGCACCTCGTAGTAGGTGATGCCGGGGACCCGGTCGGCCAGCGCCCTCGACTGGCCGACCGGGATCGACTCGTCCAATGCCCCGTGGACGAGCAGCACCGGCACCGAGATCGCCGGGGCGAGGGGAATCAGGTCCACGGTGGAACTCCGTCCGCCGAGGCGGTCGATCATCGCCCGCACGGCGTCGGTGGTCTCGGCGTACAACCACTTGGCCGAGGCGAAGGGCGCGACGGCGACGCAGCTCGACCAGGCATCGGGTCGCACGGCCGCGGCGAGCAGCGCGAGGTGCGCGCCGTAGCTGACGCCGTACAGCACAGGGGGTTCGCCGCGCTCGGAGTGCAGGCTCTCCCCCACCGCGAGCACGTCCTGGAGATCGGGTCCGCCCCAGTCGTTGACGATCGCCTCGGCGTGCGCGGTGCCGTAGCCCGTGCTGCCGCGCTGGTTGATCGCGACAACGCTCACCCCTGCCGCCGCCAGGCTCTGGAAGAAGCGGTCGAAGCCGAGCCGCCACTGATCGGCCGGGCCGCCGTGCAGCGCCAGGACGACCGTCTCGCTCTCACGCCAGTCCGGGCCGTGCACGACCGCTTCGATCGGACCGGCGGGGCCGCTGAAGGTCTCGACGCGGCCTCGCGCCCACGCGTCTTCCGGCTGCGACCACCGCACCGTGCTCGGGTCGGGAATCCAGAGGAAGTCCTCGGGGCGGGACGGCGTGGACGCGGTGATCCACAACCCGTCCGAGGTCCAGGCGGCGCGCGTGCCGAGCGTGCACGGCGGCACGTCGACCTCGCGCACCGAGCCGTCGCGAACGTCCAGCAGTACCAAGCCCGACCGGGCGCCACGGTTGACCACGAGGGCCAGGAAGGACGCCGTCGGATCGAGCGCGACCGGGGTCACCGAGCCGCCGAGGTCTCCCGGCTCCGGAATCGTCCACATCGGAGTCTCGCCGTCGAGCAGCGCCAGCGAGAGCCGGTTTCCCTCCGCCAGAAGGAAGACCTCGCCGGTGGCGATCACCGCCGCGCACGAGCGGCTCACGGTCGGCAGGACGCTGCGGCCGGAGAACGGGTCGATCAGCACCGGTGTCCGCTGACCGGATTCCATCGCGGTGAACAGCAGATCCGATCCTGCGACGACCCCGCCGACGAGCGTGGTCGGCAGCGTGCACACCGCTTCCAGCCACGGCTCCGCGCTGTTGATCCGGTACAGCGTGGTCTTGCCGTCCTGCGGCGCGCTCACCGCGCAGCCCACGAGCTGCCCCGAGTTCGGCGGCGCGGGCAGCAGGCGGAGGTTGGGCGGTGTGCGTGAACCGAGCTTCGTCCACATGCCGTTGTGCAGCAAGGCAAAGCTCTGTCCGTCGGGCCGGTAGTAGTAGGTCATGAGCACGCGTCCGTCGTCCAACGGCAGCGCGAGCGTGGTGGAGGCGTGCGTGGTGATCGGCCAGCGGCCCTGGCACCTCGGGCCCTGCGCTCCGAGCGCCCACAGCTCCATGTAGACGCAGCCGTCGTCGTCGGTCGCGACGCAGGTCGCGTAGCCGCCCTCCGGCGAGAAGCGCACGTTGATCCGGGAAACGGTCGGCGAAGTGTTCACGACACCTCCCGCTCGGGCATCCACCAGCGCGGACCGCCGTGGCGCAGGCGCAGCAGGAAACCGATCGCACCCGCCAGCCCGGTCCCGTAGTCGACGGTGATCGTCAGGCGGCTTTCGTCCGGCAGGACGAGCAGGCCGTCGCGTTCGGTCGCGCGAACGGAGATGCAGCTCGCCAGGTCCTCCGCGCCGTCTCCGCCCAGGTCCAGCAGGAACTCGCCGTTGCCCGCGAGCCCGTGACAGGCCACAGTGGACGCTGACCACCGGCTCCGCCGCACCGCGACGGCCGCTTCCCTCGCGAGCGCGAGGTATTCGACGGCACCCGTTGCCTTACCGAGCCGGAGGAGGAAGGTCCCGATACCAGATGAGCCGCTGCACCAGTGGTAGCGCATGTCGGTGTCGCTCTCCGGCTGCCGCTGGTCGGTCCGCCAGTACGTGCTGGCCGAGCCGTCCGCGCACTTCTGGCGCACAGCGGCGACGGCGAGCGTGTCGCCAGCGGCGCGAGCGGCTTGGAGGTAGACCTCTCGGCCGGTTTCCTCAGCAGCGGCAAGCAGGAACGCGCCAACTCCCGCGACTCCGTGCCCGAAGCCGTAGTGCCGGATGCCCGCCAGGTTGGAGTCGAAGTCCTCGGGAACGGGCCAGAACACGCCCTCGTCAGTGGAGATCGCGGCGGCGAGCAGGCCGTCCGCGCACTCCTCGACGCGCTCCAGGAACTCCATCCTGCCGGTCTCGTGCCAGAAGTGCAGCTGCGTCATGCCCGAGCCCGCGGCGCCGTGGCACACATCGGGATTCGGCCAGCGCACGGGAATTCGGAGTGCGAGCGCGCTCGCGTTCTCCACGAGGTCCGCGTCATCGAGGTGCAGGCCCGCGTCGAGCATCGCCCACGCCGCTCCTGACCGTCCAAAGTGGAGTCCCGGCAGCAGCACCGGAACGTCGTCCCTGCGCTCGTCGATCCACTTCGCGACCGCCGCGACGCCATCGCGCAGCTGAGTGCTTCCGAAGACCGCGCTCGCCCTGGTGAGCACGCCGAGCACGCCAGCGGCTCCGTGCTGGACGTTGCAGGGATCGGTCTGCTGACCGAAGTCGCCGCTGGGCCACAACCGCTCGCCGCCCGGGGTCATCGTGGCCAGGATGTGCGCCAAGCCGTCCTCGATCAGGCGGTCAGCGCGGTCCGGCACGGAGTCCACAGTGGACAGACGAGAAGGCAGGTCCACCAAGTACATCGCCGTGCGCTCGAGCGACCACCGCGCACTGGGGTCCACGGTGGTCAGCCCGAGCACGACGGGCGCGAGGACGCGCGCGGCGGTGTTCCGCCCGGCCACCGCGCGCAGGACCTCGGCGAGGCGTTCCCCGTGCGAGCGCCCACCCGGCTCGTCATCGGGGAACACCGGATCGACACCTGTCACCAGGTAGAACAGCGCCGTGCCAAGGGAGTACAGGTCCACGCTCAGCTCGGGAGCGGGGCCGTGCTTGGGCCCGTTCACCGCTTCCGGCGCCGCATAGCCCGGCGTGTACGCGAGGTAGGTCCACTCCCCCGGCCGCGCGGCGATCTCCGGATCGATCAGCTTGAGCGCGCCGGTGGGCGTCAGCATCACGTTGCCCGGCGTGAAATCGCGGAACACCACGTCGCGGGCGTGCACCTCGGCGAGCAGGGCCGTCAGCCGGCGCGCCAGCTCCAGTGCGCGCGGCAGCTCCAGCCCGCGCCCGTCGCCGTCCCTGCCGTGGTTGGCGTACACCCACTCGCCGAGGCTCTGGCCGGGAACGGCGGTCTCGGCAAGGAACACGTGCTCGTCCTGCTCGAACACCTCGACCACGTCGGGACCCAGGCCGTCGAGCTCGCGCAGCAGCCGGGCTTCCCGGCGCAGCGCGTCGCGGGCGTCCTGACCGTTCAGCAGCGCGCCGATGTGCGCCCGCGCCTGCTTGATGATCACCTCGGAACCGGTGCGCCGATCGTCGGCCCGGTACACGCCACCCCGCGCCGAGTGCCGGATCGCCTCGCGCACGGCGTAGCGATCGTTGAGCAGCACCGGCTTTCCGGCGGGCCGGGGTGCCGGGGGTTCGACCACCCCACCGGCCGGTGTCTCCGCCCAGGCCGGTGGGGCGAACCACGGGGACCGGGAGTCGGCGACCGCGACGCCGTCGGGCCGCTCGATCCTGGCCTCGAACACGCCGTCGTTGGTCAGCGTCGGAATCCCGGTGAACGCGCCGTAGCGGTAGTGCACGACGCTTCCAGTCCGCACAGGACGGTCGGAGAGGATGCGCGGTCCTGGCAGGCCGGCGGTCGCGATGTCCAACCGCTGAGCCAGATCCGCGAACTGCTCGTCATCGCGGGGGTAGGCGGTGATGAACTTCCCGGCCTGTGCGCGGTGGTAGCGGCTGGAGGTCAGCTCCTCGACCTTGGCGATGTCGGCGGCGAACTTGAACTCGCACTCGGCCTCCACCAGCACGGTCGCCGCGCGGTGCAGCACCAGCGCCGCCGACAGCGGGGTCGCCGACACGTGCAGCTTCCACCCCTGGACGCGCTCGGTGCGCTTGGCCGGGCCGACACGGCACCAGAAGCCGGAGTCCGAGACGGTCCAGCCGGTGCGCTCGCGGGAGGCGACGACCAGTTCGGCCAGCGCCCGCAAGGGAAACCCGTCGACCGGGTCGCCGCCACCGGCGTTCGCGAGCGAGCTGGTCTTCATCACGGCGTCGCGCATGGCTGTCCAGCCCCCTCATCGGTCGCGTTGTCACGTCCTCGAAGCGATGGCGAAACTCTGCAACGCCAAGCCCCGCCGGAGCATCGCCGCTGTTTTGGGGTGTTGACCGCGGCGCCTCCGCCAGGTAAGTGCCCCTATTTCTCACGTTGAGGGGTAGGACATCCGCGCGTGGCGGATATGATGGACGAGCTGCGTGGGGACGGCGCTCTTCCTTGAGGGACAATGAATTCAGCCACTGGAGAGTGCGGCTTGATCACGGTTTCGGCTGTCGACGACGACCAGATGCTGTTGGACGGCTTCACCGCGTGGCTGGGCTGCGCGCCCGACGTGGGGATGGTGACGACCGCGCGCACGGTGCAGGACCTGCTGGAGCGCGAACCGAGCCCGGCCGACGTCGTCGTGCTCGACCTCTTCCTCGCCGACGGCTCCGACCCGGTGCGCAACGTGCGCCGACTGGCCGAGCTGGGCAGGAAAGTCCTTGTGGTGAGCGTGGTTCCGCACCGCACGCACGGGATCGACGTGGTCCGCGCGGGCGCGCGGGGCTTCCTCACCAAGGACCACGACCTGCGCGCGCTGACCGACGCCGTGCGCTCGGTCGCCGCCGACGGGCTCGCGCACTCCCCCGAGCTGGCTTTCGCGTGGGCCAACGACACCAGCGACGACCGGCCGCGACTGTCCACACAGGAACGCAAGATCCTGGTCGCCTACGCCTCCGGCATGACGCTCGCGGCGGCGGCGCGGCGGGCCGGGGTGCAGCCCGCGACCGCGAAGAAGTACCTCGACCGCGTCAAGGAGAAGTACTGCCAGGCCGGCCGGGCCACCTACACCAAGATCGACCTGGCCAACCGGGTCCGCGAGGACGAACTGGACCGCTACCCGCGCGGCTGCTCCACCAGCTCGGGTGTGGCGGAGGTGCGTTCGGCGGGCTGAGCGGGCCAGCGCAGTTCGACGCTGGTCCCGTTGCCCGGCATGGAGAACAGCTCCAGGTCGCCGCCGACCTCCACCATCCGCTCGCGGATCGACCAGCGCAGCCCGAAGCCGTCGACATTGCGTTCCTGGTCGAAGCCTGAGCCGCGGTCGACCACGCGCACCACGAGCACGTCGTCCTCGCGCGCGCAGGTCAGCCACACCTGGTCGGCCCCGGAGTGCTTGACCACGTTGTTCAACGCTTCCCTTGTGGCGCCGACGAAAGCCGCCACCACGCGGCTCGGCAGCTCGTCCGGGACGTCGCCGTTCATCTGGTGCACGCGCAGGCCCGCCTCCTCCGCCTCCGCGATGAGCCCGCCCAGTTCCTCGACCAGGCCCTCCGTGCTCGCCGAGCGGTCCTCCAGGATCAGCCGCCGCACGTACTCCGCGTCCTTGCCGCACCGCCGCCGCACCTGCTCGCGCCGATGGTCCAGGCCTCCGCGCGCGATCGCGGTCAACGTCGCCAGCACCGTGTCGTGCAGCTGCCTGTGGTGCGTCATCCGCTCTTCAACCCGCGCGCGCTCGCGTTCCACCGCGACCCGCTGCGCCACCGCCTCGTCCAGCGCCTTGGACTGGCGGCACAGGTAGTTCCGCATGAAGAACAGCAGCAACCCGAACCACACGCAGCTGTTGAGGTGGCCGATCAGCCCGGGGAACAGCCGCGCCTCCGGCCCCACGTGCTCGGTCAGCGCGATCACGTAGCCCGCCATCGGGATCAGCGAGACCACCAGCGCCTGGCGTCCCGCCAGCGCCGCCCCGATCAACGAGGCCGTGGCCAGCGCCATCTTCGGTGACCAGTTCATCGAGGTCAGCTCGAAGCCCGGCGGGCAGTTCGCGGTCACCACCCACATCAGCGCGCAGGAGAGCGCGATGTCCGCCCACACCGTCCAGCGCGGGAACCACCCCCGCTGCCAGGCGAAGAAGACGAACACCATCGTCCACAGCACCGCCACCGACAGCAGCGTCCCGTTGAGCACCTGGCTCTCGAAGCCGCGCGCGGTCGAGCTCATCGCGTTCACCGCGGCCAGCACCAGGTAGCTCAGCCGCTGGCCGATCAGGATCAGCGCGAGGAAGCGCAGCGCGCGCTGCCTGCCCGGCTGCGCGATGAGGTACGTCGGATCGCCCAACGCGCGCAGCCTGCTCAGCGTCCCCCCGGAAAGTCCCACACGCTGACCGTCGCATAGCGCACCCGGTTCGCTACGCGGGAGACCCGTTCGGCGTCCACCAGGTGATGTACCCGCATAAGAGAAGTCGACGGGCTTGCGCTTGAGGGACGCCGAGCACAGGGCCACTCGGACGCAACGACCCATGAGGGGCGTTCACCCCGCACCCACCTGCCAGTCGGCGCACGGGGGCACTCCGGCACCGGCGTTCACGTGTTCGCCCTCGTGAGAGCATGATCGCCCCATTCGGCCTGCGAAGGAGTGCCACTGTGATCACGGCGTCGGTCATGCGCGAACCCCGTGCCCCGATGGAGCTGCGCACCTTCGAGCGCCCCGAGGTCGAGCCCGGCGCGGTCCTGCTCAAGACGCTGGGCAGCGAGGTCTGCGGCACGGACACCCACCTCCAGCAGGGGCATCTGGCCGGTGTCCCCTACCCGATCATCCCGGGGCACGTCGCGGTCGGCGTGGTGGAGGAGATCGGTGCCGGCCCGGTGCTCGACGTCTCGGGCGCACCGCTGGAGGTCGGGCAGGTGGTGACCTACCTGGACGTCTTCGGCACGTGCGGGCGCTGCTGGTTCTGCACGGTGGCCCACGCGAGCACGCGCTGCCCGAACCGCAAGGTCTACGGCGTGACGATGTCCTCCGACGACGGCCTGTACGGCGGCTGGTCGGAGTACGTCTACCTGCGGCCGGGCGTGCACGTCATCCCGTTGCCGGAGGGCCTGGACTGGCGCGCGTTCCTGGCGGTGGGCTGCGGCATGCCGACGGCGCTGCACGCGGTGACCCTGGGCGATGTGGCCTTCGGCGACACGGTCGTCGTGCAGGGCGCGGGGCCGGTCGGGCTGAGCGCGGCGACGCTGGCGCAACTGCGCGGGGCGGGCCAGGTGATCGTCGTCGGCGGGCCGGACGTGCGGTTGGCGGCGGCGCGGCGTTTCGGCGTGGACGCGGTGATCAGCATCGAGTCGACCACCGAGGCGGAGCGGGTGGAGGCGGTCCGCGACCTCACGGGCGGCCGGGGCGCCGACGTCACGGTGGAGGCCACGGGTGTGCCCGGCGCGGTGCCGGAGGGCATGCGGCTGACCCGCGACGCCGGGCGCTACGTGGTGGTCGGCCAGTACACCAACGTCGGCGACGTGTCCTTCAACCCGCACCTGGACCTCAACCAGAAGCACCTGGACGTGCGCGGGTGCTGGGGCTCCGACGTCGGGCACGTCTTCCGCTCGGTGCAGGTGGTCGCCAAGTACGGGCACCTGTTCCCGTGGACGGAGCTGATCAGCGCGGAGTACGACCTCTCGCAGACCCAGCTGGCGCTCGACGACGTCGCCGCCGGGCGGACGGTGAAGGCGCTCATCGTGCCGTGATTCGATCTTCACATTTCGGGGCCGCTCACGGTGGGAACGTGAGCGGCCCCGTTGTTCAACTGCACCCGAAATGTCCGGCAACGCGATGTACAGTCCCCGCCCATCAACATCCTTGATGCACACCTGGTCTTTGGGGAGACACGCGTGCGCGAGCATTTCGCCTATGTCCAAGGAATGTGGACGCGCTTGGAGGAGCGCGCGGGCATCGCGGTGGTCAATCCGACCGACGAGCGCGTCATCGGCGTCGCTGCCGCTGGCTCGGCAAACGATGTCACCAGGGCGGTGCGCGCGGCCTCGCGGGCATTCCGGGAATGGGCGGGACTGCCGGTCGCCGAGCGCGCGGAATTTCTGCGCGCCATTGCTGACGGGCTCCAGGATCGCATCGACGAAATCGCGGCGCTGATCACCGCCGAGGTCGGCACGCCGCTGGCGATCTCCCAGCGGATTCAGGCCGGGCTGCCCATTGCGAGCTTCCGCGCGGCGGCCGATCTGGTCGGCGAGGTCGAGTGGTCAGCCGAGCTGGGGAACTCCTTGGTGCTCAAGGAACCTCTCGGCGTGGTCGGCGCGATCACGCCGTGGAACTACCCGTTGCACCAGGTCGCCGCCAAGGTCTCGGCCGCGCTCGCGGCGGGCTGCACGGTGGTGGTCAAGCCCAGCGAGCTGGCGCCGTTCAGCGCGTTGCTGCTGGCCGAGGTCGCCGACGAGGTAGGGCTGCCGCCCGGCGTGCTCAACGTGGTGCCGGGCGACGGGATCACCGGAGAAGCGCTGGTCGCGCACGAACTGGTCGACGTCGTCTCGTTCACCGGCTCCCCCGCGACCGGCAGGCGCATCGGCGAACTCGCCGCCCGCGCGCCGAAACCGGTCCTGCTGGAGCTGGGCGGCAAGTCGGCCAGCGTGCTGTTGGACGGGCTCTCCGAGGAGACCGAGCAGGCCGCGCTCGCCGACGCGGTGAAGAGCTGCCTGCTCAACTCCGGCCAGACCTGCACCGCGCTGACCAGGCTCGTCGTGCCCCGGGACCGGCTGGACGCGGCGCTGAGCACGGTCGGCGACCTCATGGACCAGTACCCGGCTGGCGATCCCACCGAGCCCACCACGAAGCTCGGACCCCTTGTCTCCCAACGGCAGTACGACTCCGTCATCGCGCACATCGAGTCCGCGATAGACAGCGGCGCCAAGCTCGCGCACGGCGGCCCGGTCCGGTATCCCGAGCTGCCGCGCGGTTACTTCGTCCGTCCCACGGTGCTCGTCGCGGGGAGTTCAGCCGATCCGATCGCGCGCGAAGAGGTTTTCGGTCCCGTGCTGACCGTTCTCGCGCACGACGGCGAGGACGACGCTGTGCGGATCGCCAACGATTCCGAGTACGGGCTCTCCGGCGCGGTGTGGAGCGAAGACCGCGACCGCGCGATAGCCGTGGCGCGGCGAATACGCGCCGGGCAGATCGACATCTGCGGCGGCAAGTTCAACCCGCTCGCGCCGTTCGGCGGGGTGAAGCGCTCCGGGTTCGGACGCGAACTCGGCAGCTACGGCATCGAGGAATTCCTGCACACGAAGTCGCTCCAGTGCTGAACGGTGGTCGTCGATGAGCAAGGTGCGCTACCCGAGCATCTCCGTCCCCTTCGCGTCGGAGATCAACCCCTTCGTCCAGGACGCCGAACGGCATTGCCGGGAGTTCGCTGGAAAGCACGGCCTGCTGCCCACGTTCGACGACGAACGGCATTTCGACGAGACGTTGAACGGGACCCTCGTCAGCCGGACGAGTCCGCGCGCGGACCGGGAGACGATCGAGCTCCTGGCCGCGTGGATGGGCACCAATCTCATCCTCGACGACCTGTTCGACGAAACGGACCTCGGCGAAGACCCGAAACGACTGCGCGAGTACTGCGACCGCGTGCTCTCCTGGTGGCCGGAATCCGGTCGAGCCGAGGCCGCGAGCGAGGACTCACCGCTGGCCCGCGCCTATGCCGAGCTGTGGGAACGCACCTCAGCGCGAACTACTCGGGCATGGCGTCGACGGTTCCGCGAGCACTTCGCGCTGTTCTTCGACGGCTGCGTCTGGGAGGCGGAGAACCGCAGCGACGGCGCTGTGCCGACGGTGGACGAGTACGTCGAGATACGCGCGCGGGCGCTCATGCCCTACATCGACTTCATCGAACTCGTCACGCCGTGGGAGGTCCCCGCCGACCTCTACGGCACGCCGGTGTTCGGCGAGCTCAACCGCGCGCTGTCGGAATGCGTGCTGTGGACGAACGACCTGTACTCCTGCGAGAAGGAGCACCTGCTCGGCGACGTCCACAACTTCGCCGTCGTTCTCGCGGCCACGAAGGGCATGGAACTCCAGGAAGCCGCTGATGTGCTCGGCGCGAAGATCGGTGACCGCATCGACGACTTCGTGCGCGTTTCCACCGACGTCATCGAGAACATGGCTCCGCGGCAAGGAGATGGCGTGAGCCGGGCCGTGCTGGTCGGCCACGTCGAGAACATGCGCAGCTGGCTCAGCGGCCAGATGCGGTGGCGCTTCGAAACGAGGCGCAACGACAGCTCGAAACTGGCCGTGACCAACGGAAGGGCCACTCGCACCTACCTCTGAGAGGAGCGAGCAGTGGGAGATCGGTACTCCCGCGTGCGCCACCTGAACATCCTGGACCCGGCGAAGGACTGCCACGAGATCCACCACGGGTACGCGCGCCAGGAATTTCCCTGGGACTACGGTCGCGGACTCGAAGTCGCACTGCTGAAGGCGTGCTGCGTTCCGGAGATCTCCGAAGCCCTCGCCGAGTCGGGGCACTTCACGCGCGCCGGGCAGAAGCGGTACGACGACACGAGAATCCTGCTCGGTGAGATCGTGGCGCACGGATTCGACTCGCCCCGTGGACGGCAGTCGATCAGTCAGATCAACCGCGCGCACCACGGATTCGACCTGGCGAACGAGGACATGCTGTTCGTGCTGTCCACCTTCGTCTTCGAACCGATCCGGTGGATCGACGAATGGGCTTGGCGCGCAACGACTCCGGCGGAGCGGTTGGGGTCCTTCCACTTCTTCGCTGAGATCGGCAGGCGGATGGGCGTCAAGGACCTGCCCACCGACCACGACTCGTTCCTGCGCTTCAACCTGGACTACGAGAAGCGCAGATTCCGTTACGCGGCAACGAACGCGAACCTCGGCAGGGCGGTACTGGGCGTCTACTCGTCGTGGTACCGGGCGCCGATCCGCGCGCTGGTTTCCTCGACGCTGCTGTGCCGACTGGACGAGCCCGCGCGAGCGGCACTGGGCTTACCGGAGCCGGGCCGCCTCACCAGGGCGGCGCGGACGCTCGGCCTGCGCACCCACGCCGCCGCCGAGCTCCTGCTGCCCAGGACCACGGCCCGGCTCTTCGCCAGGCCCGCCGCCCGCTCCTACCCGCACGGCTACGACCTCGCGGACATCGGCGCGCGGGGAGAGTTCACGGCCCGGCGTCAGCGCTCTTGAAGAGAGAGTGGGCGACCTTGCCCAGCAGCGACCCGTTGAGCCCGAGCGTGGAGTTCGTCGACACCAGGTAGCCGACCCCGCGCTGGTCGTCGAAGCGCGTGTACCACGGTCCGCCGGAGCAGCCCTGCGTCATCTTGCACGGGAAGCTGAAGGTGTTGCCGCGGTTGGCCGTCCACGTCGGCGAGGAGCAGGAGCGCATCGTGGTGCCGTCGAAGGCCCCCACGGCCGGGTAGCCAAGCGAACGGACGCTCTCCGAGGTGGCGTCGAAGGCGATGCCCTGCCCGCCGAGCGCCTCGGTGATCTTCTTCCCGCCGAGCGGGCGCATCCGCAGGAAGGCGATGTCGTAGCCCCAGCCCTCGCCGATCGAGCCACCCGCCGCGTTGACCTTGCCCTTCTCCTGGAACTCCCGCGGCGCGTACATGGACTCCGCGGTCCACCTGCCGTACGGGGAGGAGCCGTTGGTGTCGCCGGGGACGAACAGGACGCTGTCCGCCCAGCTCCCCCCGTACTTGCCGGAGAAGTCCCAGATGCAGTGCGCGGCGGTGGCCAGCAGCACGCCGGAGGCGGAGTTCACCACCGAGGCCGAGCACGTGAACCCCGAGAGCCCGTTGAAGGCGACGTAGATGCGGCCGACCGTGGTCGCGGTCAGCCCGGCCCTCGTCCACACCGCGCCGGAGTCGTCGCGGGGCAACGGCTTCGTCGGCCCGACCGGCCCCGAGGTCGGGTGGATCACCTCCGCGACCGGCTCGTCCTTGGGCACGTCGGTGATCTGTCCCGGCTGCGGCTGGCGCGGTTTCGCGTTCTTCATCCGGTCGCTGGTCCAGTACTCGTTGACCTGCTGCGGGGTGCTGGTGAACACCTTGCGGAGGTCGCTGGACTTGGTGCCCGCCAGCTCTTCCTCGATGTTCCTCGTCGACGGCCCCGCCTTCGGAGTGCCGGGCAGGGCGGTGGTGCACGCGCCGAGCACGATGATCGCCGACGCCACCGCCGCGGCGACGCGCAGGTATCGCATCCGAGGTCCCCCAGAGTTGTTCCGCTGGTGCGCGCATCGTAGGCGCAGCCCGCGCACCGGTTCGCCCGGTCTGACCGCGAGTCCCCTGAAAAGGTTCCTACTGAGGCAGAAGGGATTCGGCGAACGCGCGGGTCTCGCGGACCGGGCCGTCGAGCCCGAGCGCCTGCACCGACGCGTAGGTGCCCTCCATGATCAGGGCCAGACGGTCGGCGAGCGCCGCGGGGTCGCGGGCGCCGAGTTCTTCGGCCAGGTCACCGAAACGGTCGCGCACCCACTGCTTCACGGCGACGGCGGCGCGGTGCGCGGGGAACTGCGGATCGGGGAACTCGGTCAGCGCCATCAGGTACGGGCAGCCCCGGCACTGATCGGGCCGAACCTGCTCGACGAGCGCGTCGAAGAGTGCGAGCACGCGGGTGCGCGCGTCACGGCCGTCAGCGGCGATCACTTCGGAGAACCATGCCTGGTAGGCGGCGACCGCGCGCTCAACGTACGCGGTGACCAGCTCGTCCTTCGACGCGAAGAGCCGGTACAGCGTGGTCGGCGCGATCCCGGCGGCGGAGGCCACCCGGTCGACCCCGACCGCGTGGATGCCGTTCCAGTAGAACAGCTCGTGCGCGACCTCCAGGACCAGCTCGCGGGTCTCGGAGGCGGACCGGCGCTTCGCCCTCGTTGTGCTCACCAGCCCAGCATAGCGTTGTCAGGGGTCGTTCCCTAACTTTCGCCGATCCCCTTGCCGATGCCCCACCCACAGGTCTAGCTTGTTGTTAGGAAACGTTCCCTAACAACTTTCGGAGTGATCGACATGGGTTCGCTCGCAGGCAAGACCGCGCTGGTCACAGGCGCTTCGCGGGGCATCGGCCGGTCCATCGCGCTCCGGCTGGCCGCCGATGGCGCGGCCGTCGCGGTGCACTACGGCAGCAACGACGCCGCGGCCAAGGACACCGTCGAGACGATCATCGCGGCGGGCGGAGAGGCGTTCCCCGTGCGCGCCGAGCTGGGTGTGCCCGGCGACGTCGACGCGCTCTTCGCCGGGCTGGAGGCCGGGCTGGGCGGACGGCCGCTGGACGTCCTGGTGCACAACGCGGCGGTGACCGGTGGCGCGGCCACGGTCGAGGACGCGACCGTCGAGGACTTCGACCGGGTGTTCGCGGTCAACGTCCGCGCTCCCCTGTTCATCACCCAGCGCGCGCTGCCGCTGATGCGCGAGGGCGGGCGGATCATCAACATCTCCTCCGGCGTCACGTGGTTCGCCACCCCGGAGGTCGTCTACGGCATGACCAAGGGCGCGCTCAACGTGTTCGGCCGCTCGCTCGGCCACACCCTCGGCGCACGCGGTATCACCGTGAACACCGTCTCCCCCGGCATCACCGAGACCGACATGAACGGCTGGCTCACCGACAACCCCGGCTCCGCGGGCGAGGTCGCCGCCATGACTGCGCTGCGCAGGCACGGCCAGCCCGAGGACATCGCCGACGCGGTCGCGTTCTTCGCCTCCGAGGACGGGCGCTGGGTCACCGGCCAGACCCTGGAGGTCAACGGCGGTCTCTTCCTCGGCCCCACCGGTGAACGCTGAGCGGTCGCGCCTCGGCGCGCCGCGGGATCGGAGCTCCCACGACGCGCCGGGCTGTCCACTGTGGACTGAGCAGGCTCAGTGACCGTGGCCGTGCGAGCCCAGGCCGAGGCCGAGTCCCAGCCCGAGATCCAGGTCCAGGTCCAGCCCCAGGTCGAGCACGCCCCGCAGGCCGGAGCCGTGGTGGCCGTGGTGGCCGTGGCCGCGCCCGTTGAGGTTCAGCTTCAGTCCGGCCTTCACCGTGGTGTTCACGTTGCTGGAGACGCTGGTCGACGCGTGCGAGGCGGTCGGCCCCGAAGTGTCGGCGAACGCCAGCGCGGGTGCGCCGATCACCAGTGCCAGCGCTGCGGGAACCGCGGCGACGACAGCGGTCCTGCGACGAATACCGTGCATGACATCTCTCCTTCGATCGGAATCGAGTGCCTTCCGGCGCCTCGTGACCCATTCGCCGCCGTTCCGCGCCCGGATTGGTGCTCAGCGAAATTCACTTCCCCGCCGCTGAGCACGTGAACCGGATTGGTCACCGTGACACGGCGTCCGCCAACATGTCGATCACCGCGCGCGTCCCTCCGACAGCTGCCGCGCGCTGCCGGTCAGCGCCGTTGCCCTCACGCAGAACGGCCTTGATCGCAGCGTCCACAAAGGATTCATCTCCCACGTCCGCCAAGGCATCGCGCACGTGCTCGAAGAGCTGCGCGATCATGGAAACTGCGGGGACTCGTCGGTGCTCGAAGGGGTGCACGGCGAATCCCGTCACACCGTGACGGGCCGCCGCCCACAGCGCCGCCGCCGCGACCTGGTCCGGAACGCGCACAGCTTCCCGCCCACAGTCCACTTCGGACAGAGCGGTGCGCACGAGCGCGCGCGTCAACGCGGCCTGCAGCAACGCTTCCCGCACAGTCGGGAGCGCATCGGCCACGCGAACCTCCACCGTCGGGAAGCGCGGTGATGGCCGCGCGAGCCAGAAGCACATCGCCTCGTCCACGATCGCCCCGCACTCCGCGAGCCGCGCCACCTCCGCGTCGTACTCCGCCGCCGAGCCGAACCACGGGGTCGCCCCGCCACCTGGGAAGCGGGTCTGCTCCATCGTCCGCCAGCTGGCGTAGCCGGAATCGCGCCCCGCCGCGAAGACGGAGTTCCCGGACAGCGCCAGCAGGCTCGGCAACCACGGCCGCAGGTGGTTGATCACCGCGACCGCAGTGTCCCGATCCGGCACCCCGACGTGCACATGACACCCGCTGACCTGGTAGTTCGCCACAACCTCCGCATAGGAACCCATGATCGACTCGAAACGTTCACCCGCCGAGTGCGGTGGCGGGCCGCCGTCGACCACCGGCGTTCCCGTTGAGAGCAACAGCATCCCGTTCGCGGCAGCGGCCGAGGCCAGCGCCGCGCGCCCCCGCACGAGCTGATCCCCAAGCTGCGCAAGGGTTTCGCAGACGTCGGTCGCCGACTCCACCTGGGTGCTCAGCAGCTCCCTCTGCACGCTCGTCGGCCCCGGCTCAGCGCACTTCAGCACGGCCGTCGCGCCGGGCGCCGGCACTCCGGTCTCGGCGTCCACCAGCAGGAACTCCTCCTCGACACCGAGGGTCGTTCCCGGCGAGGTCATGGGTTGAGGTCCTGTCCGGGTACGCCCGGCGTGGTGTTGCGGCCCTTCATCTCCGCTTCGGCGACGTGGCGGACCCCGCCCAGCAGTTCCTCGCGCACCGCCCGCTCCCATCCCCGGAAGGCCTCGTAGTAGCCGTCGTCGTACTCCTCGACGAGCTGGAAGGTCCAGCGGCCGGTGATCACGTTGCGCCCCACCAGCTCCCGCTCGAGGCGGTCGGCCAGCTCCACGTGGCCCGCCTCGTGCAGCAGCTTCGCGGCCTGTCCGAGCTTCGCGTCCGCGCTGCCGGTGAGCTGGTGGAAGTCGTAGAGCCGGCCCCGCGCCCGCTCCGTGGTCTCCAGAGCCTCGGTCAACGCGCCCACCGCGCGCACCGTCGCGTCGTCCACCCCGTCGGGCCGCCTGCCCTCAACGCGCTCACTCGTCATAGCAGCCCAATACCCCGGCGCGACCACACCAATCCCGTGCTCACGGTTCTCGTCTGGGCAACGGCTTCGTCGCCGGTCCTTCGAGCACAGCGCCGTCGACGTCGAAGCGCGAGCCGTGGCACGGGCAGTCCCAGCTGCGCTCGGCGCCGTTGAAGCGCACGAGGCACCCCAGGTGCGTGCACCGCAGCGACACCGCGTGCACGACTCCGGCGCGGTCGCGGTAGACGCCCTTCTTCCCGAGGCCGTCGCGCATCACGCAGGCGGTGTCGACCGGGATGGCCGCCACGTCGGTGGAGTCCGCGGGACTGATGCGGTCACCGACGAGATCCTTGGCGACCTCAGCGTTCTGCCTCAGCAAGGTCGGCACGCTGAGCAGGCTCAGCCGGTGCGGCGAGAACAGCTCGGCGTGCGGGTTCTCCGCGCCGGTGACCCGGTCGGCGAGGATCTCCGCCGCGACGGTGCCCATCGCCAGCCCCCACTTCGCGAAGCCGGTCGCCACCCACAACCCCGCGGCTCCCGGCAGGTAGGAGCCGACCATGGGCAGCACGTCGTAGGCCTTCGCATCCTGGGCCGACCACCGGTGGGTGATCTCCTCGACGTCGAAGTGCCGCTGGGCGAACTCGGCGAGCGCGGTGTAGCGCGAGAAGCTGACGTCGTGCGCGCCCGCTGAGTGCGATTGGCCGCCGACGATGAGCTGGTCCCCGTGGCGGCTGAAGGACCACGCGGGACTGCCCGCGCTGATGGCGAGGTCCTGCGGCGGCGCACCTGAGCGCAGCCGCGCGGCCACGCAGTACGAGCGCTCCGTGTCCAGGCGCGCGAAGAACAACCCCCGGTCCAGCATCGGGTAGTGCGTCGCCACGACCACGTGCTCCGCTTCGACGAGCCCGGCGGCGGTGCGCACCTCGAACGGCGCGGAGGCGGAGACGCGCGTGACGCGGCTGTTCTCGAAGATCTGCCCGCCCTCCGCGGTGAACGCGGACGCGAGCCCGCGCAGGTACTTCGTGGGGTGCAGGACGACTTGGCCGTCCAAGCGAACCGCGCCGTACGTGGGCAACGGCAGGTCCAGCTCCTCCGCCCACGTCACCGGAAGTCCCGCGCGTTGAGCGGCTTCGGCCTCCGCACGCACCGCGTCGCGCTCGTCCTCCGTGTAGGCGAAGGTCGCCGCGGGTGCGCTGCGCAGGTCGCAGTCGACGTCCTCGGCCAAGGTGGAGAGCAGCCGCACTCCCGCCGTGGCGGCCGCGGCGTACCCAGCGGCCGCGAGTTCGCCGTGCCGCCGCTCCACCGTTGAGTACATCGTCGACTGCAACGCCGTGACCTTGGCGGTGTTGTTGCCGCTCACGCCCGCCGCGACGCGCTCCGCCTCCAACACCGCGACGTCAACGCCACGCCGCCGCAACAGCAAGGCTGTCGTCAGCCCCGCGATCCCGCCCCCGACGACGGCGACCTTCACGCGATGCCTGCCGTTCAGCGACGGGAACCCGGGGCCTGCGGCCGTGTCCAACCACAGTGACTGTTCGGCGGTCGTGGTGTCCATGCGCTCGAACTACCCCGCGCACGCCCACCTACGCGTCACCCCGCCCCGAAC
>NZ_MUMH01000153.1 GCF_002155965.1 Allokutzneria sp. NRRL B-24872
GCTCGTCGCCGAGCTGACCGCGATCCCGGCGGCCGAGGGCCTGCGCGAGATCCTGGTGCGGGCGGCGCGGGCGATCGGCGCGCACGTGGACCGGCTGGGTGAGCTGATGCAGGGGCTGGCCGCCTCCGGCTACCGCCAGGACGACGGGAAGAATGCCGACGGCGGGGACGGGCCCCTGCGCCACCTGGGTCCGATCAGCCGGGCGCTCTCCACCCTGCTCGCCCCGCACGAGGAGCGGCTGCGGTTGGGCGCCGAGCGCTCGACCGGCTACCTGATCGGCCTGGTGTTCGTGGACCGGCTGGCCGGCAGGTTCGGCGGCAGCACCGCAGACCCCGAGGAACTCGTCGACCTCTTCCTGCGCGGAGCAGGCAGCAGCACCGAGGAAGGACCGCTGGCATGACCGAGCTGATGATCGACGCCGTTCGGATCACCAAGAAGTTCGGCAAGATGACAGCCCTGGACGGCGTGGACCTGCAGGTCCCCAAGGGCACGGTGATGGGGCTGCTCGGGCACAACGGCGCGGGCAAGACCACCCTGGTCAACATCCTGTCGACGCTGACGGCGGCGACCTCGGGGACGGCGCGGGTGGCGGGCTACGACGTGCTCACCCACGGCCACGACGTGCGCGGCCGGATCGGGCTGACCGGGCAGTTCGCCTCGGTGGACGAGCAGATCACCGGGCTGGACAACCTGCTGCTGATCGCCAGGCTGCTCGGCGCGAGCCCGAAGCAGGCGCGGCGCAGGGCCAAGGAGCTGCTGGAGGTCTTCGACCTGACCGCGGCCGGTGGGCGCAAGGCGCAGACCTACTCCGGCGGCATGCGCAGGCGGCTGGACCTGGCATCGAGCCTGGTCGGCCACCCCGACGTGATCTTCTTGGACGAGCCGACGACGGGCCTGGACCCCTCCAGCCGCAACAGCCTGTGGGAGATCGTCGAGCGGCTGGTCCGCGAGGGCACCACGGTGCTGCTGACCACGCAGTACCTGGAGGAGGCCGACCGGCTGGCCGACCGGATCACGGTGCTGGCCTCGGGGCGGATCGTGGCCGCGGGCACCGCCGACCAGCTCAAGGGCGACATCGGCACGCGGACGATCCTGCTGACGCTGGCCCACCCCGGCGACGTCACGGTGGCGATGGACGCGCTGAAGCGGGCCGGGCTGCACCCCTCGCACGACGTGACCAGGCGCAAGATCTCCTCCCCCGCCGGGGCCTCGACGGATCTGATCCTGGCCGTGCGGGCGCTGGACCGGGCCGGGGTGATGGTCACCGAGCTCGGCATCTCCGAGCCGTCGCTGGACGACGTCTACCTGGCGCTGAACCACGACCCGAAGGCCGACGCGGACAACGCCAACGCCGTCACCCAGATCATCAAAGCCATCTCCGCGGCGTGAGTAGGAGTTCCCAGATGAGTTCGTCCCTCTCTCCCGCGCCCCAGGGCGCCGCCTGGCGGGGCAGCTCCCTGTACACGCAGATCATGGTGCTGACCGGGCGGTCGCTGCGCAGCGTGCTGCTGGACCCGAAGAACCTGCTGTTCACCCTGCTGACGCCGCTGATGATGCTGCTGCTGTTCAGCCAGGTGTTCTCCAACGTGGCCAACACCCCCGCCTTCCCCAAGGGCGTCAGCTACATCAACTTCCTGATGCCGGCGACGCTGGTCACCACGGCCCTGTCGGCGGCGATGACCGCGGGCGTCGGCTTCGTCAACGACCTGCGCAACGGCGTGCTCGCCCGCTTCCGGGCGCTGCCGATCAACGGCGGCTCGGTGCTGGCCGCGCGCAGCCTCGCCGACCTGGTGCGCAGCGCGGTGCAGCTGATCATCATGATCATCGCGGCGGTCGCGCTGTTCGGCTTCACGCCCAAGGGCTTCGGCGTGGTGGGCGCGCTGCTGCTGGCGTTGATCGTGGGCTGGGGTCTCGGCTGGCTGTTCCTGGCCGTGGCGACCTGGATGCGCAACCCCGAGACCCTGCAGATGTTCACCTTCCTGGCGATGTTCCCGCTGATGTTCGGCTCCAGCGCGTACATGCCGCTGGAGGGCCTTCCTGGCTGGATGCGGTTCGTGGCGTCGGTCAACCCGCTCACCTACGCGATCGACGCCTCCCGCGAGCTGACCCTGCAGGGCACGATCAGCTCGACCGCGTTCACCTCGATCGGCATCAGCCTGGTGATCGCGGCGGCCGGGATGGTGTTCGCGGCCAAGGGTTTCCGCAGGCAGTAGCGGCTACTGGTCGCGCTTGGCCAGGCGGGCGAGCATCTCGTTGTAGGCGTTGAGGTCGGCGTCGCCGTCGGTCTCCGCCTTGCGATCGCCGCGCTTGGCCTCGCGCTCGTCGTCGCGGGCCCACTGCACGAGCAGCGCGATCACCACGACGAGCAGCGGGATCTCGCCGGAGGCCCAGGTGAGGCCGCCGCCGAGGCGCTGGTCGACGAGCAGGTCGGTCACCCACGGCAGCGCGAGCTGGGAGTAGAACTGCTGGCCGATCACGTACTGCGCGCTCATCAGCGCGATGCCGAAGAACGCGTGGAACGGGATCGCGGCGAACAGCAAGCCCAAGCGCCCCAACGGCGGCAGCCTGCGCGGCGCCGGGTCGATGCCGACGACGGGCCAGTAGAAGACGTAGCCCGCGACGATGAAGTGCAGGTTCATCGCGATGTGCGCCCAGTGCTCCGGCAGCGCCGCGTCGAACAGGCCGGAGAAGTACAGGCCGTAGAAGGAGCCGACGAACAGCACGAGCGCGACGATCGGGTGCGTGAGGAACCGGCTCACCGGCGAGTTCACGAAGGCCAGCAGCCACTCGCGCGGCCCGGGAGGCGCTTCCTTGCCCGCGGGCGGGATCGCGCGCAGCGCCAGCGTCATCGGGCCGCCGAGCACGAACAGGATCGGCACGAGCATGGACAGCAGCATGTGGCTGCCCATGTGCACGCTGAACATGGCGGGCGCGTAGCGACCGATACCGGTCGAGGTCGCGATGAGCAGCGTCGCGCAGCCGCACAGCCAGGCGACCGTGCGTCCTACGGGCCACTTGTCGCCACGTAGGCGCAGTCGGCGGACACCGGCCAGGTAGAGCACCGCGAGCACCACGGCCGCCGTGCCGAAGATGAGGTCGAAACGCCAGTCCAGCACCAGGTTGAGCAGCGTGGGCGGACCGTTGAGCTTGTAGCCGATCATGACTTCGTCGGTGCCGAGGATCGGTGCCTCGTTGGGCGGCGGAGTGCTGCCGAGTGCCACGCCGATCGCGATGGTCGCCAGCATCAGCAGCACTTCGGGGCCGCCGATGCGCAGCAGCGCGCCACGGGACTCACCGTCGGAGATCGCCTTCACACCGCGTTGGCGCTGGAGTTGCCCGAAGACGCCGAGCAGGCCGAGCGCGACGATCTTCGCGACAAGGAGCAGGCCGTAGGTGGTGGTGAACAGGTCCTCGATCGGCAGCCGTACCAGGCCGTTGAGCACACCGGAGACCGCCATGACGATCCAGCAGACCAGTGCGACCTTGGAGAAGCGGGAGTACGCGAGCCCGAGGTTGCCGCCGCCGCGCCGCGCGTGCGCCACGAGCGCGATGAGGCCGCCAACCCACAGCGACATTGCTACAAGGTGGTAGATGAGGCTGTTCGTGCCCACGTCGTGCGAACCGCCCGTGGCGGAGTGCCCGGTCACCGCGACCGGAAGAAGCGACACGAGCGCCAACGCGAGACAGGCGACCGTCCAGCCCCACGAGAGGACAACGCGGCTCACGATCGCCACGACGCCCGCGAGCAGCGCCGTGAGCACCCACGCCTTCGCCTGCTCCAGCTGTCCTACGAGCACGAAGAGCGACCCCGACGACATCAGCTCGGACACGGGCTTGCCCACTGCGTTGGCCGTGAAGAACGGCACCGTCAGCGCGGCGCCCGCGAACCACGCGAACGCACCCCAGGAACCGAGGCGCAGCGCGGCCCAACCGTCAGCCGAGAGCCTGCCGTTGCGCTGCTGAGCGACCATGAACGCCGCGAACATCAGCGAGCCGACACAGAGCACCGCGCCCGCCTCGGCGAGCGTGCGAACCATCGGCAGACCGAGGCGCGTGAGCTGACCGGGGTCGGGCAGTCCGAACCGGATCAGCTCCTCGACGGGCGAGAGCGCGGTGAGCGCCGCGGCCACGACGAGCGCCAGCAGGACGCCGGGCAGCACCAGAGCGGCGATACCGGCGGCTCGACCACGGGCCGGGGTGGGGGCTTCAGGCACCCTCCGAGCCTAAGCCGTGACCTGGATCGCTCTGCTTCGCGTGCCCGGGTTTGCGGATCAAGCGCGAACCACGCGGAAACAACAGTTACTCTTCTTCCGGCGCGCGAGCGCCCGGCCTCCATAGCTCAGCTGGATAGAGCAACAGACTTCTAATCTGTCGGTCGCAGGTTCGAGTCCTGCTGGGGGCGCACAGTCGAGGAGGAGCGGTCGGCATGGGTGACGGGGCGAGCACGCGCCGGAGCTACGACTTGGTCGCCGACCGCTACACCTCGGAACTCCGCGATGAGCTGCGACGCAAACCGTTGGACCGCGCGATGTTGGACGCGTTCGCGGAGCTGACTACGGGCGGAACCGTCCTGGACGTGGGTTGCGGCCCCGGTCATGTCGCGGAGTACCTGTCCGCGCGAGGAGCGCGTGCGCTCGGCACCGACCTCTCCCCCGCGATGTGCGCGAACGCATCGGTGCCGACCTGTGCTTCTGACATGACCGCGCTGCCAGTTCGAGCCGACGCGCTATCGGGCTTGGTGAGCCTCTACGCGGTCATCCACCTCGACTCCGCGCAGCGCGCCGCTGCTTACAAGGAGTTCGCCCGCGTGCTTCGCTCCGGCGGGCACGCGCTCATCTCGTTCCACATCAGCGACTCCGACGTGCCTGTGGGCGGCGAGAAGCGGCTCAGCGACTGGTGGGGGCACGACGTCGACCTGACGTTCCGGTTCCTCGACCCCGTGGAGGAGTCGCGGATGCTGGCCGAGGCCGGACTTGAGGTCATCGCCCGCCTCGACCGCGGCCCACACCCAGGCATCGAGCACCCCAGCCAACGGTGCTCGTTGCTCGTCCTACGCCCCTAGCTCCTCCAAGTCCCGCACGGCCACGTCAAGGCTCGGTAGGGCCAACATCGCGCGCTTCGCTTGCTTCGCCCGCGCGGCGAAATCCGGCTCTGACAGCACACGCGCACACGCCGCGCGCACTTGCTCAGGACCGTCGACGCGGAGCCCGAGTCCGAGTTCTTCAACCCGCGCGGCGTTCGACGGCTGATCGGCGACACCTGGCCAGACGACCATCGGCACCCCGGCGCGAAGTGCTTCGCGGATGCCGTTGTAGCCGCCATGGGTGAGGAAGAGGTCCGCGACTTCCAGGACCAGCGGCTGCGGCACGGTCGGTGTCACGTGCACGTTCGGCGGCAGGGGCACCGAGGCCACATCCAGGCCCGCGGTGACGACGACAACCGAACAGTCCACTTCGGACAGTGCTTCGGCCATGGCCCGCAGCCGGGACGTGGGGTCGATCGTGCGGGGTCCGTCGGGCAGCGGAACGGTCAACGCCGTGCCCATCGACACGAGCACCAACGGGCCGTCCGGCAGCCACCCCGGCAGTTGCTCCCCCGGACGCGCCAACACAGGCTGCCTATAAGCGCGCAACTGGTGCCGATGTGACGGTGAACGAGAACTCCGTTGGCACGTAGTCAATCCGACCGTCCGGGAACAGGGTCTGGAGGTCGATCTGAACGTGCTCGCTCAGCGCAGAGCACACCATCTCCGGATCGACCGCGTTCACCAAACCGCCGGGCAGCGTCACGCAAGGAACACCGAGTTCTCTGGCCACCAAGACCGCACCCAGCTCCGCGTCGTCGCGCAGGACGAGATCCGGGACGAAGTCGCTCGCGAGCGGCAGGACACGCCGCGCTTCGTCAGCCGGGATCGACGTGACAGACAGCCGCAGCAACGTCGTCATGGGGTCGAGCGAGGGGTCCTCCGCGAGCGCGGCGCGCAGTCCGGCCATGATGCCGCCGAGCACGCCCTCAGCGCGCACGGGCTCGTCGGCGAAGAGCGCGGCCAAGTTGGGTGGCGCAGCGACCAGGACCTCGTGGCCGCGCGCGGCGAGAGCTCTGGCGATGGGCACGACGGAACGGGTGTGCGACGGCGAACCGGTGACGGTGCACAGCACTCGCAAGGGAAGCTCCTTGAGAAGGCGACTTCTCAGTCTCTCCGGAATCTTTGGCGCGCAACCACAACCCTGCACCTAGGTGCACAGTGACCCAGGTCATATGCCGGAGGTGATGAGTATTCCGACCGCGAACACGACCTGGCATTCGCGCCGATCTGGCGGGAGAAGCCGAAAGTGGTCGTGCCGCGCACGCTCACCACGGCGGAATGGAACACCAGGGTCGTTGGCGACGTCGCCGGGCTGCACCAGGACATGGTGCTGTTCGGCGGCTCCGAGGTGGTATTGCTGCGCTACCAGCGATAGCCGTTACACCCGTGCGTCGATCGTGACTTCTCCGGCGAAGGTTTCACTCTTTCCACTTAGCCTTTCCGGAAAAGCGAAACGCGCCTTCGGCCGACTTCGACGTCCTCGGCGACACCACCGCGCCGAGGGAGAGAACATGACCGTCATCCAGCTCAGGCCGACCCCCACCAAGTTCGGCGGTCTCGCGATCGCCTCGCTCGTGCTCGGCATCGTCGGGGTCTGCGGTTCCCCTGTGCTGCTGTTGAACAACGCGACCGCCGTCGCCGCCGGTGTCGGAGTGGCGCTCGGCGCGATCGCGCTGTTCGGCTCGCACAAGGTCATGGCGGGGTTCGGTGTAGGACTGTCCGTGCTCGGGGTCGCGTTCACGCTCGTGGCGCAGAACGCCGCAGTGCGCGCTCTTGAAGGAACCGATCAGCACGTCGAGACGCTGAACTGGGGCAAGCGGCACACGTGGGGAGACGGGCTCGCCGTGGAGGTCTCGGCGCCCACGGAGTGCAAGCCCGGTCCCTCGTCCTCCCCTAGCACTGTCGCGCGCGCGGTGCGGTTCACGGTCACCGTCACCAACGGCACGGACAAGCCGTTCGAGTCCACCGTGCTGAGCGTGAGCAGTGACGCGCAGTTCAACGGCAGGACGGCTGCGGCGGTCTTCGACCACGGCGGCGGCTGCGGCGGCAACAGTGGTTTCGATTCGGCGACCGTGCTGCCCGGCAAGACCTACACCTACGACGTCTCCTACTCGATCGGGACCGATCCCGGCGAGATGCAGCTGACGCTGCGCCCCTCCTTCGTCGCGGACAAGGCCGTGTTCACCGGGCGCGTCTGAGCCTCCTCCGCCAGGCACGGGCAGTCCTTCGGGCAGGACCGAAGCTCGGTGATCAGCACGCGGGGCAACGCGACGCCAACGGCGACCGCGATCACCACCAGCACGAGGTCGAAGGTCATCGGGGAGCTCCCTCCGTCACCCCGACAGGCGTGCCATCGGACTGAACGATGTTCACCCCGCCCCGGGCGGCACCGGGCCGAGCGCGAGATCATAGGGTGGGACCCACCCCAGGAAACTTGATCAACTTCTCGCGCAACGACCCGGTGTCCGCAGCGTCCTCCTTGTGTGGTCCGCGAGTTTCACCAGCAAGGGGGCACGGCCATGACCAGTGAGCTGACGGGGCAGGACCGGGTCGAACTCGACCTCGGTGCCGTCGCGGGGGTCAGTGACCGGGGCCTGCGGCACCACCGCAACGAGGACTCGATGGCGGTGCGCCGCGTCACCCGGTCGGCCGAGGTGATCGCCGTGGTCTGCGACGGGGTGTCCACTTCGGACAACCCCGATTTCGCTTCGCGCACCGCCGCCACCACCGCCGCGGACACGCTGCTGGAGGCTCGGGAGTCCGGGGCCGACCCGATCACCGCGACGCGCCACGCGATCACGGCGGCCGCCGAGGCGGTCTCGGCGCTGGAGCACCCCAAGGAGGAGAGCGAGACCGGGCGCCCGCCCGCGTGCACGTTCGTCTCCGCCGTGGTCACCGACGAGACGATCACCGTCGGCTGGGTCGGCGACAGCCGCGCGTACTGGCTGACCGCGCCCCCCGAGAAGTCCGCGTGCATGACCCTCGACGACGCGTGGGCCGCGCAGATGGTCGCCGCAGGCCACCTCACCGAGGAAGAGGCGCACAACCACCGCATGGCGCACGTGCTGATGGCGTGGCTCGGCGCGAACGCGGGCAAGATCGAACCGCACGTCGCCACGTTCCGCCCCGAGGGCCCCGGCGTGGTCCTGGTGTGCAGCGACGGACTGTGGAACTACGTGCCGTCCGCGGAGGAGCTGGCGCAGATCACGCTCTCCGACACCCTGGAGTCCCCCATGGACGCCGCGCGGGTGCTGACGCAGCGCGCGCTCGACGACGGCGGGCGGGACAACATCACCGTCGTGGTCGTCCCCTTCCCGCAGGGGCACGCCGGCCAACGCCCTTGATCAATACGCCACACTGAAGTTTTCTTTTGGTTTCGCGTAGGGCGTCGACGCGAAACTAAAGTTCGGCGAGCTTGACCTCAACTAATGTTGGGGTTGCACGGTGGGTGTATGACAACCACCGAAGCCGCGAGCGGGGTGAGCCAACGGCGAGTCAGAGCCGTGGTCATCGGCCTGCTCATCGGCACCTTCCTCGGCGCGCTGGACACCATGGTCATGGTCACCGCGATCCGGACCATCGCCGACGAGCTGCACGGCCTCACCATGCAGGCGTCGGTGACCACGGCCTACCTGATCGCGTCGATGATCGCGATGCCGTTGTACGGCAAGCTCTCCGACATCTACGGCCGCAAACGGCTCTACCTGGCCGCGATCGCGGTGTTCCTGCTCGGATCGGTGCTGTGCGCGCTCGCGCAGAGCATGGGCCAGCTCGCGGTTTTCCGCGCCGTGCAGGGACTCGGCGGCGGCGGGCTGATGGCGTTGGCGCTGGCGGCGATCGCGGACATGGTGCCGGCGGAGCAGCGCACGAAGTGGCAGGCGCTGTTCGGGTTCTCCTTCGCGGGGGCCAGCATCAGCGGCCCGGTGCTCGGCGGGCTGCTGGCGGGGCTGGACAGCGTGCTGGGCATCGCGGGGTGGCGCTGGCTGTTCCTGATCAACGTGCCGATCGGGCTGGTCACGATGGTCGTGGTCGGGAAGTTCTTCACCGTGCGGACGACGCGCACCCCGCAGCCGGTCGACTTCGCGGGCGCGATCTCGCTGGCCGTGGGCCTGGTTCCGTTGCTGCTGCTGGCAGAGCAGGGCCGGGACGCCACGCCGCTGACAGCGCTGGTGCTGGCAGCGATCGGAATCCTCGGCCTCGCGGTGTTCGTCCGCGTGCAGATCCGCAGGCAGGACTCGGCCCTGCTGCCGCCGAAGCTGTTCCGCGACAGGGCTTTCACGCTGATCAACGTGGTGAACTTCCTCGGCGGCGTCGGCGTCTTCACCGCGTTGGCGTTCGTGCCGCTCTACCTCCAGCTCGTGCAGGGGCTGAGCCCGACCAGCGCCGGACTGCTGCTGCTCCCCCAGTCACTGGCGACGATCACCGGCTCCAGGCTCGTAGGACCGTTGCTGAACAAGGGAATCCACTACAAGCACGTGCTGACCGCCGGACTCGCGCTCTCCGGCACCGCCTACCTCGTGCTCGCGTTCGCGGGGCCGACGACGCCGATGGCGCTGATCACCGCGCTGGTGCTGGCCAACGGGATCGGCGGCGGCATGTTCTTCCAGGTCGTGCTGGTGACCTTGCAGGACGCGGTCGAACCGCAGGACCTCGGCGTCGCGAGCAGCCTGTCGGGCTTCTCCCGGCAGCTCGGCGGGGTCGCGGGGACCGCGGTGTTCCTGACGCTGGTGTTCAGCCTCGCCGCTGACCGGATCGGCGGCGCCATCGACCTCGACGACACCTCCTTCCTCGCCCGGCTCGCCCCGCACGAGGCCGCCCCGATCGTCGCGGGCCTCTCCGCAGCGATGAACACGGTCTTCCTCAGCATCGGCCTGGTCATGGTCCTCGCCGCGGCTCTCGCCCTGTCCATCTCACCGTCCTCACCGTCCCGAAAGGACACTCCATGAGCACCGTCAAGCTGGCCGTCATCATCGGCAGCACCCGTGAAGGCCGCCTCGCCGACGTGGTCGCGAACTGGTTCCTCAAGCGCGCCAAGCAGAACGAGGACTTCGAGATCGACGTGATCGACCTCGCGGACCCGCTGCTCGGCGAGCGCCACCCGAAGCGCACCACCCCGGAGCTGGCCCGCTTCAACGAGCGGGTGGCCGACGCGGACGCGTTCGTGGTGCTGACGCCGGAGTACAACCACGGCTACCCGGCCTCGCTGAAGTTCGCGATCGACTCCTGCTACCACGGCTGGCAGGCCAAGCCGGTCGGCTTCGTCTCCTACGGCGGGATCTCCGGCGGGCTCAGGGCGGTCGAGCAGCTGCGCCAGGTCTTCGCGGAGCTGCACGCGGTCTCCGTGCGCGACACGGTGAGCTTCCACAACGTCTTCGGCGCCTTCGACGGCGAGGGCGAGCCGGTGCGCCCCGTCGAGGTGAACGCGGCGGCCAAGACGTTGCTGGACCAGATCAGGTGGTGGGCCGAGACTCTGCGCGAGGGCAAGGAGAAGCGGGCCTACACCACCTGATCCGGCGCGGGATCACGCGGCGTTGAACTCGTCCGGGTCGGGCCCGATACGCCCGTTCTGGTTCAACGTCGCGATCCGCTCGATGTCGGCGGCGTCCAGCTCGAAGCCGAACACGTCGAAGTTCTCCGCGATCCGCTCGGGCGTCACGGACTTCGGGATCACCACGTTGCCCAGCTGGAGGTGCCAGCGCAGCACGACCTGCGCGGTCGAGCGCCCGTGCTTCGCGGCGATCTCGGCCAGCACCGGGTTCTTGAGCAGGTCACCGCCCTGGCCGAGCGGGCTCCACGCCTCGGTGCGCACGCCGAGCTCGGCGTGCACGGCGCGCAGCTTTTCCTGTTGCAGCAACGGGTGCAGCTCGATCTGGTTGACCGACGGCACTACACCGACCTCGTCGATCACCCGGCGCAGGTGCGACTCCTGGAAGTTCGAGACGCCGATCGCGCGCACCCGGCCGTCGCCGAGCAGCTTGTTCAGCGCCTTCCAGGTGTCGACGTAGAGCTCGCGCGCCGGGGTCGGCCAGTGGATCAGGTACAGGTCGATCCGCTCCAGCCGCAGCTTCTCCAGGCTGGCGTCGAAGGCCGCGAGGGTCTTGTCGTAGCCCTGGTCGGCGTTCCACACCTTGGTGGTGACGAACAGCTCGTCGTGCGGGATGCCGGACTTCTCCAGCGCGATGCCGACCCCGGCCTCGTTGCCGTAGATGGCCGCGGTGTCGATGCTGCGGTAGCCGGTCTCCAGCGCCGAGGTGACCGCGGCGACGGTCTCGTCCTCGGGCACCTGGAAGACGCCGAAGCCCAGCTGCGGCATGGCCACTCCGTTGTTCAGGGTGACCGTGGGAACGCCGCTCATGATGTGTCCTTTCGGGTAGCTCAAGGGAGGATGGAGGTCGCGACGCCGCCGTCGACGCGGAGCGCGCCACCGGTGGTCGCGGACGCCAGGTCGGAGGCGACGTAGGTGATCATGTTCGCCACCTCCTGCGGGCGGATCAGCCTGCGCAGCAACGAGGTCGGCCGGTCCTTGGCCATGAACTCGCGCTCGGCCTCCTCGAACGGCACGTCGGAGCCGTTGAGGTCGCGGATGAACTCCTCGACGCCCGGGGTGAGCGTCGGGCCGGGCAGCACGCTGTTCACGGTGACACCGGTACCCGCCACGGACTGCGCCATGCCTCGCGAGACCGCGAGCTGCGCGGTCTTGGTCATGCCGTAGTGCACCATCTCGGTCGGCGTCTGCACGGCGGACTCGCTGCTGACGAAGATCACCCGGCCCCAGCCGCGCTCGACCATCCTCGGCGCGTGGTGCCTGGCCAGGCGCACCCCGGAGAGCACGTTGACCTCGAAGAAGCGCAGCCATTCCGCGTCGGGGATCTCGAAGACGTCCTGCGGGGCGAAGATCCCGGCGTTGTTCACCAGGATGTCGACCTCGGGCTCAGCGGCAAGCAGCGCGCTCGCGCCCTCCTCGGTGCCGACGTCGGCCGCGACGCCCCGCACGGAAGCACCTCCGGCGGCGAGCTTGTCCACAGTGGACTTCACGCGTCCTTCGTCGCGCCCGTTGACGATGACCGTCGCGCCCGCGCGGGCCAGGGTTTCCGCCGTGGTGTAACCGATCCCCGACGTGGACCCGGTGACGAGCGCGGTGCGTCCGGAGAGGTCGATGTTCATCGGGCGAGTGCTCCTTGCTTGGTCTTGTTCGTGGTGGAACGCCGGTCCAGCGCTCCGGAGTACAGGGCGACGGCCAGCCCGGCCGCCGCGAGAACGGCTCCGATCCAGCTCGGCGCGGTGAGCCCGAGCCCGCCCTCGATCGCGACGCCGCCCAACCACGCGCCGAGCGCGTTGCCGAGGTTGAAGGCCGCGATGTTGGCGGCGGAGGCGAGCGCCGGGGCGCCTTCGGCCTTGCGCATGACCCGCATCTGCAACGACGGCACCGTGGCGAAGCCGACCGCGCCGAACACGGCGATGGTGATCGCGGCGAGCACCTGCGAGTGCGCGGTGAACACGAAGACCACCAGCACCACCACGAGCGCGGCGAGGAAGGCGTACAGGCTGGGCATCAAGGAGCGGTCGGCGGCGCGGCCTCCGACGAGGTTGCCCGCGAACAGGCCCGCCCCAAACAACACCAGCAGCCACGTCACCGCTCCGGGCGAGAAGCCCGCGACCTCGGTCATCATCGGCGCGATGTAGGTGAAGGAGGCGAACACGGCGCCGAAGCCGAGCGCGGTGGTGGCCAGCGCGAGCCACACCTGCCGGTCGCGGAACACGGCCAGCTCGCCGCGAAGGCCGCCGTTGTCCGCCAGCGGCTGGCGCGGAACCAGGGTGAGGATGCCGACCAGGCCGATGACGCCGAGCGCGGTGACCGCCCAGAAGGTGGAGCGCCAGCCGAGTTGCTGGCCGAGCGCGGTGCCCATCGGCACGCCGAGCACGTTGGCGACGGTGAGGCCGGTGAACATCAGCGCGATGGCGCTGGCCTTGCGCTCCGGGGCGACGAGCCCGGCCGCGACGACCGAGCCGACGCCGAAGAACGCGCCGTGCGAGAGGGCGGCGACGACGCGGCCGGTCATGAGCAGGCCGTAGCTGTCCGCGACCGCCGACACCAGGTTGCCGACGATGAACAGGCCCATGAGCGCGACGAGGATGGTCTTGCGGGGCAGTCGTGATCCGACGGCGGTGAGCAGGGGCGCGCCGACGACGACGCCGAGCGCGTAGCCGGAGATCAGCAGCCCGGCGGCGGGGATGCTCACCCCGAAGTCGGCCGCGACCTCGGGCAACAGGCCCATGATGACGAATTCGGTCGTTCCGATGCCGAAGGCGCTGATCGCCAGCGCGAGCAGGGCAGCGGGCATGTCACGTCTTCTTCCTGCGTAGGGTGTTACCTAGCGCACTCAACAACCCGCGTCCGAGATAGTTGCATACGCTTTCTATTGACGACGCCTGATGCTGCCCTATGCAACGAGTGCGCGCAAGTCGTACTCTCGACCTGCACAGCCGCCGACTTCAGGGGTGAACCGTGGGACTGTCCGACGACGCGGTCGAGGCGCGCGCCCAGGGCTGGCGCGCGCTCGCGGCGCTGCACGCGCGCATCGAGGACGGCTTGGAGCGCGCGCTCCAGCAGGAACACCGGCTCTCCGTCAGCGAGTACAGCGTTCTCGACGTGCTGGCCAGGCAGGACGGCTGGCACATGCGGATGAACCAGCTCTCGCGCGCGGTCGTGCTCAGCCAGTCCGCGACCACGCGCCTGGTCAGCCGCCTCGAAGACCGCGGGCTGTTGCAGCGGTACCTGTGCGCCGACGACCGGCGCGGCATCTACACCGAGGTCACCGCCGAGGGCCACGAACTGCTCGACGCGGCGCGGCCGACGCACGACCGCGTGCTGGACGAGGCGCTCACCGAGGCCGCGAAGCTGCCCGAGCAGGCGCCGCTGGTGCGCGCGCTGGAGTCGCTGACAACTCCGGCCAACTAGCTCGCCCGCTCAACCGATCGGCGGAGGCAGCGGTCCACCGCGCGTCGGCGGGGCAGGGCCGCGCGGTTGAGGCGCGGAGGTATCGCGCGGCGACACGCTGCCCTGGTGACTCCTTTCGCCAAGAAACCGGTCCTGGCCATCGCCGGGGTCGCCGCGCTTGTGCTGTTGATCGCCAGCGCGGTGGACGGCTACTTCTTCGACGAGCTGTACTTCCTGAGCGCGGGCAAGCACCACCTGGACTGGGGCTACGCGGACCAGCCTCCGCTGGTGCCGTTGCTGGCGCGGGCGATGGACTTCCTGTTCCCGGGCTCGGTGGTGGGGCTGCGCTTGCCCGCGACGCTCGTCATGGCGGCGACGGTCGTGGTGGCGGCGCTGACCGCGCGCGAGCTGGGCGGCGCGAAGCGGGCGCAGGTCATGGCGGCGGGCGCGGCGGCGATCTCGCTGCACGCGGTGACGATCAACCACTGGCTGGCGACCTACATGCTCGACCCGTTGTGGTGGGCGCTCGCGTTGCTGCTGGTGACGCGGTGGGCGCGCACGCGGGAGGACCGCCTGCTGCTGGGCGCGGGCGTGGTGACGGCGCTGGCGTTGCAGACGAAGTTCCTCATTCCCGTGCTGTGGGTGGCGCTCGGGGTGAGCGTGCTCGTGGTCGGACCGCGCGAGCTGCTGCGGCGTCCGATGTTGTGGCTCGGCGCGGGCCTGGCGGTGCTGACGACGGTTCCGGGGCTTGTGTGGCAGGCGGCGAACGGGTGGCCGCAGGCGGAGATGACGCAGGTCGTGGCGCGCGAGGCCGCGATGCAGGGCGGCCGACCGGCGCTGCTGCTCGGCGGGCTCCTCTCGGCGGGAGCGCTCGTCGGCGTGCTGCTGTGCCTCTACGGCGGTTGGTTCCTGTTGCGGCACAAGGAACTGCGCTTCCTCGGCTGGACGGTCGTCGGCGTGCTCGTGCTGCTGTCGATCACCAGCGGCCAGCCCCGGTACCTCGCGGGGCTCTACCCGTTGCTGTTCGCGGCGGGCGCGGTGCGGTTCGAGCAGGCGGAGCCCGCGCGCTGGTGGAGCTGGAGCCTGCGCTGGCCCGGCTACGTGCTCTCGACCGTGGTGGCGCTCGGCGTCGGCGGGTTCGTGATCTCCGCTCAGGCCCCGTTCGCCGAGGTGGGCCCGGCCGAGACGGCGACGGTGGCGGCGGAGTTCCACCGGCTCCCGGCTGAGCAGCGGGAACGGACCGCGGTGGTGGCCTCGATCTACCCGACCGCGGCGACGCTCGACCGCTTCGGCCCCGAGCTGGGGCTTCCGCTGACGCAGAGCCCGCACCGCGGCTACTGGTACTTCGGCTCACCGGCGGAGGACAAGGACACCGTTCTCTACGCCGGCGAGGACGTGGACCGCGTGCGGCCCTACTTCGACTCGGTCCGGGAGGTGGCGCCGCAGATCTGGTTGTGTCTCGGGAAGAGATTTCCGTGGAAGTGGATGTGGCCGCGCATTAGGTACGCCTGAACCGCATCCAGGTTGCTTCGCGATGGAAAATTTTCGCCCCGCATCAGGATCGGCTCGGTAAATGGCTTCCAGAACACCGTGATGCACCGGCCAGAAAGAGGCCGTGGACCGTAACGCGCACCGCTCGGCCGACGATAGCGTCGGTCCACCACGGTGACCACCCGGAAAGGTCACGCGACCGCCCCACCAGCACCAGCCGTTACATCTAAACCTAACGTCACCCGTTCAGGTGGTCCCCGATGCGGGCGCGCCACCTGGGGAAATGCCCTAATGCCGCTGGTTACGTGTCCTCGTCGTGATGTCTCCAGGCATTGACCGAGCCTTTTCGCTGAAGTAGGAAGTTGCCGCACAGACTTGGTTTTCCGACCCGCGGTTGTTCCTCCCCCGACAACGCACGGTCACGCTTTCCGGCTCGCCCGAATCCTGGCTCCGCCAACCGAGAGGCCCACCCGGCCCGGTGCTCGGTTCCCGCGTGGACGCCTTCGGGCAGAGCCGAAACGCCGTCGCATTCGCGACGACCCGTGCGGCACAACCGCCTCCCCCGCCCACGATCCAGACATTTCCGGAGTCAAGGTTTTCCGATGGCAACAACCGCCTCCCGCACGGTGCTGTCCGCCCTGATCGGCCTCGTGAGCGTCGCGCTGCTCACCTCGGGTTGTTCCGCCGAGGCCCCGGCCCAGGCCGCCCCCGCCGAACTGGGCACCGCCGAGACCGCCGTGCTGCCCGATCTGAACACCTTCGGCAAGATCGAGAACGCGCCGCTGGACCCGGCCCCGACCGCCAAGGCCACCGACAAGGTCTTCAAGGTCACCAAGGAGCTGCCGGTCTACGACAAGCCCGGCGGCAAGCCCTTCGGCAAGCTCCCGACCGTCCAGGTCGGCTCGCCCACGTGGGTCCCCGTCATCGCCGAGCAGGGCGACTGGGCGCAGGTGCTGCTGCCCGCACGGCCCAACGGCCTGGCTGGCTGGATTCACACCCCCGGCTCCACCGAGTCCGCGCGCAACCCCTACACCGTCACCGTGAACCTGGCGAACTACTCGCTGGAGATCTTCAAGGACGGCGCGTCGCAGGGCACGCACAAGGTGGGCATCGGCAAGGCCGAGTTCCCCACGCCCAAGGGCAGGCACTACCTGATGGCCTCCATCGAGGAGACCAAGAACACCTACAGCAAGTACGTGCTGCCGCTGTCGGCGCACTCCGACTCGCACGAGACCTTCGGCGGTGGGCCCGGCACGGTCGCGCTGCACACGTGGCCGACCAACGAGCACATCGGCAAGAGCACCAGCGACGGTTGCATCCGGGTCGCCCCGGAGACGCTGACCAAGCTGATGGACCTGCCCCTGGGCACGGTCATCTCCATCACCTGATCCTTCCCCTCCCGGTCGGTGGCCGGGTCGCGTCGGGGACGCTCCGCCAGCACCCGGCCCTCGCCACTCCGCACACTCCTCCCGTGAAAGGTCTTTCCTTGTCCAGCAAGAAGATCCTGGGCGCGCTCGCCGCGCTCGCCGCAGCCGGACTCGTCGCCGCCCCCGCCGCGTCCGCGACCCCCTCCGCCGCCGGTGAGGCGTTCGCGCTCTCCGCCAAGGGCCTGATCAACATCGACCCGCTGCCGCAGGTCAACGGCAAGAACGGCTACGACCACAAGAAGGTCGTCGAGATCCCCGCCAAGTCCGTCCAGGTGAAGGCGCTGGAGGCGGAGGCAGGCAAGCACAACGCCAAGGCCACCGTCGTCAACCTGTCCGTCGACCTGGGCCTCGACCTGCTCAAGGAGCTCAAGCTCGGCGGCGGCCAACTGCTCAACGCGCAGGTCATCACCGCCAAGTGCGACAAGACCGGCGTCTCCTCCTCGCTCGTCGGCGCCAAGCTGCTCGGCAAGCCGCTGGACGTCGCGGTGCCCGCCAACACCGGCATCGAGGTGCCCGGCCTGGCCAAGGTCATGCTCAACGAGCAGGTGAAGAACAAGAACGGGACCACCACGGTCAACGCGATCTCGATCAAGGTCTCCGAGCTGCAGAAGATCACCGTGGCGTCCGCGACCTGCGCGGCCGGCAAGGACGGCGGCGACGGTGGCAGCACCACCACCAAGCCCTCGACCTCCACCAGCAAGCCCGGCACCTCCACCTCGCCCAGCTCCGGCACCTCGACCACCACGGCGAGCTCCGGCGGCAACGGCGGCGTGGCCCCGCGCCCGGTCCCGGCTCCGGCTCAGCTCGACGTGACCGGCTGACCCCTCGCACCACCAGAACCCAGTGCCCCCGGCCTCCCCGGCCGGGGGCACTGCTCTGTCCCACCACCTCAATGACTCGTTCATGTGGTTGACCGTGCTGAACGAGTCATTGAGGTGGTTGACCGTGCCGAATGAGTCATTCAGGTACTTGAGCGTCCTGAACGGGTCATTGAGGTACTTCGAACGCCCTGAATGACTCATTCAGGGCGTTGAACGGAGCAAACGCGGCATTGGCGGGCCGGGACGACCTCGGTCAGCGGCGCGTGGCGCGTGGTTCGGGCGAGGGTGGCTTTCGC
>NZ_MUMH01000154.1 GCF_002155965.1 Allokutzneria sp. NRRL B-24872
GGTAATCACGATCATCAGCAGCGTTCTGGAACGCGGTCAAGGCCGAAGCGAGATTCGCTTTCGCATGACACAAAGCAGCGTGACTCGCCTCAACCTCGACCAACAACTCTTCGAGGGTCATGCCTCGATTCTACTATCGAATTCGAAACGATCATGGCTCTAAAGAATGAATTCCCAGGCGCCCACCGCGCCGAAAACGCAACCCCCACGAAACGGAACGCGCGGCTGGAATGGTCGGCTTTACCTGGGGTGCGCGTGCCATACGCTTGTCCGCGTGGGCCGGGATTCATCCCGTGCCCGCCCGGCCAGTGACGGCACGCGCAAGGGGCCCCCAGGTCAAGCCGACCCACGCTGGAACCAGCGAACCAGCGGAAAGCTAAGAAACGAACCCAGGCATCGGATACCCAGCCATCAACTCCGAAACCTCCATAGCGATCTTCTCAGCGTCCTCCCCGGCAACCGCCCGATCAATCCACTCAGCCAACAACCGCATCTCCTCCACCCCCAACCCCCGAGTCGTCACCGCGGCCGTCCCCAGCCGAATCCCCGACGGGTCGAACGGCTTCCGCGCGTCATAGGGAACCGTGTTGTAGTTCAGCTCGATACCAGCACGGTCCAACGCCTGAGCGGCAGGCTTGCCCGCAATCTCCTTCGACGTCAGATCAATGAGAATCAGGTGATTGTCAGTACCACCTGAAACCAGATCGAACCCGCGCTCCACCAACGCCTCTGCGAGCGCGGCGGCGTTCTCCACCACCGCGTGCGCGTACGTCGAGAACGACGGCTGAGCGGCCTCTCCGAGCGCGACGGCGATCGCGGCGGTGGTGTGGTTGTGCGGGCCGCCCTGCAAGCCCGGGAAGACCGCCTTGTCGATCGCCTTCGCGTGCGCGGCGTCCGTCATGATCATCGCGCCGCGCGGGCCGCGGAGCGTCTTGTGCGTGGTGGTGGTGATGACCGGCGCGTGGCCCACCGGCGAGGGGTGCGCGCCACCGGCGATGAGGCCGGCGATGTGCGCGATGTCGGCGACCAGGACCGCGCCGACCTCCTCGGCGATCGCGGCGAAGGCGGGGAAGTCGATGGTGCGCGGGATCGCGGTGCCACCGCAGAAGATGAGCTTGGGCCGCTCGGCGAGCGCGAGGTCGCGGACCTCGTCCATGTCGACGCGGCCGGTGTCCTTGCCGACGGTGTAGCGCACGCTGGAGAACCACTTGCCGGTGGCGGAGACGCTCCAGCCGTGGGTGAGGTGCCCGCCCATCGGCAGCGCCATGCCCATGACCTTCTCGCCGGGTTCCAGGAACGCCAGGTACGCGGCGAGGTTGGCCGGCGAGCCGGAGTACGGCTGCACGTTGGCGTGCTCGACGCCGAAGACCTGCTTGGCGCGCGCGACGGCGAGCTGCTCGACCTGGTCGATGACCTGCTGGCCCTCGTAGTACCTGCGGCCCGCGTAGCCCTCGGAGTACTTGTTCGTCAGCACCGTGCCGGTGGCTTCCAGCACCGCCGTGGAGACGTAGTTCTCGGAGGCGATCAGCCGGATCTTCTCGAACTGCCGCTGCGCCTCCGCGTGCACCAGCTCCGCGACCTGCGGGTCGGCGGTGGTGAGCGTGGGGATGTTCGGTTCGTGCACGACGACCTCCGGGCGTGACAGCACGCCGCGGAGGCACCCAGGCGCGCGGCGCGCTCCGACTTCCCGCTCCCCGGTGGTTGCCCCCACCCTCGGCGCGCCAGTCGCGATCACCCGAATCGTAGGTGGTGGATCACCGCGCGCGAGCGCCGGGTTCGAGCACGCCGCGCAGCTCAGCCGGTGAAGCGGCCAGCCACGTCGCACCCGCGGCGACGAGCTGGCAGGGCTGGTCGACGCCGAAGGTGACCCCGGCCGCGCGCATGTCGGCGGCGGAGGCCATCAGCACGTCCTCGACGGAGTCCCCGACGACCACGCAGCGCTCCGGCGCGACCCCGAGCGTGCGCGCGGCCAGCAGCGCCGGATCGGCGCAGGGTTTGCCGCGCGGGGTCATCCAGTTCCCGACGACCAGGTCGAACGCGCCGAGCAGTCCGGCCGCCGCCAGCAACTCCTCCGCGCTCGACCTGCTCCTGCCGGTGATCACGGCGAGGCCGCGGCCGGATTCGCGGAGACCGTGCAGCAGCTCCGGAATCCCGGGGAACACCAGCTGCGCCGCGACGGGCAGAACGCGTTGCCGGAACAGCTCCTGGAACCGGTTCACCGAGAGCCGCACCAGCCCGTGTCCCGGCGGCAGACCCAGCAGCCGCGCGAAAGCGGGCTCCATCGGGAGGTCGGCGCTGGCCCGGACGTGGTTCGCCGGGGGTGCCGGTCGCCTCGACCGCGTGAGGACCCGGCGCAGCAGCGGCACCGAGGCGGCCGGGGTGTCGAGCAGCGTGCCGTCCAGGTCGAACAGCACGGCCGCGCATTCAGCCATTCAGGACTCCGCTCGAAAAGAATCGGCTGTGGCCGAACTCAGGGACGAAGATGACCGCATCAGATCACTTCCGGTCAAATCAGCCCCCATTATCCGAACGCGCCCTGTGGCGGCTGCGCTTGCTGGCGGGCAGTGGCGAGATCTGCTTGACGGAGCTGAGCAGCGCTGCGCCAGCAGGCCCTCCGTGAGCAGGCGCGTCCCTGGCGGGCCCGGACATCCTGACCAGCTCACGTGACCGCATTCCCCAGCAGGAACAATTCTCGCGAATACGGGGACGTGCTCCGACTTGACCCTGACATCAGCGTCAACCTCTATCGTCGGGATGTGACCGCGCATCTCCAGGTAGTGCTGCCGGACGAGTCCGCCGAGATGGACCCGCACCAGTTGGCCGAGCTGGCCGTGGCGGCGGAGTGGCTCGGGTACGGCGCGGTGTGGCTGCCCGACCACCTGCTCCCGCCCGGCCCGTACGGCGGTGGGCGCTACGGCGGTGTCTACGAGCCGCTGGTGTCGCTGTCCTTCATCGCGGCGCGCACGAGCACGATCGGGCTCGGCACCTCGGTTCTCGTGCTGCCGATGCGCAGCCCGTTCGTCGTGGCGAAGCAGGCCGCCACCCTCGACCGCCTCTCCCGGGAGCGGTTCACGCTCGGCGTCGGCGTCGGCTGGGACCGCGCGGAGTTCGCCGCGGTCGGCTCCGGTTTCGCCAGCCGGGGCGTGCGCACGGACGAGGCGATTTCCTTGCTGCGCAAGCTCTTCGACGGCGAGCACGAAGGCGGTGTGTTCGAGCCGCGCCCGCGCAGACGCCTGCCGATCATGGTCGGTGGTACCAGCGAAGCGGCTTTGCGGCGCGCGGCGACGTTGGCCGACGAGTGGCAGGCGGTCGGCCTCTCCCCCGCGCAGTTCGCTGAGCACTTGGCGCGCCTGCGGGAGTTGGGAGGTGAGCAGGTCCGCGCGAGCTCGCGGCTGGCTTGGGAGGGCGGGCGTGACGAACTGGCGCGGACCGTCGAGCAGGCCCACGCCCTGGTCGAGGCCGGTGCCGAGGCGGTCGCGGTGTGGTTCGGCTCCCACGAGGGCTTCGCCGATCGCATGGCCGAGTTCGCGCAGGCACACCGGTGACCGGCTTCTTCCCGCCCCGCGCGGTTCGCGGGATCACCGAGAAGGGGTGGACCGCGGGCAACTGCGCGCCGGACTTCGTGCGCTTCACCGTGGACTTCGAGCCGCTGGGCGCTCCTGGCCACGAGTTCGTCGCCGACCTCGACCACGGACACGACGAGTACGAGGCAGAGGTCCACCAGGAGTGCGCTCCGTCGATCATGCACGGCGTCCTGCTGAACCTCGTCGGCGCGGAGAAGAACGGTGACCTCCCCCTCGCGGTCGACCGGTTGGACGGCGCTGCTGACGGGCTGGTGATCGCGGTGCGCGTCGTGCTCACCAGCGCCCGTTACCACATCGTCGACTCCGCGCCCCTCTTCCACCGGCACGCGGGATGGCGCGCGGCGGCTGCGGCACGACGTGTTCTCGCCGGGGAATCAGCCACTGGCGGCGACGGTTGAACACGGCATGAAGATCCCCGGCCCGAATCACCCCATCACCGTGACGCCGTCCTCCGACCACGTGGTCGTGCGCGTCGGCGAGCGCGTCATCGCTGACACGTCGAAGTCCCTCGTGTTGCAGGAATCGACCTATCCAGCGGTGCGCTACGTCCCGCTCGACGACGTGGACCAGTCGCAGCTGCGGCGCACGGAGACGAGCACCCACTGCCCGTACAAGGGCGACGCCGGGTACTACGCGATCACCGGCGAGCCTGAGCTGACCGACGTCGTGTGGTTCTACGAGCAGCCCTACGAGGCCGTGCGGGAGATCGCCGGCCATGTGGCGTTCTACCCGTCACAGGTGTCAGTCACCGTCGGCTGACCGCGGCGTGGCACGATCCTCTCCTCACCACATCGTGTGTAAGGAAGACCGATGACCTCGTCGAACGACCTCGGCCCCATGCCACCGCTGCCGAACCAGCACCAGCCGCAGGTGCGGCCCGGCGCGTCCTACGGGAAGTGCGTGCTCGCGGCGCTGGTGTGGTTCGGCGTCGTGTTCGTGGTCCTGTTCGCCACGCTGGGGGCACCCGCGTCGGGCCGCGCGCTCGGTCTGGTCGCCGGTCGGATGATCGTGCCGTTGCTGCTCTCCTCCCTCTTCACGTGGTTGATCTTCCGGCGCAAGCCGACGAGCTTCGGCATCCTCCTCATCACCTCGCTGCCGTTCTTCGTCCTGCTCTCCTTCCTGCTGGGTGCGGCGAGCATCGCGGGCCGGGCCTGACGGGTTCAGCCCAGCTCGTAGTCCAGCCACACCCGGTGCGTGCCGTCCTGCTCGACGGTCAGGCCGCCGGTGCCGGTGATGCCCGCCAGCTCACCGGTACCGCTGCCGGGCACGATCACGAAGTGCTCGTCGGAGCGGTCGGTGCCGGTCGTCGTCGCCGCGTGCGCGAAGTTGAACGCGCCGGAACGGCCGTGCACCGCGCCTTCGAAGGACTCCATGGCGACGTAGGTGCCCACCCCGGTCGCGGGGTCGAACGCCGAGGTGAACAACGTCGCCGCACGGCCGCTGATCTCGCCGTCGAAGGTCTTCTCCATGGTCGCCACGCCGACCGGTAGCCCGGTGGGCACGGCCGGGGTGAGTTCGGTCGGTACGAAGGCGGTGACGCTGAAGGTCGCGTTGGCTCTCATGCCGCGATCGTAGGAGCGGGGTCCGACACTCGGCCGCCCCGCGAAGACAAGCGGCACGTGTCAGCCTTGTCGGTCGCGGGGTTTGCCTGTCTTCAAGTACGCCCAACCCCCGTCCCGGAGGTCTTCAACCGCCGCAAACCCTCGCGGCTCGGAGGGTTTGCGGCGGTCAACGATGATCGACAGGGGGTTTGGGGGCCTTGAAGACACCCCAACCCCGCGGCGCCGGTGGTGCGGAGGGTGGCACCCGTGGCGCGGGCGGCTCGGGTGTGCGCGGTACGGCGGCGCCGGTCGCGCGGGCAGGCAGCGTGTGCGCGGGCGGCACCGGTGGCGCGGCGGGTGGGTGGCAAGTGCGCGGTCGGCGGCTGGCGGGGTACGGCCTAGGCTGGGCCGATGACTACCGCAGTGATCACCGGGGCGGCTGGCGGCATCGGCCTCGCGCTCGCCGAAGCCTTGCACGCCAAGGGAAACCGCCTCGTGCTGACCGATGTCAACGCCGACGCCCTCAGCGAGGCGACAGATCGTCTCGGGGCGACGGCGGTGGTGGCCGACGTCGCTGATCCGGCCGCGATGGAGTCACTCGCGGAGCAGGCCGCCGACGCGCGGTTGATCTGCCTCAACGCGGGGATCGTCGGCAGCGCGGTCGGAGCGCCGTGGGAGGTCCCGGCCGAGGACTGGGACCGCGTGTTCTCCGTGAACGTCAGCGGTGTCGTCAACGGGCTGCGCGCGTTCGTGCCGCGTCTGCTCGCGTCGGGCGAACCGGCCCACATCCTGGTCACGGCGTCGCTCGCCGGGCTGACGGTGTTCCCCGCGGGAGGCGCCTACGGGCCGTCCAAGCACGCGGTCGTCGCGCTCGTGCAGCACACCGCGTTGGCGCTGGAGGACACGCCGGTGCGCGTGAGCATGATCTGCCCGGCGCTCGTGGCGACCGGGATGTCGAAGGAAGGCGTCGCGGCCGCCGATGTGGCCGCCGAAGCGCTGAAGGCGATCGACGACGGTGTCTTCGCCGTGGTTCCCCGGGAGTGGCAGCCCGCCGTCGTCGACCGCGCCCAGCGCGTGGCGGCCGGGCTGGCGCCGACGTTCCCCGGCAGCTGAGTCAGTTCGCCTGCCAGTGGCGACCGCGGCGGGGCCGCCAGTGCCTGCCTCGCCGCGAGCGCTCCCGCTGGCCGCGCTCGGCGAACTCCGCCGAGGTGATCCGCATCAGCACCAGGTAGTTGACCCGTCCGCGCAGGACCTCGGTGTCACGCACCCGGCCCACCTCGCAGAACCCGAGAATCCCGTGCAGCGACAGCGAAGCGACGTTGCCGCCGTGGATGCTCACCTCGCACGCGCCGTAGCCGTGCCGCTCGAACATGAAGCCCAGCAGCGTCGTGATCGCGTCGCCGGCGTACCCGCAGCGGCGGTGCTGCGCGCCGATCCCGATGCCGTAGCTGAACCGGTCCTCGTCGTGGGTCGTCCACAGCGAACCGACGAGCACCTGGCTGTGCAGTGCCTCGATCGCGAAGTGGACGTCCTCACCGGAGTCGTCGGTGCGGTGCGCCGCCCAGTGCCGGTAGCCGCCGACCCGCGTCGCGCCCCGATCGAACCCGCGGAGGGTGCGGTCGTCGGCGGGCGTGACGTCCCGGAGCCGGACCTTGTGGCCGGTGACGCCGGAGAGCTGGGTGATCATCAGGGCTGATGGTAGTGCGCGCCGCGGCGTGACGGGGTCCTGCTTTCGGTTCTCTTCGTTGGTCCTTTCGGTGGACCTCCCGTGCCCGCCGGTGATCGCGTTTTTGGCTCTGGGCAAGGCGACCCGTTCTGACACGTTCGGGTGTTTGGCGTGTCCGCCGCGACACGCGCGGGAGGCGATCCGGATCATGACGGTAGGCGTTCCGCCACCAGGTGCCCACCGTCCTCTGTGGACGGTGGGCACCTGGGCTTCAGCCCGTCGAACCACTGGAAGAGAGCAGCACCGCGTGTCAGTCGAGCTCCTCACCGTCTCCGCCCGCTCCGAGAACGACCACTGGCTGGTCGCCCTGTCCGGAGCGGTGGACCTGGCGTCGCGACAACTCTTCCTCTCCGCGCTCGACGAGGCGGCGGCGAGGGACGAGCGCGCGGTGGTGCTCGACCTGACCTCGGTGACCTTCCTGGGCTCGACGGGGCTGTTCGGGCTCGTGCGGCTTCAGCGAGCCCTGCGGGAGCAGCGGCGCGACCTGCGTCTGGTCGCCGTGCACGAGGCGGTGCTGATGCCGCTGCGGGTGACGGGCCTGGACGCGGAGTTCGCGATCAGAGCCCCTTGAGGAAACCGGAGTCCACGGCGAACTCGGCACCGGTGGTGCTCGCCGACCGCGGCGAGGCCAGCAGCGCAACGGCGTCGGCGACCTCCTGCGGGTCCGCGAGCCTGCCGGTACTGAGGTTCATCATCTGCGGCGCCAGGGTGTCCATCACCGTGTCGCGGTCGCTGCCCGCCATGGCCGCGATCGTGTCGGCCGCGCCGCCCTCGTCGGTCCACCACGCGGTGCGCACGGGGCCGGGCGAGACGGTGTTGACGCGGACGCCCTTCGGGGCGAACTCCTCGGACAGGACCTTGGTGAGGTTGTGCATGCCCGCCTTCGCGGCGCCGTAGTCGGCGTTCATCGGCGACGGCTGGCGGGCGTTGCCGGAGGAGACGTTGACGATCGAGCCGCCACCGGCCTCCAGCATCACCGGCAGCACCGCGCGGACCGCCCGCACCGCCGAGAACAGGTTGAACTCGAACACCGCCTGCCAGTCCTCGTCGGAGGCGTCCAGGAACGACGGGCGCGGCATCCGCACACCGGGCGGAACGCCACCGGCGTTGTTCACCAGCACGTCGACGCCGCCGAACTCGCGGACGGCCTCGGCGACGACGCGGGCCGGGGCCTGCGGGTCCATCAGGTCGGCCGCGACGTGCAGCAGGCCGGGCCCGGCCAGCTCGTCGAGCTCGGCGGTGCGGCTCCTCGACACCGCGACCACCCTGGCGCCTTCGGCCAGCAACGTCCTGGTCACCGCGAGACCGATGCCCTTCGACGCACCGGTGACGACAGCGACCCTGCGGTCGAGCTTGAGATCCATGGCAGTCCTTCTCATTGGCTGGCGTGACCTGCCAATGTTGTTTCGCGGCAACGGGAAAGTCCGGCGCGATTCGGCCATCGCCGCTCAGCTGGGCGGCTGATTCCCGCCAGCACGCGCTTGTCCTAAGGTGATCGTCGTGAGCTGGGCGGAGAGTCCGATCGGGGTGCACGCCCAGCGGTGGTCGACCCTGCCCGGAACCCGCAAGGTGCTCTTCGTGGTGCACACGGTCACCTCGGCCAACCGGCTGCTGGACCTGGTGCCGCTGTTCGACTCCGACCTGCGCGTGCAACTGGTCTTCACCTGCCCGCAGGCCTCCGCGATCACCGGCGGCGTCACGGACTGCTTCACGGAGCTGGGCGTCCTCGCGGTGCCGTGGGAGCAGGCCCTTGCCACCGAGTTCGATCTGGCGATCACCGCCAACCACAGCGGGAAGCTGCACGAGATCCGCGCGCCGGTCATGATCGTCTCGCACGGCGGCGGATACTCGAAGAACTCCGGGGACAAGCAGACCTACGGCTTGTCGGCGCCGTGGTTGCTGCGCGAGGGACGGGTTGTCGCCGACGCGCTGGTGCTCTCGCACACCGAGCAGCTGGACCGGCTCGCCGCGGCCGTGCCGGAGGCGCTGCCCTCGGCGGTGGTCGCCGGAGATCCGACGCTCGACCGCATCCGCGTCAGTCGGCCGCTGCGCGAACGATACCGCGAAGCCCTTGGTGCGCAACCGGATCAGCGGCTCGTCGTGGTCTCTTCCACGTGGTCCTCGCGTTCGCTGTTCGGTTCGTGGCCGGACCTGTTCCGCCAGCTCCTCGCGGAACTGCCGATGGACGACTACCGCGTCGCCGCAATCCTGCACCCGCACGTCTGGTTCGGCAACGGTCCCCATCAGATCCGCCTGTGGTTGGCGGACTGCGTCCGTGCCGGGCTGGTGCTGGTGCCGCCGTTGGAGGGTTGGGGCGCGGCCCTGATCGCCGCCGATCTGGTCATCGGGGACATCGGCGCCACGACGGCGTACGGGACGGCGCTGGACCTGCCCGTCGTGCTGGCCGCTTACCCTGAGGACGACGTGGCGGCCGGGTCCTGTGTGGACGTTCTCGGGATGAGCGCGCCGCGCTTGGACCCGGATCGATCCCTGCGCGCTCAGGTGGAGCGGGCGCTGTCGTCCTTCGTGCCCGGCGAACTCCAGAAGGTGGCCGACCTCATCAGCTCCTACCCGGACGAAGCCTCCGCGCGCCTGCGCGCACGCGCGTACGAGCTGCTGGGGCTGCCGGAGCCGGATCGTGGCGTGCTGGTGCCACCGCTGAGGCTTGAACCGTCCACAAAGGACGAAGTGCTGGCGTGCTTCGTCACGGCCGATCTGGCGCGCTACCCGGCGGACGTGTTCTCCGGCAGGCTGCTCACCGCGCCGGTGCTCGACGATCCACACCTCGTCGTGCACGCCGAGCACCCCGACCGTGCGCTGCGCTCAGCAGCTGACATCGTGTTCTGCCACGGCGAAGCCCACGCGGCGACCTTGTTCGACGACCTGTCCTGCCTGTCTGCTGCCGTGGTGCACTCCGGTTCACGAACTCCTGGTGCGGCTGGGCCAGCGCCCATGGCGCGGCGGGCTCGGGTTCGCCGGCCACGTTCACGTTCAGCACCTCGACCCGCCCGACCTGGACCGAGGTCCCGTGCACATCGCCGGTGATCGAGTTCGGCACGTCGCCGCTCACGGAGCGCACCCTACCGAGCCCGCTCCGCACACGCCGGGAAACTCGTGGCGAGGGCGCGCCGAACCCGGTTGTATACGCCCAGCACGCCCGCAGATCTAGGAGTTCGCCCATGTCCTGGTCCGACGTGGCCGTCGCGGCGGCCGACGGCATCGCCCCGCCGACGGGCGGCCTGGTGGTGGTCCGCGATCGGTGCGGCCGTCCCGAAGCCGTGAACGCGCTGGTCGTCGAGCTGGCGCGGCGCGGAGTGACGGCCGTGGTGGACGCGGTGCCGGACGAGGTGTTCGCGCGCGTCCTGCGAGAGACCGAACCGGCCCTGATCGAGCACTTCGGCACGCACCGCGCGGCGATGCTGGAGCGCGCGGACGGCGTGATCACGCTCGGCGCGCAGAAGCCGGACTTCGACGGCGTCGAACCCGATGTGCTCCAGGCGTTTCTGCGCGCGCGGGCGATCATGGGCGAGGTGGAGGCGCGGAGGCGGTTGCCGTTCCTCGTGCTCGGCGTGCCGACGACGCGACTGGCCCAGGATCTCGGCCGGTCGATCGAGGAGCTCGACGATGCCGTCCTGCCCGCCATCGCAGTGCCCTCGCAGGTGTTGGCCGCCGCGATCGAGCGCGCGTGCTCCGAACTGGATGGCGACCGGCGGGTGGTGGAATCCCCCGGCTGCACGCTGAGCGCCGACCGGCGAGGGAGGGCCCTGCTCTCCGACGACGGTCATGTGTCCGAAGTGGACAGACAACGCGGCGCGACGACGAGCAACCTGCCCGCGGGATCGGTGTACTCGACGGTGATCGAGGACTCGGCCGAAGGAACCGTGCGCCTCGAAGGCGGCTCCGTTCTGACCTTTGCGGACGGTCGCGTCGCGGAGGGGCCGAGCCGCCTCATCGGTGAGCGCGTCTCGCACATCGGCGTCGGCCTCAACCCCGCCGCGCGGGCGACGGGATGGGTGCTCAACGACGAACACCAGGTCGGCGCGGTGTTCCTCGCACTCGGCGAGAACCGCTACCTGGACGGCCGCAACGCGTCGACGCTCAACGAGGACTTCCTGGTCGAGCGGGGCAAGCTCCACCTTGGGCGCGAGTCAGGTTCGCGGTGATGGTGGCGAGGCAGGTCATGAGGGTCGCCACCTGCTCCTCGGTGAGCCCCTTCAGCGCGTCGGCGTTGACGCCGGTTCCGGCGCGCGCCAGGGTCTCCCTCAGCGACTCGGCTCGGTCGGTGAGGAACACGAGCATCTGACGCGCGTCGGTCGGGTGGCGCTCGCGGCGGATCAGCCCGTCACGCTCCATGCGCTGCAACGTCTTCGCCATGGTGGGCTGTTCGACGCGGACCTGGCGGCACAGCTCCGCCTGGGTCAGTCCGTCGCGCTCGTAGAGTGAGAGCAGCGCGGGGAACTGGCCGGGCACAACGCCATGCGGCTCGACGCGCTCGCGCAGGGCCTGTTCGAGGACGCGCGCGGCCAGGTTGACCTGGTAGCCGAGGGATTCCGCTCGGATCAGTTCCACTTCTTCCTCCGCCTCGTCACCGCCACGCCGTCGCGGAAGTTCAGGCCCAGCAGCACGACGTTCACCAGTCCCGCGATCAACTCAACGTACTGGACGGCGTGGAACCACCCGCCGAGGTACCCCGCGGCCACGAAGCGGTCGAGCGTCACCGCGCACGGCACCAGCACGAGGACGCCGATCGCGGCGATGGCGATCATGCGGCGCCTCTTGCGCACGACGAACGGAGCGCGGCTGGACCCGGCGAGCCTCATGCCCGTCGCGCCGGTCGCGGCGAGCGCCGGGACGAGCACGACCAGCGCAAGGACGATGCCGCGCTTCACCACGGCGGGATCGCCGGTGAGCGTGGCGATCTGGAACCCGAGCACGAGCAGCAACGCCAGTGACGCGGCGACCAGGTGGACGCGGAGAACAACGACACGACTCATGCCCATAGCATGCTATGCAGATGCCGGGGACGCAACCACTGCCCTGGGGCAGGGGTGATCGCTAACCACGGGCAGTGCCGATGCGGCCTGCGGATTCCTAGCTTGGGCCGCATGACACCACCCGAGTTCAGCGTGGACTGGTACCGCGCTGTCACCGAGTTCGCGGCGGGACTGCCCGACTGGGTCCGCGCGCTCGCAGAGATCGCCACGACCGGCGTGCTGGCCCTGCTCGCGTTGGGATTCGTCCTCGCGTGGCGGCGAGCCCGAGATCCGCGAGCGCGCGCCGCTGCCCTGCTCGCCCCGGCGGCGACCGTGCTGGCCTATCTCCTCAGCGAGACGGCGAAGACGTTCTGGCAGCAGGATCGCCCGTGCCGCACGGTTTCCGGGACGATCGCGGAGTGCCCGCCGGCGGGCGACTGGTCCTTTCCCAGCAACCACGCCACCCTGGCGGGCGCGGCCGCCGTGGGGCTGGTGATCGCCTGGCGGGCGGCGGCGGCCCTCGCGCTTCCGGCCGCGGTCATCGAAGCGGCGGCGCGAGTGCTCGTCGGCGTGCACTACCCGCACGACGTGATCGTTGGGCTCATCCTCGGCGGAATCGTTGCGGCGCTGGTGGTTCCGGCGCTCCGAGAGCCGCTGGCACGACGGCTTCAGTCCAGGAACTCGGTGACCAGACCGGCTTCGTAGGCCACGATCGCCGCGCGCACGCGGTTGCGGACACCGAGCCGCTTCATGATCGTGCTGACGTAGACCTTCACGGTGCCTTCGGCGAGGTGCAGGCGCGCAGCGATCTCCGCGTTGGACAGCCCACCGCCGACCAGGCCGAGCACCTCGCGCTCGCGATCGGTCAGCTCGGCGACCCGTTCGCGCGCCGCGCGGTCCCGTGGCTGGCCGAGCCGGTCCACCACACGGCGCGCGACCAGCGGCGAGAGGTAGGCCGCGCCGGAGGCCACCGCGCGCACGCCGTCCAGGATCTCGCGCGGATCGCCGGTCTTGAGCACGAAACCGCTGGTGCCTTCACCCAACGCGCGGTCGATGTAGGCGTCGTCGGCGAAGGTCGTCAGCACGAGAACGGCGGTCCCGGGCGCCACGCGCCGGATCTCCTCGGCGGCGTCGAGCCCGGTGAGGACGGGCATCCGGATGTCCAGCAGCGCCACGTCGGGGCGGTGGGCCAGCACGAGGTCCACCGCCTCCCTGCCGTCTCCGGCCTCCGCCACGACCTCGATCCCCTTGTCCGCCGCCAGCACCGCGCGGACGCCGACGCGCACCACCGCCTCGTCGTCGGCGAGCACGACCCTGATCACGGCTTTCCCTCCACGAAGTCCTTGGCCACCAAGCGGTTCCCGGCGAAGCACACACGGTACAGATCGAGCCGCTGGCCATCGAAGGGGTTGCCGTGGGTGCCGTAGAACCGGCACTCCGCGCCGGGCGGAGCGGGTGGGGCGTAGGACGGCGGGGTCTCCACGCGGGTCCGGCCGGGGAGCACGGACTGGACCTCCTCAAGGGTTTGCCCGACCACCAAGCGCTCGAAGTCGTTGGGCCGCAACACTGATGTCGTCGCGTCGTAGAAGAGGAACGCCAGCACGACGCCGGTGGCTCCCACCACGGTGACGCCCGCGACCGTCGCCGCGTGGATGAGACTGCGCCGCACGCGCGCACGTGCTTGGTCCAACGTGGACGACGAGATCGGCTCGGTCTCGACGAAACCGGGCGCGTGCGGGATGACGGCGTGCACTTCGAACTCCGAGCCGACCTGTCCGGCGCGGAACTCCCCGTCCACCAAGCGAATCCGCTCAGCCAACCCGAGCAGCCCCTGCCCTGCCCCGGGGGCACCGGTCGGATTGAGTCCATTGTGGACACTCACCGTCGATGCCGTGACCCCGTGCTCGACAACGACGCGGACAGGCATGCCCGGCGCGTGCTTGGCCGCATTGGTCAGTGCTTCACGCACCACGCGCGAGACCGTCCGCTCCACCAGCGGGGGCGCGGTGCCGGTGACCTCCAGCCGCACGTCCATGCCGGAGTCGCGGTTGCGGCGCACCAGGTCGGTGATCGACACCGGGTCGGGGTCCTCGCGGAGCAGGCGCACGATGTCGGCCAGCCGCTCCGCCGCGTCGGTCACCGCCGACCGGGCCGCGCCAGCCGCCGAGCGGTGGTGCTCGTCGAGGTCGGGCGAGACTTCGAGCGCGCCGATGCGCAGGCTGACCAGGCTCAGCTCGTGGCCGAGCAGGTCGTGCATGTCGCCGGCCAACCGCACGCGCTCGCGCTGCCGGGCCTGCGCGGCGACCGCTTTCTGCTGGTCTTCGAGGCGCTGCGCGAGGTCCCACCCCTCCCGGACGAGCGCGAGGTACTGGCGGCGGTAGCGGCCGACGCACCACAGCAGCACGCCGAGCAGCAGGACACCGAGCACCGCGAAGAACCGGGTACCGAGATCGGGCACGGCGACGCCGAGGACGAGCGCGATGACCGCGAGCGTGCTCAGCGTCGGCCGGGTGTCGCGGTCGCGGACGCCCGCCTCGTAGCCCGCGAGCACGGTCGCGAGCAGGAACGGGAGCATCGCGATCTCGGGGAACCCCGGCAGCGAGAGCAGCGAGATCTCCCACAGCGCCAACGAGATCGCGAGCGGGACGACCGGCCACCGCCGACCGAGCGCGACGCCCACGGCCAGCAGCGCCAGCGCGGTGACCGTCTCCCACCAGTCGAAGCGCACCTGGAGCGAGGTGATCCCCGCCCACACCACCGGGATCGCCGCGATCATCCAGCGGGCGGCGCTCACCACGTGACCGGCAGCGCTTCTGGCGGGGCCTCGGCGGAGCCGTGCCGCAGGCAGATCTGCTCGACGGGCACGGCCAGGCGCAGCCCCGGCATCCGGCGCGCCAGGACGTCGAGCGCGACTTCGAGTTCGAGCCGGGCGAGCGCGGCGCCGACGCAGAAGTGCGGACCGTGGCCGAAGGAGAGGTGCCGGGCGCCGTCGCGCGCGGGCGCGAAGCTCTCCGGGTCGTCGAACACCGCCGGGTCGCGGTTGGCCGAGGCGACGGACACCACGACCACGTCGCCGCTGCGAATCCGCGCCCCGCCCAGCTCTACGTCGGCGATCGCCCGCCGAGATCGCAGTGCGTCGCCGAAGGTGGCGAAGCGCAGGAGTTCTTCCAGCAGAACGGGGTTCGCCGGACTCAACCGTCCACAGTGGACCAGAAGGGTGAGCACCGCGCCGCCGATCCCGGCAACCATCGTCTCGTAACCGGTCACCAGCAGCGTCGCCACGAGCTTCACCACGGCGACGTCATCGGCCTCGTCGGCGACCAGCGCCGTGATCAGCCCCTCCCCCGGCTCGGCGCGGGCGGCCTTGACCTGGGCGTGCACGTTGTCGAGCAGATCGCGCTGGGCCTGCGAGACCTCCTCGTCGGAGAAGCAGCTCACCGACAGCACGGCCTGGGCCCAGTGCGCGTAACGGCGGTTCTCCTCGACGGAGACGCCCAGCAGCGCGCAGATAACCGACATCGCCAGCGGCTCCGCGAAGGCCGTCATCAGGTCGCCGCCCGGTTCGAGGTCGTCGAGCAGGCGCTCCGCCAACTCCACGACACCCGGGCGCAGCGCGGCGATCCGGCGCGGGGTGAACGCCCCGGCCAGCCGCGCGCGCAACGCCGTGTGCTCCGGCGGATCGGTGGTGAACAGCAGCCCGGACAGCAGCTCTCCGCGCCGGGTCCGCGCGGCGCCGCCGTCCAGCAGCGCGCGCTTGCTGAAACGCGGGTCGGCCAGCACGAGCTTCGCGTCGCAGTAGCGGGTGACCAGCCACGCGAGGTCTCCGCTCGGCAGGCGGACGCGGCAGACCGGGCGGTCGCGGCGCAGCTCGCGGTAGGCGGGAGCGAGTTCGGTCAGCCCCGCCCTCGGCAAGGGGAAGGGAACAACCACCGCTCGCCCTCCAGGTCGGTCCACGCCGCTCAGCCGTTCAGCCGCCGCGGTGGATCGCCCACCCCCGGCCGCGCAACCAGCTCTCCGCGCGTTCCCTGGCCGTGGCCAGCTCGACGGTCATCACGATCACCGGGACCCGCCCGGGGCCCAGCGGCACCGGCCCGGTGACCGGCTCCGCCCCGAAGAACCGCGCCGCGGGGCTGGCCGAGGCCAGGCTGGTGAGCACCAGCCTACGGGCCCCGGTGCGCGCGCCCCACCACGAGAGCGCGGCGTGCACGAGCGCGGCCGAGACGCCGAGCGAGCGGTGGCTCGGGACGACGACCTCGCGGCCCACCACGGCGAAGGCCCCCGCGGAGACGACCTCTTCCGGCAGCAGTTCGCGCAGGTCGCCGAAGTCGTCCCGGACCTCGCCCCAGGCCAGGGTGTTCGGCACGATCCGCAGACCGCCGACGGGCAGTTCTGGAGCTGGTTGTTCGAGAGCGTCCGGCTTGTGTTCCAGGCACAGGAACTGAGCGGCGCGCTCGTCGTAGGCGTCCCAGGCGGTGACGCCGATCCGGCGCAGGGTGGGCTCGTAGTGCCGCTGCCGCATGTCGAGCACTTCTTTTCGCCGCGGCAGGCTGTTCGCCACGCGGAGCACGAGTTCACGGTCCTGTTTCCGGTAAACCGCGATGAGCGGGTCGAGGGCATCGAACGCCGCCGCACTCCGATCGAACAGGTCTTTCTCACGCGGCATTTACTTAACGTATTCCGGGAGCACCCTCGGGGGCCAGCAGCCAACACTAAGGATTCCCATAGAGTATGCCTTGGAGACCAGCGCGGGCCGGTTGGAGACGCCGAGCTTCCGGAACATCGTGCTGACGTGGTATTCCACGCCCTGCCTGCTCAGGTAGAGCCGGGAAGCCATCTCCACGGCGGAGACGCCCGCGGCCACCCCCTCCAAGATCCTGGCGTCGAGGTCGGTGAGGATCTTGGCCTGGTCCACCGGCGGCCGCGCCTGGTGCTGCTCGTCGGTCTCCGGGCGGACCACCACGACCACCGCGCCGACCCTGCCGTCGGGGGCGTGCGCCGCGATCCCGGTCAGCTCACCGGCGAAGACGGTGCCGTCGGGGCGCATGGCCAGCATCCGGTCGCCGAAGCTGGTGCGCTGCCCGTCCACCAGCCTGCTCAGCTGGCGGCGCAGGTTGGACTCGACGCTGGGGTGCAGGAAGTCCTGGAA
>NZ_MUMH01000155.1:0-29728 GCF_002155965.1 Allokutzneria sp. NRRL B-24872
GAACCTCCATGCCGAAGTGCTGGAGGTCGGTGGGGGCGCGGGGTTCGCGGGTGGCGCGGACGACGTCGAGGGAAGCGCGTCCGCAGGGGTCCTCGGCGGAGATGGCGGCGTGGCCCTCGGCGGTGCGGACGAGACCGGGGCCCTCCTGCCAGGGGCCAGGGATGTGCACGGGGCGGTAGGGGTGCCGGGCGAAGGCGCGGTCCCAGAAGGTGATGGTGGTGCCCTCGCCGGTCTCGTGGGCGATGGCGACGGCGTTGAGCGCGGGCACCCACATCCAGTCCGCGCTGAAGGCGTCGACGACCGAGCGCGTGCGGCTGGCCTGCGCGGAGCTGACGGGCACGAAGCCGTCCCTGGTCAGGGCCTGGACCTGCTCGGCGAACAGCGGGTCCTTCGCGCGCAGGACGAACTGACCAGCCCCGTTCGGCCCGGCACCGGCGGCGGTGGTGTCGGTGAACATGAGGTGGAACCAGCCGTCCAGGTAGAACACGGCGGGCTGCCCGGCGCCGTAGGTGTTGGCGCGGCGGACCTCACCGGAGGCCCGCACGATCGGCCCGCCCGCGGCGAGCCTGCGCCAGCTCACGCCGTCGTCGCTGGCCGCGACGCCGATGCTGTTGTCGTGGGTGTGATCGCTGGGCGCGCCGGTGTAGTAGAGGTAGTAGGTCCCGCTGACCTTGATCACCGACGGGTCGCAGGTGTGCATGGCGTCGAAGCCGCCGCCACTGCCGCTGAAGACGGCGCCGACCGCCTGGAACGGCCCGGCGGGCGTGGCGGCGTCGCCGTGCACGATGTCGTCGCCGGGCGGACCGGCGCCGATGAGCTGGCTGCACCACCACATGCGGACGCGGCCGTTCTCTTGGAGCAGGGTCGGGCCGTAGTTGTAGGGGGCCTGGGGGCCGCCCGCCGCGACGACGCCCGCGCTCTGCCGGGGGCGGTCGATGCCCAGGATGCCGGGGAGGAGGTCGGCGGTGCCGCCCGCGCCGCCCCGGTTCGGCGGGACCGCGACGGGTCCGGTCATCGCGGGCGGAGCGGGCTCGGGCAGAGGGGCCGTCGTGGTGCACGCGGTCACGGTCGACACAGCCAGGACGAGCACGCAGAGCAACGCCGCGAGCAGGTTCCAAGGCCGCCGCAGTCCCACCGCTCACCTACTTAGTGCAACGACAAGGCCGGCACAGTCTAAGCAGGCTCACCCGCACGGGTTAGAGCGAGGGAGCGCAGCGTCACGCCTGGACGGGCGTGGCCACCAACTCCACCTGGAAGCCATCAGCGTTTTCCAAGTAGGCCGCGTAGTGGTGCTCGCCGCCCGCGTGCGGGTGCCGGTCGCCGAACATGAGCCGCCAGCCGTGCTCGCGCGACTGTTCGGTCAGCCGGTCGACGCTCGCGCGGTCCCCGGCGTGCAGCGCGAGGTGGTTGAGCCCGGGCAGCATGCGGTCGTGGGCGTCCCCGGACAGCGCGGGCGAGCGCTCGGCGACGATGTAGGTGGGGCCGAGCCGCCAGCTGATCCCGTTCTCCCACAACTGGTGCTGCCGGAAACCGAGTTCGGTGAGCAGCCAGCCGAAGGTGTCGCGCGCGTGGTCGAGATCGCCGACCCACAGCTCGACGTGGTGCAGCCCGGTCATTTGTGGACGCTGCACGAGCTGGACGCGGTGGGTGGCTCCGTAGGCGAAGCGCTCGCCGACGTCGAGGAAGCCCAGCCGCTCGGAGAGCTTGAGGCTGCCCGTGTTCTCCGGGTGCACCAACGCCCACACGGTCGGCAGGGCGAGATCGTCGAAAGCGTGGCGCAGCAAGGCTTCCGCCGCTTCCCTTGCCAGCCCGGAGCCCCAGTGCGCACGTCCGACGAACCAGCCGATCTCGGGCAGATCGCCCGGCAGCTCGGCGGAGGGCCGGAGGTGGCCGATGCCGACAGCCGCACCGTCCACGGTGAACAGGAAGTGCCCCATGCCGTCGGGGTAGTCACCGCTGATCCGGCTGTAGACGTTGACGAAAGCGGCCTCGCGGTTGCTCAGGTCAGCGCCGAGCCACTTGCTCATCTCCGGGTCGGCGAAGATCCCCGCGACCGCCTCGGCGTCGGAGGCGCGCAGCTCGCGCAGCACCATCCGCTCGGTGACTAACTCGGGGACCTTCACGACGCCGCCTTCTTCGCCAGGAAGCGCAGCGCCAGCTCGTAGCCGGTGAGCCCGAGCCCGACGATCACGCCGGTGGCGATGGCGGAGATGTGGCTGTGGTGCCGGAACTCCTCGCGCGTGTGCACGTTGGAGATGTGCACCTCCACCAGGGGTTCGGTGAGCTGCGAGCAGGCGTCGCGGACAGCGATCGAGTAGTGCGTCCACGCGCCCGCGTTGAGCACCACCGGCCAGCCCGCGTCGGCCGCCTCGTGCAGCCAGCCCAGCATCTCGCCCTCGTGGTCGGTCTGCCGGACCTCGACCTCAAGGCCCAACTCCGTCCCGGTCTCCTCGCAGAGCCGGACCAGGTCGGCGTAGGTCTCGCTGCCGTAGATCAGCGGCTCTCGCGAACCGAGCCTGCCGAGGTTGGGGCCGTTGAGGACGAGGACCTTCACAGCAGCAGACCTCCACCGTCCGAAGTGGACTCACGAGCGATCGCGGAGTACGCCGCGGCGATCAGGCCCGGCTCCGGGCCTTCGAGGCGACCGGGCTTGGCCAGGCCGTCGAGCACCACGAAGCGCAGCACGCCGGAGCGCGTCTTCTTGTCCCCGCGCATGGTTTCCAGCAGCTGCGGGAGCGCGTCGGCGTCGTAGCTCGTCGGCAGGCCGATCGCCTTGAGCACGCGGTAGTGCCGGTCCACCGTCTCGTCGTCGAGCCGGCCCGCCAGTCGCGCCAGTTCCGCGACGAAGACCATGCCGACGCTGACCGCCGCGCCGTGGCGCCAGCGGTAGCGCTCGCGCCGTTCGATGGCGTGGCCGAGGGTGTGGCCGTAGTTGAGGATCTCGCGCAGGCTCGACTCGCGCAGGTCCGCCGCGACCACGTCCGCCTTGACCTGGATCTTGCGGCGCACCAGCTCGGCGAGCACGTCGCCGGTCGGGTCCAGCGCGGCCTCGGGGTCGGCCTCGATGAGGTCGAGGATCACCGGGTCGGCGATGAAGCCGCCCTTGACGACCTCGGCCATGCCCGCGACGAGTTCGTTGCGCGGCAACGACTCCAACGTCGCGAGGTCGACGAGGACGGCCATCGGCTCGTGGAAGACGCCGACCAGGTTCTTGCCCGCGTCAGTGTTGATCCCGGCCTTGCCGCCGACCGCCGCGTCGACCATGCCCAGCAGCGTGGTCGGCACGTGCACCACGCGCACACCGCGCATCCAGGTGCCCGCGATGAACCCGGCCAGGTCGGTCGTGGCCCCGCCGCCGAGCGAGACGATCACTCCGCCGCGGTCCATGCCGATGCGACCGAGCACGTCCCAGCAGAACCCGGCGACCGCCAGGCTCTTGCCGTCCTCGGCGTCGGGCACTTCGACCCGGTGCGCGGAGGCGCCAGCGCCCTCCAGCTCCTCGCGCAGGCTCTCGGCCGTCGCGGTGAGCGTGGGCTGGTGCAGGATCGCGACGGTCCCGACGCCCTTGAGCGTGTCCAGGATCTCGCTGAGCAGTCCCCTGCCGATGACGACGTCGTAGGGCTGGGCGGTATTGACCCGAACCCGCACGGGCTCAGTGCTCATGACTTCACTTCCAGAGCTTCGAGGGCCGCGTCCGCGACCTCCTGGGGCGTGCGGGAGTCGGTGCTGACCTCGACGGTGGCCACCTCGCGGTAGAGCGGCAGCCGCGCGTCCAGCAGCGCCTTGAAGGTGGCGCGCGGGTTCACGCCCGCCAGCAGCGGCCGCGCGCTCGACAGCCCGGTGCGGCGCACGCCCTCCGCCATGCCGACGGCGAGGAACACCACCACGTGGTCGGCCAGCAGCGCTCGGGTGCGCTCGGAGAGCACGGCTCCGCCGCCGAGCGCCACGACTCCGTCGTGCTCGGCGACCGCCGCCGCCACGGCGCGCTCCTCGATCTCGCGGAACGCCGCCTCACCGTCGACGGTGAAGATGTCGCTGATCGACTTGCCCGCGCCCGCGACGATGTCGGCGTCCACGTCGCGGAAGCCAACACCCCACTTCTCCGCCAGCAGGCCGCCCACGGTGGTCTTGCCCGCACCGGGCGGACCGACGACCACGGCGCGCGGGCTCACCAGCGCTCCTTCAGCGTCGCGAGGTACGCCTCGGCGTTGCGCTTGGTCTCGGCGACCGAGTCACCGCCGAACTTCTCCAGCACCGCGTCCGCGAGCACCAGTGCCACCATCGCCTCGGCCACCACGCCGGCGGCGGGAACCGCGCAGGCGTCGGAGCGCTGGCTGATCGCAACGGCCGCCTCACCGGTCGCGGTGTCCACAGTGGACAGAGCGCGGGGCACGGTGGAGATCGGCTTCATCGCGGCGCGCACGCGCAGCGGCTCGCCGTTGGTGATGCCGCCCTCGACGCCACCCGCGCGGTTGGAGCGGCGGCTGACGCCGAGCTCGCCGTCGGAGCGGTCGATCTCGTCGTGCGCCTTGCTGCCGCGCCGCCGAGCCGTCTCGAAGCCGTCGCCGACCTCGACGCCCTTGATCGCCTGGATGCCCATGAGCGCCCCGGCCAGCCGCGAGTCGAGCCTGCGGTCCCAGTGCACGTGCGAGCCGAGGCCCGGCGGCAGCCCGTAGGCCAGCACCTCGACGACACCGCCGAGGGTGTCGCCGTCAGCCTTGGCGGCGTCCACCTCGGCGACCATGGCCGCGCTGGCGTCGGCGTCGAAGACCCGCACCGGGCTCGCGTCGATCGCCTCAAGGTCCTCCGGTCCCGGGAGCACGCCCGCGGGCGCCTCGACGGTGCCGATGGACACCACGTGGCTGATCACCTCGACGCCCAGGGTCTGCCGCAGGAAGGCCCGCGCGACCGCGCCGAGCGCCGTGCGCGCGGCGGTCTCCCGGGCACTCGCCCGCTCCAGCACCGGACGCGCGTCGTCGAAGCCGTACTTCTGCATGCCGGGAAGGTCGGCGTGCCCGGGCCGGGGCCGGGTGAGCGGAGCGCTGCGGGCGAGCCCGGCCAACTCCTCCTCGGCCACCGGATCGGCCGACATCACCTTCTCCCAGCGAGGCCACTCGCTGTTGGCGACCTGCACGGCGACGGGGCCGCCCTGGGTGAGCCCGTGCCGGACGCCACCGAGGAAGGTGACGGCGTCGGCCTCGAACTTCATCCGGGCGCCACGGCCGTGGCCAAGGCGTCTCCTGGCCAGATGGCCCGCGACATCACCAGTGGTGATCTCGACCCCGGCAACCAAGCCCTCAAGCACGGCGACCAGGGCAGGTCCGTGCGACTCTCCAGCGGTGATCCAGCGCAACACGCCGTGATCCTGCCATGTCCGCGCACCTCAGCCCTGCGGAACCCCGGCGAGCGCGAGCACCTGCCCACTGGGTGGAACCAGCGCGAGCACGAGCGTGGCCAGCAGCAACCCAGGTCCGTGCGGGACCGAATCACCCCCTTCCCGGGGACGACGGGAGCGTGCGGAGAGCACGCCGACTATGGCGGTAATCACCGCCGCGAGGACCACGACCACCGGCAGCGCGCCCCAGTCCACAGCGCCCGCGACCGCGCCGAGGCTGCCGGAGAGCTTGACGTCACCCGCGCCGAGCGAAGCCGGGGACACCGCTCGAACGACCGCGTGGACGACAAGGAAGGCAGCCGCTCCGCAGAGAGCGCGGACGGCAAGAGGTGGCCCTGGACCGGCGAACGCGGCGGGGAGCAACAGCAGCCCCACGACTGGATATGCGGGCAGCGTCAACGCATCCGGCAAACGGCGGTGACGGAGATCGACCACCGTCAGCGCGACGGCGAACCACGCCACCGCGAGCTGCACCGGCAGCCACCACACCGGCGCGGGCGCGGCGCACGCGAGCGCCCAGAGCACGCCAACGGCGCACTCGCACAAGGGAAAGCGCACCCGCGCGCCGCGGTCGAGCCGGGCGAGGAGCAGTCGCGCTCCAGCGCCCGCCGCGAACCCGGCGAGAAGACCGAACAGCGCTCCGAGAAAACTCATGCCCCGAGAATGCGCAGGAGCGGTTCTCCGCGTCGAAACGAGCGCGGAGCCTGGGTGAGAATCGCTTCACCAACCGCCTAGGAACGTCCACTGTGGACGTCCAGAAGAGCGTGTACCCAATGTGGCATTTGTCCTGCTGAGCGAAACAAATGCCACATTGGGCACGACCCCGATCGGGTGGCGGGTCAGGCGGACCAGGTGAAGATCTGGTCGCCGTGCTCGACCTCGTCGGACTCGCGGAGCGCGGCGAGCTGCTCCGGTTTGGCCTCCACCGCGACGACGGGGCAGACCGGGGAGTAGCCCTGGCGCTCCACCTCCGCCGGGTTCCAGGTGATCATCCGCTGGCCCGCGCGGACGGTCTCGCCCTTGACGACGTGCAGGGTGAAGCCATCGCCCTTGAGCTTCACGGTGTCGATGCCCAGGTGCACGAGCACGGCCTGACCGGCCGAGGTGAGCACGACGAAGGCGTGCGGGTGCAGGGTCACCACGGTGCCGTCGACCGGGGCGACGGCGTCGGACTCCCCGTCGCGAGAGGGGTCGATCGCGATGCCGGGGCCGACCATGGACTCGGCGAAGACCGGGTCGGGCACGGACTTCATCGGGATGGCCCGGCCCTTGACCGGGCAGTGCACGGAGAGGGTCACATCAGGTCCTGGATGTCCTCGGCGATGTTGTCGGCCTCGGGGCCGACAATGACCTGGACGATGGTGCCCTGCTGCATGACACCGATCGCGCCCGCCGCCTTCAGCGCGGCCTGGTCGACCTTGGAACCGTCGTGGACCTCGCACCTCAGCCGTGTGATGCAGGCCTCAATGTCCTCGATGTTGCCCGCCCCGCCGAGCCCCGCGAGGATCGCCGCCGCCCTGTCGTCAGCCACTCAAGTCTCCCTTGCCTCACACCCTGCGAGCAGGGCGTACGTGGTTGGGCCAGATGCTGGCACACCCGACACGAAGCCATAACGGGTGTTGACACCCCGACGATGCCGGGAGCATCCTCCCCCGCAACTGGTTTAGACCGGACCGTACCAATCCGCCAGCCTGGTTTCGAGGGGAGTGAGCGTGCCGGTTCCGGAGACTCCTCCCGCGCGGCTGCTGGACGGGCCGACGCCCAAGCACGCCCAGCTGCGGGAGATCCTGCGCGGGCTGGCCCAGGAGCAGCTGGCGCCGGGGACCCCCGTTCCCTCCGAGCGCGAGCTGGCCACCCGCTACGGCGTCTCCCGGCTGACGGTGCGCGAGGCGATCAGCCAACTGGTCACCGAGGGACTGCTCACCCGGGTCAGGGGCAAGGGCACCTTCACCGCCAAGCCCAGGGTCGACGCCCAGCTGCACCTGGCCTCCTTCACCGAGGACATCCGCAGGCGCGGAATGGCCCCGACGACCGAGGTCCTCGACCACGGCGAGCTGGTCCCGCCGACGGCGTCCGCGAGCGCGCTCGGACTGGAGCCGGGGCAGACCGCGTACTGGCTCTTCCGGCTGCGCCGCGCCGACGGCACCCCGATGGCCGTCGAACGCGGCTGGTACCACCCCCGCGAGGTCCCGGGGCTGCTGCGGCACGACCTCACCCGTTCCCTGTACGGCCTGCTCGCGCGGGAGTACGGGGTCCAGCTCGACCACGGTCGCCAGACCGTGTGGGCGGACGCCGCCGACCCGGTGACCGCCCGGCTGCTCGGCGTCAAGCCGGGCAGCCCCGTCCTGGTCTTCCGCAGGATCTCCACCGCCGCCGGAGCTCCGGTGGAGGACATGACGTCCTGGTACCGGGGCGATCTGTACCAGGTGACCATGCAACTCGACCGGGGCCTTCCTGACCCCGGTCCCCACCCTCAGCAGGGAGGTACCCGATGAGCGCCACCCCGGGCGGTCGCGACATCAAGGGTTTGGCGGTACTGCAACGGATCGGCCGCAGCCTGATGCTGCCGATCGCCGCGCTGCCCGCGGCGGGTCTGCTGCTGCGGCTCGGGCAGGACGACCTGCTCGGCGGCATCGGCGGCTTCGAGAAGGTGGCCGCGGTCATCGGCGGTGCCGGTGGCGCGCTCTTCGACTACCTGCCGCTGCTGTTCGCCGTGGGTGTGGCGATCGGCTTCGCGAAGAAGGCCGACGGCTCGACCGCGCTGGCCGCCGTCGTCGGCTACCTCGTGCTGGCCAAGGTCGTGCTGGTGTTCAACCCGCTCGCCGAGGGCAAGGAGGGCACGCCGCCCAACAGCTGGCCCTACGGCGTGCTGACCGGTCTGATCGCCGGTCTGCTCACCGCCTGGCTGTGGCAGCGCTACCACCGCATCAAGCTCCCGCCGTACCTGGCGTTCTTCGGCGGCAGGCGCTTCGTCCCGATGATCACCGCCGTGATCATGATCCCGCTGGGCGTGGCGCTTGGCCTGCTGTACCCGCTGTTCAACTCCGGCATCACCACCGTCGGCGAGTGGGTCACCGGCAGCACGATCATCGGCGCGGGCGCCTACGGCGCGGTCAACCGGCTGCTGCTGCCGTTCGGCCTGCACCACATCCTCAACTCGTTCGTGTGGTTCGTCTTCGGCGAGTACGGCGGCCAGCAGGGTGACCTCAACCGCTTCATCAAGGGCCACGACCCGTCAGCGGGCACGTTCATGACGGGCTTCTTCCCGATCTTCATGTTCGCCCTGCCCGCCGCGGCGCTGGCGATCTGGCACACGGCGAAGCCCTCGCAGCGCAAGATCGTCGGCGGCATCATGCTCTCGGCGGCGCTGACCGCCTTCGTCACCGGCGTGACCGAGCCGCTGGAGTTCTCCTTCCTGTTCGTGGCCTGGCCGCTGTACCTGATCCACGCGCTGCTCACCGGCGTCTGCCTGGCGCTGGTCAACGCGCTGGACATCCACACCGGCTTCACCTTCTCCGCCGGCGCGATCGACTACGTGCTGAACTGGAACATCTCCACCAACCCCGTCCTGATCATCCCGATCGGCATCGCGTTCGCGGTGGTGTACTACTTCCTGTTCAGGTTCGTGATCACCAAGTGGAACCTCAGGACGCCGGGCCGCGAGGAAGAGAGCGCGGACCCGCAGGCCGAGCCGAGCAAGGCCTGAGCACCCCCTCCAGGAAGGACCTCGCAATGCCGGAACGACGGGTCACCGTTGCCTCCTCGGTCGGACTGCACGCCCGGCCGGCCGCACTGCTGGCCAAGGCCGCGGCGGCGCAGCCGGTCACGGTCGCCATCCGCAAGGACGGGGGCGAGCCGGTGGAGGCGGCCAGCGTGCTCGGCCTGATGACGCTGGGCGCGATGCACGGTGACGAAGTGGTGCTCAGCGCCGAGGGCGAAGGGGCCGAGGCGGCACTGGAAGCGCTCGCCTCGATCATCGCCAAGGACCTCGACCACAGCTGAGGCGCACGACCCCGGTGGGACCCGTCCGACGGACGGGTCCCACCGTCGTATAACGGGCAGTCGACCTTCCGGGGGATATCCGGGAAAACTCTGATGTCCCCCGATTGCGCAGGGGCGATGATCGGAGGTATGGATCTCAATCTCACCGGCGCCCCGGCCGCGACCCGGGTGCCTCGGGTGGGGATCACTGTCGCGTGGTTGGGAGTCGGGCTCTCCGTCTCCCTGATGGCTGTGCTGCACAGCCAGCCCTTTCCGAGCCCGTACTCCCAGACGATCAGCACCTACGGCGTCGGCCCGTTGTCGCAGGTCTACATGTGGTCGCTGGTCGCGCTGGGCGTGGGCTCGCTCGCCTTCCTCGCCGGGATGGTCCGGTGGGAGGCGCCCTACTCGCCGCTGGCGTGGACCTGCGTCGGCATCTGGAGCGGTGGCCTGCTGCTCGCGGGCGTGCTGCCGATGGACACCACCAGCACCGAGCGGACGCCGTTCGGGATGATGCACAACCTCGCCGCCGTCGCCGCCTTCCTCGGGCTGCCGACCGCGGGAATGGTGCTCGGCAAGCGCTACCGCTCGCACCCGCAGTACGGCGGCTACGCGCGGCTGAGCAGGCGTCTTGGGATCTTCGGGTTCGTGATGCTCTTCCTCTTCGGCGTGAGCTTCTTCGGAATGATGGAACCGCTGCTGGTCGACTGGTTCCCCGGCCCGAACCCGGTGGGCCTCACCGAACGGCTGCTGGTCGTCGGCGAGGTCGTGCTGCTCGTCGTGCTGATGAAATGGTCCACGGAGATCACGAAGACCGTGCGGATCACCTAAGCACCCGTCCTCCGGGGTCACCCCGCACCTCGACGCTCGCCTCAACGTCCGCCGAGCACACCAAATCCGTTTCGTACTCCTAACGGGAAATGGGAGCGCTCTTTTTCCCGTTAGGAGTACGAAACGGGTGGGTCTAGACCACGGCCGGGCGCGTTGAGGCGGGGCGGGCGGTGGTGTGCACGGACAGAGTTTACGTGGTGTGGCGGGGCCGCCTAGCCCAAGGGGAGCGGGAGGACGTTGCCGGTGGCCTGGCGCAGGGCCGAGCGCATGGCCTCGCGCGGGGCCGGGCGGCCGGTGAACAGCTCGGACTGGCCGAATGCCTGGTGCAGCAGCATGTCCAGGCCGGTCGCGACGGGGTTGCCCGCCTTCTCCGCCGCCGCGGCGAGCGGGGTCGGCCAGGGGTGGTAGATCACGTCGAGCACGCTCGGCGCCTCGGCGAGGTCGGTGACCCACGGCTCCACGGCCTCGGTCGGCACCGTGCTGATCAACGCGCAGCAGCCGTCGACGAGCTTCGCGGGGTCGGCATCGGCCCACGTCACCACGGTGACGGCGAGGCGGAGCCGCTCCGCGCAGGCAAGGGCCTCGCGAGCGCGCGCGGGGTCGCGGACGACCAGCCGGACCTGGCGAACGCCCAGCTCGGCGAGCCCGACGAGCGCGGCCTGCGTGGTGCCACCCGCGCCCAGGATGACCGCCGGACCGGCGGCGATGGTGAAGCCCGCCGCCGCGCGCAGCGCTCCGACCACGCCGTCCACGTCGGTGCAGTCGGCGCGCCAACCGGCTTCGACGGGGACGAGGGTGTTCGCGGCGCCCGCCAACCGCGCGCGCGGCGTCACCTGGGCGGCCAGCGACAGCGCAGCGCGCTTGCCGGGCATGGTGACCGACAGGCCCGCCCACTCCGGGCCGAAGCCGCTGACCAGGCCGGGCAGCGCCTCCTCGGAGCACTCGATCGACTCGTAGGTCCAGTCGAGACCGAGCGCTTCGAAGGCGGCGCGGTGCAGAACGGGCGAGAGCGAGTGGTCGACGGGCGAACCGAGGACGGCGGCCTTGCGCGCCATCAGTAGGCGCCCTTCGCCTGGGCCTCGCGGACGTTGGCGTTGTGGTCGTCGAGGTCCTTGGCGAAGCAGGACTTGCCGTTCTTGTCGCAGCGCACGAAGTACAGGTAGTCGCTGGGCTCCGGGGTGACCGCAGCGGAGATCGCGCCCGCGCCGGGCGAGCCGATCGGGGTCGGCGGCAGGCCCTGGACGGCGTAGGTGTTGTACGCGCCGGCCTTGTCGCGGTCGGCGCTGTTGGTGCGGATGTTCGGCCGGTCCAGCGGGTAGTTGACCGTGGAGTCGTACTGCAGCTTCATCCCGATCGCGAGGCGGTTGCGGGTGACCTGCGCGATCTTGCCGAAGTCCTGGGTCGCGGACTCCTTCTCCACCAGCGAGGCCATGACCAGCAGCTGGTAGGGCGAGAACCCGGTCTTCTCCGCCGCCTTCGGCAGCCCGGCCGCCTGGAGCCTGGCCGAGCCCGTGGTGAGCAGCGCGCGCAGCACGTTCTCCGGGGTGTCGCCGGGCTTCACGTCGTACTTGCCGGGCATCAGCAGGCCCTCGAAGCGACGTCGTGGCTCGGTCACCTTGGACGCCTCGGTGATCACCCACTCGGGCGCGCCGATCTCGGCCAGGTCGGCCTTCTCCATCGCGGTGCGGACCTGCTCCGCGGTCAGGCAGGTGCTCTTGCCGTTGAGCTCCGCGCAGCTGGCCTTGGCGATCATCGTGATGATGCCCTGGTTGACCTTGCCGCTGGCCACGGTCACGTCGTCGAGCTGGTTGCCGCCCTTGATCTCCATCTCGCCGACCCTGGCGTTCTTGCGCACCAGGCCCGCGACGGCGTTGGCCCCGGACATCTTCGTCTTCAGCACGTAGTAGCCCGGCTGCACCGAGCCCGCCGAGTCGTTCTCCTGCGCGGCGGCGGTGTAGGCGCGGACGCTGCCCACCACGCCGGCCTCGACCAGGCTCTGCCCGGTCTGGGAGATGGTGCCCGGCTCGACCTTGACCACGACGTCGGAGTCACCGGCGCCCTCGAAGTCCTCGTAGCTGGTCAGCCCGAACAGCGAGGTCACGCCGTACCAGACGCCGATGCCGAGCACGATGACCGCGGCGATGCCGCCGAGCAGCAGGACCTTGCGCCGCCGCTGCTTGTCGGCCGTGGCGGCGGCCCGGCCCCGGCGCGGGCGCTCCTCGGCAGGGGCCTCGTCGAAGAGGTCGAGGTCGTTCACTGGCTTAACCCTCCTGGGTGGCAGGTCGGGTACGGGCGCGCAGGTCGAGCCATCCCTGGAGGATCTCGACGGCGGCGGCCTGGTCGATGACCGACCGCTGCTTCTTGCCGCGCACCCCTCGGTCGGAGAGCATCCGGGTCGCGGAGACCGTGGTCAACCGCTCGTCGGAGAGTCTGACGGGCACCGGCGCGATCCTCGCCGCCAGCACCTGGGCGTAGGCCGTCGCCGCCGCGGCGGCCGGGCCGTGCCGTCCCGCCATCGTGCGCGGCAGTCCGACCACCACCTCGACCACCTCGTGCTCCTCGACCAGTCCCACGAGCTGGTCGAGATCACGACCAGCCTTCTCGTCGCGGGCCAGGGTAGCGAGGGGGCTGGCGAGGAACGGCGCGGGATCGCTGAGCGCGACGCCGACCCGCACCGAGCCGACGTCGACGCCGAGCCGCCGCCCGGGACCCGGATCGTCCGGGCCCGGGCGGTCGGGGCTGATCGCCTTCTCGTTCACGAGCCGCCGAGGGCGCGGCGCAGCGCGGTCACGGCCTCGGCGACACCGGCCTTGTTGGCACCGCCGCCCTGGGCCATGTCGGGCTTGCCGCCACCGCGGCCGTCGATGGCCGGGAGGAAGCTCTTGACCAGGTCACCGGCCTTGAGCTTGGCGTCCCTGGCGGCCGGGGTGGTGGCGACCACGAAGCTGACCTTGTCGGTGTCCGGCTCGGCGGAGAACAGGGCGACGACGCCGTTGGCCCCGCCGAGGCGACCGCGCACCTCCGTGGTGAGGGCGCGCAGGTCGTTGCCGGAGACCCCGTCCGGAACGCGCTCGGCGACGACGACCGTCTCGCCCAGCTGCTGGCCCTTGGCGGCCAGGTCACCGGCGGACTGGAGCACGGAGGCCACGCGCATGCGGTCGATCTCGCGCTCGGCGTCGCGCAGCTTGGCGATGATGCCGGAGACGCGTTCGGGCAGCTCGTGCGTGGGCACCTTCAGCTGGTCGGCGAGCTGCGAGACGAGCAGCCGCTCCTTGCTGGTGTGCCGCAGCGCGTCCATGCCGACGAGGGCCTCGACGCGGTGCACGCCGGAGCCGATCGAGGAGTCGCCGACCAGCTTGACCATGCCGAGCTGGCCGATCCGCTTGACGTGGGTGCCACCGCACAGCTCGCGGGAGTACTCGCCCATGTCGACCACGCGGACGTCGGTGCCGTACTTCTCGCCGAAGAGGGCGACGGCGCCGAGCTCGATGGCCTTGTCCATGGTGGTGGTGAACGACTTCACCTCGATGTCGTCCAGGAGGTAGGCGTTGACCTCCTCCTCGACGCCGCTGAGCACGGAGGCCGACACGGGGCCGGGCGTGGTGAAGTCGAAGCGCATGCGGCCGGGCGAGTTCAGCGAACCGGCCTGGGCGGCGCGCTTGCCGTAGGCGGAGCGCACGGCGGCGTGCACCAGGTGGGTGGCCGAGTGCGAGCGCTCGACGGCCAGGCGCCGGTCCTCGTCGACGTGGGCCTGGATGACGTCGTCGACGGCGACCTCACCGGCGAGCACCTTGGCCTTGTGCACGAACAGGCCGGGAACGGCCTTCTGCACGTCGGTCACGGAGATCTGCACGTTGTCGCCGACGAGCACGCCGGTGTCGCCGACCTGGCCACCGCTCTCGGCGTAGAACGGCGTGCGGTCCAGAACGAGCTCGATCTCGGTGCCCGTGCCGGCGCTGCGCACGGGGACGCCGCCGACCAGCAGGCCGATCACCCGCGAGTCGGAGTCCAGGTCGGTGTAGCCGAGGAACTCGGTGGTGCCGTGCTGCTCCAGCACCGAGCGGTAGACGGTGAGGTCACCGTGCCCGGTCTTGCGCGAGGCGGCGTCGGCCTTGGCCCGCTGCCGCTGCTCGGACATCAGGCTGCGGAAGCCCTCCTCGTCCACGGTGAGGCCCGCCTCGGCGGCCATCTCCAGGGTGAGGTCGATCGGGAAGCCGAAGGTGTCGTGCAGCTGGAAGGCCTTGTCCCCGGCCAGCTGCTTGCTGCCGGAAGCCACGGTCTCGGCGGCGGCCACGTCGAAGATCTTCGAGCCCGAGGTGAGGGTGGCCAGGAAGGCCTCCTCCTCGGTCCGCATGACGGCCTCGATGCGGTCGAAGTCGGCGATCAGCTCGGGGTAGGACGGACCCATGGCGTCGCGGACGACGGCGGTGAACTCGGCCAGCACCGGCTCCTGCACGCCGAGCAGGCGGGTGGAGCGGACGATGCGGCGCAGCAGCCGGCGCAGCACGTAGCCGCGGGCCTCGTTGCCGGGGGTGACGCCGTCGGCGACCAGCATGACGCCGCTGCGGGCGTGGTCGGCGATGACGCGGAAGCGCACGTCGTCGACCGGGTCGGCGCCGTAGGCGCGGCCGGAGAACTTCTCGGCGGCGGTGATCACCGGGCGGACCAGGTCGGTCTCGTAGACGTTGTCCACGCCCTGGAGCAGGAAGGCAACCCGCTCCACGCCCATGCCGGTGTCGATGTTCTTGGCGGGCAGCTGGCCGAGGATCGGGTAGTTGTCCTTGGCCCCGCCCTCACCCCGCTCGTTCTGCATGAAGACGAGGTTCCAGATCTCCAGGTAGCGGTCCTCGTCGGCGACCGGACCGCCCTCGACGCCGAACTCCGGACCCCGGTCGAAGTAGATCTCCGAGCACGGGCCGCACGGGCCGGGAACGCCCATCGACCAGTAGTTGTCGACCATGCCCCGGCGCTGGATGCGCTCGGTGGGGATGCCGGCGACCTTCTGCCACAGCTCGATGGCCTCGTCGTCGTCCTGGTAGACGGTGACCCACAGTCGCTCGGGGTCGAAGCCGTAGCCGCCGTCCTCCAGCGACCCGGTGAGAAGGGTCCAGGCGTGCCGCATGGCCCCTTCCTTGAAGTAGTCGCCGAAGGAGAAGTTCCCGGCCATCTGGAAGAAGGTGTTGTGCCGGGTGGTCTTGCCGACCTCGTCGATGTCGCCGGTGCGCACGCACTTCTGCACGCTGGTGGCGGTGGCGTAGGGCGGCGGGACCTCGCCGAGGAAGTACGGCTTGAACTGGACCATCCCGGCGTTGACGAACAGCAGGTTCGGGTCGTCCAGGATCAGCGGGGCGCTGGGCACCAGGGTGTGCCCGGCCTTCTGGAAGTGGTCGAGGAAGCGCTGGCGGATCTCATGCGTCTGCACGGTGGTTCCTTAGGAGGAGGTGCGGAAGTGGGCCCGGGTGCGGCGGGGAGCACGGCGCTGTACGGCGCGGGAGTCAGCTCCCCGCCCTGCGCGCTCGCCTGTTCCGCACGTTTCCGTCCTCTGCTTCCCAGCTCCTGCGCTCCCTGGACTGGGAGACGCGGTCGGTGCTCCTACTGTAACTGGAGTGTCGACCGGGATCGTTGGCGCGCCCTGAGGCATTGTCGACGACGTCGCGCAGCTCGCCCTCGCGCTCGTTCATGCCCGCGCGGACGTCTGCGCCGAAGGAACCGACAGCGCTGGCCAGCTCGCTGATCGCGTCGCCGAGGTTGGCCGCGACCCCCGCCGGGGTGAACGCCTGGGCCTTGGTGCCCGCCTTGCGCGAGAGCACGACACCGGTCAGCACGCCGATGCCGAGCCAGAACATGCGTCTCATCGACGGCCGCCTCTGGACTTGCGGGAGCCCTTGCGCGAGTGCTTGCCGGGCTTCTCGTCGGCGGCGCGGCGGCGGGCGCGCACGGCCTTGCTCACGCCGTAGGACAGCGCGGCGGCCTTCACCAGCGGACCGCCGAGGGTGGCGGTGAACAGCGAGGTGAGCGCGGAGACGTTGCCGCTGACCGCGCGGGCGTTGGCGGTGATCCCGTCCACCCGCTCCAGCTGCGTGTTGACGTGGTTCAGCGTGGTGTTGGCGCCGGTGAACAGCGGGTCGGCGTTCTCGTGGGCCTTGCGCAGGGCCACGGTCGCCTCGTCGAGGGTGCGCCCGAGCTTGATCAGCGGAACCGCCAGCAGCAGCACCAGCAGCACGAAGGCACCGGCTGCGATCAGCGCGGCGATCTGCCCTGGTGACACGTGCCCTCCTGGGGAAGTTGGGTGGAAGTCGGGGTGGAAAACAAGGCGCGGACAGGCTACCGCGCGGTGATCTCGCGCTCTTTCGGGGCGTGCGCGGGGACGGGTGGGTACCCGGGTCGGGCGTGTTCGCCAGAGCGGCGTGGCTCACTCAGCGGTTGACACGTGAAGCTCTCTTCACTTGGGTAAGGCTTGCCTAACTAAGCTGTGGCTAGCCTAAATGGACCAATCCCCCTGCGTCCCTCCCGGAGGTGCCGTGTTGCCGGCCGCTGAGGCTCCGCCTCGCCCCCGCTCTCCCTCGACTGTCCCGTTGGCCGGAACCGGTGAGGGCCTGGCCGAGGTCGCGGCCGCGCTCACCCGCGCCGTCGGCGGCGCCAGCACCGCGCGGCGCCCGTCCGGCCCGCTGCCCGCCGGCTCCCCGCAGGACGTGCTGGGCGCGGTCACCAGCAGGCTCGGCCCGGCGGTCATCCCGGCGACCGGGGTCGGCGCGGACGCCGCGCTGCACCGCGTCGCCAAACTGCTCGTGGAGCAGGGCATCGACCTGACGCACCCCTTCGCCGCCGCGCACCTGCAGCCGCCGCCGCTCGCGGTCGCGGTGGCGGCTGACGCGCTGGCCGGAGCGAGCAACGCCTCGCAGGACACCTACGACTCCGGTCCGGCCGGGATCGCGGTGGAGCGCTGGCTGGTCTCGGCGCTCGCCGGCCTGGCGGGGCTGGAGAAGCGCGCGGACGGCGTGCTCACGCCCGGTGGCTCGCTGTCCAATCTGATGGCGATCATGCTTGCCAGGGACTCGGTGGCGCGGCGGCTGGGCATCGACATCCGCACCGACGGCGTCGCCGCGCTGGGCAAGCCGGTGGTGTTCTGCTCGGAGCTGGCCCACTTCTCCACGCACCGGGCGTGCGCGGTGCTCGGGCTCGGCGAGGCGGCCGTGCGCGCGGTCCCGGTGGACGCCGACCGCAGGATGCGCCCGGAGGCGCTGGCGGAGATGCTGGCGGAGCTGAACGCGGACGAGATCCCGTTGGCGGTGGTGGCGACGGCGGGCACCACCGACTTCGGCTCGGTCGACCCGCTCCCGGAGATCTGCGAGATCGCCCGGGAGCACGGCATGTGGTTCCACGCGGACGCGGCCTACGGCTTCGGGGCGCTGTTCTCCGACCGGCTCGCGCCGAAGGTGGCCGGGCTCCAGCTGGCCGACTCGATCACCGTGGACCTGCACAAGATCGGCTGGCAGCCCTCGGCCGCGAGTGTGCTGCTGGTGGCGGACGGCACGGCGTTCACCTCCTTGGAGCGCCAGGTCGACTACCTCAACCCGGCCGACGACGGCGAGCAGGGCTACGACGGCCTGCTGGGCGTGAGCTTGCAGACCACGCGCCGCCCGGACGCGGTGAAGGTCGCCACGACGTTGCTCGCCTACGGGCGCACCGGGCTCGGCTCGATGCTCGACACCTGCCACGACCTCGCGCTGCACGCCGAGGCGCGCGTGCAGGAGGAGCCGGAGCTGGAGCTGGTCGCGGGCGCGAACCTGACCACGGTCGTCTTCCGCTACCGGGGCTCCGACGAGCTGAACGGCGCGCTGCGGCGCGAGCTGCTGCGGTCCGGGAAGGCGCTGCTCGGGCGCACGTCCGCGTTCGTCGACAAGCCGGATTCCCCCTCTGTCACCTGCCTGAAGTTCACGTTGCTCAACCCGAACGCCGGTGTCGCCGACATCGACGCGCTGATCGACTTGGTCATCAGCACTGGCCGCACGCTCGCGCACCAGGAGGGCGCAGCATGACCACCACCACAGAAGCCCTTGTCGCACAAGCAGATCCGCTCGATCACCCGGATGCCCGAGCCACGGCGGAGCACGCGCACCTCGAAGCGCTGCTGCGCTGCTGGCTCCAGGAGACCGGCGTGGAGGTGCTGCCGGGACCGCTCTCGGTGGAGCTGCCCTCGTCCGGGCTGGCGCTCGTCACCGAGGTCACGCACTGCTCCCCCACCGGGTGGCACCGCTTCGCGCCCGTGCGCGTCCGGCGCGCTGACGGCGGCGAGCTGTCCCCCGCAGATCCCGTGCTCGCGGTGAACCTGATCGGCACCGAGGCCTCCGCGCGCGGGGGTGCTCGCACGGGCGGTGTTCCGACCGGCGAGGTCGCTGATCTCGTTGAGCGGACCGCGGAATCGGTGCGGCGCATGACGGAGTTCATCGCTGATCGTCGCTCTGCGCCGGCCGATCACGCGGACGCGTTCCTCAACGCGGAGCAGGCGCTGCTGTTGGGACACCTGCACCACCCGGCGCCGAAGAGCCGCGACGGCGTGCACCCCGATGAGGCGCGCGCGTACGCGGCTGAGCTGCGCGGGAAGTTCCGGCTGTCGTGGTTCGCGGCCGATCCCTCCGTGGTGTCGCACGACGCCGTCGAGGGCGCGCCGTCGCTGGGCGGGCGGGACACCGTGCAGTTGCTGGCGGACTTGGCCGAGGGCGGCCCGAACGACGGCCGCGTGCTCATTCCGGCACACCCGTGGCAGGCGCGGAACCTGTTGCTGCGCCCCAGGATCAAGGCTCTCGTGGAGTCCGGGCAGCTCCAGCCGCTCGGCGAGCTCGGGCCGGAGTGGTACGCCAGCTCCAGCCTGCGCACGGTGTACCGCTCGGACGCGCCGGTGATGCTGAAGCTGTCGCTGGGCCTGCGGATCACCAACTCCCGGCGGGAGTCCACGCGCACGGAGCTCAAGCGCGGCCTGGAGATCAACCGGCTGATCGACGCCGGGCACACCGCGCCGACCTACGGCGCTTTCCCGGGCTTCTCGATCGTCCGCGACCCGGCGTGGATCGCGGTGGACGAGCCCGGTCGCGCGGGCGGTCCGGAGATCACCGGGCTCGACGTGGCGGTGCGCGAGGTCCCGGCCGACGTCACCGACTACCGCTGCCTCGCCGGTCTGGTCGCGCCGCGCCCGGGTCTCGGTCGCAGCGCGCTGGGTGAGATCGTGGCCGGTCAGGGCACGGGCGCGGCGGAGCGTTGGGTGTCCGACTACACCGACCGCGTGCTCGTGCCGATGCTGCACCTGTACTCCGCGACGGGCATCGGCCTTGAGGCCCACCAGCAGAACACGTTGGTGCGCCTGGACTCCAGCGGCGGTGTCGCGGGTTCGGCGTTCCGCGACAACCAGGGCTACTACCTGGCGTCCTCGTACCTGCCCGCGCTGTTGGACCGCCTCGGGGTCGAGGAATCCACGCTCGCGGTCGTCGACGGCTCCATTGTGGACGAACGGCTTTCCTACTACCTGCTGCGCAACCAGGCGTTGGCGATCATCGGCTGCCTCGGCGTCGAAGGCCTCGCCGACGAGCGCGAGCTGCTGTCGGTGATGGCCGGTCGGCTGACCGCCGCACTGCCCGCGCTCGCCGAGGCGGGCCCGGACGGTGACCGGCTGGCGACGCGCTGGCTGAGCGCGGACAGCTTGCCCGGCAAGGGGAATCTGCTGACCCGCCTGCACGGCATCGACGAGGTGCTGGCGCCGCTGGACGCGCAGTCGGTGTACCTCGACATGCCGAATCCGCTCGTTCAGGTGATCCCGTGATCCCGATACCCGCGCTCACCGGCGAGTGGACCCTGCGCCTGGTGTCGCCTGACGGCGATGACCTGGAGCTGTTGCACCGCTGGATGAACGAGCCGCACGTGTCCCGTTTCTGGAAACAGGACTGGCCGATCGAGAAGTGGCGGGAGGAGCTGACCGGACAGCTCTCCGGCGACCACTCCCGGCCGTGCCTGCTGCTCAAGGACGGCGAGCCCGTGGTGTACGTGGAGATCTACCGCGTGGCTCGCGACCAGCTCGCCGCCGCCTATGCCGCGCTCCCCGACGACATCGGCGTGCACCTCGCGATCGGTGACTCGAAGTGGACCGGGCGCGGGGTCGCCAGCACGACGATGCCGTTGCTGGCCAAGGCTTTGCTCGGCGCCGACGAGAACTGTCGGCGAGTCGTGCTAGAACCTGATGTGCGCAACGTGCCCGCGATCCGGGCGCTGCGCAGCGGGGGTTTCCACCACCGGGGCGAGATCACCCTGCCCAACAAGACGGCCGCGCTGCTGGTCTACCCACGAACTGAGGAGGACTTGCCGTGACCGAACAGGTCGAGAGCAAACACGACGTCATCGCGATCGGCGCCGGGCCGTTCAACCTGGGCCTCGCCGCCCTGGCGTCCACTGTGGACGATCTGGACCTGGTGGTGCTGGAGTCGCGGTCGGACTTCCGGTGGCACCCCGGGCTGATGTTCGACGACGCGATGCTCCAGGTGAGCTTCCTGGCCGACCTGGTGAGCCTGGTCGCGCCGACGAACCCGCTGTCGTTCCTGTCCTACCTGCACGACACGGACCGGATGTACCCGTTCTACGTGCGCGAGCAGTTCCACCCGACGCGGCGCGAGTACGAGCACTACCTGCGCTGGGCCGTGTCGAAGCTGCCGTCCGTGCGGTGGTCGCATCGCGTGGAGGCGGTCCGCTGGGACGCTCGCGCCTCGCTGTTCACCGTGCACGTGGTGCACGCGGACGGGCGCCGTTCGGTCATGCAGGCCAAGGACATCGTGCTCGGCGTCGGCACCGAGCCGAACGTGCCCGAGTCGCTGGCCGCGCTGCCCGGCGACAAGCTGCTGCACACCGCCGACTACCTGCACCGCACCCCGGACGTCGAGTCCGCGGGCCGGGTCACGGTGATCGGCTCCGGCCAGTCCGGCGCCGAGGTCGCGCTGGACCTGTTGCGGCGCAACGCTTCCGGCGGCGGGGCGATGAGCTGGCTGACCAGGACGGTGTCCTTCGCGCCGCTGGACTACACCAAGCTCGTGCTGGAGATGACCACCCCGTCCTACATCCGCTACTTCCACGACCTGCCGCAGAGCAAGCGCGACGACCTGGTCGCGGAGCAGTGGCGGCACTACAAGGGCATCTCCACCGAGACCCTTGAGGCCATCCACGACGTGCTCTACCAGCGGGATCTGGCAACGGGCCTGGCTGATGTGGAGCTGCGCAACGGGATCGCGGTCGAGGGGTCCACTGTGGACTCCGCCGGGCGGGCGGTGCTGACCTGCCGCCACCGCGACACCGGCCGCACCTTCGAGCACGTGACCGACCTCGTGGTCGCCGCGACCGGCTACAAGCAGCGCAAGCCCGCTTTCCTGTCGCCGGTGGAGAACCTCGTGCGACGCGACGAGAAGGGCCGCTACCAGGTCGCGCTGGACCACTCCATCGAGCTGGACCCGGTGGTCAGCGGACGCGTTTTCGTGTCGAACGCGGACCTGCACAGCCACGGTGTCGCCGCGCCCGACCTGGGCATCGGCGCGTTCCGCAACGCCACGATCCTCAACTCGGTGACCGGGCGGGAGCTGTACCGGCTGCCGAAGAACACCGCGTACACCAGCTTCACCGTTCCTGGGGGTGCCGGGTGACCAGCGACCGCGAACTGTGGCGGCAGTGCTCGATCGCGTTGCTGGCCAAGGCGATCGGCGAGCTGTCCTTCGAGGGCATCCTGTCTCCGGTTTCTTTGGAGGACTCCTCCTACGAGCTGCGTTTTCCGGGTGCTCGCTACGTTTTCTCCGCTTCTCGGACGGCATTCGGCGGCTGGCGGGTCGATCCGTCGTCGGTGACCCGTGCGGCGTCGGGAATCCTCGGCGACGACATCGCCCAACAGGCCGACAACGTGCAGCAGTTCTTCACCGATGCCGCGCCCGGCGTGGGAATCCATCCGTCCACGTTGGCCAATTACCTCAACGAGGTCACGTCGACGCTGACCGCCGATGTGGCGATGACGCGCACGGCAGTGCCTTCGGCGGAGCTGGCTTCGTTGGATCACGCGGAGCTGGACGGTCACCTCACCGGTCACCCGTGGCTGGTGGCGAACAAGGGCCGTGTCGGGTTCTCCGCGTCGGATCAGGCCGTGTACGCGCCGGAGGCTCGGCAGCGCATTCAGCTGCCTTGGATCGCCGTGCACCGCGGCTTGGCCGAATTCCGCGGCACGCCAAAGCTTTCCGAGCACGTGGTGGTGTCGCAGGAGCTGGACGAGTCCACGCGCGCCGAGTTCACCAAGGTGCTGACCGACCGCGGTGTGGACGCCGAGGCTTACGTGTGGATGCCGGTGCATCCGTGGCAGCTGGACCACGTGGTGCGCACGCTGTGGGCGCCGGAGCTGGCCACCGACCGCATCGTGGTCCTCGGTTCGTCGGCTGATCACTACCGACCGACGCAGTCCATTCGCACGATGTGCAATGTGGACAGACCGGAGCGGCTTCAGGTGAAGCTGCCGCTGCGCATCCTCAACACCGCCGTGTGGCGCGGGATTCCCCCGCACTGCACGCTCGCGGCGCCCGTGGTGACGCAGTGGCTGCGCGGGCTGTGGAACTCCGACAAGCTCCTGGCGGAGTGGGGCGCGGTGATGCTCGGCGAGGTCGCCTCGGTGACCGTGCGCCACCCTTCGCTGTCCACTGTGGACGGAGCGCCGTACACCTGGCTGGAGACGCTGGGCTGCATCTGGCGCGAGCCCGTTCCCGAGGCGGGGCACTCGTGGTCGCTCGCGGCGCTGCTGCACGTCGACCCGGCCGGGCGACCGCTGGTCAGCGAGTACATCGCGCGATCCGGCGGCGACGCGGAGGCGTGGTTCGCCGCGTTGACGCGCGTGCTGGTGCGGCCGCTGCTGCACGTGCTCTACCGCTACGGGATCACCGTGAACCCGCACGGCGAGAACGTGTTGATCGTCAGCGGCCCCGACGGCTTGCCCGCGCAGGCGGTGATCAAGGACCTCATCGACGACGTCAACGTGTCGGTGGAGCCGGTCGCCGAGCGCGGCCCCGAGCCCGACTCGCACGACCGCGTCCTGCCGCGCAAGCCGTGGCGCGTCCTGCGGCAGTACTTCGTGGACGCGCTGCTCGTCGGCGTGTTCCGGCCGCTGTCGGAACTGCTCGAAGCACATCACGGGCTGCCTGCGGAACGGCTGTGGGGCATCGTGCGCGGCGAGATCGAGGCCTATCGCGCGCGGTTCCCCGACGTGGCGGAGCGGATGGACGCCGGGGACCTGCTCGGGCCGACGTTCGCGCGCTACCCGCTCAACGGCGACCGCCTGCTCCAGACCGGGTACGCCGAACTGTCGTACCGGCACGCCATCCACCCCAACGGCACGGTCCCCAACCCCCTGCACTCCGTGACCGCCATCCCACCGCAGGACGGTTGGTAGGTCTTAAGCCCTGAATGACTCATTGAGGTACTTGAGCGCCCTCAATGAGTCATTCAGGACTCTCAACGCACCGAACGGGTCATTCGGGTACCTCGCGCCACTGCGCCCCCGTCCCCACGGCTTCAGCCCTGAACGGGTCGTTTGGGTACTTGAACGCACTGAACGGGTCGTTCAGGGCTTTCGGACGCACCGATGGGGCCGTTGGGTTCACTCCGGCTGGGGCAGGAGGTGCAGCAGGGGTGCGGTGAGCGGGGTGCGGCCGTGCCAGTGCAGGCGCGCGGTGGCTCCCTCGCGGATGAGCACGGCCGAGGTGGACACGGTGCGCGCGGTGCCGGAGGTGTCGTGCAGGCGGTCGGAGAGATCGCCCGGCTGGGTGGAGATAGGCACGATCCACCGCCACGCGCGCCGCTGCGCTAGCTGAGCGAGCACGTGCGGCGGGACGGGCGCGAAGACGGCGATGGCGGTGCGCTCGCGCAGCCAGGGGACCTGGGCGTCGAGGGCGTCGACATCGCGCGCGCCCGCCTCCTCCGGCTCCTCGGACAGGAGGTCGAAGGCCAGGTGGTGAGCCAGCAGCGTGCGGTGGTCGCCGAAAACGTCGTCCAGCGTGATCGGCTTGCCGCCCGCTGTGGTCAGCGGCGCGGAAGCGTCGACATCGGGCCCCGGCGGCAGGGCCGCGCGCAGGGCCGCGACGGCGGCAGCGGCGGCGCGCAGCTCCCCCTCGGCCGCCAGCAGTTCGGCGCGGGCGCGCCGGTAGTCCTCGCTGGCGGCGACGTGCACTGTGCTCATGCGGAGAGAACTTAGTCCGAACGGCGGCACGGGCGTAGCCGGTTCGATCAACGTGATGCGAGCGCGTTCGGCAGCATCGACGGGCAACCGCCCACGTAGGACGTGTCGTACTCGAAGTGCCACGGCTCGTTCTGGTAGCGCCTGCACCACCCGTGCTTGCCGTTGGAGCGCTCCACCCACGACGCGGCGGACAGCGGCTGGATGTCCACGGCGATCCCCTTGACGTGGTTGGACGCCTCGGGGGTGAGCACGTACTTGCTGGCCTGCTCGGCGCTGCCGAAGCGGCGGACCGCGCTGTCGAACTCAGCCTGCTGCTGCCACGCGCTGCGCTTGCCGTCGTTGAGGCACATCTTCACGTTCTCGGCGGCTGCCTTGCCCTTCAAGGAGTTCCACGCGGCGAGCACGTCATCGCGCAGGCCTCGGGGAGCTTCGTCGGAGTGGCGCGGGTCCAACGCGCACTTCGGGGCTTCGTCGTCGCCGGTGACGTTGACGAGTTCCACGTACGCCTCACCGGCCATCGGCCGCTTCGGCTCCATGTAGAACAGCACGCCCAATCCGACGAGCAGCGTGACCGCCAGGGTCAGCACAATTCGCATATCCGGCCAAATCTCCTCTAAGCGTGCTGCCGTACAAGTGTTTCACAGCGGTGTGTGGCGTGGTGCCTGCCCGTGACCACCGGAGCGCGACGCCCCAGCTCAGTTCCGTGCAGCAGCGCGACGAGCACGAGCGCGACCGCCGGCGCGCCCACGGCGGCGATGACGAGCGAGTCGTCCAAGCGCTCAGCGGCGGTGGTGGCCGAGCCCAGCATCACGCGGCCGACGAGCGGCACGATCGAGGGAACGACGAGCGCTCCGAGGAACCACGCGGGGTGCGGGTGGACGCGACCAGGTCCGGCGAACGCGGCGACCAGACACCCGATGAGCGCGGCGACCAGGCAGCCGCCGAGGGTGTCGCTGGGGCGGTGCCAGCCGAGGCCGACCGTCGCGACGGCCACCGCGGCGACGACGACCGAGCCGCCGCCGAGCACGAACGGGCGCACTCGGTGCGGGCTGACCAGCGCCAACGCGACCAGCACGGCCATCGCGCCGGTCACGTGCCCGCTGGGGAAGCTGTTGTGGCCCGCGACCGAGGTGACGTAGAGGTCGGGGCGCTCCAGAAGCACTTCCTTGAGCAGTTCGGTCGTCAGTGTCGAGCCGCCGATCACCGCGACGACCGTGACCGCGCCGATCAGCTTGGCCCGGAACACCCCGACGCCGAGGGTGAACAGCGCGACGGCGCCGAGCAGGAAGGTGCCCATCCCGCCCTTGAGCAGGTAGGAGAACGCCGGGTCGGCCAGTCCGCCGGTCTGGGCCTGGTGCACGGCGCCGTTCTCCGCGCGCTGCCCGGTGACCGTGTGCACGTAGGCGAGGAAGGTCACGCCGAGGGCGATCAGGGCTCCTAACGCGCCCGCGACGGGAAGCGGCCAGGTCCTGGGCTGTGCTTCGTCGCTGGTTGCCATGACACCGATGCTCCAGGCGGGGTGTCCGCGTTCTGTGCTGGGTTTGTCATGGTTGTGCAACAGACCTGGATAATGGGCCGCGTGGCGATTGTCCTGGTTGTAGAGGACGACCGCGCCGTCCGCGAAGCACTCCAGCTCTCTTTGCGCAGGCAGGGGCATGAGGTGCACGTGGCGGACAGCGGTGAGCAGGGCTTGGCGTTCCTCCGGGAGCAGCGCCCGGACCTGGTGCTCGTCGACCTCATGTTGCCCGGCATCGACGGCTTCGAGACCTGCCGCCGCATCCGCGCCGAGGGCGATCTGCCGATCATCGTGCTGACCGCGCGCAGCGACGACTTCGACGTGGTGGCGGGCTTGGAGGCGGGCGCGGACGACTACGTGGTCAAGCCGGTGGAACCGAGGGTGCTCGACGCGCGCATCCGCGCCGTGCTGCGCCGGGCCACCAGCGAGCAGCAGTCCAGCGACGAGCGCTTCGGCGACCTCGTCGTGGACCGCACCGCACTGGTGGTCACCAAGTGCGGCGAGCCGGTCCCGCTCACGCCGACCGAGCTGAAGCTGCTGCTGGAGCTGACCAGGACGCCCGGCCGGGTGCTGTCCCGCCAGCAGCTGCTGAGCGCGGTGTGGGAGCACGACTACCTCGGCGACTCGCGGCTGGTCGACGCGTGCGTGCAGCGGCTGCGCTCCAAGATCGAGGACGATCCGGCGAGCCCGAGGCACGTGCGCACGGTGCGCGGCTTCGGCTACCGGTTCGACCGGGTGTAGCGGGTGGCGGGCAGGCGCTGGTCGGTCGGGCTGCGGCTGCGGTTGGTCGCCGCGTTCGCCGCCGTCGCGCTCGGCGCGGTGATCGCCACCACCGGCGCGAACTACCTCTCCGCACGCACCACGATCTTGCAGGGCGTCCAGGACCGCGCGATGGACACGTTGCGCACGCAGGTCAGCACGTTCGCGGCGACCGTGCCGCTGCCGCCGACCCAACGCGACCTCGACGCGTTCCAGCGCAGGCTCAGCGGCTACGTCGCCGTGTTCTACCGGGACCTCCGCTCCACCGGCGGGCCGCCGACCGAGGAACTGCCCGCACAGTTCCGTGCCGCCGTGCACGACAGCGACCGCGTGCTGTTCCAACGCGGGCTGTGGTCGGAGACTGCGCCGTTCCTGATGGTCGGCATGATCGTGCGCACGCAGAACACCGTGGGCGCCGTCGAGCCGACCGGTTTGGAGATCTACGCGCAGATCAGCCTCGCCAGCTCGCAGGCTGACATCTCCGAGCTGGCGGCGTGGGCGTGGGTGACCGGTGCGCTGGCCCTGCTCGTCGCGGTCGGCATCGCCCTGCTCGCGGCGCGCAGCGTGCTCCGGCCGGTGCGGGAGCTGAACTTCGCCGCGCGCAGCCTCGCCGACGGGCAGTTCGACACGCGGTTGCGGGTGCGCGGCGGTGACGAACTGGCCGAGCTGGCGCACACCTTCAACACCTCTGCGGCGACGTTGCAGCACAACGTCGGCGAGCTGCGGCGGATGGAGTCGGACGCGCGGCGCTTCGTCGCCGACGTCTCGCACGAGCTGCGCACGCCGCTGACCGCGATGACCGCCGTGATCGAGATCCTGGAGCAGGAGACCGATCGGATGCCGCCGGACTCCGCCGTGGCCGCGCGCCTGGTCGCCGGGGAGACGCGCAAGCTGTCCCGGCTCGTGCAGGACCTGATGGAGATCTCGCGCTTCGACGCGGGCCGCGCCGGGCTCGAACTCGACGAGTGGGACGTGGCGACCGCCGTGCGGGACACGCTCGCCGCGCGCGGCTGGCAGGACTCCGTCTCCGTGGATCTGCCGGAGGGCCTGGTGGCGCGAGTGGACCGGCGGCGGCTGGACATCGTGGTGGCCAACCTGGTCGGCAACGCGCTGCGCCACGGTGCTCCGCCGGTGCTGGTGCGGCTGTGGGAGGAGGACGGCGGCGTGGTGATCGAGGTCAGCGACAACGGCCCCGGCCTGCCGGATTCCGTGCTGCCGCACGTGTTCGACCGCTTCTACAAGGCGGATTCCGCGCGGGCGCGCTCCGAGGGCAGCGGGCTCGGCCTGGCCATCGCGCGCGAGAACGCCCGGCTGCACGGCGGTTCGCTGACCGCGGGGAACCACCCCAGCGGGGGCGCGCGGTTCGTGCTCCGACTGCCGGAGGTGTTGGTGTGAAACGCTTTCTGGCTTTCGTGGTGGTGTTGGTGGTCGCGGGCTGCGGGGTTCGGCCGACCGAGATCGTGCGCGCGGGCCCGGCTCCGATCCTGCCCGCCGGTGGCGAGGGCGCGGTGCTGTACTTCCTCTCCGGCGAGCAGTTGCAGCCCGCGAGCCGTGCCACCGGCCAGCCCCTCGCCCCCGCTCAGGCCGTGGAGTTGTTGCTGGGCGGGCCGACCGACGCCGAGCGCTCGGCGGGATTGGTGACCAAGCTGCCGTTCACCTCGGGCCGGGTCAACCTGTCCGGCACCACGTTGACCGTGCCGATCCCCGTGCTGGGACTGCCCGAGGAGGCCGTCCAGCAGCTCGTGTGCACCGCCGTGCGCGCGCTCGCCCCCACCGAGCAGCACCTGGGCCTCTTCCTGGCCGGGCGCACCGGCCCCCTCGGCTACCGCGAGTGCTCCGCCATGACCTAGGTGGACTCGTCGCGGGTCATGCGGCGGAGCTTGGGGAGGCGTTCGGCGAGGACGCGTTCGGCTCCGTGGTTGGTGGGGTGGTAGTAGTCCTTGCCCACCAGCTCGTCGGGGGCGTACTGCTGCGCGAGGACTCCGCCGGGCGCGTCGTGCGGGTAGCGGTAGCTCTGCGCGTGGCCCAGGCGCTCGGCGCCCTTGTAGTGGCCGTCGCGCAGGTGGGGTGGCACCGGGCCGACCGCGCCCTTGCGCACATCGCTGGACGCGTCGTTGATGGCGACTATCACCGCGTTGGACTTCGGCGCGGTGGCCAGGTGGATCGTGGCCTGCGCGAGTGCGAGGCGTCCTTCTGGCAGGCCGATGAGCTGCACGGCCTGCGCGGCGGCGACGGCGGCCTGGAGCGCGGTCGGGTCGGCCATGCCGATGTCCTCGCTGGCGTGCACGACGAGGCGGCGGGCGATGAAGCGCGGGTCCTCGCCCGCCTCGATCATGCGCGCCAGGTAGTGCAGCGCGGCGTCCGGGTCGGAGCCCCTGATCGACTTGATGAACGCGCTGATCACGTCGTAGTGCTGGTCGCCGTCGCGGTCGTAGCGCACCGCCGCTTTGTCCACAGTGGACTCGAGCGTGCCGAGGTCGATCTCCGCCGCGCCCGTGGAGCTGGCCGACTCGGCGGCGGCTTCCAGCGCCGTCAACGCCCGGCGCGCGTCACCCGCGGCGAGCCGGACGAGGTGGTCCTCGGCGTCCTGCGCGAGGGTCGGCGCTCCCCCGAGCCCGCGCTCGTCCTCGACCGCCCTGCGCACCACCGCGCGCACGTCGTCGTCGGTGAGCGAACGGAGCTGGAGCACCAACGACCGCGAGAGCAGCGGCGACACCACCGAGAAGAACGGGTTCTCCGTGGTCGCCGCGACGAGCAGCACGACCCGGTCCTCCACCGCGCCGAGCAACGCGTCCTGCTGCGTCTTGGAGAAGCGGTGCACCTCGTCGATGAACAGCACCGTGGACTCGGCCGCCCTGCCGAGGCGACGGCGGGCCTCCTCGATCACCGCGCGCACCTCTTTGACGCCTGCCGACAGCGCGGAGAGTGCGACGAAGCGCCGCCCGGTCGCCTTGGAGACGAGCGTGGCCAGCGTGGTCTTCCCGGTGCCGGGCGGGCCGTAGAGCAGCAC
>NZ_MUMH01000155.1:29753-29910 GCF_002155965.1 Allokutzneria sp. NRRL B-24872
GCGCGCGGGCGCATGCGCACGGCCAGCGGCGCGTTCGCGGCCAGCTGCTCGTCGGCCTTCTCGGCCACCTCCTGCCCGAACAGCCCCTCCTGCCCGGAAGGACCGCTGTCGAAGAGTGCGTCGTCCACGCCCGCGACGCTACCCGCCACCCCCGACA
>NZ_MUMH01000156.1 GCF_002155965.1 Allokutzneria sp. NRRL B-24872
AAAACCCGTTTCGTACTCAACCCGGGTAATGGGAGCGCTCTATTTCCCGCTATGAGTACGAAACGGGTTTTCCTAGACCACGGCCAGGCTCGATGAGGCGAGCGGGGCGGTGGGGTGCATGGGCCTAGTTTACCTGGTGCAGCACGTGCACGAGGGCTTCGAGGATCGGCTGGGGGCGCCACCGCACTTCGGTTCTCGCGTTTTGGCTACGCGATGCGATTTGCGAGCGCTCTCCTGGACAAGTCGTTGCCAAAACGCGCGGAGGTGGTCAGAGGGCGGCGGCCAGGAGGGCGTGGATGTCGTGTTCGGGGACGGGGGACTGGGCGGCGATGAGGGCGGCGGCCTCGGCGAGCTTGGCGGCGTCGAAGCCGATGGCGGCCAAGGACGTGGGGGCGTCCACGCGATGAGCTAGCGCGCGCAGGCCCGAAGCGGCGGTGGAGGCGTTGAGGGCGGCGGCGATCGGGGCGAGCGCGGGGCCGTCCATGTACTCGGCGACGTGCGGCAGCACCACGGTGTGCGTCGCCGCGTGCGGCAGGTCGTACGCGCCGCCGAGCACGTGGCAGATCTTGTGGTGCAGCCCCGAACCCGTCACCGCGAACACCGCGCCCGCGAGGTACGCGCCGTAGAGCAGTGACGCCGGAGCCTCCTCGACCAAGCCCTTCGCCAGCGCGCGAACGCTCTCCGCCGCCATCAGCGAACTGATCGGATTGGCCCCCGCCGCGTAGACGCCCTCGACGCTGTGCGCCATCGCGTTCATCGCACTGGTCACGGTGAGCGCGCGCGGCAGGCTCGCGGTCAGCACCGGGTCGTAGAGCACCACCGACGGCAGCACGTCCAGGCTCCGCCCCGTCTGCTTGCCCTCAGACGACGTCATGCCCCACACGGGTGTCATCTCCGAGCCCGCGTACGTGGTCGGCACCGCGACGATGGGCAGCCTCAGCTCCATCGCGATCGCCTTCGCAGTGCCCACGGTGGACCCACCGCCGATGGCGAGCAGGCAGTCCGCGCGCAGCTCCCGCGCCCGCGAGCGCGCGTGCAGCGCGACGGCGACCGGAACGTGCTCGCGCACCTCGGTGAACTCGCCGACCACGCGGTCCCGGAGCGGCGCGGCGAGGCGGCGAGCCAGGGGGAGTCCGCGCGGCGTGGCCAGCACGAGCACGCGCTGAGCGCTGATCTCCTCCGCCACGGTCTCCGCGCTCCCCTCGCCGAACACGACCCGGCCGGGCAGGGATTCGTAGCGGAACGCGCGCATGAACCCACCATATTCTTCGCGTATGGAACTGCGGCACCTGCGGTACTTCGTCGTGGTCGCTGAGGAGCTGAACCTGACCAGGGCGGCGGAGCGGCTGCGCATGGCCCAGCCCCCGCTCAGCGTGCAGTTGCGCAAGCTGGAGAAGGAACTGGGCGTGCGCCTGCTCGACCGCTCCTCGCGCGGGGTCCGGCTCACCGACGCGGGCGCGCTGCTCTACGACGAGGCCCGCCGCATCCTCGGCTCGGTCGATCAGGCGAGCCAGCTCGTGCGCTCCGTCGGCACGGGCGCCGTCGGCAAGCTGGCCCTGGGCTTCGTGCCGTCCGCGGCGCTGGAGGTGCTGCCGCCGATCCTGCGCGAGTTCAAGGCGAGTCATCCCGAGATCACCTTGCACCTCAACGAGATGCGGCCCGACGAAGTGCTCGACGCCCTGCACGAGCAGCGGATCGACATCGGCCTGTGCTACCTCGCGCGCGGCTTCGCCGATCCCGCGCTGAGCACCCGCTGCCTCGCCGAGGACCCGTTGGCGCTGGTCGTCCCGCGGGCGCACCACCTCGCGCGGAAGTCCACTGTGGACATGAAGGAGCTGGCCGAGGAGCACTTCGTCCTGCCGACCCGCCACCGCATGCCCGGCCTGCGCGCGATCATCACGGAATCGTGCTCCGCCAACGGTTTCACGCCGCGAGTGGTACAGCGCGAGGTGTGGCTGATGCAGACGATCGTCGGCCTGGTCGCCGGTGGCATCGGGGTGGCGGTGGTCCCGGCGTCCGCGCAGCGCCTGCGCTCCGAGGACGTCCGCTTCCTCCGCCTAACCGGCACCACCACGCCCGCCCTCATGTCAGCCGCATGGCGCCCCGACCGGATCTCCCCGGTCCTGGAGGCCTTCCTCCGCCTGGTGGCCTAGGGCGCGTCAACGATGATCAACAGGAGGGTTTGCGGATCTTGAGGACTGGCACACCTACGGGGAAACTGGGGCGGCGACACCGGGCGGCCTGGTGCGGTGGACTTCGAGCGGACTCCGGCTCAAGGAGTCGACTGCCCCGCGATATCGCGCAGCGCGACGAGGTGGGTTTCGTACGCGGTTCGCCCCTCGGCGGTGAGCGCCAGCCAGGTGCGCGGTCTCTTGCCGACATAACCCTTGCGCACCTTGACGTATCCCGCTGCTTCGAGCGTGGAGACCTGTTTGGACAACGCGGGCGTGCTGATTTCGACGGTATCGCGGACCAACTGGAACTCCACCTCCTGGACGCCGGAGAGCATCGCGACGATAGAGAACCGGACGGGTGCGTGGATGAGTTCGTCGAGTTGGTGGCGAGGATGACCTGAGCCGGTCATGCCCGGCTCCGCCGGTGTGCGACGTACGCGCCGACGAAGGCCGCGATCGCCATGACCGCGCCGCCGAGCAGTGGCAACCAGGACGCGCTCGTTGGGGTGGTCAGAGCCATGGTCAAGACCCACGCCGCGCTCCACACCGCCATCACCGCGCCGTGAATGCTCGCGTAGCCGCGCACCGAACTCCTGCTCCGCAGCACCACCACGATCGTCAACCCGAGGACCAGTACCAACCAGATCGGGGTGATGACCGCCACGGCCGTCATGCGATCGACGACGGCGAAACTCGCTGCCACCACGAAGGAGCTGATACCGAACAGGACGAGGAAACGCGAGTACCACCCGGCAGCGACTCGTGCCACCCCGGCAAGCCGCTGAGCCTCAGCGAGACTGGCTCGCGCGTCGTCGTGATCCATGCGCCCATGATGGCAACTAGTTACCACTTTGGCAACTAGTTGCCCGTTCGGCAGCGGCCGCTTTCTGATCCACTACCGAACCCACGAGTGTCGTCCAGCCCACACTGCGTGCGTGTCCGGTCTCGGCGTGCGGCTCCGTACTCCCTGCGAACAGACTGGTGCAGGGAGGCTTGAGATGAAGTACATGATCCTGGCGTACGGCTCGCAGCAGGACTACGACTCGATGGCGGCTGACTCCACCGAGGACCTGGCCGCGATCGGCGAGTTCCTGGCCGCGTTCACCGGCGAGCTGGCCGACTCCGGCGAACTCGTCGACACGCAGGGCCTGGCCGCTCCGGTGCTCGCCCGCCGGGTCCGCCTGCGCGACGGCGCGGCCGTGGTCACCGACGGCCCGTTCGCCGAGACGGAGGAGGTCATCGCCGGGTACTGGATCGTCGACTGCGCGAGCTTCGACCGCGCCACCGAGATCGCCGTCCGGCTGAACCAGGCTCCCGGACGAGCCGCCGACGCCGGGGTGGTGATCCGCCCGCTGATGGGCGCCGAGCACGACACCGACGACGTCTGACCGGCGATGGGCGACGACTCCTTCGAGGAGTTGGTGCGGCGGCTCGCCCCGCGGGTCCTCGGCGCGCTCGTGCGGCGCTACGGCCGTTTCGACGCCGCCGAGGACGCCGTCCAGGAAGCGCTCCTGGCCGCGTCACGGCAGTGGGGCGAGCACGGCGTGCCGGAACATCCGCAGGCCTGGCTGCTGCGGGTCGCCTCGCGCAAGCTGATCGATCTGCTGCGCGCGGACCAGGCCCGCCGCCGGCGCGAAGTCACGGCGGTGAGCCGTGAACTGCCCGCCGACACCGAGGCCGCCGCCGGTGCCCACGACGCGGATGACACGCTGATCCTGCTCATCATGTGCTGCCACCCGTCGCTGTCGCCGTCGTCGCAGATCGCGTTGACGCTGCGCGCGGTCGGCGGGCTGACCACCGCCGAGATCGCCAGGAGCTTGCTCACCTCGGAGTCCAGCACGGCGCGCCGGATCACCCGCGCCAAGCGCACCGTCGAGGAGAGCGGCGTGCCGTTCCGGATGCCGTCGGAAGCCGAGCGCCCACAACGGATCGACGCGGTTCTGCGGGTGCTGTACCTGATCTTCACCGAGGGCTACTCGGCGACGTCGGGGCCGCGGCTGCACCGGGCCGGTCTTGCCGAGGAAGCGATCCGGCTCGCCGAGATCGCCGCCGCACTGCTGCCGGAGGACGGCGAGGCGGCTGGGCTGCTGGCGCTGATGCTGCTGACCGACGCCCGCGCTCCGGCCCGCCTCAGCGAGCGCGGCGAGCTGGTTCCCCTGCACGAGCAGGACCGGCGGCTGTGGAAGGCCGAGTCGATCCGGCGCGGCGTGGACCTGATCACCAGGGCGCTGCCCCGAGGAGACGTCGGCCAGTACCAGTTGCAGGCCGCGATCGCCGCGATCCACGACGAGGCACCGAACTCCGAAGCCACCGACTGGCGGCAGATCGTCGCCCTCTACCGACTCCTGAGACAGGTCGCGCCCAGCCCCGTCGTGGACCTCAACCACGCCGTCGCCGTCGCCATGGCGGATGGGCCGACCGCCGGGCTGGCGCTGCTCGACGGCTTGGACGACCCGCGCCTGACCCGAGATCGACGGCTGCACGCCGTGCGAGCGCACCTCCTGGAACTGGCGGGCGAGCCCGGCGCCGCGCGGACCGCCTACCTCCGAGCCGCCGAACTCGCGACCAACATCCACCACGTGCGCTACCTCAACACCCGCGCACAACGCCTTGGTGAGGACACGACATGAAGCCGTACCGCATCGAGATCCCCGATGGGGACCTGATCGACCTGCGCCACCGACTCGACCGAGTCCGTTGGGCTCCCGAGCCGGAGGACGGTGACGCGAGCTACGGCCTGCCCGTCGCCAGGGTGCGCGAGCTGGTCGAGCACTGGCGCCACAACTACGACTGGCGCGCATGGGAAACGCGGCTCAACGAGCACCCGCAGTTCACGACGACCATCGACGGCACGACCCTGCACTTCCTGCACGTGCGCTCGCCCGAACCGGACGCGCTGCCGGTGGTGCTCAGCCACGGGTGGCCCGGCTCGATCGCGGAGTACCTCGACGTGATCGGCCCGCTCAGCGACCCGCGCCGGCACGGCCTCGACCCGTCGATCGCCTTCGAGGTCGTGGTGCCCTCGCTGCCGGGCTTCGGGTTCTCCGGCCCCGCCAGCGGCTGGGGTCCGAAGCGGATCGCCACGGCGTGGGCGGAGCTGATGCGCCGACTCGGCCACGAGCGCTACGGCGCGGCCGGAAACGATTGGGGCTCAGGCATTTCCGTGGAGCTGGGCCGCCTCGCCCCGGAGCACGTGGTCGGCGCGCACGTGACCCAGACCTGGGACCCGCCGCCGAGCGAGGACCCGAAGTGGGTGGCGGAGCTGGGGCCGAAGGACAAGGCGGCGTGGGAGGCGTTCCAGCACTACGCCAACAACGAAGCCGCCTACGGCGTCGTGCAGGCCCAGCAGCCGCAGACCCTCGCGCACGCGCTGGCCGACTCACCGGTCGGACTGCTGGGCTGGAACGCCCAGGCCATGCACAAGCACGGCCTGGACAACGACGCGATCCTCACCCACGTCATGATCCACTGGCTCACCGGGACCGCGGGCTCGGCGATCCGGATCTACGCCGACTACGCGCGCGAGGAGCCTTCACCCGGCCCCACCACCGTTCCCGTTGGTGTGGCCCAGTTCCCGGGCGATCTCCCCTCGATCCGCGTCTTCTCCGAGCACCACCACAACATCGCGTCCTGGAACGAGTACGACCGCGGCGGGCACTACGCCGCCCAGGACGCACCGGACCTGCTGGTGCACGACATCCGCGAGTTCTTCGCGGCGGTGCGGTCAGTCCCAGGCGATGGGCAGTGAGCGCACGCCGTACACCAGCGCGTCGTGCTTGAACTTGATCTCCTCGAACGGCACGGCCAGGCGCAGGCCGGGCAGGCGCGGGTAGAGCCGGGTGAAGACCTCCTGGAGCTCCACGCGGGCCAGCTGCTGGCCGAGGCACTGGTGCACACCGTGTCCGAAAGCCAGGTGGCTGCGGGCGTTGCGGGTCAGGTCGAGCGTGTCCGCGTCGGGGTACACCGACTCCTCGCGGTTGCCCGCCGACAGCGCCGCGACGAGCCATTCGCCCGCGCGGATGGTCTCCTCGCCGATCTCCACGTCCTCGGTCGCGTACCTGAACAGTCCGAAGTGGACGATCGAGAGGTAGCGCAGCAGCTCCTCGGCCGCGCCCGGCGCGAGGTCGGGGTCCGAGCGCAGCGCTTCGAGTTGTTCCGGCCTGCGCAGCAGGGTCAGCGTGCTCAGCGCGATCATGTTCGCGGTGGTCTCGTGACCGGCGACGAGCAGGGTGATGCCGAGCGAGACCAGCTCCTCGACGGTCAGGTTCGCGCCCGTCTCGGCGCCGCGCTGGATGAGCCTGCCGAGCAGGTCGTCGGTCGGGCTCTGCATCTTCGACAGGACGAGCTGCGCCATGAACTGCTGCACCTGCATCGCGGCATTGGCGAAGGCCTCGGGGTCGCCGTCGACGCCGACCAGCAGCGCGCTCTGCTTCTCGAAGGAATCCCGGTCCGCGTAAGGAACTCCGAGCAGTTCGCAGATCACCAGCGAGGGCACGGGGAGCGCGAAGTCGCGGTACAGGTCGACCGGCTCGGTGCTGGCCAGCATCGCGTCGATGTGGTCGTCGACGATGCGCGCGATCGCCGGGCGCAGTGCCTCGACCCGGCGCACGGTGAACTCGGGGATGAGCAGCTTGCGCAGCCGCGAGTGCTCGTCGCCGTCCAGCCGCAGCAGCACGCCGGGCGCGACGGGCTCGTTCGGGTCGGCGCCCGCGACGACGTGGTTGGACGGCGCGCCCCGCGAGCTGAGCCTGCGATCGGCCAGCGCGGCCCGGATGTCGGAGTGCCGGGTGAGCACCCACGCGTCCACGCCGATCGGGCAGGACACCGCCGACACCCGCTCCGGCAGCTCGCGGTACCCGGGCGCCGGGTCGAGCGGACAGGCCGGGTCGCGCTCGACGGGGAAGCTCCCCCTGGTCGCGGTCATCGCCGACTCCCTTCGAGAAAGTGGCAGCCACTGCCACGTGACCTACACTGCCATCACCTTCGGCGCCGTGGCAACGCTGATAGCCTTCGCGCCCCCGCAGACACCGGTGAACGCCGGAGAAGGAGGTGGCGGCCGTGGGGCTTCGCGAGACCAAGATGGAGCGCACGCGGCAGCTGCTCGCCGACACCGCCTTCGAGCTGTTCACCGCCAACGGCTTCGCCGCGACCACGATGGAGCAGATCGCCGCGGCCGCCGAGGTCGGGCCGCGCACCCTCTACCGCTACTACGCGACCAAGGAAGCGCTGCTGCTGACCTTCGTCGAGCAGCGGCTGGACGAGGCGCTGGAGGTCTTCCGCGCCCAGCCCGAGGACGTGCCGGTGCCGAGGGCGCTGCACGAGCTGATCGACTACGTGCTGCGCACCGTCGCCGAATCCGGAGACCGCATTATCGCCGTCTACGAGCTGGCCTGGCGGACACCGTCGGCCCGCGCACAGCTCAACGACAAGACCATGCGCTGGCGCGGTGAATTGGCAACGGAAATCGCGCGGAGAATGGGCGGGCGATCCGCTGAGCTGGCCGCGACTTTGGCATCCGCCAATACGATGACCGTGATCGAGGTGTCGGTGCGGACCTGGGTGGAGAGCGGGGGCCGTTCGAACATGCGGCGAATCACCCACCGCGCACTGGAACTGCTCAGGGGCTCGGGGGTCCCGGTAGCCACGCCGTGACCGCCCGTCCCCCACTCGGACCAGCGCTTACCCGCTCGGCGGAGCGGGCGGGGGTCCACCGGGCCACCCGCATGTCCTAATACTCCCGTCGCTGTCCGTGATACCCCCAGGAACGGTTGGCGGCTGGGCCAATCGAACGAGTGGTTGTGCTCGGGACGACCGTATTGTGACGTGCGTTCACGAGTCACTGACACGGGTGACTGTACGGATTTGAAAGTCCGATGCTAGCTTCGGACCCGTTGGTACGTCGTATTTCCCACGCAATTCATGCGTGCCGATATTCGATTTCCTCGACCTTGCCGGATTTCCCGGTTTCTTTGACGTGTTCCAGTGACTGAGATTGGTGGTGTCGGTTGTGACCGAGTCGGTGCAGGCGGAGCGCGAGGTCAACGGCGCGAGCCCGCAGCAGAGCCTCGCGACGGCCGCCGCGCGCAACCTGGCGACGACGACCAAGTCGGTCCCGCAGATGCAGGGCATCTCCTCGCGCTGGCTGCTGAAGGTGCTGCCGTGGGTGCGGGCCGCCGGTGGTGCCTACCGGGTCAACCGCAGGCTCAGCTACGCCGTCGGCGACGGCCGGGTCACCTTCACCAACACCGGGGCGACCATCCGCGTCATCCCGCCGGAGCTGTGCGAGCTGCCGCTGCTGCGCGGGTTCGAGGACGAGGAGGTGCTGATCGCCCTCGCCGACCGCTTCGAACAGCGCGAGTACCAGCCCGGCGATGTGATCGTGGAGTTCGGCAACCGCTCCGACCAGGCCTTCCTGATCGCCCACGGCAAGGTGGCCAAGATCGGCGCCGGTGCCTACGGCGACGAGACCGTGCTGGACACCCTCGCGGACGGCGATCACTTCGGTGACGAGACGCTGGCCGCCGAGGGCGACATCTGGGAGTACACGGTCAAGGCGAAGACCGCCTGCACCGTGCTGATGCTCCAGCAGAGCGCCTTCGACAACATCGTCGAGCAGTCCGAGGCGTTGCAGGCCCACGTCGCGGAGTTCCGCGCCAAGGCGGGCCAGCCGCGCGACGACCACGGCGAGGCGGCGATAGACCTCGCGGCGGGCCAGGAGGGCGAGTACGACCTGCCGAGCACCTTCGTCGACTACGAGCTGAAGCCGCGCGAGTACGAGCTGAGCGTGGCGCAGACCGTGCTGCGCGTGCACTCCCGCGTCGCGGATCTCTACAACGAGCCGATGAACCAGACCGAGCAGCAGTTGCGGCTCACCGTCGAGGCCCTGCGCGAGCGCCAGGAGCACGAGCTGGTCAACAGCCGTGACTTCGGCCTGCTGCACAACGCCGACCTCAAGCAGCGGCTGCACACGCGCTCCGGCCCGCCGACGCCCGACGACATGGACGAACTGCTGTCCTCGGTGTGGAAGGACCCGACCGCCTTCCTGGCCCACCCCAAGGCCATCGCGGCCTTCGCCAGGGAGTGCAACAGCAGGGGCCTCTACCCGCACGCCGTGGACATCGGCGGGAACAAGGTGCCGTCCTGGCGCGGCATCCCGATCCTGCCGTGCAACAAGATCCCGGTGAGCCAGAGCGGCACGTCCTCGATCATGCTGCTGCGCACCGGCGAGGAGAAGCAGGGCGTCATCGGCCTGCACCAGACCGAGATCCCCGACGAGTACGAGCCCGGCCTGTCCGTGCGGTTCATGGGCGTCAACGAGAAGGCGATCATCTCCTACCTGGTCAGCACCTACTTCTCGGCGGCCGTCCTGGTGCCGGACGCGCTCGGCATCCTGGAGAACGTCGAGATCGGCCGCTTCAGCTGAGCCCGTGTCCCCGCCGCTTCCCCAGGGCGGCGGGGACACCCCTCCCTCGCAACAGCTCTTCCGGCGCGGACAGAAATCGGTGGTGTTTTTCAGTGACACAGACGGACATCGGCGGCACACCGCAGGCCCAGACCACCCAACTCAGCCTCGGGACCGCGGCGGCGCGCAACCTCGCGACGACGACCAAGTCGGTTCCGCAGATGCAGGGCATCACGCCGAGGTGGCTGCTGCGCGTGCTGCCGTGGGTGGAGGCCAAGGGCGGTGCCTACCGGGTCAACCGCAGGCTCACCTACGCCGTCGGCGACGGCCGGTTGTCCTTCAGCAACACCGGGTCCGACATCCGCGTCGTCCCACCGGAGCTGTGCGAGCTGCCGCTGCTGCGCGGGTTCGAGGACGAGGACGTGCTCGGCGCCATCGCCGACCGCTTCCAGCAGCGGGAGTTCGCCGCGGGGGACACCATCGTCCGCGACGGCGAGGCGGCCGAGGAGATCTTCCTCGTGGCGCACGGAAAGGTGAACCAGGTCGCCTCCGGCAAGTACGGCGATCCGATCGTGATCGGCACCCTCGTCGACGGCGACCACTTCGGTGACGAGGTGCTCACCGGGGACAGCTCGCCGTGGTCCTACACGGTGAAGGCCGCGACCGCGTGCACCGTGCTCACCCTGTCCGCGCAGGAGTTCCAGCGCCTGGTGTCGCAGTCGGACGCGCTGCGCGAGCAGGTCGAGCGCTACGTCAGCACGCCCAAGCGCTCGCAGAACAAGAAGGGCGAGGCCGCGATCGACGTCGCCGCGGGCGAGTCCGGCGAGTACGACCTGCCCGGCACGTTCGTGGACTACGAGCTGAAGCCGCGCGAGTACGAGCTGAGCGTGGCGCAGACGGTCCTGCGCGTGCACTCCCGCGTGGCCGATCTCTACAACGAGCCGATGAACCAGACCGAGCAGCAGTTGCGGCTCACCGTGGAAGCGCTCAAGGAGCTCCAGGAACACGAGCTGATCAACAACCGCGAGTTCGGCCTGCTGCACAACGCCGACCTCAAGCAGCGCATCACCACCCACAGCGGCCCTCCGACCCCGGACGACCTCGACGAACTGCTCTGCCGCAGGCGCAAGTCGCGCTACTTCCTGGCCCACCCCAAGACGATCGCGGCCTTCGGCAGGGAGTGCAACAAGCGCGGCCTCTACCCGGAGGGCACCGTCGTCGACGGCAGGCAGGTCATGGCGTGGCGCGGGGTCCCGCTGCTGCCGTGCGACAAGATCCCGATCACCGAATCCCGCACGTCCTCGATCCTGGTGCTGCGCACGGGGGAGGATGACCAGGGCGTGATCGGCCTGCGCCAGACCGGGCTGCCGGACGAGTACGAGCCCGGGCTCTCGGTGCGCTACATGGGCGTCAACGAGAAGGCGATCATCTCCTACCTCGTCAGCGCGTACTACTCGGCGGCCGTGCTCGTGCCGGACGCGCTCGGTGTCCTGGAGAACGTCGAGATCGGCCGCTGAGGCCGGGGCGGGGCGACGGACATGGCCACGGTCGAGGCGATGACCGCGGGCAGGTCGGCACGCGACGTGCTTGCCTGGAGCCGCAACATGGTGGACCCCGCGCTGCGCGCGGTGGTCGAGGCGATGCCGCCGTCGATGGCGCTCATCGCCGGCTACCACTTCGGGTGGTGGGACGAGCACGGCAGGCCGACGAGCGCGGACGGCGGGAAGGCACTGCGCCCGGCGCTGGTGCTGCTGTCCGCGGCGGCGGTCACCAGCGACACCTTCGGCGAGTACGACTGCGTCGAGGCGGCCCTGCCGGCAGCGGCCGCGGTGGAGCTGGTGCACAACTTCTCGCTGCTGCACGACGATGTGCTCGACGGGGACCTGACCAGACGGCACCGGCCGACCGCGAACCGGGTTTTCGGCTCCAACGCGGCGATCCTGGCCGGGGACGCGCTGCTGACGGCGGCCTTCGCCGTGCTGGCCAAGAGCGAGCACAGCTCGACGCAGCAGGCGCTGGGCGTGCTCTCCACCGCGGTCATGGACCTGGTCGACGGGCAGAGCAAGGACCTCTCCTTCGAGGACCGCGCCGACGTCGGGCTGGCGGAGTGCATGGCCATGGCGGAGCGCAAGACCGGCGCGTTGCTGGGCTGCGCGTCGCAGCTCGGCGCGCTGTTCGGGGACGGGACACCCGAGCAGGTGCGGTCGCTGCGCGACTTCGGCGACCACCTCGGGCTGGCCTTCCAACTGGCCGACGACCTGCTCGGCATCTGGGGAGATCCCAGGCGCACCGGCAAACCCGTGCACTCCGACCTCACCAACGGCAAGAAGTCCCTGCCGGTGGTGGCGGCGTTGAGCTCGGGCACCCCGGCCGCGCGCGAGCTGGCCGCGCTCTACCTCAGGGAGCAGCCGCTCTCCGAGGTCGAACGGGCCCGCGCCGCCGAGCTGATCGAGCTGGCCGGTGGGCGGGGCTGGGCACGCGATCAGGCCGAGCAGCTGACCAACCGCGCCTTCGCCGATCTCGCCGCGGTCACTCCTGCGGCGCGTCCCGCGGCGGAACTGCGTGCTTTGGGCACACTGGTGGTCACCCGCGACCACTGACCGAACAACGCGTTCGACGGGCAGTCCCCCGCCAGCCGGTGGGGGACTGCCCCGTTCGCTTCAGCTGTGAGGAGTTCGTGTGTCCCACCGCGGCAGGATCGGCGTCGTCCTGGCCCGGACCGGCAGGCTCACCCTGCTCGGCGATCCGCTCGACCACGTCGTGCACCGTTTCCGCGCCCTGTTTCCCTTGCTGGACTTCGTCACGGCGGACAGCAAGTCCTCTGTGGAGGGAGCGCGCGCGGCGACGCGGGACCTCATCGAGCGCGAGGGCGTCCGGCTCGTGGTGTGCCTCGGCGGGACCAGTGTGCTGCCCGCGATCACCGAGACCTGCGAGCGCCTGCGGACGCCGTGCGTGTCCACGGCGCTGCCCTGGCAGGTCTACCGCTACGGCCTCGATCGGGACTTCGACTGGACCTTCCACTTCTGCTGGGGCCTGGACGACATCGCCGCGACCTTCGCCGATCTGTGGCGCCGTGCGGGCGACTCCGTCGGTCTGCTGTGGAACGACGGCCCGCAGGGACGAGCGCTGCGCGACCCTTCTTTTGGTTTCCTGCCGGTGACATCCCACGCCGTGGTGGACGCGGGCGCCTACCGCGAGTCCGAGTCCGACTTCGCCAGCCAGGTCGACGCGCTGCTCCGGTCCGATGTGGACATCGTCAGCAGCGCTGCGACCACCGGTGACCTCGTGCGGTTCCTGGAGCGCGCTCGTCGGGAAGGCCTGCGCCCCAACCTGGTGACGTGTTCCCGTTGGCTGGCTTACCCGTTCGGCATGGACGACCCCGCACTCGACCGCGTCGCGACCGTCGTGGCCTGGGCGCCGGGACACCGCTGTGTGTCCGGTGTGGACGGCATTTCGTCGGCTGAGCTGGCCGATGACTACGCGCACCGGACCGGGCGCCCGTGGTTGCCGCTGCTCGGGCTCGCGCACGCGCTGCTGGAGGTGGCCGTGCACGCCGTGTCCGAGGGCGAGGACCGCGCCGCCGTCGCCGACGTGCTCGCGAAGTCCACTGTGGACACGATCGCCGGGCGGCTGGACTGGACGAGCGGTCCGGTGCCGTGCGTGGCCACGCTCCCGCTCGCGGCGGGCCAGTGGCAGGACGGCGTGCTTCGCGTGGTGGACAACGACAAGGTCCCCGCCGCGGTGTGCGACGGGGACCTCGTCGTCGGTGTCAGGAGCTGAGCGTGATGGTGAACTTGTAGGACACCGGGGCCAGCGGGTCGAGCAGCGCGCCGCCCTGCTTGGCGGTCTTCGCCTCGCCCCGCGCGTCCTTGTAGGCGCCGGTGCCGCCGATCACCGCCATCGTCGAGTCCTTGAAGCTGCTGCTCGCCCCGACGGTGTAGGTGCGCAGGCTGGACAGGTGGACCTCGCCCTTGGCCAGCTTGAACGCGCTGGTGCAGTGCGAGGTCAGTTCCGGGAGCGCGATCCGGGCCACCGTGCAGGTGGAGTAGCCCTCGCCGACCTTCGCGCCCGCCTCGTCCAGCAGCTCGCCGCCGCCGAGGAAGGACAGGCCGACCGTGGGGACGGCGGGCAGGCTGAGCACGGACCGCTTGGCGGTCACGACGATGGTCTCGTCAGCCGGGGCGGCCGGGGCCGCGCTCGCGGTGAGCACCGGGAGCATCGCGGCGGCCGCGGTGATGCCGAGCAGTCGTTTCCAGGACATGTGTGCCTTCTCCTCGAACGGTTTTCCTACGGAAGGGGCAGTGGTTGCCCCATCTGCGACAGCGCGATGCGGAACGCCTCCGGCGAGACCGCGGCGGCTCCCGAGAACGGGTGGTCCATGAGGTGGGTGAACAGCAGGGAGGCCGAGACGAGCATGGCCAGCACGCCGACCATCAACGCGTGCGGCAGGAAGCGCTCGGTGCCGAAGAACAACGCGAAGCCGATCAGCAGCACGCCGCCGATGATCAGGCCTATCCAGAAGAAGCTCGGTATCGACGGCACCGCCTCGTTGAGCCGGTCCCGCCGCGCGCTGCCGATGGTGTTGACGCGCTCGATCATGGCGCTGTAGAGCGCTTCCTGGCGCGGCTCCTCGACGTCGACCTGGACGATCGCCCTGCGCATCTTCTTGGCGACCTCCTCGACCTTCGGGCTGCCCTTGCCCTGGGCCAGCAGCGGCCACTCGTCGACGATCACGGCCTTGGCGTAGGAGACCGCGATGTCCTGGAAGGCCGCTTCGTCCTTGTCGGAGAAGGCGGTCGAGGCGAAGTAGAGGCCCGGCAGGGCGTTCGCCTCGACGTAGGTGTTGGCCCGCGCGGCGCCGAGGTCCTCCCACACGGCGACCACCACGAAGGCGACCAGGATGGCGTAGAACGCGCCGCACGCGGCGAAGAAGTGCCCGGAGACCTCGTTGTACTTGGAGCGGGACTCGAAGGGGACGAGCCTGGTGACGATGTAGGCGGCGACGACGCTCGCGATCACCGTTCCGCCGACGACGAGGATGCTTTGCAGCAGCACGAATGTGCCTTTCGCAGGTGCGGCAGGGGTTAACTCGAAGGTAGTTCTCGTGCCGGAGGTCCGACCACTACACGAACAGGCGGAGCCCACGGGGAAATGTGGATGGAAGATCGCGTAGCGTCAGCGCATGGCCACTTTGGTGTCGTTTCACGCTCACCCCGACGACGAGTGCATCGGGTGCGGCGGTGTCATGCGCAAGGCTCACGAGGAAGGTCACCGCGTCGTGCTGGTCACGGCGACCCGGGGTGAGCAGGGGGAGGTGGCGGACGGCTTCCTCGCCGAGGGCGAGCAGCTGTGGCAGCGCCGCGTCACCGAGACCCGCGCGGCCGCCGAGATCCTGGGCGCCGACCGCGTGGAGTTCCTGGGCTACAAGGACTCCGGCATGATCGGCGAGCCCTCCAACGATTTCCCCGGCTCGTTCTGGACCGCCGATGTGGAGGAGGCCGCGCAGAAGCTGGCGGCGATCCTGCGCGAGGAGAACGCCGACGTCCTCACCATCTACGACGACAACGGCGGCTACGGCCACCCCGACCACATCCAGGTCCACCGCGTCGGCAAGCGCGCCGCCGAGCTGGCCGGCACCCCGCGCGTCTACCAGAACACCATGAACCAGGACCACATGCGCCGGGGCATGGCCGCCATGGCCGCGCAGGCCGAGGACGTCGACATGCCCGACGTCGAGTCCGATGGCCAGTTCGGCAAGCCCGAGTCCGAGATCACCGCCGCCGTCGACGTCACCAAGTACCTGGAGGCCAAGCGCGCCGCCATGCGCGCCCACGCCAGCCAGATCAGCGAGGACTCGTTCTTCCTCGCCATGCCCGACGAGGGTTTCGCCTACGCCTTCGGCACCGAGTGGTTCATCCGCGAGGGCCACGGCCCCGGCATCACCGAGACCGACCTGATGGAAGGCCTGTAACTCGGCGCACGACCACCCGGCTGGCCCGGCTGGGTGGTCTGCTTCGGCCGCGCTGCTCTACTCGGTGGAGTTCGCGGACGCGCCATCACCTTGATCAGAGGTCGCGTGCCGGGGGAAGCGCGGCAACGATCTTGGCGTGCTGGTCGCCTCGACGACTTTCAGTGCCGGGATCAGCTTGCTGGTGAAGACAACGTCGGTCGCGTCCTGGTCGCCGGAGTTCCGCAGGCTCCAAGTCCAAGTCACGCGATCACCGTCCTCGGCGATCTCGGGCGCGTCGAAGCCGCACTCGATGCGAGCGGACAAGAAGACCTCAGGGAACGTCGATCGGTGCCTTCATGATCATCCTGTGAGGCGTGGACGCGCGGGCGTCCCCTGATCCGGCGACGTTCTTCAGAACGGCGCGGGCTCGGCGATGGGCGTCGGATGAACGTCTTCGGTCTTCCCGCTCGGCGTGGTCCAGGTGTGCGTTCCGTCCTCTTGGTTCTCGCACTTCCAGTTCGAGTGGGTCTTCATCCGGTGATGCCTCCGGCACTTCGGCCGGAGGTTGTCCAGCGTCGTGTTCTCCCCGTTGTAGCGACGACAATGATCAAGATCGCAACGGTGCGCGGGCTGATTGCAACCGATCGCCATGCAGGTGGGATACCTGGCCGCGATGAGTTCTCGCTGTTTCGCGGTGGGCCGGTAGACGTTGCTGATCTCCTCCGCCGCTCCTGTCACCGGGTCGGTGAGGATGCGCTTCCACACTCCACCCGCCGCGATCTCCCTCGCGATGGGCGCGGGGATCGGACCGTAGCCGCCGAGGATGGCGGGGTCCTGGGTCAAGCCGAGG
>NZ_MUMH01000157.1 GCF_002155965.1 Allokutzneria sp. NRRL B-24872
ACACCACCTGCACCGCCATCGGCTGCAACCAACCCGCCCACCGCTGCGACCTCGATCATTGTCGGCCGTTCGACGGCACCAACACCACGATCACCAACCTGCGCCCCAAGTGCCGCCATCATCACCGGATGAAGACCCACTCCAACTGGCGCTGCGAGAACCTGCCCGACGGCACCCACGTGTGGACCACGCCCCGGGGCTGGTCCACACGTGGGTGCCGTCGGGCAGGTTCTCGCAGCGCCAGTTGGAGTGGGTCTTCATCCGGTGATGATGGCGGCACTTGGGGCGCAGGTTGGTGATCGTGGTGTTGGTGCCGTCGAACGGCCGACAATGATCGAGGTCGCAGCGGTGGGCGGGTTGGTTGCAGCCGATGGCGGTGCAGGTGGGGTAGCGCAGGCCGAGTAGCTCCCGCTGTTTCGCCGTGGGGCGGTAGGTGTTGCCGACTTCTTCGGCCACACCGGTCACAGGGTCGGTGAGGATGCGCTTCCACACACCATCAGCGGCGATCTCACGAGCGACGCGAGCGGGGATGGGGCCGTAGCCACCGAGCATCCCGGGATCGTTGGTCAGGCCGAGCACGGCGGTGACAGGCATCGTCAGGTAGACCGTGGTTTGCCCCGCTGGGGTGGGAGTGTCCTTGCCCAGCAACAAGTCCTTCGCCACATCGGAGCGCTTCTGATCCAGAGTGCGATCGTCCTTGGGCAACGAGCGGGCGATGCGATCGACGTGATCGAACGCCAGCGCGGCGTCATGGGCGGACATCAACAACCGCAACAACGCCATGCCGTCATCGAGAGGGACCTTCTCCACCAGACGGGCCTTGCGTTTCTCCTCGTGACGACGCTCAGCCGCGGTGGGATCAAGACAGTGGATGAACCGGATCGCATACCGACGCGTCGCGGTGTAGTTGTTCACCGACGCATGCGCCAACAACGCCTCCTCCGCGATGGCGGCGTGCACAACGGTCAGGTTCTGCAACAGGTCGAGGATCATCAGGGCCTTGCCCTCATCAACCCG
>NZ_MUMH01000158.1 GCF_002155965.1 Allokutzneria sp. NRRL B-24872
CTGAGGTCCGAAACCCTTGGCAGTGAAGGGATCGTGTTGATCGCCGACAGGCTCGCCACCGAGGTCTTCGCGTCCGCCACCGGCTCCACGCACGGCCCGAGCTTGTCGTCCCACCGCGCGTGCACCGAGCCTTCCACCAGGCCGATGTTCAGCAACTGGTTCGCGGGCGGCGTCAGCCCACCCACCGTCGGCCTCGCGTTGTCCGGACTCGCCGTCTGCGCCAGCGCCCCCGGTGTCCGTGGCGCCCTGCCACCCAACGCGAACCAGTTGCTGAACATCGGCCTGGTGGAAGGCTCGGTGCACGCGCGGTGGGACGACAAGCTCGGGCCGTGCGTGGAGCCGGTGGCGGACGCGAAGACCTCGGTGGCGAGCCTGTCGGCGATCAACACGATCCCTTCACTGCCAAGGGTTTCGGACCTCAGCTCGATCGCGGCGGGCAAGGTGGACCTGATCGAGGCGGTGAAGGGGCTGGCCGCACCGCTGAGCCAGCTGGGCGGGCTGCTCACGGCGAACGGACCGCTGGTGCGGCTGCCAGAAACGATGAGCGCGCAGTCGACGGTGCGACTGGTGGACGCGCCGGGCCAAGCGGGCAAAGCGGTGAGCGCGGTGTCGACGGTGCAGCTGGCGAGCATCCAGGTGCTGGCGGGGACACCGCAGGAGATCCGGATCGACGTGGTCAGCAAACCGACGCTGACGGCGCTGTCGACGGGCGACGCGAAGACGTCGAAGGTCACGTACACGGCGCCGGTGTTGCGGGTGTCGCAGGGCGGGAAGACGCTCGGCACGCTCGACGCGGCGACTCCGCGGTTGGACGTGCCGGTCGGGATTCCCCTGCCAGGACTGGGAAATTTGCCGATCATCGGCGCGGGCCAGCGCAAGCTCGACATCGGCCTGCTGCGCCTGGAAGTGGGGCAGCTCAAGGAGAAGCGCGACGGCAGCTCGGTCGGCG
>NZ_MUMH01000159.1 GCF_002155965.1 Allokutzneria sp. NRRL B-24872
TACGACCCGCGAGGGGGAGAACCCCCATCACGACCGCCGCAGCGAGTGCGGATCGACGGTGCATGGGCATTTCTCCCCCTCGCGGGTCGTACCGGGTCCAGAGCACCCTAGAGGGTCGTGGCTCAGGCGGTTCCGCCGGTCCGCAGACCGGTGAACTCCATGCCGGGAGCCTGCTCCCCGATCGGGCCCGCACCGACCGTCGGCTTGCCCTTGCGGGACATGCGCTTCTCCAGCCACGAGGCGAAGGTGGTCAGCAGCGTGTTGATGACGATGTACATGACCGCGATGACGATCATCGTCGGGATCAGGTTCTGGTAGTTGTTGGAGATGTAGCGGTACTGGGCGAACAGCTCCGAGTACCCGACCAGCGCGCCACCGAGGGCGCTGTCCTTGAGGATCACCACGAGCTGGCTGACGATCGCCGGGAGCATCGCGGTGATCGCCTGCGGCAGCAGGATGATCCGCATCGTCTGGCCCTTGCGCAGACCCAGCGCCATCGACGCCTCGGTCTGGCCCTTGGGCAGCGACAGGATGCCTGCCCTGACCACCTCGGCGAGCACGGAGGCGTTGTAGAGCACCAGGCCCGTGACCACGGCCGCCAGCGGGCGGACGTCGCGGTCCACGTTGAGGTACAGGGCGAAGAGTTCGTTGGCGAAGATCATCAGGATCAGCACGGGCAGCGAGCGGAAGAACTCCACCAGCGCGCCGGCGGGCATGCTGATCCACTTCTGGTCGGAGAGCCGGGCGATGCCGAGGATGAAACCGATCGGCAGTGCGATCACGATCGCCAACCCGGCCGCGATCAGGGTGTTGAGCAGACCGGGCAGCAGGTACTCGGTCCACGTGCTGCCGAGCAGGAACGGCGACCACTTCGCGCCTTCGAGCTGGCCCTTCTCCGCCAGCGCGGAGATGGTGAACCAGGCGACGGCGGCCAGCACCACGCCGAAAACCACCGTGTAGCCGACGTTGCGGGCCTTGGCCTTCGGGCCAGGTGCGTCGTAGAGGACCGAGGGCGCGCTCACCGCTTCACCGCCACCTTCTTGGCCACCGAGCCCAGGAGCAGGCCGGTGGGCAGGGTCAGGATCACGAAGCCGAGCGCGATGATCCCGAAGATCACGAACAGGTACTGCGAGTCGAACTCGATCATGCTGGTCATCAGCGCGGCCGCCTCGGCCACCCCGATGGCGCTGGCCACGGTCGTGTTCTTGGTCAGCGCGATCAGCACGCTGGCCAGGGGGGCGATCACCGCGCGGAAGGACTGCGGCAGCACCACGATGCCCAGGGTCTGGGTGAACTTCAGCCCGAGCGCCCGCGCGGCCTCGGCCTGGCCGACCGGGACCGTGTTGATGCCCGCGCGCAGCGACTCGCAGACGAAGGTGCCGGTGTAGGCGACGAAACCGAGCACGGCCAGCCAGAAGTTGTTGGTGGCCAGGAACGTCAGGTCCTTGTCGGACTTGGTCGTGAGCACGACGCCGAGCGTCGAGTACAGCCCGAGGGAGGTGCCCATGATGATCAGGGTGAGCGGGGTGTTGCGCATCACGTTCACGTACACGGTGCCGATGCCGCGCATCAGCGGTACGGGGCTGACCCGCATCCCGGCCAGGATCGTGCCCCAGATCAGTGCGCCCACCGCCGAGTAGAAGGTGAGTTGCACGGTGACCCAGAACGCGCCGAGCACGTCGTACTTGCTCAACAGGTCCACGGTGTGAGTTCTCCTAGCCGTGTTTCAGGGGGCTGCGGTCCGCAACGGGGGCGGCGCGCCGGACATCTCGTCCGGCGCGCCGCGACTCGATCCTCTACCGCGTCACTTCTCGGTGATCTGCGGCGGCTCGGGGATCTTGTAGCCCGACTTGTCGAGGTTCTTCTCCAGCGCGGTCTTCCACGCACCGGAGGTCATCATCTTCTCCAGGGCCTTGTTCACCGCGTCGCGGCCCTTGGTGTCGCTCTTGGCGAGGCCGACGCCGATCAGTTCCTTGGTGAAGGGCTTGCCGATGAGCTTGAACTTGCCCGGGTTCGCCGCGGCGTACCCGGCGAGGATCGAGTCATCGGTGGACAGCGCGTCGATGGCGCCGCTCTCCAGGCCGGCCAGGCACTCCGAGTAGCCGCCGTACTCCTGCAGCTGCGCCTGGTTGGCGAACTTGTCCTTGACCGCCTTGGCCGAGGTGGAACCCTTGACCGAGCACAGCTTCTTGCCGTTGAGGGCTTCCGGCCCGGTGATGCTGTTGTCGTTCACGCGCACCAGCAGGTCCTGGCCCGGCGTCAGGTACGGCCCGGCGAAGAGCACCTTCTGCTTGCGGTCGTTGGTGATGGAGTAGGTGGCGGCGATCATGTCGACGTCACCCTTCTCCAGCAGGTTCTCCCGCTGCGCCGAGGGGGCTTCCTTGAACTCGATCTTCGACTCGTCGACGCCGAGCTCCTTGGCGATGTACTTCGCCACGTCCACGTCGAAGCCGGTGAAGCCGGTCGGGGTCTTCAGGCCCATGCCGGGCTGGTCGAACTTGATGCCGACGACGAGCTTGCCGCTCTTGGCCCGCGCCTCGATGCCGGAGCCGCCGCCGCTGCCACCGCCACAGGCCGCCAGCACCGCGAGCGCGGCGACCGAGGCACCGATCCGCAGTCCCTTGCTGAAACGCATCTGCTTCCTTCTTTCGACTCTGCTGACTCTCTCGGACGCCGCCCGCGTCCGCCCTGCTATCAGGATGATCAGTGCGGCAGGATCTTGCCGAGAAAGTCCTTGGCGCGATCGGAGCTGGGGGCGGTGAAGAACTCTTCCGGGGTGGTGTCCTCGACGATCTCGCCGTCGGCCATGAACACCACGCGGTCGGCCGCCTTGCGGGCGAAGCCCATCTCGTGGGTGACCACGAGCATGGTCATGCCCTCCTTGGCCAGCGTGGTCATCACGTCCAGGACCTCGTTGACCATCTCCGGGTCCAGCGCCGAGGTGGGCTCGTCGAAGAGCATCACCTTCGGCTTCATCGCCAGCGCGCGGGCGATGGCCACCCGCTGCTGCTGACCGCCGGAGAGCTGCGCGGGGTACTTGTCGGCCTGGTTGGCGATGCCCACGCGCTCCAGCAGCTGCTGGGCGAGCTTGCGGGCCTCGGCCTCCTTGACGCCCCTGACCTTCATCGGCGCCAGCATCACGTTCTCGATGATGGTCTTGTGCGCGAAGAGGTTGAACTGCTGGAAGACCATGCCCACGTCGGCGCGCAGCGCGGCCAGCGCCTTGCCCTCGTCCGGCAGGCGGTCGCCGTCGACCTCGATGTCACCGGAGTCGATCGGTTCGAGACGGTTGATGGTCCGGCACAGCGTGGACTTGCCAGAGCCGGACGGACCGAGTACCACCACCACCTGACCCTTGGGCACTTCGATGTTGATGCCCCTGAGCACGTGCAGCGGCCCGAAATGCTTGTCCACTCCCGCCATCCGGATCATCGGCGGAGTGGGGGCAGCTGCGGTCATCGGCGCTCCTCGTCGACAAGGGTGATTCAGTTGGCGGAAACCTAGGTGTGGGCGACCACACCAGTCCAGATCGGTTGAGCAAGACTTAGGGTCTCAACTCTGTCACGGATGAGCCTCGCAGGCTCAAGGGAGGTACCACCCGTGAGGGTACTGCTCGTCGAGGACGACGACCGCGTCGCCGAGGCGCTGGAACCGGCCCTCACCAGGCGCGGAATGACCGTGTCCCGTCTTCCCGGCGGTAAGGGAGTCCTGGAGAGCCTGTCCGATGTGGACGTGGTGTTACTGGACCTCGGACTGCCCGATGTGGACGGTGTCGCGCTGTGCCGCGCGATCAGGGCGGCCAGCGACGTGGCGATCATCGTCGTCTCCGCCAGGGGAGAGGTCGACGACCGCATCCTCGGGCTGCACGCGGGCGCGGACGACTACCTGGTGAAGCCCTACGACGTGGGCGAGCTGATGGCGCGGGTGCAGGCGGTGCGCCGCCGCCGCGGCCACGCGGGCACCGACGACGTCGTCAAGATCGGTGACGTCGAGGTGCACCTGAACCGGCACGAGGTTCGCGTTTCGGGTGAGGCGATCGCCTTGTCCCGCAAGGAGTTCCAGATGCTCGCGCTGCTGGTGGCCGCGCGCGGCTCGGTGTGCACGCGGGAGCGGATCATCTCCGAGGTGTGGGGCCGGACCTGGTCCGGGGTGAACCGCACGCTGGACGTGCACGTGGCCACGCTGCGCACCAAGCTCGGCCGCCCCGACCTCATCGAGACCGTGCGCGGGGTGGGCTACCGCCTCGCCGCCGCCACCCCGGCCGGGTAACCCGATCGAGTGGATCTTCGCTGTGGTTCCGCCGCCGTGCGCGGCAGTTCGGGTGCCCGGGCTTCGGGTGTCAGGTAAGGGTTTCGCGGCAGTGGGTGCCGCTGGAAGGGTGGTCGGGTGCGTTCCCGGTTGCTGACGACGGTGCTGTCCCTGCTCGTGCTCGTGCTCGCGGGGCTCGGCGTCCCGCTCGCGGCCACGGTGGCGGGCGCTGAGCAGCAGCGGTTGTTCCTGGACCGGCTGACCGACGTCACCCGCTTCGCCTCGCTGGCCCAGCGGCCGATCATCGACGACCAGCCCTCGGTGATCGAGCGCGAGCTGCGCCGCTACGACGAGGTCTACCGGATCGCGGTGGCCATCACCGACCGGGACGGCACCGTGGTCGCGCGCTCGCGGCCGGGCCTGGAGCTGACCGACCGCACGGTGATCGACCGCGTCGGGCTCGCGCTGGCCGGGCGGCACTCCGAGCCGGGCGAGCTGATGCTGCCGTGGCACGACGAGCCGCTGGTGCTGGCCGCCCCGGTGCTGGCCGACGGCGAGGTGCGCGGCGCCGCGCTGATCATCTCGCCGACGTCGTCGGCGCGCGGGCGGGTCGTGGTCTGGTGGGGCGCGCTGCTGCTGGGCAGCCTGCTGGCGCTCGGCGCGGGCATCCTGTTCGCGCTGCCGGTGGTGCGCTGGATCTTGAAACCGGTGCAGCGACTGGACCAGGCCACCGGGAAGATGGTGACCGCGCTGGTCATGGGGCGCCCGGTGGAGCCGGTCGGCGGTGACGGCGGGCCGCCGGAGCTGCGGATGCTGACCCGCTCCTTCGAGCAGATGGCCGCGGCGGTCGGCGACGTGCTGGCCGCGCAGCGGGCCTTCGTCGCCGACGCCTCGCACCAGCTGCGCAACCCGCTCACCGCGCTGCGGCTGCGGCTGGGCAACCTGGAGGGCCACGTCGACGCCGAGGCGGAGGTGCACCACGAGGCCGCCATCGAGGAGACCGACCGGCTGAACCGCCTGCTCGACGAGCTCCTGGTGATGGCGCGGGCGGAGGCCAGCTCGCTGGAGCCGGTGCCGATCGACGTCGACGACATCGTCATCGAGCGGTTGCAGGCGTGGAGCGCGGTCGCCGACTCCCGGCACGTCGAGCTGGTGCAGACCGGCGAGACCGACCTCGTCGCGATGCTCACCCCGCGCGGCCTGGAGGGCATCCTGGACGCGCTGCTGGACAACGCGCTGAAGTTCACCAACGACGGCACCGTCGTCGAGGTGGGCGCGCGGCGGGTGGACAACCGCGTCGAGGTCAGCGTGCGCGACGAGGGTCCCGGTCTGCGGCAGAAGGAGCTGGAGCGGGCCACCGACCGGTTCTGGCGCAGCCCGAGCCACCAGAACGTGCCCGGCTCCGGCCTGGGCCTGGCGATCGTCACGCGGATCGTGGCACGCGTGGACGGCAACGTCCGCCTGGAACTGCCCAAGGGGGGCGGCCTGCGCGTCGTGGTGACGATGCCGCTGGCCCCGCCGGAGCGCTCGATCCGCTCGATCCGCTAGAGCTTCGTCGAGCGGTAGTAGTTGACGGCGCCGGGGTGCAGCGGAAGCGGGTCGGTCTCAACGGCTCCGCGCACGTCTATGGTGCGCGCCGCGGAGTTCGCGGTGACGAGGTCGGGCAGCGAGGCGTAGACGCTGCTGGTCAGCGCTTCGGCGACGTCGTCGCGCATCGAGGCCGTCACCACCAGGAAGTTGCGCACCACCAGGGTGGCCACCGGCCCGGAGGCGAGGTCGTAGATGGAGGCGGGCAGGCTCGCCGCTCCGTAGCCGGGGTAGCGCTTGCGCAGCTCCGGCAGCACGTCGGAGAGGTCGATCATGCGCAGCTTGACCGCCTTCGACAGCGTGTTCACCGCCTCGGTCGGCAGGCCGCCGGACCAGAAGAACGCGTCGATCCGGCCCTCGCGCAGCGCGGTCGCCGAGTCGGCGACACCGTACTGCACCGCGACGAGGTCCTTCTCCACCCGCACCTTCGCCGTGTCCAGCAGGCGCTGCGCGATGACCTGGACGCCGGAATTCATCGCGCCGATCGACACGCGCTTGCCGCGCAGGTCGGAGAGCTTGCGCATGGGGGAGTCCGCGCGCACCACGATCTGCAGGTAGTCGTCGTGCATGCGGGTCAGCGCGCGCAGCCCGTTGCCCGCGAGCGTCGGGTTGGTGGCCTCCCGCGCGTACTCGTCGGAGGCGGTGTCGCCCTGCGAGAAACCGACCTGCGCGCGGCCCTCGCGCAGCATCCGCAGGTTGTCCACCGAGCCCTCGGTGGCCAGCACCTCCGGTGGCCGGATCGCCAGCTGGCGACTCCACACCGTGGCGAGGGTGTTGCTCAGCCCGTAGTAGACGCCGCCGCGGGCGCCCGCCGCCACCTTGAGCCGCAGGTCGGCGAAGCTCGCCTGGCAGCCGGCGAGCAGGCTCGCCACCACAAGGACGAGGGCCGTCAGCGTTGTCCTCCGAAGCACCCGCACATGGTGCCAGGACAACGGCCCATATCAATTCCAGATCAATGACGAGTTGTGCGAGCGCGCGAATTCGTCGGCGGTAGGGGCGCCGAAGGCCCACGATCGCGGGGTGGACGTGTCCGGCAAGGACGTTCTGCTTCGCGAGGTCGACGGTCTGGTGCGGGTCGTGCTGGTCGTGACGCCGTTCGGCATGCCGAAGCGGTGGCGTCGGCCGCCCGCGGTGCGGCTCGCGCGCGGGGAGCGGCTGCGCTGGCAGATCAGCTACCGCTTCGGGAGCCCTACCGCCTGCACACCTTCAACATCGCTCATGCGACGCCGAGCGCCGAGGTCTTCCTCGGCGAGCCGACGCGGCACGTCAGCGAGCTCGCGACCCTGCGCTGACCACCTGGAACGGGCGGTGCCTACCATGCTCTCCGGGCACCCCCTCGCGGCCCGCAGTGACCCTGCTCGTGGCCGCCGCGCTGAGGACTGCCGCTGACCAGGGGATATGGTGGAACGCGTGAGCACGATGCAGGAGCCGAGGACGTACTCCGTCAGGACGTACGGCTGTCAGATGAACGTGCACGACTCCGAGCGCCTGTCCGGGCTGCTGGAGGACGCCGGGTACGTCCGCGCCGACGAGCAGGACGTCGCCGACGTGGTCGTGTTCAACACCTGCGCGGTGCGCGAGAACGCGGACAACCGCCTCTACGGCAACCTCGGGCACCTGCGCCCGGTGAAGACCGAGCACCCGGGCATGCAGATCGCGGTCGGCGGCTGCCTCGCGCAGAAGGACCGCGGCGAGATCGTCAAGCGCGCGCCCTGGGTCGACGTCGTCTTCGGCACGCACAACATCGGCTCGCTGCCCGCGCTGCTGGACCGGGCGCGGCACAACGCCGCCGCCGAGGTGGAGATCCTGGAATCGCTGGAGGTCTTCCCCTCCGCGCTGCCCGCGCGCCGCGACTCCGCGCACTCCGGCTGGGTGTCGATCTCGGTGGGCTGCAACAACACCTGCACGTTCTGCATCGTCCCCTCGTTGCGGGGCAAGGAGAAGGACCGCCGCCCCGGCGAGGTGCTGGCCGAGGTCGAGGCACTGGTCGCCGAGGGCGTGCTGGAGGTGACGCTGCTCGGCCAGAACGTCAACTCCTACGGCGTGGAGTTCGGCGACCGCTTCGCCTTCGGCAAGCTGCTGCGCGCGTGCGGCGACATCGAGGGCCTGGAGCGCGTGCGCTTCACCTCCCCGCACCCCAAGGACTTCACCGACGACGTGATCGCGGCGATGGCCGAGACGCCCAACGTCTGCCACCAGCTGCACATGCCGTTGCAGTCCGGCTCCGACCGCGTGCTCAAGGCGATGCGGCGCTCCTACCGCAGCGAGCGCTACCTCTCGATCATCGAGAAGGTCCGCGCGGCCATGCCGGAGGCGGCGATCACCACCGACATCATCGTCGGCTTCCCCGGGGAGACCGAGGAGGACTTCCAGGCGACCCTGGACGTGGTGCGCGCGGCCCGCTTCTCCAACGCCTTCACCTTCCAGTACTCCAAGCGTCCCGGAACGCCCGCCGCGGACATGGACGAGCAGCTGCCCAAGGCTGTCGTGCAGGAGCGCTACATGCGCCTGATCGAGGTGCAGGAGCAGGTGGCGTGGGAGCTGAACAAGGAGATCGTCGGCCGCAGGCTGGAGGTCCTGGTGGCCGAGGGTGAGGGCCGCAAGGACACCGAGACCCGCCGGATGAGCGGTCGCGCGCGAGACGGTCGTCTCGTGCACTTCACGCCGACCGGGTCGGCCGTGGACCGCGAGATCCGGCCGGGCGACGTCGTCGAGACCGTGGTGACCTACGGCGCCCCGCACCACCTCAACGCCGACGGTGACCTGCTCTCGCACCGGCGCACCAGGGCGGGCGACCACTGGGAGGCCGGAATTCGCCCGAAGACCTCCGGCGTCAGCCTCGGCCTGCCCGGCTTCGGCACCCCGGCGCCCCTGCCCGCCGCCTCGGAGTCCGGGTGCGCGGTCCGGTGACGGGCAACGGCGAGAACGGCTTCGAGCAGTTCCACGCGGACCTGCGCCAGGCCGAGCACCGGGTGAACCGCCGCATCGACCCCGGCATGCGCGCCGTGCGGATCGCGGTCGCGGTGCTCGTCGTGCTGGTGACCTCGGTGCTGCCGTGGGTCGGTGACACGCTCGGCTGGCAGGTGCTCTTCGGCGCGGAGCGGGTCGGCCTGCTCCCGGTGCTGTTCGCGGCGTTCCTGCTCGGCGTCGGCGTGCTCGGCTCCGGGCTGACCCTCGCGCTGCGCAACTGGGCGCTGGCCTGGATGTGCGCGGTCGGCGGCTGCGCGGCGGCGGTGCTGGGCATGCTCTCGATCTGGACCCAGCAGACCGGCAAGTCGAACAAGGTGCCCGGGCCAGGACCCGGGTTCGGCCTGGTCCTCGCCGAGCTGGCCGCGATCGCGCTGGCGATCATGTGGGTGAAGGTCGCCAGCTCCCGGCGCTGATCGCCGCGCTGCTCGAACGCTCGTGGAGCACGGAGGACTGCGCCAAGCTTGCTGAATGACTCGTTCAGCACGTCCAACCACCTGAATGACTCGTTCAGTCCGTTCAACCACATGAACGAGTCATTGAGGTGGTGAAGCCCTGAACGGGTCGTTTGGTGCGTTGAGCGCGCTGAACGGGTCGTTTGGTGCGTTGAAGTACCTGAAGGGGTCGTTCAGGGCTTGAGGGGAGTTCGCAGAAGGCGGGGCCAGGCGGGTGGCGACGGTGGTCCACGAGCCGCGCAGTCGAGTCCGCTCAGAGGTCCCACTGGATGCCGAAGGTGCCCGGACCGACGTCCAGGCCAACGGCGTGCACAGCTCCCGCGGGGCTGATGGTGAGCGCCCTGCGGCGGAACTGGGTCGGCTGGTCCAGCGGCGCGCTGATCTGGGTGCAGCGGCGGGGCGGCGCGGCCGGGTCGAACTGCACCTCGGCCAGGTAGTCGCGCACGGGCCTGCGGAACTTGCGGGTGAACACGTCGGAGTCGCGCCCGCTCATGCCAGCCGGGTTGACCAGGTCGTACTCCATCATGATCGTTTCGCCGCGCGCGAGCGGGACCTCGAAGAGCAGTTCGGCGACCATCAGGCCGGTGTCGTCGACGGTGCTGCGGCCGAGCGCGCAGTGGCGCAGCGGCACCAGGTCGGCGGCCTCGCCGAGGGGGTGGCCGGGCGCGTAGACGACCACCCAGCGGTCGACGCCGTCCGCGTCGGCGCGCAGCACCTGGCGCACGCGCACACCGCGCTGGGCGCCGGAGGCGTCGACCTCGACGAGGTCGTGCTGGCTGAGCCTGGTGAGCAGCGCGTCCGAGCTGGTGTCCACTGTGGACAGAAGGGAGGCCAGGCGGTCCTTCGCCGTCCACATCTCCTCGATGGCGGGCGCGCTGATCGTGCTCGGCGCGTACCTGCCGCGCGGGCGTGGTGGGCCGACCAGTGCGCGCAGCGCGGACGGCGCGAGGCCGAGCACGCCCTCCAGGTTGGCCAGTACGGCGAAGGACGCGTCGCCCTCGGGCTGGCGGCGGCCGGACTGCCAGTTGCTCAACGTCGCGACGCTGACCGACGCGCCCCTGGAGCGCAGGCGGTACTGGACCCGGTCCAGGCTCAGCCCGCTCGCCTGGATCGCCGCGCGCAGCGCCGCCGGGAACGGCCCGGTCCGCAGCAGTTCGACCAGCTCGGGCGAGGGCTCCGACACCGCGAGGGCGTTCTGGTTGCCTGCGGTCAGCGTCATGGATTCGAATCCCACGTGTCGTCGGTGTCGTGCGGGTGGACGGGCGACTGTGCGGGATCAGCGACAGAGGGAGGACGCCACGCGGACGAGGTCGATGTGACCCCGCGTGACAAGACGGATTCCTCGCTTCACGGGTTCGACGCTAGGACGTGATGTTTTGCAGTGTCAAGGAGTCCCAGCTGCTGGACAACGCTTGCATGCGCTTTCCTGAACGCGATGTGTCCACAGTGGACGATCAACGGGAGAACCTGCGCAGCAGCAGGAGAACCGCCGCGACGGCGAGGGCCAGGCCGCACAGCGCGCCCACCACGATCCCCGTCGGGAAACCGCCGCCGGAGTCGCCGGGCTCCGGGGTCGCGGCGCCCGGGTCGGCCACCGGCGGCACGGGGGCGGTCGTCGAGCTGCCGACGGCCTCCAAGGTCGTCGACTGCCGCAGCTTCGGCCGCCAGGTCACGGTGTTGCCGGAGATCTCGCCGTTGGCGCGCAGCACCGGGCCGGGGAAGGTGATCGAGAACGCGATCTCCACCGAGGCGAAGGTCTCCGGTGGAAGCGGGATCTGCCCCGGCTTGTCCGGCTGCTCCTTGGCCGAGAACGCGTAGCCCTCCGCGGTCCTGGTCAGCGAGATGTCGACGCCCTGCCCGCCGTCCTCGTAGCGCAGCAGCGAGAGGAAGTCCTTCGTGGACACCCCGGTGAAGATCGTCTCGTAGCCCTTGTGGCCCTCCGCCGTGTACGGGCGCACGGACGCGGTCCCCTTGCTCACCGTGGTGGCGTTGCGCTCCAGGAAGTCCTTCAGGTCGGCGACACCGTCGCGCCCCGGCCCCTCGGCCATGCCGAGTCCCTGCGGCGAGTAGGCGACGATCACCGATCCGCTCACCGTGTCGTCGACCCCGACCACCGCGTTCACGCGGTAGCGCATGCACCCGGACAGGGCCAGTGCGGCGAGCAGGAGCAGTCCGAGCAGGGCGGTGACGCGTCTCATGATCGACAGCGCAGCACAAGCGCCCCGCCGGGGAAACCGCGTTCGGCGTCGCCCGACCGAACGGGTGAGGGCTGTTCGGCGCGGCGAACGCCCGTCACGTGCTCGGTCGCGTCCAGCTCGTGCAGAAGGTCCCGTCCTTGATCGCCGCGCGGTGCCAGTCCGGGACCTGGCCGCAGGCGCGGAACCAGCGCTTGCGGCCCCCGGCGTCGGTGACCAGCAGCGCCGGGGTGTCCACGCCAGCGCTGATCGACTGGGCGCCGCACTGCCGCCACCTGGAGTGGTCCTTGGGCGAATCCTGGTAGCTCCAGTCGAGCCAGAGCCGGTCCTGGGGATCGCCGGTCTTCTCCAGGCGCGCCCAGGCGATCCAGCCGTGGTCGGGGTGCAGCTGAACCCTCAGCTGGATCAGGCGGTCGCGCACCACCTTCTTCGGTGGTCCCGTCTCGGCGATCAGCGCCAGGCTCCCGTGGCGGCTCGTGGGTCCCACCGCCTCGCCGCAGAGGTCGTAGGCCAGCGACGGATCGGGGCCGGGCTCCCACGTCATCGCGACCGCCCCGGTGGCGGTGCCCACCGCGAAGCTGCTGACGCACGCGAGGACCACCCGCCACCGCCGCACGAACCAGGGGCGCTCGCGCAAGGGTTCCGGCTCCGGCTCGGGTGCCGGGGGCTCGGGCTTGGCGGCGGGCTTGCGGTTGACGAACTCGCCCGCCTCGACCGACACGTGCGACCACCAGCCGTGCCAGCGCTCCAGTTCGGCGGAGACCGACTCCTGCGACTCGCCGCGGCACAACAGGCAGCCGACCACCACCGCCTTCACCACGTCCCAGCCGTTGCGGCGGTCGCGGTACTTCTCGTTGCGCAGGTCCGAGAGGGTCGCCCTGGCCAGCGCCACGCCGTGGGTGCGCGCGGCGGTGTCCATCGCCTTGTAGCTCGGGCGGTCCGACTCCTCGTAGAGCCGCAGCAGCCGTGCGCGCAGTTCGGCGTGACTGGCGGGCTTCCGAGGAGTTTCCGGATCGCTCACGTGCGCTTTCTCCTTTCGGCGGGCTCGCAGGCTACCGGCCACCTCGGAAACAGCCGGAGCCCCCGCCCGAGGTGGGCGGGGGCTCCGGAGGCACTGCCTGCTCAGCGGTTGGCGACCGAGCTCTCGGCCGCGGCCAGCCACTCGCGCCACTGCGCTGCCTGCGACTCGGCCTGCTCGGCGCGGCGCTTGTCCCCGGCGGCGCGGGCCTTGGCGGCCTGGGACTCGAACTGCTCGACCCGCTCGCGGAACTGCGCGACCCTGGCCTCGGCCTCCGGGTCGGTGCGCCGCCACTGCGCGTCGGCGGCCGAGCGCACGCGCTCCTCGATCGAGCGCAGCTTGCCCTCCAGCTCGCGCACCCGCTCGCGCGGGACCTTGCCGATCTGGTCCCAGCGCTCCTGGATCTTGTAGAGCTGGTTGCGCGCGGCTTCGAGGCCGTTGGTCGACGGGTCGATCGACTCGGCCTCGGCCAGCAGCTCCTCCTTCAGCTTGGCGTTGGCGGAGAACTCCGCGTCCCGCTCGCTGAAGGCCTCGGAGCGGTGCGCGAAGAACTGGTCCTGCGCCGCGCGGAACCGCTTCCAGAGCGCGTCGTCGGCGTCCTTGGGCGCGCGCCCGGCCGCCTTCCAGTCCGTCATCAGCTCCTTGTAGCGGTTGGCCGTGTCGCCCCACTCGCTGGAGGTGGCGATCGACTCGGCCTCCTCGACGATCTCCTGCTTGCGCTGCTTGGCGGTCGAGCGCTGCCGGTCGAGGTCGGCGAAGTGCGAGCCGCGCCTGCGGTTGAAGGCGTCCCTGGCCTTGGCGAAGCGCCGCCACAGCTGCTCGTCGGTCTTGCGGTCGACGCCGCGCACCGACTTCCACTCCTCCAGCATGGTGCGCAGCCGGTCGCCGGCGACCTTCCACTGGGTGGAGTCGTTGGCCAGTCCCTCGGCCTCGTCGACCAGGGCCTGCTTGCGCGCGATCGCGTCGACGCGGGCCTGCTCCTTGGCGGCCTTGCCGGCCTCCATGGCCACCTCGGCCCGGCCGATGACGTGCTCGACCCGCTTGGCCAGCCCGGCGAGGTCGCCGACGACGGCCGCTTCGACCAGCGCCTCCTTGAGGTGCTTGGCACTGGCCATCGCCTGCTTGGGGTCACCGGCGCCGGAGTGCAGCCGCGCCTCCAGCAACCCCAGCTCGGTGAGCATGTCGTCGAACTTGCGCGCGAAGTGCGCGAGGCCCTCGGCGGGCTCGCCCGCCTGCCACGACCCGACCGACCGCTCGCCGTCGGCGGTGCGCACGTAGACCGTGCCGTCGTCGTCGACCCGGCCCCAGCGCTCCGGGTGCTCCGACGCGGTCGGCACCACCGGGGCGGCGGGCGCGGCGACGGCCGCCGGGGGCGGGGTGACCGGGGTCGTGTTGTCCTGGGCCGTGGTGTCCGGAGTGGCCCGACCCTGCTGCCCGTCGGCCTGGGTCGTCTCCTGGTCCGTCATCGCCGGCTCCTCCTAGCCTTCACCGCCCGCACCGCGTGCGGGCGCCCCGCATGGCTGCGGGGCCTGGCAACCGGGCATCCGGGCCGGTGTGGCCCGCGATCCCTGAAGGGGGATTGAAACAGGTCAGGGCGCTCGCCGGAACTCCGAGGCCGGGTTGTGACCTACCCATGACCTTGCACCGCCCACCCGGGTGTGTTCGGCCGAACGTGTGAGGGGGCACTAGCCTGCCCGAACGTGATCGTTCGTGCCGCCGTGCTGCCGCACCCACCGTTGCTCGTGCCGCAACTGGTCGCGGGTGCAACCGAGGAGACCGAACCCCTGCGCCGGGCGTGCCTGGACGCCGCCCGCTGGCTCGCCGAGGCGACGTCGAGGTGGTCGGCCGTCGCCGTGGACGAGGTCGGCTCGCGGGTGATCGAACCCGCGACGCGGGGCAGCTTCGCGGGTTTCGGCGTCGACGTGCCGGTGAGCCTCGCCGAGCTGGCGGAGGGCGAGGGCAGGACCGATCCGCTGCTGCCGCTGCCCGCGCTGATCGCGGGCTGGTTGCGCGAGCACTCCGGCGCCGACGAGGTCCGGGTGCGGTTGGTGACACCCGAGCTGGACCCCGACCAGTGCTGGCTGGTCGGCCACGAGCTGGTGGACGCGCTGTCCGGGCCGGAGCCGGTCGCGCTGCTGGTGCTCGGCGACTCCTCGCCCCGGCACGGCGACCGCGCTCCAGGGCGGCCCGACCCGCGCGCGGGGGAGTTCGACGAGAAGGTCCGCGACGCGCTCGCGACCGCCGACGCCGACGCGCTGATGGACATCGACACCGAGCTGGCTGCGGAACTGGGCGCGCGAGGCCGGTCCGCGTGGCAGGTGCTGGCCAGCGTCGCGCAGAGCTCAGGGGTGAGCTGGCGCGGCGCGGTCGACTACTCCGGTGCTCCGTACGGCGTGGGCTACCACGTGGCGCGTTGGGAACCGGCCGCATGAGCAGGCTGATCGCCGTCATCGGGCCCACGGGCACCGGTAAGTCCGACCTCGGCGTGGCGCTCGCGCAGCGGCTCGGTGGCGCTGTCGTCAACGCCGACGCCATGCAGCTGTACCGAGGTATGGACATCGGCACCGCCAAGCTCACCGAGGCGGAGCGCGGCGGGATTCCGCACCACCAGCTCGACGTCCTCGATGTCACCGAGACCGCGTCTGTCGCGGCTTATCAGCAAGACGCGCGGGCTGACATCGAGACGGTGCTCGCGGGGGGCGGAGTTCCGGTCCTGGTCGGCGGTTCCGGTCTGTACGTGCAGTCGGTGCTGGACGACTTGGAGTTCCCCGGCACCGATCCCGAAGTGCGTGCGCGCTTGGAGGCCGAAGCGGCCGAATCGGGGCTGGGTGTGCTTTATAAGCGCCTATCCCAGCTCGACCCGGCGGCGGCCGAGGCAGTGCTGCCGACCAATGACCGTCGCATCGTGCGCGCGCTTGAGGTCATCGAGGTGACCGGCCGTCTGTTCTCCGCGACGCTGCCGCGCCCCGGCCCTCCGCGCTATGACGCGTTGCTCATCGGCCTGGACCGCGACACCGCTGAGCTGGACAAGCGCATCGACGACCGCGTGGTGCGCATGTTCGACGGCGGTCTCGTGGAGGAGGTCCGCCAGCTACAGGCGCTTGGGCTCCGCAAGGGCACTACGGCGTCGCGAGCCCTTGGCTACCAACAGATCCTGGAGGAGGTGCCGGACCCCGTCGCGGTGACCGCGCAGGCGACTCGGCGTTTCGTCCGCCGTCAGCGGTCGTGGTTCCGTCGTGACAAGCGCATCACCTGGCTCGACGCCGCGAGGCCCGACCTGCTTGATGTGGTGCTCAGTAACTACGCTGAACAGCGTGGGTATTGAGTTCGCCAAGGGCCACGGGACGCAGAACGACTTCGTGGTGCTCGCTGACGCCGAGGGCAAGCTGGAGCTGACCGACGACCGCGTGCGCGCGCTGTGCGACCGCAACCGCGGCCTCGGCGCTGACGGCGTGCTCCGCGTTGTGCGCAGCGAACACGTCGCGGACGCGCCTGAGAGCACTCAGGCGAAGTGGTTCATGGACTACCGCAACGCCGACGGCTCCATCGCCGAAATGTGCGGCAACGGCGTCCGTGTGTTCGCGAACTACCTGGTGCACAGGGGGCTCGCGAAGCCGGGTGGTTTCCTCGTGGGCACGCGCGCCGGTGACAAGCCCGTCACTGTGAACGACGACGGCACGGTGACCATAGATATGGGGCCCGCGCGCATCGTCGGCGAATCCACGGCCACTGTGGCTGGGCGTGCGTTCCACGGCATCGCGGTCGACGTGGGCAACCCGCACCTCGTGTGCGTGACCGATGTCGAGATCGCCGACCTCGACCTCACTGTGCCGCCGGGCCACGATCCGGTGCTTTTCCCGCACGGCGTGAACGTGGAGTTCATCTCGCAGCTGTCCGACGCTGAGCTGCGAATGCGCGTCCACGAGCGCGGTGTCGGCGAGACCCGTTCCTGCGGGACCGGCACTGTGGCCGCCGTCGCCGCGTTCCTGCACCAGACCGGTCGTGGCACTGGGCAGCTCCTGGTGACCATTCCCGGCGGTCAGGTCTGCGTGTCGATCGGTGCGGACACCAGCACGCTCACCGGCCCCGCAGTCCTGGTCGCCGAGGGCACGCTGTCCGACTCGTGGTGGCTAGCGGGCTGACACCGGCAGGTCGCGCATGCGGCGCAACGGCGAGGCCAGCACCCACGACACCGCGAGCGCCATCCCGGTCGCGGTGATCCACAACGTCGGCCGGACGCCGATGACCTCGCCGACAGCGCCTCCGGCCAGCGCGCCCAGCGGCTGCGTCCCGAACACCACGAAGCGCACGGAGGCGTTCATCCGGCCGAGCAACCTGTCCGGGCAGATCGCCTGGCGGAAGCTCACCTGCGCGACGTTGTAGACGATCGCGCCGTAGCCGAGCGCGAACCACGCGATCATCACCAGCACCGCGCCCGCGCCCGGCCACGCCAACGGGGCGAGCAGCGCCAGCGGCTGCGTCACCACCATGGACAGCCAGATCGTGCGCGCCTGGCCGAAGCGCGTTCCCCACCGCCGAGCGGTCAGCGCGCCGAGCACGCCGCCGACCCCGAAACACGCCAGCACCACCCCGACCAGCGCCGGGGGCAGCGCGAGGTCGCGGGTCAGGAACAGCAGCAGCACCGCCATCCCCGCCGAGCTGAACAGGTTCCACGTCGCCGTGCAGCTGACGATCGCGCGCAGCAGCGGGTTGCCGAGCACGAAGCGCAGGCCCTCCGCCATCTCCGGCAGCAACCGGCGCTCCGCCGCTCGCTCCGGCTCGGGCTCCACCGTCCTGATGCGGCGCAGGAACACCGCCGACGCGAGGTAACCGCCCGCCGTCGTCAGCATCGCGTTCGCGCCGCCGACCGCCTGCACCAGCCAGCCGCTCAGCGCGGGCCCGCTGACCTCGGCGACCGACATGCTCGCCTGGAGCTTGGCGTTGCCCTCGACCAGGTGCTCCCTGCCGACCAGACCGGGCAGGTACGCCTGGTAGGCCACGTCGAAGAACACCGTCAGCGCTCCGACCAGCAACGACACCACCAGCAGGTGCGCGAGCGTCAACGAGCCGGCCCACCACGCCAGCGGCACGGTCGCCAGCAGCGCGGCTCGGCCGAGGTCGGCGCCGAGCATCAGCGGACGCCGCCGCATCCGGTCCACCCACACGCCTGCGGGCAGCCCGATCAGCAGGCACGCCAACGACTTCGCGGCGGTGAGCAGCCCCATCTCGAACGGGCCGACGGCCAGCGCGGTCACCGCGAGCAGCGGCAGCGCGGTCCCGCCGACCGAGGTCCCGAACTGGGCGACCGTGTCGCCGATCCAGAGCTGCCGGAAGTCGCGGTGCCCGCGCAGGGAGGAGGTCGCAGACGTCACCGGCGCAGACTCGCAGAAGTGATTGGAAACAGTCAATCACTTCTGGTCCTACGCTGAAGCCGTGAGCACCGAGCCCCCACGGCGCCCGGCCAGCGAGCGGGAAGCCGCCGCCCTCGCCTCGTCGCTGCGCCTGCGGATCATCCGGTTGACCATCACCGAGCCGATGACCAACCGCGAACTCGCCTCCGCGCTCGGCCGCGACCCCGCCACCACGCTGCACCACGTGCGCAAACTCCTGGACGCGGGTTTCTTGGAAGCCCTGCCGGTGCGCAGGGGCGCCAGGGGTGCGCGCGAGATCCCCTACCGGGGCACGGGACTGTCCTGGTCGTTGGACATGGCGCGCTACCGCGACACCGTCAACCCCGCCTCACTGGAGGCCTTCCTCGCCGAGCTGGCCGACGTCGGAATCGCATCCGCCCAGATCACCCGGCTCCTGCTGCGGTTGCCGCAGGAAGAGCTGGAAGAGTTCGAGTCGCGACTGAAGGAGCTGGTCGACGAGTTCGCCGCGCGTCCACGCCACCCCGAGGGGCAGGCCGTGAGCCTGTTCTTCGCCCGCTACCGGTCCGGGTGAACACCGAGGGGGGAAATCGGGTGCGGGGCGTGGGACACTGGAAGACGTATGAGTGAGCACATGAGCCTGCCCGAGCACGACCGGGACATCGACGAGTCCACCCGGTTCGACCGCGTGTCCACCGGTGAGATGGAGCTGGCCGACCGTGCGGCGCTGCGCCGCGTGGCGGGGCTGTCCACCGAGCTCGAGGACATCACCGAGGTCGAGTACCGCCAGCTGCGGCTGGAGCGCGTCGTCCTCGTCGGCGTGTGGACCGGCAGCGACGCGCAGGAGGCGGAAGCCTCCATGACCGAGCTGGCCCGGCTGGCCGAGACCGCGGGCTCCGAGGTCCTCGACGGCCTCGTGCAGCGCCGCGACCGGCCCGACACCGCCACTTACATCGGCTCCGGCAAGGTCGCCGAGCTGCGTGAGATCGTCATGGCCACCGGCTGCGACACCGTGGTCTGCGACGGCGAGCTCTCGCCCGGCCAGCTGCGCCAGCTGGAGGAGAAGCTGAAGGTCAAGGTCATCGACCGGACCGCGCTGATCCTGGACATCTTCGCCCAGCACGCCCGCTCCAAGGAGGGCAAGGCGCAGGTCGAGCTCGCCCAGCTGTCCTACATGATGCCCAGGCTGCGCGGTTGGGGTCAGGCGATGAGCCGCACCGGTGGCGGCATCGGCACCCGCGGTCCCGGTGAGACCAAGCTGGAGACCGACAAGCGGCGCATCAACAAGCGGATGGCCAAGCTGCGCAAGGAACTGCGCGCCATGGGCACCGTCCGCGAGACCATGCGCGGGATGCGCAAGTCCAACGACGTGCCCAGCGTCGCCATCGCCGGGTACACCAACGCGGGCAAGTCCAGCCTGCTCAACGCGATCACCGGCGCGGGCGCGCTGGTCGAGGACGCGCTGTTCGCCACGCTCGACCCGACCACCCGGCGCAGCGAGACCCCGGACGGGCGCGTGCACACCCTCACCGACACCGTCGGCTTCGTCCGGCACCTGCCGCACCAGCTCGTCGAGGCCTTCCGCTCGACGCTGGAGGAGGTCGCCGACTCCGACCTGCTCGTGCACGTGGTCGACGCCTCCGACCCGCTGCCGGAGCGCCAGGTCTCCGCCGTGCGCGAGGTGTTCAACGACATCATCGCCGAGCGCGACACCCCGATGCCGCCGGAACTGCTGGTGGTGAACAAGATCGACGCCGCCGACGAGGTCACGCTGACCCGGCTGCGGCACCTGTTCACCGGCGCGGTGTTCGTCTCCGCGCACAGCGGCGAGGGCATCGAGCACCTGCGCCAGGTGATCGCCGAGCGGCTGCCCAGGACCGACGTCGAGCTGGAGGTCTTCGTGCCGTACGCCCGGGGCGAGGTCGTCGCCAGGGTGCACGCCGAGGGCGTCGTGCTCGACGAGAAGCACACCGACGACGGCACCGAGCTGCGCGCCCGCGTGCTGCCGCCGCTGGCCGGAGCCCTCGACGAGTTCGTCGTGCGCCACTGAACCCACTGGTGTTTCATGCGTCTTTCCGACGTGGGGGGTAAACGAGTGGGTCGGCTGCGCGCCCTGATCGGTGTGGTCGCCGTGTTGCTGACGGTCTCGGCGCTACCGGCCTCCGCCGACCCCGTCGAGCGGTGCCGCATCTCCGACAAGCGCGTCAGCGAGCTGTCCGGCCTCGCCGCCGACGGCAAGTACTGGTACGCGATGAACGACGGCGGCACCAAGCTGACCGTCTACGTGCTGAACAAGAGCTGTGCCGTGCAGCGCGCCATCACCAACGCGACTGACCCCTTCGACGTCGAGGACCTCGCGCGGGCCGCCGACGGCACGCTGTGGCTCGCCGACACCGGCGACAACCGCAAGCAACGGGAGACCGTCGCGCTGCACGCGCTCAACCCCAACGGCAAGTCCACGCTCTACCGGCTCACCTACCCGGACGGCCCGCACGACGTCGAGGCGCTGCTGCTCGACCGCAACAACGTGCCCTACCTGGTGTCGAAGGAACCGTTCGGCGAGGCCAAGGTCTACCGGCCCGCCGGCAAGCTCTCCGCTCCCGGCCCCACTCCGCTGGAGAAGGTCGGCGCGGTCTCCCTGCGCTCCACCAGCACTCCCGGCGGGCCGGTCGGGGCCGGGATCGGCTCCGTGCTCGTCACCGGCGGCGCCGTGAACGCCGACGGAACCGTTGTGGCGCTTCGCACCTACACCGAGGCGTATCTGTTTTCCGCGCCAGATGGCGACATCGCCGCCGCGCTCGCCCGCAAGCCCGTCCGCGTTCCGCTGCCCAACGAGGAGCAGGGCGAGGCCATCGCCTTCGACACCGACGGCTCGCTGCTGTCCGGGACCGAGGGCAAGAACTCCCCGATCCGCGCGATCGAGGGCGCCGTTGAGCTGGCCCGCAGTCAGGGGGGCACCGAGCGCACCGCCCCTTCGCCCAGCCCCGACGGCTCCGGCCAGGCCCAACCGCCCGCCGAGTCCGGCGGCTCCTCCATCGGCGCTCTCGCCGTCGCCGGGCTGCTCGCCCTCGGCGTGGTCTTCTTCTTCAGCCGCCGCAAGGCTAAAAGCTAACCAGCAGTTCGCCGAGGCGCGTGGCCATCAGGCGCTCGTCGACCGGTGAGATCGTCAACCAGTTCGCCCGCTCGGTGATCGAGTACCGGCCCTCCGGCGTGTCCACGAACGTCATCGGCGTGCGCGCGATCGCCTTGTTGTCCTTGTGCGGCTGCGGTTTCAGCGCCGTCGCTTGCCCCATCGCCGTCGCGCTGGAGTACGCGTCCAGGAACCTCCGCGCCTGCGCCCGCTCCGCCCCCGCCGCCACCAACCGGTCTTCCGCCGCGCTGATCGCTCCGCTGCCTTCCCACGCCTGCGCCGCGTGCTCCAACGCCTTCGCGGGCACCTGTCCCGACTGCCCTTTGCCCGCGCGGCACCTCGGCAGCGCGTCCACCACTCCGCGCGCGTGGTCGTCCCGATCCATCCAGGTCAGCTCGACCTCGTCGCCGCGCCACACCGCCCGCAGACACGCGTTTCCGCGCACGAAGCTCCCGATCCGCGTCTGCCCCGCTTCGTCCGCGTACAACACCGCCAACTCACTGCTCGCGTGCGCCACCGCGTGCAGTGCTTCCGCGATCGGGTCCCCGATCCGCACCGCGTCGCCGAGCCCGTGGTGCGCCAGCCACCCCGCCGCCCACTCCTGCGCCCGCGCCCGCTCGTCGCCGTTCACCCCGTGCTGGAGGACCACCAGCGGGTAAGGCATCACGCCGAGCCCCAGCCGCTCCCAGCAGACCTCGTACACCACCGCCGGAATCCTCATGGCACGCGCGGCGCCACGCGCTCACCGATGTGCTTCGCCGTCGCACACCCGTCCCGCCCAGGCGCCGAACTGTCCACCACGATGATCCTCCACTTTCCGCGCTGCCCTTCGAAGATCAGTTCGCATTCGCCCGAGCTCCCCTTGAGTTTGCCCTGGCCGAGGACCGCACGCTTTCCGTCGACCTGGATCTCCTTGCGGTTCTCGAAGTCGAAGGGTTCAAGCTTGCGATTGGGGAGGAATGTGAGACCCGCGGTGAGGACCGACTCGATTTCTAGGGATGGCTTTATTTGGTAGCCGCAGTCAGGAAACGGGTGTTCATCGGGTTCGGCTGGTTTGGGTTCGGCTCTCCGGTCCTGGTACGGGAAATCCGCGGGCGTCATGAGCTTGCAGACGTCGGCGGCGGTGATAGGGCCTGCGGACGTCGTGGTGATCGGAGGCGGTTGCGTGGAGGCGGTCGGTTCACCAGGTAGGTCAGGTGAACAGGAGACTGTGAGGGCAGTCACGAGCAGGCCGGCGATGATGCGAGGGTGAGGGGTCATCGAGGACTTCCTGGGAGATTGTTGGCACTGTTCAGGTCCGCGCGCTCCCATTCCCGAGCCATAGCGGACACCTTGTTCCGGTAGGTGATGAGAGCCTGGTGGTAGTCGATCCAGAAACGCAGCGCTCCGCCTTGCTGGTCAGATGCGCGGGCGATGATCTTCGCCCGGATTGCCTGTCCGGCTTGGGATTTTCCCAGGTCGATTCCTTGGGTGTCGTCGTAGAACCTGCGTGCTTTTCGAACCTCCCCCTCGGCGATCTCGATCATGTCGGTGAGTTCGCGGGTGATCCAGTCGGCGGTGACCTTGTCGTAGGTGATGCCCTGGCCGAGTTGGGCGTTGGCGCGGTCGAGGGATTCGACCATGTGCTGGTAGCTGGTGTCTTGCGGTGCGGGCTCTTCGTTCCAGGCGGTCACGGGTCATCTCCCCTTGTGCGCCATCGCTGGAATCCTCATGGCACGCGCGGCGCCACGCGCTCACCGATGTGCTTCGCCGTCGCACACCCGTCCCGCCCAGGCGCCGAACTGTCCACCACCGTGATCCCCCATTCCCCCCGTGCGGACTCGAAGAACAGCTCGCACTCGCCGGGATTGCCCTGGAGATCTCCTTGGCCGAGCGCGGCTCGCTTTCCGGCGACGGTCACCTCTTGCCGCCCTCCGAAACTGACAGGCCCGAGCTTCCTGCCGGGGAAGAAGGTGAGCCCGACGGTGAGAACCGATGCGACGTCCGGAGATGGCTTGACCTGGTAACTACAGCCGGGGAAGGGGCCGTCTGCCGGTTCGGCTGGCTTGGGTTGTTCCCCTCGGTAGGGAAAGTCCGCAGGTGTCATGAGGCCGCAGACGTCCACAGCGGTGATCTGGCTGGAGGACGTTGTCGTGGGCAGGGGCACCTGCGACGGGGCAGGGGACGGCTTGCCCGAGAGACTGGGTGAGCAAGACGTCGTCAAGCTGATCGCGACAAGCGCGGTGATGATGGGATGGCGGTTGGTCATCGAGGACTTCCTGGGAGATTGTCGGCGCTGTTCCGGTCCGCGCGCTCCCATTCGCGAGCCATCGCGGACACCTTGTCGCGGTAGGTGATGAGAGCCTTGTGGTAGTCCGTCCAGAAGCGCAGGCACCCGCCCTCCTGGTCCGAGGCCCGAGCAACGATCTTTGCGCGGATCGCTTGCCCCGCCTGGGACTTTCCCAGATCCACTCGTTGTGCTTTGGCGTAGAAGTCACGTGCCTTTCGCACCTCGCCTTCAGCGACGAGGATCATGTCGGTGAGTTCGCGGGTGATCCAGTCGGCGGTGACCTTGTCGCAGGTGATGCCCTGGCCGAGTTGGGCGTTGGCGCGGTCGAGGGACTCGACCATCTGCTGGTAGCCGGTGTCCTGCGGTGCGGGCTCCTCGTTCCAGGCGGTCACGGGTCACCTCACCGGTCCTCGTCGGAGTACTCGCCGATCACCGGCGGGGCCACGAGCGGGAGGTCGCCGACGAGGTCGTCGGTGACGGGGTATCGGCGCTGGTGCTCCTCGTCCTCCGCGCGTTGGCCGGTGCCGCCGAGCGCGGGCTGGAGGAAGCTGCCGCCTCCACCTGGGCGAGGAGCGGCCGGGCCGGGCGCCGGAGGTGAAGCGCCTGGGCGAAAGCCTGAGCTGGGGGAGGGGGCGTTGCGTGGGGAGGGTTCGTGAACAGAGGGACTTGGTCCGATGGATGCACCGCCGAATCCGGAGAAGCCCGCGCCGCTGAAGCCGAGTCCGCCTGCACCTGGGCCGACGCCCCCTGAGCCGGTGCCGCCGGAGCTGAAGCCACCGGAACCAGCGCCGACGCCTCCGACGCGCCCCTCCGGATCTGGAGACGGAGTGGGCGGTCTGGTGTCGGACCCGGCGAGGTCGAGTTCGTCGCGTCGGTGCGGGTCCGGGACGGGATGGGGCGCGGGCGTCGGAGTGGGTTGCGGGGACGGAACGGACGACGTGTCCAACGTGCGTGATTCGGAACCGCCGCGCACGCCGGGCCAGCCGCCCCCACCTCCGCCGCCAGGGCCGCGTGGCGGGGTTTCGCCGCCGCCCGCGTCGAAGAAGTTGGCGGGAACGGTGGGGAAGGGCGGCGTCGAACTGTCCATCGCGGCCGCCTGCTTGTCGAGCTGCGTGCCCAGTTCGATGGCTTCCTGGCGCTTGGCTTCTTTCTGCTGCTCGTAGCGGGCGTGGTCGGTGTTGACGAGAACGAGGTCCTGCGGACCGAACTTCCCCGCGTTCTTCGGGAACTCACGCCCGGAGACCTTGAGCGTCTTCACCGTTTCGGACACGCTGTTCGCCTTGGTGGCGGCGGGTTCCAACGCATTGCTGATCTGCTGAGCGGCCTGCTGCTGGACATCGCCGAAGCCGCGGAGTCCGTCGCCCGCCTTCTTCGCCTTGTCAACCGATGGCGCCTGCCAGCTGCCGGAAAGCCGGTTGGCGAGCGCGTTCATTCGATCAGCGAGTTGGACCGCGACCTTGCCGCGTTGCTGGAAATCCCGCGCGAGGTGTGCGGCGGCACCGTCAGGAACGCTGCCGAGGAGATCGCGGAGCTGTTCCAGTGACATTCCCGCGTAGTTGTCCGAACCGGAGAAGTGCCGGTCGTCCGCCATCAAGCCCCCTTTGCCGCCCCCGCAAGCAGTTTGTCGATGCTAACGGGACACGGGTGATGGCGCGGGTGAACCGGGGCGTTGTCAGGCGGACACCGGACAGCGTCGTTGATGTCCGGTGTCCGTACGCCTAAGGGATGTCTCGTAAAAGGGTGTTGTGGTTGCCGCTGCTCGGTGTCTGGTGTCAGCCGGTGAGTGCGAGGT
>NZ_MUMH01000016.1 GCF_002155965.1 Allokutzneria sp. NRRL B-24872
TCCGCCAACGCCCCGTTCGGTGCGTCTAACGTGCTGAATGACTCATTCAGCACGCCCAACCACCTCAATGACTCATTCAGCACATCTAACGGAGTGAATGAGTCATTCAGGTGTTCAGTCCACGCTGAGGGCACTGAGGATGAGTTTGACGAGTTGGTGCGGAGGATGGCGCCGGACATCGCGGACGCGGTGGACCACCTGGAGATCGCGGCGGCGTTGGAGGCGGGTGGGCTGAGCGATCAGGCGGCGGCGAAGTACGGGTATCCGGACGTGTTCCTGTTGGCTGAGGCGCTGTGCAGGGCGGTGCCGCGCCAGCCCAGGGAGCCGGAGCCGCTGCCGGTGATCTGGTCGGCGAAGCCGGCGACGCACCTGTTGCGCGGAGTCCTCTTTGGACTGCCAGGGGTGTGTTACACGGCGGCGGCGGGAGTGCTGACGGATCGGGCGGCGCTCTGGGCCGTGGTGATCTCGCTGTTCACGTCGTGGTCGCTGGGCCAGTCGCTGTCCTACCTCGGACACCTCCAGCTCGGCAGGGCGGACGCGGACGCGGCGGCGAGGGTGTTGCGGCGCGGCATGATCGCGGGTTGCTCGATCGTGCTCGCGGTCAGCGCGGGAGCCGCACTTCTCTTGGGGAGTTCGGCGGCGGCGCTCGCGATGGCCGTGGGTCAGGGGTTCTACCTGCTGGCCGCGACGGTGCTCCTGGTGCTGAACGCGGAGTACACGCTGCTGGCGACGCTCGCTCCCGGAGTCATCGCGGGGTTGACGCTCAGCGGCGGTCCACTGTGGACGGCACTGTCAGCAACGGTGCTCGCGACCATGGCGCTCGCGGTGCTGCGCACGAGAACCACGCGTCCGCGAACGCTGAGCAAGCACGACCTGGTCGCCTCGTTGCCGTACGGGGCGTTCGGCTTCATCGCGGCGGGATTGCTGGTGCTGCCGCTGTTCTGGCCGAGCGGGCAGGGGCACGGGCTCGCCGCGCTGCCGATCTCGGTCAGCATGGGCGTCGCGGAGTGGAGCCTGGTGGCCTACCGCCGTCGAGCCACTTTCGCCTTGCGCGACAACCACACCTTCACCGAGTTCGCGAAGGACACGCGGCTCGGGTTGCTCAGAGCGGTCGCGGTGTTCCTCGCCGTGGCCGCGGCACTGTCCACCGTGGTCCTCCTCGCGACGGGAGCGATCACCGATCCGGCAGCCCTGCTGCGCTACGGCGCCTACCTGGCGCTCGGCGGGGCGTTGTTCGTCGCACTCGTGCTCCAGGCGTGTGGCAGCACCGGCACCGCCGTCGCGGCGTGTGCCGTCGCCCTGGTCGCACAGCTGTGGACCGGTGACTCCGTCATCGGTCAGCTCGTCGTCAACACGGCACTGCTCGCGGGCCTCGGGGGATGCGCCGCGGTGGTGCTCAGCCACTCAGTTCGACACGGTTGAGAGGGACAAAGACATGGCAGGCGTCGTCGCGGTCACTGGTGCGGAGGGCTTCATCGGCTCGCACCTGGTCGAACTGCTCGTCCAGAAGGGCCATCGAGTGCGGGCGATGGTCCTCTACAACTCCTTCGGCTCCTGGGGCTGGCTGGAATCGCTTCCCCGCGAGGTGCTGGACAACGTCGACGTCGTCATGGGCGACGTCCGCGACCAGGCGAGCGCGCGGGAGCTGGTGGAGGGCGCTGAGGTCGTCTACCACCTCGCGGCGCTGATCGCGATCCCGTACTCCTACCGGGCGCCACGGTCCTATGTGGACACCAACGTGATCGGCACGCTGAACGTGCTGGACGCGGTGCGCGCCTGCGGGACGCCGAGGATGGTGCACACCTCCACCAGCGAGACCTACGGCACCGCGCTCACCGTCCCGATCAGCGAGGAGCATCCGCTCCAGGCGCAATCCCCTTACGCCGCGAGCAAGGCGGGCGCGGACAAGTTGGTCGAGAGCTACCACCTGAGCTTCGAGGTCCCGGCCGTCACATTGAGGCCCTTCAACACCTTCGGCCCGCGCCAGTCCGCGCGCGCGGTCATCCCCACGGTGATCAGCCAGCTCGCGGCGGGCGAGAAGCGGCTCAAGCTCGGCGCGCTCGACCCGACCCGGGACTTCCTCTACGTCAAGGACACCGCCGCCGCCTTCCACACCCTCGGCACCGCGCCCGCCTCCGCCGTGGTCGGCGAGCTGTTCAACGCGGGCACCGGCGAGGAGGTCTCGATCGGCCAGCTCGCGGCCGACCTGGTGCGACTCATGGGCAGCGGCGCGAAGATCGTCGCCGACGAACAGCGCCTGCGCCCCAAGGGTTCCGAGGTCATGCGACTGGTCTGCGACGCGTCGAAGCTGACCGCGCGCACGGGCTGGACCCCTTCGCACACCAGGGACTCCGGGCTCGGCGAGACCATCGAGTGGTTCATGGACCCCGCGAACCTCGCCCACTACAAGCCCGGCCTCTACCTCCAGTGATGAAGGAGCGACCCATGCACGCGATCATCCTCGCCGGGGGCAAGGGCGTGCGTCTGCGCCCGTACACCACCCGGCTGCCCAAGCCGCTCGTGCCGATCGGCGACGAGTTCTCCATCCTCGACATCGTGCTGACCCAGTTGTCCAACAAGGGTTTCTCCGGTGCCACGCTGGCCATCGGCTACCTCGGCGAGCTGATCCGCTCCTACGTCGGCGACGGCTCGAAGTGGGGCATGAAGATCGACTACGCGGTGGAGGAACAGCCGCTGGGCACGATCGGCCCGGTGCTGCACCTGCTCGACGACCTGCCCGAGCACTTCCTGGTGATGAACGGCGACATCCTCACCGACCTGGACTACGCCGAGCTGCTGGGCTCGCACCGGGACAGCGGCGCCCCGCTGACCGTCGCGACCTACCAGCGCTCGGTGAAGATCGACTTCGGTGTGCTGGTCACCGAGTCCGGCCGGATCGTGGAGTTCAGCGAGAAGCCGACGCACCACTACCGCGTCAGCATGGGCGTGTACGGCATGAGCCGGGACACCCTCGCCGGGTACCTGCCCGGCGCGCCGCTCGGCTTCGACGAGCTGGTGCTCGACCTGCTGGACAAGGAAACGCCGCCGAACTCCTACGACTTCGACGGCTACTGGCTGGACATCGGGCGACCCGACGACTACGACCGCGCGAACGCGGAGTTCGACGACATCCGCTCGACGCTGCTGAAGGGATCGCCGTGACCCGGGTCTTGCTGCTCGGCGCGACCGGGTTCCTCGGCAAGCACGTGCACGACGTGCTGGGCCGCCAGCCCGGGATCGACGTCGTCACCGTCGCCCGCTCGGCGCTGTCGGAATCCCCGGGGCACGTGCCCTTCGACCTCGGACTGGCCGACGTGGGAGCGCTGCGCGGCCTGATCACCGCCGCCGCGCCGGACGTGGTCATCAACTGCGTCGGCGCGGTCGGCGGCTCGATGACCCAGCTAGCGGAGTCCAATGTGGAGCTTCCGGCTCGCTTGGTCCGCGCGCTGCTGGAATGCCCGACGCCGCCTCGCCTGGTGCACCTGGGTTCGGCGGCGGAGTACGGCAGGGTGGAGATCGGCGTTCCGGTCACCGAGGAGACCGCGACCGCGCCCGTCGGCGCCTACGGGCTGAGCAAGCTCGCTGGCACGCGGGCGATCGGCATCGGCCGCGCGGCGGGACTGAACACGGTGGTGCTGCGGGTGTTCAACCCGATCGGCCCCGGTTCACCCGCGACGGGGCTGGCCGGTCGGGTCGCGGCGGAGATCGTGCGCGCACGCCGCGAGCACGACGAGATCCGGCTCGGCCCGCTCGACGTGGTCCGCGACTTCGTCGACGCCAGGGACGTGGCCCGCGCGGTCTCGGCCGCCGCACTGTCCACTGTGGACGAGGAGATCCTCAACGTTGGCAGTGGGATCGGCACTCCGGCCGCCGGGCTGGTCGCGGAGCTGACCCGGATCGCCGGGCACTCCGGCCCGGTCAGCGAGCAGGGTCGCGGCTCCGAGCGCTCGGCCGACGTGCCGTGGCAGCGCGCCGACCTCTCGGTGATCGAGCGCAGTCTCGGCTGGCGCCCGGAGCACGACCTGACCGACTCGCTGACCGCGCAGTGGCGGGAGGTGGCGTGTCACGCGTGAGCCGGCAGCGGCACGTGGTGCCCGCCTACTTCCACCCGGCCGTCGAGCCGGAGGGGTGGCGGGCGCTCGCGTCGCACCCGGCGCTGCGCTTCGTGGTGCTCAACGTGGCCGACGGGCCGGGAACGAGCGCCGATCAGTCCTTTGTGGACGCTTCGGCCGGGCTCCCGGTAATCGGCTACGTGGACACCGATTACGGCGCCCGCCCCACCGCCGACGTGCTGACCGACGTCGAGCGACACCTGGCCTGGTACGGGGTCGACGGCGTCTTCTTCGACCAGGCCGGCACGGACGCGCGCCACTACGGCGCTCTGGCCGAGGCGGCGCGTTCGCTCGGCGCGGGCACCGTGGCGCTCAACCACGGCACCCACCCGCCGGAGGAGTTCACCGAGCTGGCCGACCTGCTGGTGACCTTCGAGGGCCCGCTGTGCGCCTATCGCGACCTGTGGGTGCCCCGGTGGGTCTACCGGCATCGGCCGGAGTTGTTCTGCCACCTGGTGTACGAGACGCCGCCGAGCGCGACCGCGTCCGTGCTCCGGCAGGCGTGGCGCTCCAACGCCGCCGCGGTCTACGTGACCGACCACGGCGGCGAGAACCCCTGGGGCCGCCTGCCGAGCTGACGCCGACCTACGAGAACAGCTGGGCGAACCTGATCTTGTTGCCGAACGGGTCGCGCAGACCGCAGTCGATGCCGTACGGGCGCTCGGCCGGAGTGTCGGTGAACTCGACGCCGCGCGCGAGCAGTGTCTCGTAGGTCTTGTGGCAGTCGTCGGTGCTGAGGAAGAGCGTGCCGCCCATGGCGCCCTTGGCGAGCAGTTCCCGGACCTGTTCGGCGGTGGCCTCGTCCAGCGACGGCGCGCCGGGGCGCTCCAACAGGATCTCGCGGCTCTTGTCCCCGGGGACGTTCACGGTGAGCCAGCGCATGAAGCCGAGGTCCTGGTCGGTGTGGACCTCGAACTCCAGCTTGCCGACGTAGAACTCCAGTGCCTGGTCCTGGTCGGCGACGTAGATCTGCGAGTGCGTGATGGCGTTGAACATGAAGGCAACGCTAGTTCGGCTCGGAGCCCCGGGCTTCTCCAAAACTGCTCGGTCTCATCCAGGCCATCGCGAAGCAGTTCGGCACCGCCGGGACCGGCCCCCGCGCGCGGTAGGCCGACGGCGATTCGCCGACGATGTCGCGGAAGGTCCTGCTGAACGTGCCGAGGCTGCCGAAGCCCACCTGGAAGCAGATCTCGGTGACGCTCAGCTCGGTCGAGCGCAGCAGGAACATCGACCGCTCGACCCGGCGTCGTTGCAGGTAGCGGTGGGGTGTCTCGCCGAAGGTGGCGCGGAAGGTGCGGATGAAGTGCGCCTCGGAGACGTGCGCGATCGCCGCCAGCGCCGGGATGTCCAGCGGTTCGGCGAAGGCGCGGTCCATCGCGTCCCTGGCGCGCAGCATCCGCCTGTTGGACTCCTCGACCGCGCGGCTCACCGCGCAAGCACACCACGCAGCAGGTCGGCGAGCTCGCCCAGGTGCTCGACGGGCACGTCGCTGGGCACCCCTCGCAGCCCGGCGACGCGCATCCCGGCGGCCCGCCCCGACTCCACGCCCGCCACCGCGTCCTCCACGGCGAGGCAGTGCGCGGGCTCCACACCGAGCAGCCGCGCGGCCAGCAGGAAGCCGTCCGGGTGTGGTTTGCCGCGCGTGACGTCGTCGCGCGTGACCACCACGGACGCGTCGATCTCCGCCGCGCCGAGCCTGATCCCGGCGAGCTTGCGGTCCGCGCTCGTCACCACCGCCCACGGCAGACCGAGTTCGGCGACGACGGCCAGCACCTCCGGCGTTCCGCGCGCGGGCAGAACCCCGGCCAGGTCGGCGTACTCCAGCTCCAGCTGTCCTCGCGAATCCGCCGCGATCCGTTCTTCTGTCCACTGTGGACGAAAGTGCCGGATCACCGCCGCGGCGGGCAGTCCCGGGCAGATGCGCAGCAGCTCGGCGTAGTCGACGTCGTTGCGGTCGGCCCACACCTTCCACGAGCGCGCCACCGCACCCTCGGAGTCCACCAGCGTGCCGTCCATGTCGAACAGCACCGCGCGCACGTCCTTCACGCGACAACCCCCCTGCGGCGTTCGGTCAGCTTGAGTCCGATGAGGAACAGCAGGAAGCACAGCGTCGCGACGTTGGCCGCGATCACCGCCGCGTCGCCCTGCCACACCCCGTAGACCGCCCACAGCGCCACTCCGGCGGAGATGACGATCAGATCAATCGGAGGAGAAGGCAGCGCTGAAGCTCGAACCCGCAAGCGGTTCTTCGGGGTGGAGCGGGTCTTCCAGGACCTCATCAGCTGCGGAACCCAGCAGGCGGTCGTCAAGATCCCGGCGAGGAACCCGATGGCAGTCATGCGGTCTCTCCTTTTGTTCGTATAGCGAGCATAATGGTCGGCATGGGCTGCCACAATCCCCCCGTGGACACTTCGGCGCGGCCGGGCCGGGCGACGGCCCTGCGGATGGAGGGCCGCCTGCACGTGCTCCGCGAGCTGCACGCCGGGCGGATCGCGACCAGGGCGGAGCTGACCACGCGCTTGGGCCTGTCCCGCGCTTCGGCGCTGGAGATCACCGCGCGGCTGCGCGAGGCCGCGCTCGTGCACGAGGAAGCCGCTCCGCCCGACGGCAGGCGCGGCCGGCCGACGACGCTGCTGCTCCCCCATCCCGAAGGCCCGCTGGTGTGCGCCGTGGACATCGCGCACGAGACGTGGGCCGTCGCCGTGGTCGAGCTCGGCGGCGCCGTCCTCGCCAGAACGACCGGCCAGATCTCCAGTCGTGACCCGGATTCCGTGCTCAGCGCCGTCCGGCGCGCGGTCTCCGGCCAGCTCGGTGAGTGGGGGCAACGGCTTCGCGCGCTGTCGGTGTCCGTGCCGGGCACCGTCTGCGGCACCCGCGTCGTTCAGGCCAGCAACCTCCGGTGGCGCGACGTCGATCTCTCCGTGCTGGCCGACCTCCCCGTGCTCGCGGGCAACGACGCCACGCTCTCCGGCCTCGCCGAGTCCCGCCGTGGCGCCGCCGTGGCCGCCGATGTCGCACTGCACCTCAAGATCGACGTCGGCCTCGGCGGCATCCTCGTGGTCAACGGCGCCCCGATGACCGGCGCGACCGGCGGTGGCGGCGAGTTCGGGCACCTACCGTTCGGCGATCCGCGACGGCAGTGCCTGTGCGGCGCCCACGGCTGCTGGGACACCGAGGTCGACGGCCGGGCGTTGGCGCGCCTGGCCTGGCAGGAGGACTCCGCCGAGCCCCGCGCCGCCGCCCAGCGCGTCCTCGCCGCCGCCCGCTCCGGCGATCCCGCCGCCGCGCGCGCCGTCGACTCGGTGGCTCGCGCTTTCGGTCGCGGCGTCGGCGGCTTGGTCAACGCGCTCGACCCGCGCCTCATCACGGTTTCCGGCCTGGCAACCGATCTGCTGGCCGCCGCCCCGGAGTCCTTCGACACCGCCTACCGCGCGGGCTTGATCGCCTTCCAGCGCACGTCGGTCCCGCCCGTGCGCGCCTCCGCGCTCGGCGAGGACGGCAGCATCATCGGCGCCGCCGAGACCGGTTTCGACCACGTGCTCACCGAGTCCGGCATAACCGCTTGGCGCGCCCGTTAGCCTCATGACGTGTGCGCACAGGACCTGACCTGGGACGACGTCGATCCTCGGAGGCATTCCTTCGACAGCTCCTCAGTGCTCGCGGTGATCTCTCAGGTCGCACACGACGAAGACGACGTCCGCTGGTTCTCCGCGATCTGCAAGGCCATCGAGGACCGGTTCGGGGCTTGGGCCGCTGGCTGGAGCTGGGGCCGCATTGACGGCGGGCCGGTCGCGGAGACCTGGTGCTGTGTGTCGCACTCAGTGACCTCCGTCGCCGAGACGCTGCCCCGAGTTGTCGACGCCCTGTGCGAGTAGCGGGCGTGGCTGGAAGACTTGGCTGAGCATTTCGACCGCTTCCCCCTGGCCGATCTGCCGGAGGAGGAGCGCGAGGACGCGTGGGAACGCGCCGTCGTCCACCTGGTCAACCTGGTCGTGGTCCGTGTAGAGGCCAGCGACGCTTGGTACACGCACTGCGCGCAGGTGCTCTCCTGGTTCCTGTCCCGCTGGGGCGTGCCCCCTGAGCGTGCGCGGTCCCTCGTCGACGACGCGATTGGTGGCCGGTTCGGCAGCTGGTGCGAGCCAGCCGAATCCGTCGTTCAAGACGTCGCGGAGCACCTGGCCGTCTCGGCAGAGGCCGAGCGGATGTGACCGCCCCCGATCACCTGCGATCCTGGCTCACCGTAAGGGAATCCGTGCCGTGGCACGAGGTCCGCGCCGAGAGCCCGTCGTCCTCGACCCGCGACGGCGCCGTCCACGACATCCGCACCTATGACCACGCCCGCTCCCCCGTCCGCGCCGCCCGCCTGTTGGCGGCGCTCGATCAGGCTCGCTCCGACGCCGCCTCCGACGCGCCGCTCGATTTTGCTCTGCTCAGCTCCTGGCAGCGCCGGGTCTTGGACGTGCCGCACGCGCCACTGCGAATCCATCCGGCCTTCGCCAAGAACGGCCGCGAGCGCTACGGTCCCATCGACTTCCCGTGCTTGCAGGTCTGCCTCGCCGAGCGCGGTGACACGACGGTTCCCATCGCCGCCCGAGCCGCCCGCGTGTACCTCGACGTCTGCTTCTTCCACCCGTTCGGCGACGGCAACGCACGTTCCGCTTTCCTGGCGCTGGTTTTCGTGCTGACCCGCGCTGGAATCACCCTCGGCCAAGTGGGCCCGCTCCGCAGGCTCCCGCGCCGCGCCGACGACGCCAGCGGCGCACTCGCGTTCGCCGAGTTGGTTTCCGTACTGGTGCACTCTCACTGATCGGCGACGAAGAGGCTCGCCCACCCGGCTTTCGCGGCCCGCTGGTAGAACGCGGTGATCTCCCGCAGGTACTGGGTCAGGTACGTCAGACCGCCCTCGTCGACCACCGCGCCGTACTCGTCCGGGTCGAGCGCCCAGTACTTGGCGGTGAACGGTTGAAGGTCGAGTTCGGTCAGCGCGTCAGCGACCTCGCGGACCTCGGCCGGGGTGTTGTAGCTGATCACGTAGTCATCACCTTGGTACAGCGGCAATCCGCCGAGCACGACCGCGTTGAGTGGGTACGTCCCGTCCTCACTGCCGAGTCGGCCTTCGGTGAGGCACCGGTGGATTCCGTCCCACGCCTTGTCCACACCGCACTCGTCGGGCGCGTCGAGCTCCGTGATGACTTCGATCAGCCCCTCGTCGTCGCCGTCTTGGGCCAGCACCAACGCGATGCGGGGTTCGTCGAGCGCGAGGAAGTATCCGCGACAGGCCATGAGCGGCGACGGTAGCGGTGTGGTTGCGCGGAATCTAGAACGGTGCGGGTTCGGCGATGGGCGTGGGGTGGACGTCTTCGGTCTTCCCACGCGGTGTCGTCCAGGTGTGCGTCCCGTCGTCGTTGTTGGTGCACGTCCAGTTGGAGTGGGTCTTCATCCGGTGATGCCTCCGGCACTTCGGCCGGAGGTTGTCCAGCGTCGTGTTCTCGCCGTTGTAGCGACGACAATGATCCAAATCGCAGCGGTGCGCGGGCTGATTGCAGCCGATCGCCATACACGTCGGGTACCGGGCCGCGATCAGCTCGCGTTGCTTGGCGGTGGGCCGGTAGACGTTGCTGATCTCCTCAGCCGCCCCTGTCACGGGGTCGGTCAAGATCCGCTTCCACACCCCACCCGCCGCGATCTCTCTCGCGATGGGCGCGGGGATGGGGCCGTAGCCGCCCAAGATCGCGGGGTCTTGGGTGAGGCCGAGGGCTGAGGTGATCGGCATGGTCAGGTACACCATCGTCTGGCCTTGGGGTGCGGGGGTGTCCTTGCCCAGCAACAAATCGCGTGCGATGTCGGAGCGCTTCTGATCGAGGGTGCGATCGTCTTTCGGGAGGGAGCGGGCGATGCGGTTGATGTGGTCATAGACCATCGCCGCATCATGAGCCGTCATCAACACACGCAGCAGGGCCATGCCATCGTCCTGGTTGATCTTCTCCACCAACCGGGCCTTGCGTTTCTCCTGGAAGCGGCGCTCAGCAGCGGTGGGATCGAGTCGGTGGATGAACCGGACCGCGTACTGGCGGGTGGTCGAGTACGGGTTCTTCTCCGCATGCGCCAGCAGGGCTTCTTCAGCGATCGCCGCGTGCACGACCGAGAGGACCCGCACCAGGTCGATGATCATGAGCGCCTTGCCCTCATCGACTCGGCCTTCGGCCAACGCCTTGAACACTCCCGGGCGGGAGGTCAGGTCCGTGGCTCGGTCGATGAGCCGGGCTGCCTTGACCCGGGATACGCGCAGTTCACGCATCAGGATCTCCTCGGAGAATTCCCGGTCGCGGGGATCGAGGTCAGAAATGTAGTCGAGCAGAGTCACGGAGAAGTCGGCTACAGCCTTGCCTATGTCCGTGAACGCTGTTTTGAGAACAACATCAGGGTCCATACCTCTATTCTACGCCGACAAAATAGACGATCATGGCCCTAAAGGATGAATTCCCAGGCGCCCTACCGAATCAGCGCAACCCCCGACTAACGGAACACGCGGCTGGAATGGTCGGCTTTACCTGGGGTGCGCGTGCCATACGCTTGCGCGAGGGCCGGGTGTTTCATCCCGTGCCCCTGCAAGGCCCAGGGGCACGCGCAAGGGGTTCCCAGGTCAAGCCGACCCACCGCTGGAACCGGCGCAAGCTGGAAGCCCAGCCGGGCCCGAAAAGGAAACCCCAACCAAAAGCCAGAACTAAAGCTCCACCATCAACCCGCCAACAGCCACCCGAACCTCCCCAGAAAAAACACCCCGAGCCGCCGCGACCGCATCCCCGCCCTCCACCCCGGGCCACAAATGAGTCAACAACAACCGCCGCGCCCCACCAAGCGCAGCATATCCAGCAGCCTGCCGCGCACTCGACAAATAAGCAGCGGACTCAGCTGGCACCGACTCCACATAACTCGCCTCAGCCAGAAACGCGTCCGCCCCACCCGCCAACTCGACGAGCGCGTCAGTCGGCCCCGTATCCCCCGTGTACGCCAGCGTCCGTCCGCCAGCCGTCAAACGCATCCCGGCGTTCGGCACCCAGTGCGGCAGCAGCACGGTGTCCACCTGGAACGGTCCGACATCAAAACTGTCCCCTGCCGAAAAGTCCTTGGTAACAAAGGATTTTGCCATGCGCGGCCCGGCGTCCAGGGCCAGCACGTGATCGACCGAGCCCGGCAGGGCGTACAGCGGGAGCGGCGCGGCGCCGGTGAAGAGCCTCGCGCGCAGCAACGGGTTGAGGTCTGCGCAGTGGTCGGGGTGCCCGTGGCTGACCAGGACCGCGTCCACCTGGGACGCCTCGACCAGTTCGAGCAGGCGCGGCAGGACGGCGTAGCCGGGATCGACCAGGAGGCGGAAACCCTCGTGCTCCACCAGGTATCCGCTGCACGCCTGACCGGCGGCGGGCCACGCGCCGCATCCTCCGAGCACCGTCAGTCGCACGAGGTCAGCGTAGGTGGCGCAGGTCCCGCGTTGGTTGCGAGCGGACAACGGCACACCATTCGCGCACAACGGAAAGGTCCAGCAGGACCGTGCGAAAGCCGCTCACCTTCCCTAGCGTCCGACGGACACACACAGGCTCAGGGGTGGGGCGCACGTGGCGGATCAGCTCAGCTTCGGCGTGCTCGGGCCGCTGACGGTCTGGGCGCGCGGGCGGGCGCACACCCCTGGCGGAGCGGGGCAGGCGAACCTGTTGGGGGCGCTGCTGCTGGCCAACGGCAGGCCGGTGAGCGGGCGCCAGCTGGCGGAGTGGTTGTGGGACGGCGATCCGCCGGAGCAGGAGCGCAAAACCCTCCAGGTCGCGGTGTCGCGCCTGCGCGCGTGGCTGCGCGGGGTCGGCGCGGACGTCGCGGTGGAGCTGGCCGAGGGCGGCTACGTGCTCCGCCTCCCGCCGGGCGGCAGCGACTTCGCCGAGTTCGCCGCGCTGGTGGAGGCGAACCCGCCCGGGGAGACCTACCTGGACCAGCTCGACCGCCTTGAGCGCGCGCTGCTGCTGTGGCGGGGGCCGTTGCTGGCGGGGCTGACCGCGCCGACGCACGCGGCGCCTGCGGCGCTCGCGGTGGAGCGCGCGCGGGTGGAGGCGGCGACGACGCTCTCCGAGATCGCGATCCGGTGCGGTGAGCCGAAGCGCGCGGTGGCGCTGCTGGAGTCCCTCGCCGACGAGCGGCCCTACGACGAGCTCGTGCACGCCTGCCTGGCGCTGACCTACTCCGCGGCCGACGAGCAGGTCAACGCGCTGCGGGTGATCGACCGCGTGCGGGCCCGCCTCACCGACGACCTCGGGGTCGCGCCCGGCCAGGCACTGCGGGACGCGCACGCGCAGATCCTCAGCTCGCAGCAGGAACCGCAGCGCGAGCGGCAGCGCTGGTGGGGCCCGCGCCCGCGCTCCGGCCAGCTCATCGGCCGCGCGGCCGAGCAGGGGGCGCTCGCCGACGACCTCGTCGGGCACCGGCTGGTCACGGTGACCGGGCCGGGCGGCTGCGGCAAGACGAGCCTCGCGCTGAACGTGGCCGAGCGCGCCGACTGGCCGGACGGCACGGCGGTCGCCGAGCTGGCGCCGTTGCAGGACGGCAGCGCGATCGTCCTCGACCTGGGTTCGCTGGTGGGCGTGACCGGCGACGGCGTGCACGGTGTCTTCGCCGGGCTCGTGTCGTGGGTGGCGGACCGGAAGTTGTTGCTGCTGCTGGACAACTGCGAACACCTGGCCGAGCCGTGCGCGGCGTTGGTGGAGCGGTTGCTGGCGTGGTGCCCGAGGTTGACCGTGCTCGCCACCGCGCGCCAGCCGCTGGGCTTACCGGCGGAGCGCGTGTTCGCGCTCGGACCGCTGCCCGCGCCGGCCTCCGGCCGCTTCGACGCGGACAACCCGGCGATCGTGCTGTTCCGCGCGCGGGCCGGGACCGCGCTGCCCTCGGGTGCCGAGGCCGAGGCGGACGTGGCGACGATCTGCCACCACCTCGACGGGCTGCCGCTGGCGTTGGAGCTGGCCGCCGCGCGCGTGCCGTCGCTGGGTCTGCGGCAGCTGCGCGAACGGCTCGAAGGCGGGATCGACCTGCTCGCCAGGGCGGCGGGTGAGCCGAGGCACCGGAGCATGGAGCGCGCGGTCGGCTGGTCCTTCCGCCTGCTCACCGAGCAGAAGCAGCGGTTGCTGGCCCGGTTGTCGGTGTTCCGGGGCGAGTTCGGGCTGACCGACGTGGAGTCGGTGTGCGGCGGCGCCCCGCTGGACGACGTGGACTTCGCGGCGCGGCTGGCCGATCTCGTGGAGCGCTCGCTGGTGCGCGCCCTGCCCGGCCAGCGCTACCGGTTGCTGACCGTGGTCCGCGAGTTCGCCGAGGCGCGGCTGGCCGAGTACGCGGAGACGGTGCTCGTGCGGGACCGGCACGCGCAGCGGTGGACGTTGCGCGCGCGGGAGCTGGACGCGCTGCCGTCCTACCGCGACCGCCTCGCCGGGGTGCGCGCGATGGGGCGCGAGGTCGCGGATCTCGATTCCGCCTTGGCGCACTTGCACAAACGCAGCCGCAACGCGCAGTCGAACGAGCTCGTGGCGAAGCTGTTCGAGTTCTGGCACGTGCACGGCTCCTACATCGCCAACGGGCAGGCGCAGCTGGACCGGGCGCTGCGCACGGTCTGGGACAGCGATCCGGAGACGCGCAGCCTGCTCCGGTTCCAGGAGGCGCAGCTGGCCCGGCTGCGCGAGGACTACGTCTCGGCGGTGTCGATCATGGCTTCGGCGCGGCGGGAGCTGGCCGCGCACCGCCCGCGCGAGCACCGGGTCGCGCTGATCTTCGAGATGAGCTGCCTGCGCTTCCTGCTCGACCCGGGCGCCGTGCACGGGACGCCGCGCATGCTGGAGCAGATCTCCGCGCTGGACAACGGTTCCGGCGACGACGTGGCCACCTCGCTGACCGCGGGCGGCGGCGTGTGCGCGACGTGGGGCCGCTACGAGGAGGCCGCCGAGCTGTGCAGGCGGCACGAGGTGCACCGGGCCGAGCGCGGCCTGTGGATCTCCACCGCGCAGCTGGCCCTGCGGACCGAGGTCGCCTTGGGGCACAAGGACGTCCGGGCCGCCGAGGGCTGGTGCGAGCAGCTGGCCGAGCGGCTCGGCCCGACCGGGGGGCCGCTGGAGCAGGAGCCCGCGCGCCGGGCGATCGGCACGACGTTGCTGGCCAAGGACCCCGCCGCCGCGGTCGAGTTCCTCGACGACAGCGTGCGCCAGCTGCGCAGGCTGTTCCCTAGGTCGCTGTCCAGGGTGGTGCGCCTGCAATCGCTGACCGCGGAGGCTCTGCGCAGGACCGGCCAGCCCGTGCGGGCGCGCGAGGTGCTCTCCGACGCGCTCGCCTCGGCGATCGGCCGCTCGCACTTCCGCTTCGGCATGGCGGCGGCGTTGCAGGCGGCGCTGGTCGCGGCGGAGCTCGGCGATCCGGCCGCCGCGGCACTGGCGTCGGCGTGGGACGGGGTGCGGCGGCAGCTCGGCCTGCCCGCGCCGATCGGCGTCGCCTCGGTGGTCGGCGACGTGCTCGGGCTCGACCCGGCGCCGTCGGAGCCGCTGTTCCTGCCGTGGCCGGAGCCGGAGCTACGCGAGGTCGTCCACCAGGCCTACCTGTGGACCGTCGGGCTCGGGCCGTGACTCGGGCGGGGCGAGCACGCCGGTGACGTAGCAGGAGGCGGCACCGAAGTGGCTGCGGGAATCGCTCATGGCCCGAGGATCACCGCAGCCGCTTACCGATCGCTTACCGATCGAGGAAAAGCCTTCATCACGTCCAGCTCAGAAAAAGCTCAACAAAACGAGAACCCCGCTCGCGTCGCCCACACTTCCGTACTCATTTCTTCTCCGGGCTGGCCAACTCGACGCGGATCACGATAGCGTCCCGGCGCCCCACCGACTGGAATTCAACCCAGGGATTCACATGCGTTCAGACAATGTTTCGGGCAACTCCGAAAAGAAAATGCGTCGCCGTTTGCTGATCAGCGGCGGAGTCGCGGTCGGCCTGGTCGGGCTCGTCGCCGGGCCCTACGCCAGCGCCGCCCCCGCGGTCGCGGTGGAGTCCTGCTCCAGCGCGACCGACTCCCGCTCACTCGCCGCCGACGAGAGCGACGCGATCTTCACGATCACGCCGAACAGCGGAAACGCGCAGTACAGCTACTACTACCCCGGCGCGGCGGAGGGTCAGCAGCGGGCAGCGGCGGCCCCGGCAGCGGCCCCGGCGACGTTCCCGGGATCGACGCTGGTCCGGGACTCGCGCATCGTCCGAGGCGGACTCGGCAGCGACAACGACTGCCCGAAGGAATGCCGCGACAAGGACGGCAAGTGCAAGAAGAACTGCGGCGGCTGACACCCCCGTGATTGACGAGCGGTTCGAGTCCGGACCGCCGGGCTCGAACCGTTTCGCTCGCACACCAGAAAGCACACCATGCTCAGGAAAACCTCACCGCAGCGCCCCGAATGGCAGGAGACCGTGGCGCGCCAGGGACTCGTCTTCGGCGAGCCCGCGGTCACCGCGACCGGGGAACTCCGCCCCTACTGGAACGAATCCGCCCATTACCTGTTCGAGATGGACGAGGTGCTGGCGCTGGAGGCCGACGTCGAGCTGCTGCACTCGATGTGCCTGGAGGCCGTCGAGCTGGTGGTGAGCACCGAGCGGTACCGGGACTTCGCCGTCCCCGAGTGGGTGTGGCCGTCGATCGCGGAGTCCTGGCGGCGGCGCGACCCGGACGTCTACGGCCGCTTCGACCTGCGCTACGACGGCTCCGGGCCGGCGAAGGTGCTGGAGTACAACGCGGACACCCCGACCTCGCTGCTGGAGGCCGCGGTCATCCAGTGGTACTGGGTCACCGAGGTCTTCCCCGGCGACGACCAGTGGAACTCCCTGCACGAGAAGCTGGTCGAGCGGTGGAAGCTGGTCGGCGAGGCGCTGCCCTCGCCCGAGGTGCACTTCGCGTGGTCCAAGGCCAACGAGTCCGGCGAGGACCACGTGACCGTCTCCTACATGCAGGAGACCGCGGCTGAGGCCGGGCTGAGCACCAGCGGCCTCGCGGTGCAGGACATCGGCTGGGACCCCGCGCACGGCCGCTTCGTCGACCTCGCCGACGCCCCGATGTCCACGGTGGCCAAGCTCTACCCGTGGGAGTGGATCGTCGAGGAGCGCTTCGGCCGCCAGGTCGTGGAGAGCCTGCCCGGCACGCGCTGGATCGAGCCGCTGTGGAAGATGTTGTTGTCCAACAAGGCTTTGCTGGCCGTCCTCTGGGAGATGTACCCCGGCCACCCGAACCTGCTGCCGTCCTTCCTCGGCGGGCCGGGGCCGCTGACCGAGTACGTGCGCAAGCCGCTGCTGGGCCGCGAGGGCGCCAACGTGGACATCGTCGCGGCCGGGCACGAGACGAGCACCGACGGCCACTACGGCAAGGAGGGCCACGTCTACCAGGAGTTCGCCCCGCTCCCGGAGTTCGACTCCTACCGGCCGGTGCTCGGCGCGTGGACCGTCGGCGACGCCTCGGCCGGGCTCGGCATCCGCGAGACCTGCGGGCTGATCACCGACGACGGCGCGGCGTTCGTGCCGCACCGCGTCCGCGCGGGCTGAACCGGCTCAGCCGCGCTCACCGTCCAGGAACTGCCAGTTCCCGTAGCTGTTGAAGGTGCGCAGCACGACCGCGCGGAACTCCAGCGAGACGCCCTCGGCGTACTTCTTGGTCCAGGTGACGGTGGTGCCGTGGCCGTTCTGGTTCTTCGCGGTCATCACCTCGCTCTTGTTCCCGCTCCAGCTGTAGTGCAGGCGGTACTGCATGGCAGCGGTGTGCCCGTCCGCCTTGGTGTCGCGGATCTTGCAGGTGAAGGTGCTGTCCTCCCAGCCGCGCCCGCTCACCGAGCACGTCACGTCGCCGCCGACCGCGTCGGAGGTCTTGGACGCGGCCAGCGCGCTCGGCGCGGAGAACAGGACCGCGCTCAGCGTGGCGGTGGCGATGACGGCGACTCGGCCTGCGCGCATCGGGGACGGCTCCTTCGGTTGCGGTGAAAACCCTTGCGCGCACAGGAGAACACGGCGAACCCCCGATCAGGTGATCTCTTCGGTCTGCGCCGAAAGCTTGTCCACCAAGCCTTTCCAGCCGCTCTCGGCGAACGCGCGGCGCTGTCGCAACGCTCCGGAACCGATGCGTGACAGGCGCGGGAGGACCGAGCGCACGAACCCGAGGTCGCCGAACTGCTCCAATGCCGGAGCCGCCCGGTCCACGAGCCGCTCCACCAGCACGGACATCGGCGCGAGGCGGCCGGTGTGCACGTCGTAGCCCTGGCCGGAGATCCCGTCGCGCGACGCCCGCCACAGCGCCGACCGCAAGGCGTGGTGGGAGAAGCGGGGCGCGGGCTCCTCGGACTCCACCGCCCTGGCCACCAGCGCTCGCGTCAGCACGGCGAGCAGCGTTGCTTCCGAAGCGGTGGGCGCGACATCGCACACGCGCAGTTCAACGGTCGGCCAGTCATCGGAGAGCCGCGCGTCCCAGTAGATCATCGCCCGGTCCATCGCGGCGCCGCTGTCCAGCAGTTCGCGCACGGACTCCTCGTAGGCGGCGTGCGAGTCGGAGTACGGCGGCGGACCGGCGCTCGGCCACTGCGCCCAGGACAGCGAGCGCCAGCTCTGGTAGCCGGTGTCCACGCCGCCGGAGAACGGCGAGTTCACGCTGAGCGCGAGCAGTACGGGCAGCCACGGCCGCACGTGGTTGACGACGTGGACAGCGACTTCCGGGTCGGGAACGCCGACGTGGATGTGGCAGCCGCAGCACGGCGAAGCGGTCGCCAGCGCACCCGCGTGCTCGGAGATGCGACGGTAGCGCGGGTTCTCGGTGAGCTGCGGCGGAGCGGCCTCGTACACGGGCGCGGTGCCGGTGGCGATCAGCCTCAGCCCGCGCTGCCTGGCGTGCCCGGCCAGCGTGCCGCGCAGCTCGCACAGGTTCTTCAGCACCTCGGCGGCGGTGGTGCAGACGGGGGTCGCCGACTCCACCTGGCATCTGGTCAGCTCGGCTTGCAGATCTCCCTCGCCGTCGGCGGCGGCGCGCAGCAGAGCGGGTCCCTGCCAGGACAGCTGCCGGGTGGTGGCGTCGACGAGCAGGAATTCTTCCTCGACGCCCACGGTGAGAGGTTCCACTCCACGATCGTTCCCGTTGCGAGAACATCCCAATCCCGCCTCTGTGGACCGCGCAGCGCTCCGTTTGTGGTCCCGTCACGACCTAAGGTCTTGTTCACCCGTTGCCGCCGCGTAGATGGAGCCCGGATGTACCCGACGGTCGAGGACGTCCTCGCCCTGCCAGAACTGCGTCGCGGACGGCCGGTCGTGGTGGCGGGCTCGGCCGGGCTGGAGCAGCGCGTCCGCTGGGTGCACGTGGCCGAGGTGGCCGACATCGCCGGGCTGCTGCACGGCGGCGAGCTGGTGCTGACCACCGGGATCGCGCTGCCCGCCGACGACGCGGGGCTGAGCCGCTACATCGACGAGCTGGCCGGGGTCGGCGTGGCGGGGCTGGTCGTGGAGCTGGTCCGGCGCTGGCCTGCGGAGTTGCCGCCCGCGCTGGTCAACGCCGCGCAGCGGCACGGGCTGCCGCTGGTCGCGCTCGGCGAGGAGACCCGGTTCGTCTCCGTGACCGAGGCGGTCGTCTCCGTGATCACCAGCGCCCAGGTGCGCGAGCTGCGCGCCACCGAGCAGGTGCACGAGATCTTCACCGCGCTCACGTTGTCGGGCGCGGGCCCCGCCGAGATCCTGCGCGAGGTGGCCAGGCTCTCCGGGTTGCCGGTGGTCCTGGAGTCGCTGGACCACCACCTGCTGGCCTACGACGCGGCGGGCGGTGACCCGGCGGAGCTGCTGTCGGCGTGGGAGACCGGCTCGACCGGGCAGACCGGCTACGACGAGGCGGCGGGCTGGCTGATCACGATGGTCGGCGCGCGCGGGGACAACTGGGGCAGGCTGGTGTTGCGCTCCCCCGAGCAGCCCTCGCACCAGCACACCGTCGTGGCCGAGCGCGCCGCGTCCGCGTTGGCGCTGAACCGCTTGCTGGCCAAGGACGACGAGAGCCTGGAGCGGCAGAGCCACCGCGCGCTGCTGATCGACATGCTCACGTCCGGCAGCCCGGCAGCGGACGTGGCGACCCGAGCGACCGCCCTCGGCGTGCGGCTCGGAGACCGGCGTCTGGTCGGCGTCTCGGTCCGTCCACGCACGACGATCTCCGCGACCCCGGCGCCCGCGCTGGCCACGCAGGAGGTGCTGCGCGAGCTGTCCGAGGTGACCGCCTCCGCGGCGCGCAGGGCCGGAATCCCCGCGCTGGTCGGGGTTGTGGACGACACGAGCGTTCGAGCGCTGCTCACCCTGCCCACGGCGGGCGAGATCGATCCGACGCTGCACCGCTTCGCGAACGGTCTGCACAGGACAGTCGCGGCGACGCCGTGGGCGCTGCCCGTGGTCGTCGCGCTCGGCACCACCGTGACGGCCGTTCCGGAGGCCGCGCGCAGCCTCGCCGAAGCCGCTCACGTCGCCGAGGCCGCGCTGCGCTCCGGTGGCGCGCGCGTCTTCCACCGCCTCGCCGACGTGCGGCTGCGCGGGCTCATGCACCTCATGCACGCCGACCAACGCGTGCAGGCGTTCGTGGAGCGCGAGCTCTCCGCGCTGCTCGCGCACGACCGCTTCCACAACACGCGCCTGCTGGACACGCTGCGCGACTACTGCCAGCACGGCGGCAACAAGTCGGCCGCCGCCGGAGCCGCTCATCTGTCCAGAACCGCCTTCTACCAACAGCTCGCGCGGATCGAGCAGATCCTCGGCATCTCCTTGGACGACGCCGAGTCGATGCTGTCCCTGCACGTCGCCCTACTGGCCCACGACGCTTCGCTCTGAGCTGCTGAGCGTGCGGATCTCCTTGCTGCACAAGGCGGCCAGCGTCGCGAGCACGAGCAGCGCCGCCCCGCCGAGCAGGGTCGCGCGCATCCCGAAGTGCTCGGCGAGCGGCCCTGCGGCCATCTCCCCCACCGGGATCGCGACGAAGGAGCCGAGCGCGTCGTAGGAGTAGACCCTGGCGAGCTTGTCCTGCGGCACGTGCTGCTGGAGCGCGACGTCCCACGCCACGACGAACTGTTCGAGCACGACCCCCACCAGGAACATGGTGGGCACCAGGAAGAGCACCTTCGGCACTTCGGCGAGCGCGACGAGCGGAACGGCCTCGAACAACGTCAGCGCGACACCGAGGAACAGCGCGCGCCGGGGTTGCCACCGCGCCGCGACGAAGCCGCCGACGAGCGCGCCCGCCGTCTGCGCCGCGAGCACGAAGCCCCACGCCCCCCTGCCGAAGGTCGCGTCCGCGATCACCGGGCCCAGCACCGCGATCGAGCCGACGATCACCGCGTTGACGATCATGAACTGGAGCACGACGGCCCACACCCAGGTGCGCGAGGAGAACTCCCGCCACCCCTCGCGCAGCTCGGCGAGCGGCCCCAGTCTGTCCACTGTGGACGACACCGCGGTGATCACGCGCATCCTCGCGAACAGCACCGAGGCGATCAGGAACGTCGCGGCGTTGAAGGCGATGCCCCAGCCCGGGCCGATCGCCGCGACGAGCAGCCCGCCAGCGGAGGTGCCGACGATCGTCGCGGTGGTGGTGCCCATCCTGGCGAGCGCGTTCGCCGGACGCAGCAGCTCGGCCGGAACCGTCTGCGGCACAAGGGAAGCGGTCGCGGGCATCGAGGTCGCCGCTGCCGCCCCGTTGAGCACGCTGAGGCAGACCAGCAGCGGCACCGAGGCAAAGCCGCCGAGCACGCTGGCCGCGACCAGGCCCTGGGTCAGCCCGGCCAGCGCGGTGGAACCCTGCAACACCAACGCCCTCGGCAGCCGGTCGGCCAGCACCCCGCCGAAGAGCAGCAGCACCACGTTGGCGATGGAGCGCGCGCCGACCACGATCCCGAGGTCGATCGCCGAGCCGGTCAGGTCGAGCACCGCGAAGGCCAGCGCTACCGGGGCGATCGCGTTGCCGAGGTGGACGATCGCCCTGGCCACCATGAGGAAGCGGAACGGCTTGTGCCGCAAGGGCTCCCGCAGGCTCACTCGTCCTCCATCTGGAACAGCGCGATGGTGGCGTTGACGTGCACGGTGCCCTCGGTGCGCGGCGGGCGGGCGGCGTCGTGCAGCTCACCGGCCAGCTCCGCAACGGCGTCGCGGACCCGGTTCCACACCTCGGCGTCGACCCACACCTCCGCGTCGGTGGTCAGCCCCTTGGCATCGAGCGCGCGGCTGCCCGCCCTGCGCCGCAGCTCCGCGCCCATGGTGGCGGCGAGCAGCACGTGGTCCTCGCGCCCCCTGGCCCGCACCTTGCCGCCGCTGTCGTGGTTGTGCCGGAAGCGCTTGGCCCGGCCGCCGCGGATCTCGACCTCCTCGGCGACCTCCAGCAGGCCCGCGTCGTGCAGCCTGCGCATGTGGTAGCTGATGTTGGCCTGGCTCTCGCCGAGTTCCCGCGCCGCCTCGGCCGCGCTCATCGCCGCGCCGGTGAGCAGCGACAGGATGCGCAGGCGCAACGGGTGCGCGAGCACCCGCAACCCCTCCAGCTCGGTTTCCATGCCCCGAGTCTGGCCCGGCGGGCACCCCACCGTCAAACGGTTCTTTGCCGGTTGACTCTCGGTGATCCAGCTCACTAGCATCGGTCACACTGTTAGGAAACTAACTTAACTATTTCGGTTTCCCGACGACGCAGCACCACACGACGCAGCACCAACCGCCGCCGCACGCCATCCGGAAGTCCCCTCGGTGATCCCTGCACCGACTTCCGTTCCGGGAGGAGAAGTGATGGGTCGGCACACGCTTCGCACGCTCGTCTCAGCCGCCGCGGTCTTCGCGGGCGCCCTGCTCGTACCAAGCGCGTCCGCCGCGGAGGCTTCAGCTCTGCCCGCGGGTTCGTTCGCCGCCGCGAACGGCCAACTCCGGGTCTGTGGAACGAAACTCTGCAACTCCAGCGGTCAGCAGATCCAGCTGCGCGGCATGAGCACGCACGGCATCCAGTGGTACAGCCAGTGCGTGAAGCCCGCGTCGCTGGACGCGCTCGCCAACGACTGGGGCGCTGACGTCCTGCGGATCTCCATGTACATCCAGGAAGGCGGGTACGAGACCAACCCGCGCAAGTTCACCGACATGGTGCACAACTACATCGAGGAGGCCACCCGGCGCGGCATGTACGCGCTGGTCGACTGGCACATGCTCACGCCGGGCGACCCCAACCACAACCTGGCGCGCGCCAAGACGTTCTTCACCGAGATCGCCGAGCGGCACAGGGACAAGACCAACATCCTCTACGAGATCGCCAACGAGCCCAACGGCGGCAGCGTCACGTGGTCGCGCGTGAAGAGCTACGCGGAGCAGCTGATCCCGGTGATCCGCGCCAAGGACGCCGACGCGGTGGTGCTCGTCGGCACCCCGGCGTGGTCCTCCTTCGGCGTCTCCTACGGCAAGAACGAGTCCGAGGTGGCGAACAACCCGCTGACGCTCGGCAACCTCATGTACACCTTCCACTTCTACGCGGCCTCGCACGACGACACCTACCTCAACACCCTGTCGCGGGCGGCCGACAAGCTCCCGGTCTTCGTCACGGAGTTCGGCACGCAGAACTCCGCGGGCGAGGGCGCCAACGACTTCGGCCGCTCGCAGCGCTACCTCGACCTGATGGCGCAGAAGAAGATCAGCTGGATCAACTGGAACTTCTCCGACGACCACCGCTCGGGCGCGGTGTTCAAGGAGGGCACCTGCGCGGGCAACTCCTTCGCCGGGACCGGCGTGCTGAAGGAGGCCGGTCGCTGGATCAGGGACCGCGTCCGCGGCTGATCGGCTGAACCTCGCTGCTGGTGGGCACCTTCGGCGGGGCGCGAATGGACAGAGTGTGTGGTCAACTTGGCAAAGCTGTGACACTTTGCCACTCCCGCGCTCGGCCCCCGCCCCCGACGATGTGTGCCCACCAGCAGAAACGAGGAGCGACCCATGGCGCTGCCCTCCTCTCCACCCGGCGATCCCGGCCAGCTCGCGCAAGCCGACGGACGGGTGGAACTCGCCGATCCGGCCTCGATCGAGCACAGCCCGTACTACAACGAGGAGCTGGCCCCGGTCCCGGTGGCCAAGCGCACGTGGACCACCTACAACTTCGCCGCGCTGTGGATCGGCATGGCGCACAACATCCCCAGCTACCTGTTGGCCTCCGGGCTGATCGCGCTGGGCATGAGCTGGGTGCAGGCCTTCGTCACCATCACGCTCGGGAACCTGCTGGTGCTCATCCCGATGCTGCTCAACAGCCACGCGGGCACCAAGTACGGCATCCCGTTCCCGGTGTTCGCGCGCGCCTTCTACGGCGTGCGCGGGGCCAACTTCGCCGGACTGCTGCGCGCCTTCATCGCCTGCGGGTGGTTCGGCATCCAGACCTGGATCGGCGGCGAGGCGATCTACGCGCTCGCCGGGAAGCTGCTCGGCTCCTGGTGGCGCGACGCCGACCGCGTGTTCGGCCAGCCGTGGACGCTGTGGGCGGCCTTCCTGTTCTTCTGGGCGCTGCAGATGGTGATCATCTGGCGGGGCATGGACACGTTGCGGCGCTTCGAGAACTGGGCCGCGCCCTTCGTGATCGTGGCCGCCGTGGCGCTGCTGGTGTGGGTGCTGATCGAGGCGGGCGGCGTCGGGCCGATCCTGGAGCAGCCGTCCAAGCTCGGCTGGGGCATCGAGTTCTGGAGCGTGTTCGCGCCCTCGCTGATGGGCATGATCGCCTTCTGGTCGACGCTGTCGCTGAACATGCCCGACTTCACCCGCTTCGGCGGCAGCCAGCGGCAGCAGGCGTGGGGCCAGGTGCTCGGCCTGCCCACCACGATGTCCTTCTTCGCGCTGCTGTCGATCTTCATCACCTCCGGCACCGCGGTGATCTACGGCGAGGCGATCTGGGACCCGATCAAGCTCACCGAGAAGTTCGACAACCCGCTCGTGGTGGCGCTGAGCCTGTTCACCGTGATGGTGGCGACCCTGTCGGTGAACGTGGCGGCCAACGTGGTCAGCCCGTCCTACGACTTCTCCAACGCCGCGCCCCGGCTGATCAGCTTCCGGGTCGGCGGGCTGATCACCGGCGTGCTCGGCATCGCCATCCAGCCGTGGCACCTCGTCGCCGACCCCAACATCTACATCTACGTGTGGCTCGGCTTCTACGGTGGTCTGCTCGGCTCCATCGCGGGCGTGCTCGCCGCCGGGTACTGGGTGCTCGGCAAGAAGACGTTGCACCTGCCCGATCTGTACCAGCGCGGCGGGCGGTACTGGTTCACCGGCGGCTGGAACATCAACGCCGTGATCGCCACCGTCCTCGGCAGCGTCGCGGCCGTCGGCGGCGCGTACTCCGCGCCCGGCAAGGGTCCCTTTCCCGAGGACGGCCTGATCCCGTTGCTGAAGCCGCTCTACGACTACAGCTGGGCCGTGGGGCTCGTCGTCGCGCTCGGGGCCTACGTGCTGCTCAGCTTGCCGCAGCGGCGCCGGGAGGCTGCTCGCGTCGTGGACTGAGCCGCTGGCCCCGGTGAACGTGCCTGCGGCGCAACAGCATCGCCGCGCCGATCAGCACGACTCCGAAGAGCAGCAACGAGAACGACAACGCCACCACCGCGACGGCGATCGACAGCAAGGAGAGCGCGAACACCGTCACCGCCCACCACGACACGTCCCCCGTCGGACGTCGCGGACGACCCTCGCTGAGCGCACGCGCGAAGCGGGGGTCCTCCTGGGCGAGGTTGCGTTCGATCTCCCGGAAACGGGCCTGGTCGTCCTGGCTCAGCATGGCGGCTCCCGTGGCTGCGCGACGCTTGGCGCTCCCCGGGTGCCCGGACGTGCCGCCGGTCAAACTCAGCGCGCCTTCCAGAACCAGTCCGACGCGCGAGCCAGGCGGAAGGCTTCCTTGCGCTGCGCGGGATCGAGCCGGTCCAGGTACAGCATCCCGTCCAGGTGGTCAGTCTCGTGCTGCAGGCAACGCGCCAGCTCGCCGCGCCCGCTCACCACCACCGGCTCGTTGTTCACGTCCACGCCGCGCACCGTCGCGAACGTCGCCCTGCGCGTCGGGAAGTTCATCCCCGGCACCGAAAGGCAACCCTCGATGCCGTCGTGCACCTTCTCCGACAGCTCCACGATCACCGGGTTCACCACGTACCCGTGCTGCCCGTCCACCAGGTAGCTGAACGCACGCGCCCCCACCCCGATCTGCGGAGCCGCCAGCCCCGCGCGCCCCGGCAGCGTGACCGTCTCCATCAGATCGTCCACAAGGGACCTCAGCTTGGCGTCGAACACCGTCACCGGTTCCGAGGGCGACTTCAACACCGGATCACCGAAGTACCGCAACGGCCGGATCGCCATCTTCTTCTCTCCCCCTTGGCTTTCCCCCGAGCTTAACCACCGCCAGCTCCACCCCACTCGCCACCACCACCCCGCACGCCTCATCGCGCCCGGCCGTGGTCTAGACCTTCCCGTTTCGTACCGATAACGGGAACGGGGAGCGCTCTCTTTCCCGAGTTGAGTACGAAACGGGTTTTGGGGACTTGGGGAACTCTGCGAATCGTGCGTGGGTGTGGGCGTGGGGGAAGCCTGTCAGGATGTGGTCGTGGACCTCTTGTTCTTCCGCCGCGCGACCGGTGTGGTGATGGTCGGGCTGACGCTGGCGTTCCTCACGGCCATGGTCATCGGGGCCGTCCGCGACGGTGACGCGTCGAGCGACGTGGCGCTGGTCCTCGCCGGTGTGGTCATCCTGGTCGGCATGGTCTTCGCGGTGATGCGCAGGACGCGCTATCACCGGGTGCGCAAGGACCTCCCGACCGGCGGGCCGTTCATCGCGCTGCAGCTGGTGCTGTCCGCCGGGTTCGTCGGCGGCATGGGCCTGGCGCACACGGCGCTCGCCGCCAGTCCGACGATCGAGGTACAGGCGACCTACACGGGGTGCATCAAGGGGCGCACCACCAAGTGCGACGGCAAGTACACGGTGAACGGGGTCGAGTACCGGGGCCGGATGCCCGGGCGCTCGGAGTCCAGCACGCCGATCAAGATCGAGGTGCTGGCCGCCGATCCGGAGACCGTGGTCACCAAGAGCTGGCTGGACATCATGTTCCTTCGGGTCAGCGGGATCCTCAGCGCGCTGCTGGCGATCGGCGCGATCGTGCGGTGGCTGCGCATCGCGCGCGGGATCACCGCCGAACTCAAGCGAGCTCGTGCGTGACCGGGATGTTGCCCCTGGTGGCGTTGGAGTACGGGCACACCTGGTCGGCCGCCTCGACGAGCTGCTGAGCGACGACGCGGTCCAGGCCGGGCAGCGTCACGACGAGGTGCACGCGCAGGCCGTAGCCCACGCCCTCGGCCAGCGGACCGATGCCCACCTCGGCCGCGACGGTCGAGGCGGCGACGTCCTGCTTCGCCTTGCGCGCCACCAACTTCAGCGCGCTGTGGAAGCACGCCGCGAACCCGGCCGCGAACAGCTGCTCCGGGTTGGTGCCGTTGCCCGAACCCCCCAGCTCCGTCGGCGGCGCGAGCGCGACGTCCAAGCGCCCGTCCCCGCTGACCGACTTCCCCTCGCGCCCACCGTCCACCGTCGCGCGCGCCGTGTACAACACCTTGCTCACACTCACATCTCTCTCCTTCTCTTAAGCGCTGAATGACTCATTCAGGTACTTGAACGCACTGAATGAGTCATTCAGGTGGTTCAACGGACCAAACGCGGCATTCGCGTGCGTGGACGCGTGGGGTTCGGGGTGGTCGTGGACAGCGCGAGCGGGGCCTAGCCGCGCGGGTCGAGGACGAGCTTGCCGACGGTGCGGCGCGAGCGGATGTCGTTGTGCGCCTTGGCGACCTCGGTCATCGGGTAGTCGCCGCCGACGATCGCGGTGAGCTGCCCCTTCTCCGCGAGCGCGAACAGCTCGGCCAGCGGCTCGCCGATCATGCCGGGCACGCCGAAGCAGTCGGCCAGCCAGAAGCCGACGACGGACTTCGAGCCCCGCATCAGCGCGGCGGGGACGACGGGCGTCGCGGCCTCGCGCGAAGCGGCGCCGTAGGTGATGACGCGGCCGAAACGTCCAAGCGCGGCAAGGGAAGCGTCGAAGGTCGGGCCGCCGACCATCTCCAGCACGATGTCGACGCGCTTGCCGCCGTTGGCCTCGATCAGCCGCTCCTTCAAGCCCTCGGGAGCCCCGTCGACGGCGACGTCGGCGCCCAGCTCCAGAGCCTTGGCGCGCTTCTCCTCAGTGGAGGCCGTGGCGATGACGCGCCCGGCGCCCCACTGCTTGGCGAGCTGCACCGCGAGGGAACCGACCCCTCCGGCGGCGGCGTGCACCACGACGGTCTCGCCCTCGATCATCCGCGCGGAGGTCCTCAGCAGGTGCCACGCGGTCGTGCCCTGCAACACCAGCGCGAGCGCGGCGCCGTCGCTGACGCCCTCGGGCACGTCGAAGGTGCTGTGCGTCGCCGCGACGGCCTTCTCGGCGTAGCCGCCGCCGTTGAGCAGCGCGACGACGCGGCGCCCGTCCTCGGCGCGGCCGACGACCTCACCCCCCGGGACCAGCGGCAGCGAAGCGGGGGCCAGGTAGGAGTTCTCCACCTGGTGGGTGTCGGCGTAGTTGATGCCCGCGCGGTCCACGGTGATCAGCACCTGCCCGGACCCGGCGACGGGATCGGGCAGCTCGGCCATGGTCAGCACCTCGGGCCCACCGAACTCGGTGATCTGCACTGCGCGCATCGGGAGTCCCTCTCCAAACAACGACTGTACGGCGTACAGTACACCGTACAGTAGCGTCGCCGAGCTGGAGAAGTGATGTCCGACAAGCGCACGAGGGCCCCGCGCAACACGCTCAACCCGGAGCTGATCGTCACCACGGCGCTCGGCCTGATGAAGACCGAGGGCGTCGAGGCGTTCAGCCTGCGCGCGCTCGCGAAGGAACTGGGCGTCGGCCCGATGGCGCTCTACACCTACTTCCGCGGCAAGGACGAGCTGATCGACGCCGTCCGCGACCACCTGTTCAGCACGCGGAAGCTCTCCTCGGCACAGGGCCCGTGGCAGCAGCAACTCCGTTCTGTCGCAACGGGTCTGCGCGAGCTGCTGCTGGAGCACCCGTGCCTGCTGCGCATCCTCGCGAGCAGGCCGCTCAAGGGCCCGGAGACCGCCGCGGCGACGGAGACGGTCGTGCGCGCGCTGCGGGAAGCGGGCTTCAGCAAGGAGAACGCGGCGCGGGCGCACACCTCGCTGTTCACCTTCGTGCTCGGCGCCGCCCTGTGGGAATCCCAGATGAACGCCGAGAAGCAGGACCCCGAAGGACGGCGCCGACTGCGCGCGACCATGGCGGCAGTGTCCGAAGTGGACTACCCGACGGTCGTGGACCTCGCCGGGGAGCTGGCCGCGACCAGCGGCGGCGACGCCCAGTTCGAGTTCGGGCTGACCGCGCTGATCATGGGCCTGGAGCCGTTCGCCGGCTGATCGTATCGTTGCGCAGACTTGACGCGTCGTTGGGTTTTTACAACAGTTCGTTCATGAGTCCGGTACGACGCGGCGCAGGGCTGCCGATCTACAACCGCCTGCCGGTGCTCCGCGCGGAGCGGCGGATGAGCCGCGCGGCACTCGCGGAGGCCGTCGAGGTCAACCCGCAGACGATCGGCGCGCTGGAGCGGGGCGACCACTACCCCAGCCTCGACCTGGCGTTGCGCATCTGCGCGGTGTTCGGCCTTCCCGTGGAAGCCGTCTTCGGCCGCGAACCGTTCACCCCGCTGTCCACCCAGCTCTACCAGGACTAGTCATGTCCAGTCACCCGCGCCCACCGCCGCAAGATCGCGCTGGTGGTGCTGATCGGCTTCGCGTGCACGATCGCCGCGGCCGCCCCGTTCCGCGAGCCGACCCTGATCCCCTCCGCCGCGCTGATGGTGGTCGACCTGGCGTACGGCGTCGTCGTCGCCGGGCACCCGCAGGCGGGCTCGCTGACCGCGGCGATGACCGCGGCGCTCTTCCTGCTCGGCACCGCCATGCCCAACGCTGACGCTGGCGTGGCAGCTGCCCGACGACGACCCGGAGGACTTCGCTACGACTCCTCGGCGATTCGCTTGATCGCCGCGAGCCTGCGGTCCCACTCGGACGCCACGTGGTCCATCCACCGCGCGGTCGCCCCGAGCGCTTCCGGCCGGACGGCGTAGCGCACCTCGCGCCCGTGCCGCTGCCCGGCCACCAACGCGGCTTTCTCCAGCACGGCAAGGTGTTTCACCACTGCCTGCCGGGTGACGGGGAGGTCGGCGGCGAGCACGGTCGCCGAGCACGCCCCCCTCTCGGCGATCAGGTCGAGCAACCGCCTGCGCATGGGATCGGCGAGAGCCGCCAGAACCTCGTCGATCATGCCTCCACGTACACCTTCAGCTCGTCCAGCTCGGACTGCCAGCCACCGACGTTGTCGGCGTGCTTGGCGGCGCGCACCTCCGGTGTGAACGCGAGCGCGTCGAAACCGTTCTCCACCAAGCGAAGCCGGGTGCCGGAGCCCTCCGGCGCGAGCGTGTACTCGACCCGGGTGGCGTTGCCGTCGGTGACCTCGGCGCCCTCCTCGGTCGTCCAGCGGTAGACCAGTCGCGACGCGGGCTCGACCTCGTCGATGACGGCGTTGAACCGCCCGTGCTCGGCCCAGCCGAAGACCAGCCGCCCGCCGGGCTTCAGGTCGATCTCGGCGAAGTCCCCCAACCACTTCACGATCTGGTCGGACTCGGTGATCGCGGACCACACCTTCTCGACCGGCGCGTTGATGACGAGTTCCCGCTCGATGCGGTCAGTGCTGCTCATGGCGTTCTCCCTCTCGGTTGGCGCAACCCAAGAGTTGCACATCGTTCCGTGAGGCGCAACCCATGAGTTGCACCAGGAGTGCGCCCGCGACGATCAGGTAGGCGTTGCCGACCAGGTGCTGCCACCACAGGAAGTTCCCGTGCGGTGACATCAACCGGTGCGGCTCGGCGAAGAACACCGCCACCACGGCGAGCCACACCCACCTCCGCGCGAGCACCAGTCCGATCAGCGCGGGCACCACCCACACCCAGTGCGTCGTCCACGAGACAGGGGAGGCCAGCAACCCCGCCACGGCGACCACGGTCAGCGCCAGCAGGTCCTCGCCGCACCGCCGCAGCCGGGCCGCGACGAACCACGCCACCGCGACGATCACCACCACCCCGACCGTCCACAGTGGAATGATCGCGGAGTCCGGCAGCCCGCTGCGCGCGAGGAGTCCGCGCAGCGACTGGTTGTCCCGCGACCACGAGGCCCCGATGCGGTCCGTGCTGGCGAGAACGCCGAACCAGTAGGCCATGGAGTCCTTGGGCGCCAACAGCAAACCCAACGCGGTGGCCCCGAGGAAGCCCAGGACCACGTTGCCGACCGGCCGCCACTGCCGCGCCACCACGAAGTACAGCCCGAAAGCGGCCGGGGTCAGCTTGATCGCCGCGACGATCCCGATCAGCAGGCCCCGCGGCCACGGCGTCCTCGGGAGCAGGCAGTCCGCGACGACCGCGACCATCAGCAGCACGTTGATCTGGCCGAGCCACAGCGACGACCGGACCGGCTCGACCAGCACGCACAGCAGCGTGAAAACCAGGCCCAGCAACCAGTTCCTGCCGAGGTGGCGCACGACGAGCACGCAGGTCCCGGCCAGCGCGAGCACGGTCAGCAGCGTCAGCACCACCACCGCGCCGGTCATCGGCAGCAGCGCGAGCGGGGCGAAGAGCAGCGCGGCGAACGGCGGGTAGGTGAACGGCAGGCCGGTGTCGCTGGGCAGGTAGGGGAAACCGGCGCCGTACAGCGGCAGACCGTTGAGCCAGGCGTGCCCGCCCGCCCGGTAGACCTGGAGGTCGATCAGCGTCGATCCCCAGGTGAACAGCGCCGCTAGCACGGTCGCCGCCGCGAGGGCAAGCAGAGCGTTCCGAGTGTGCACCACACGTGCCTTCATACAGAGCCCAAGAGCTAGCGTTGCGATCGACCACTCGCCAAGGGGGAGAAGCAGCCATGCACGTGCTACTCGCGACCGCCGGTTCCAGGGGAGACGTCTCCCCGTACACGGGCCTCGGCGTGCGCCTGATCGCCGAAGGCCACAAGGTCACCATCGCCACGCACGGGCCGTTCGAGGAGATGGTGCGCGCGTGCGGGCTCGACTTCCGCGCGCTGCCGGGCGACCCCCGTGAGGCGCTGAAGTCCGAGGACGGCCAGAAGTGGTCCCAGGCCAAGTCCTCCGCGATCGGCATGTTCAGGCAGATGAAGGTGCTGAAGAAGGAGATGGTGCACGCGGCGGGGGCGCTCGCCGACGTGGCCGAGGAGGAGGGCCCCGACGTCCTGCTCGCTGCGCCGATGGTCTCCATGATCGCGTACTCGGTCGCCAAGGGCCTGCGCGTGCCCAGCGCCGGGGTGTTCCTCTCCCCCTCCCACCCCACGCGCGAGTTCGCACCGCTGCTGAGCAAGGGCGGCTCCTTCGGCCCGACCGGCAACGTCCTCGCGGCGCACGCCATGATGCGCATGGTCGGCTCGGCCTACATCCCCGCCGTGGCAGCGGTGCGCGAGCGCTTCAGGCTGCCGAAGCTCTCCCTCGGCCAGGGGTTGCGCGAGCAGGACGCCGAGAAGTGGCCGGTGTTCAACGGCTACAGCGAGCACGTGATCCCGCGCCCCACCGACTGGCGCGAGGGCCTTGAGGTCTGCGGCTACTGGTGGCCGCACGTCGCGCCGGGCTGGCAGCCTCCCGCCGAACTGGTGGAGTTCCTCGAAGCGGGCCCGCCGCCGGTTTTCGTCGGTTTCGGCAGCATGGTTCCCGGGGACGGCGAGCACCTGGGGCGCCTCGCCGCGACCGCGCTGCGGCAGGCCGGAGTGCGCGGCGTGATCCAGGCGGGCTGGGCGGACATGAGTTCCCTCCGGGACGAGAACCTGATCACCGTCGGCGATGTGCCGCACGAGTGGCTGTTCCCGAGGATGGCCGCGGTCGTGCACCACGCGGGCGCGGGCACCTCGGCGGCGGCGCTGCGCGCGGGCGCGCCCGCGATCCCCGTTCCGGTGCTGGCCGACCAGCCGTTCTGGTCCGGCACGCTGGCCAGGCTCGGTGTCGCGACCCCGCCGGTCCCGATGAGCACGATCACCGCGGACCGGCTCGGCGCCGCCATCCACGCGGCCGTGACCGACCCGCGCTTCCGCGAGCGCGCGACCGCGCTGTCCGAGCTGGTCAACGCCGAGGACGGAGCTGCCCCGGTGGTCGAGTTCCTGAAGCGCCTCTAGCCCGGGTATCACCCCGGTATGGGTGCGGTACAGCGTTTTTAGCGCCCGGTCAGCGGCGGGCGGCATCCTGGTTCCAGGACGGGGGTGCCACATGGAGTTCCGGGTCCTCGGAGAGTTGGAAGTCAGGGGTGCGCGCGGTCGCGTTCCGGTCAACGGGAAGCGGCAGCGCGCGCTCCTGGCCGTCCTCCTGCTGCGCTGCGGGCAGGTCGTCGGGGTGGACGAGCTGGCCGAGCTGGCCTGGCCCGACCGCCCGCGCGAGTCCGCGCGCAAGCAGGTGAAGATCGCGGTTTCCGCGCTGCGCAAGGCTTTCGGCGATCCCGGCGTGATCATCACGCGCTCCCCCGGCTACCTCATCGACGCCAGCGGCCACCGCCTGGACCTGCGCTGGTGCGAAGCGCTCGTCCGCGCGGGGCGCGCCGCCACGGACCCCGAGGAGAAGGCGCGCTACCTGCGCGAGGCGCTTGAGGAGTTCCGTGGACCGGTGCTGCCCGGCATCGACCTCGACACGACGGCCGTGGAAGAGCTGCGCGCGGAGATCACCGAGGAGTACGCGGAACTGGAGCTGGAGCTCGGTCGCGGCGGTGACCTGGTCGCCGAGCTGACCCGGTTGTCCGACCGCTACCCGCTGCGCGAACGCCTGCGCGGCCTGCTGGTGACCGCGCTGCACCGCTGCGGCCGACGCGCGGAAGCGCTGCGGGTCCTCGGCTCCCCCGAGGTCCGGCCCGCGCAGCTGCCCGCCGACCTCGCCGATCTCACCGGGCGCGTCGCCGAGGCCGATCAGCTGTGCGCGGCGCTCGACGGCTCGCCCTCCGGCTACGCACCCGCCGTCGCGGTGGTCACCGGCGCGCCCGGGACCGGCAAGTCCGCGCTCGCCGTGCGCGTCGGCCACCGGCTCCGCTCCGAGTTCCGCGACGGCCAGCTCTACGCTGACTTCCGTTCGGGCAAGGACAATCCACTGTCCACAATGGACGTTCTGGCCGGTTTCCTGCGCGCGCTCGGCTCGTCCCAGGTCCCGGACGGCCCGGACGAGCGCGCCGCGCTCTACCGCAGTCTTCTCGCCGAACGCCGTGCGCTGGTCGTGCTGGACAACGTCGCCGATGAGAACCACGTCGCGCCGCTGCTGCCCGGTTCCGGTGGCTGCGCCGTGCTCGTCACCTCGCGCAGGCGGCTGACCGGGCTCGCGGGCGCGCACCGCGTCGAGCTGAGCGGCCTGGGCTCGCAGGAGTCGCTGAGCCTGCTCGGCGCGCTCATCGGCGGGGGCCGGGTGGCCGCCGAACAGCTCTCGGCGCGGCGCATCGCGTTCCTGTGCGAGGGTCTTCCGCTCGCCCTGCGCATCGTCGGCGCCAAGCTCGCCGATCATCCACAGTGGACTTTGCAGCGGATGTCCGACCGCCTGGCCGACGACGCGCACCGGCTGACCGAGCTGCGGCACGGCGGGTTGGACCTGCGGGAGGCGCTGGAGGGCAGCGTGCGAGCGCTCGGTCCGCACGCGGGCCGGTTGTTCCGGCGGCTGGGGCTGCTGGGCTTCTCCGAGATCACTCCGGCGGTCGCTGGGGCGCTCGCCGGAGTGAGCTCGGAGAGGGCGGCTCGGCTGCTGGAGAGCCTCGCCGCGTCCCGGGTGCTGCTCACCGGTGACGGGGACCGCTATCGGTTGCCGGATTTGTTCCGGCTCCTCGCCAGGGAGCACTGCGCACCCGAGGGGAAGGGCAGGCCGGCCCAAGTCGGGCTGGGGGTCCTGACTTGAGCCGACCGCCCCGCAGGCCGGCGATCAGGGCGCACAGATCACCGGCGGGAATGAAGTTCGTGATGATTTCGATTCGCTCGGGGAGTTACCCCCGGAATCGAACGAGGGCAAAGCTAGCAGACGCCCGATGACGCGATTATCGGAGTGTGACCCGCATCACCGCACCCTTAACGCACATTTAGGGTCACCCCCGGGAAAGCGAGGTCAAGCTGACGATCCTTCAGCATTCGGCCAGCGCTGAAGCAAGAAAAGATCCTGGCCAGAGCGTGCTCACGACGTAAAATCTTCCTCAAGCAATCGAAGGGCACGGAGATTAAGCATGCCCCTCCACATTTTTACCCACCCGCGAGAGCCCGCCAGGGGATGCGCGCGACGACTCGTTCGCGCAGCTGCTCGTTCATCAACCACAACTCACCGGTAGCCGGCCAGTAGGACAGGTTTTGGTTGTTGACGGGCGCCTCGGTCAACTGGGAAATGCTCTGCCCTGCGACGCCGCCGTGCAGGCAGCTCGGCAGGTCCACCGGCTTGCCCGCGTGCTGCGCGCAGGCGCCCGAGACCACGAGGTGGCCGTTGTGCGAGACCGCCCCCTGCATCGCCCAGACCGGCGAGCGAAATGCCTCCAACGCCCGAATTGACCCGTTCGGCTCAGTGCGCAGCAATCCCGTGCCCGGATCGAGCGGCCACCGCATTACACGTCCGCCTCCGCCCTTGGCGACGTGTTCGGCAACGATCAGGGAACTGTTCCCCCGGTCCAAGGAGAGGCTTGCCGAACACGGTTTGTCCCCATTGACCGCCGCGCACCCGCCGCCCTGGTACCAGTAAGCGCCGATCTGCGGCAGCGCCCAGGCGTGGTAGCGCGCCGAGAACCGCCCGTCGGCTTTGCGCCCCACGTGCGCGGGCGCGGTGTCCATCGCCCAGAAGTGCCGCAGGTCGAAGACCCGCAGAACGCTCCCCTGCGCCAGGTAGAGGTGGTTGCCGAACCACGACAACCCGTCCCCGTGGCTGGAGATCGCCTTGAAATCCCCGGCCGCGTGCGGCTCCACCAATAAGACATGTCGATAGGACAATGTTTTCTCGTCGAGGAACGACACCCGAGTGAAGGTGTCCCCCGGCGTGTGCCAGCTCGCCGCGACGATCCGCTTCCCGCCGACCGTCCCTGCGGCCTCGGCGTCCCCCGACCCGGTCAGCCCCTGCGGAATCCACGCGTTGGTGTCGTCGTCCTCGCCGTCCTGCCAGCAGAACCCCTTCGGCCCGAGCCCGGCCTTGAGGTGGGTCCCGTGGCACAGCGGCCGCCCCTTGCGGTTCGCGCTGGCCAGAACATCGTTGAGCCCCTTGGGTTTCAGCTGTGCGTTCCGCTCCAGCGCGTCCATGTTCGCCTTGTACACCGCGAACGTCTGCCCTTGGACGTAGACGAACCGGCTCGCGTCGATGCGCGGGAACGGCACCGCCGCGCCCGCCGGGACCGCGAGCCCAGCCAACACGAGCACGACCACCACTACCAGCCTGATCACGCGCACGACAGCCTCCACCGTGATCAATCAACCAAGTAGCACCACATCCCGTAATTGTCCCACCTCTGTTCGATCGCACCATCCGCCGTTGAGCCGCAGCTGGCGAACACGCAACCTCAGGGGCTTCTTCTAGCGTGGGGTCGGCTTGACCTGGGGCCCCTTGCGCGTGCCCTCATTGGCCGGGCGGGCACGGGATGAATCCCGGCCCACGCGGACGAGCGTATGGCACGCGCACCCCAGGTAAAGCCTCGGTTGCGTTGTGCCCCTTACGTTCCAGCCCCGCTCCACGCATTGGCTCGGTGGACGCTCCGCTGTCGCCCGTGCACCACTTCACGCGCATGCCGAATACACCCTCCGTTACTGTTGTCGCGCGTGCCTCTATCCCCTGAGTCGTGGGTCGACTCTGATGTTGCGCAGGGGTTTCTGTTCCGGGTCCACCCACGGTGGCGGGATGAAGTCCGGCCGCCCGTCCTCGGCGAAGACGATCTTCCAGCCTTCTTCGTGGATCACGTGATGGTGGTGCGAGCACAGCAAGACCATGTTCCCGAGATCGGTAGGCCCTCGGTGTCGTGTCCAGTGCAATACATGGTGAGCTTCCGTCCACGCCGGTGGCCGATCACACCCCGGGAAGGCGCATCCCTTGTCCCGCACCGCCAATGCCCGCCGAAGCGGGGGTGGCGCTGTGCGGACGGAGCGTCCGTAGTCGAGGGGGATGCTCTCCCCGTTGAGGACGACGGGGATGAGTTCGGCGTCGCAGGACAGTTGCCGCAACAGCGACGCCGTCGCTTCACCGTCCCAATCGGTGTAGCCGGTCCGAACTTTCTCTTCCAGCCAGTCCAGGCGCATCGTGACGACCATCTGCGGCCGCACCCCGCCACTCATCGGCAGATCCTTGGTCGACATCGCGATCGTGATCAGCTCGCACAAGCCGTCGGCGTAGCGCTGCTCGGGTGTGCGCGGGTCCTTCTCCCCACCCACCGGACGAGGCTTCGACACCGCGTGCAATGCCTCTTCGACCATCGCGCCTTCCAGCGGTGGGAGGCAGCCGTTGAAGACCAGCCAGCCGTGCTGGTTCTTGGTCATCTTCCACGACCGAGCCTTCACACCCTCCTGCTCGTCCTTGAAGGCACCGTCCTGATCAAAATGCGACCGCAACCGCTTACCCGCATAGGTCAACTCCTGCGGGGTAAGGGTGGGGGCGAAGTCCAGCAGCGTCTTCTCGGCCAACTCCGCTTCGGCGGCGGGGATGTTCTGGATGACATCGGAAATGATCAACGCATGCTCACCACTCAACACACCCGCATACACCGCATCCCGAGTCTGGGGCACGCCAGGCAACTCGGCCACCAGGCGGGAGCGTCGCTTCGCCTCCGCCGGAGAGATCCTCAACCGCGACCGCAACAACGTCGCGATGTTCCGGCACCCCAGCGAGGTGTGCAAGCCACGCTCCTCCGCGTGCGTCGCCGCGTCAGTCTTCACAGCGGTCACAAGGTTCGAGAGGGTTTCCAGGCCGTCCAGGAACGCGAGGTGTTCTTCCTCGGAAAGCCGGTAGACGTCTTGTACTTGGAGATGATCTATCAATGTTGACTGGAGTTCTGCGATATCCAACATGATCACACCTCCTTATCTGTTGGATACCTCAATTTTAGCAAGTCCTGTGAGGGCGTCAAATCCGTTGCAGGCTAAGGGAAAACGCGGCTTTCAGCCGCGAGCGAAACTGGTCGGCTTTACCTGGGGTGCGCGTGCCGTACGCTTGCGCGAGGGCCGGGTTCACTACCCGTGCCCCTGTAAGGCCCAGGGGCACGCGCAAGGGGCCCCCAGGTCAAGCCGACCCCACGCTGGTACCGGTGCGAGCTGGAAGTCCAAGCCGTCCCGACCAGGAAGCCCAGCCGTGCCCCAGCCAAAAAAGCGCTAAACCCCCCGAACCAGATCAGCGCACTTCTCCCCGATCATCATCGTCGTGATGCACGGATTCACAGCGATCAAGAACGGCATCACGGAGCCGTCAGCCACCCGCAGCGCTGACACGCCCTTCACCCGCAGCTCCGCGTCCAAGGGCGACCCGGCGTCCGCTCCCATCCGCACGGTCGACGACGGGTGGTACACGGTGTTGTGCGTTTTCCGGATGTAGTCCAGCAACTCGTCGTCCGACCGCACATCAGGTCCAGGCGCCAACTCCGCCCCGGCCCACGGCGACATCGACTCCTGCGCGACGATCCGCCGAGCCAGTCGGAACCCGTGCGTCATCACGCGAATGTCGTGCTCGTGCGTGAAATAACGCGGATCGACCAGTGGGCGGTCGCGATAATCGGGGCTCTGCAAGCGAACGGTTCCCAGGGATCGGCTCCGGGTGACGTTCGGGGTGAGGCAGAAGCCGTTCTCGGTCGTCGGATAGCCGTGCCGCGCGGTGTTGAGGTCGAAGGGCACCGAGCCGTAGTGGAACATCAGGTCGGGCCGGTCGAGGCCGTCCTTGGTGGTGGTGAAGATGCCGATCTCCCACCACTGCGTGGATTCGGTGGGCATGGGGCGCTTGGCCTCCCACTGGATCACGCCCTCGGGGTGGTCCTGGAAGTTCTCGCCGACGCCCGGGGAGTCGACGACGACGTCGATGCCGAACTCGCGGAGGTGCTGGGCGGGGCCGATGCCGGAGAGCATCAGCAGTTTCGGGCTCTCGATCGCGCCACAGCTGACGATGACCTCGCGGCGCGCGGAGGCGGTGAGCGTGTGCAGCAGGTCGGGCGCGAGGTAGTCGACGCCGGTGCAGCGGCCGGAGGAGATGACGAGCTTCTTCGCGCGGACGCCGGTGCGCACTTCGAGGTTGGGGCGCGTGCCCATGATCGGGTGCAGGTAGGCGACCGAGGCCGATGAGCGGTTGTTCGCGGCGTCGGAGTTGATCTGGAACCAGTTGGCGCCGTTGGTCACGGTCGTGCCGGAGTTGAACTCCGCGCGCGGAATCCCGGTCGCCGCACAGGCTTCGAGGAGCGCGGCGCCGCAGGGATCGACGGACTTGATGCTGCGGATCTGCACGGGACCGGAGCGCCCGTGGTGCTCGCCGGGCCCGTCGTTGGTCTCCAAGCGTTGGTACAGCGGGAAGATCTCCGCAGCGCTCCAGCCGGTGCAGCCGTTGGCGGCCCACTCGTCCAGGTCCTCGGCCGGAGCCCAGAACGCGATGCACGAGTTGTGCGAGGAGCACCCGCCGAGCACCTTGGCGCGCGCGTGGCGCATGAACGAGTTGCCGTTGGCCTGCGCCTCGACCGGGTAGTCCCAGTCGTAGCCGGACTCCAGCAGCGCCATCCAGCGGTCGAGGCGCAGGATCGCCTCATCGTCCACATCGGACGGTCCGGCCTCCAGCAGGCAGACGGTGACGTCGGGGTCCTCCGACAGCCGCGCGGCGAGCACCGACCCCGCCGTGCCGCCCCCGACGATGACGTAGTCGAACTCGTTCACGAACCCTCCTCCGACCAGGCATTCTCAGGCCGCACGCCGGTCTTGTGCCGCAGCACGAACCAGTAGTAGGTGAAGCCGACGAGCGCGACCCCGCCGACGAACAGCACGGCGCCCCACCTCAGGTACCAGTGGAACGGCTCGCTCGGGTTGTAGATCTCCTGGCGCGGCCACAGCAGGTTCAGCGTCATGCCGGTGCCCCACAGGATCGCCAGCACGTTCACCGGAATCCCCCAGCGCCCCAACGAGAAGCCCGCGGGCTGCCACCGGCCGCGCAGGCGCGCCAGCAGCATCGGCACGGTCACCATCAGGTACGCGATGTAGATCATGATGATCGCGATGCTGGTGATCACCGCGAAGATCTGCGGCTGCCCCACGTTCACCACCAGGACGCAGACCGCGATCAACCCGGTGATCACCGCGGGCGCGACGGGGGTGCCGAAGCGCGGACTCACCCTGGCCAGCAGCCCAGCGGCTGGCAGGTTGTTGTCCCTGGCCATGGCGAAGGCCATCCGGATGCTCGCGGTCTGCACGGCGAGCACGCACACGGTGATCGCGACGACCACGGCCCACAGGAACACCGTGCCCAGTGTCGGGCCGAGCACGTCGAGCAGGATGAACTGGAGCCCGGTCGTGGTCAGCTCGGGCGCGTTGATGTCCTTGGCCGCCATCAGCGCGAACAGCAGGATCAGCCCGCCGAGCACGAACGAGGCGATCAGCGCGCGCAGGATCGCCTTCGGCGCGTTCTTGCGCGGGTTGAGCGACTCCTCGCCGAGCGAGGCGGCGGTGTCGTAGCCGTACATGACGTAGGCCGAGGCCAGCGCCGCGGTCAGGAACGCGCCGAGGTAGCCGAGGGAGTGCCCGGCGCCGGTGCCGTGCGTCTCGGTGACCACCTCCGGGCCGCGGGTGATGTTGGCCGCCAGCACGATGATCAGCAGCACGGCGGCGATCAGCTCGATGAGCACGCCCGCGCTGTTGATGCGTGCCATGAGCTTGACCCCGAAGGCGTTGACCAACGTGGTGAACAGGATCAGCACCGCGCCGAGCACGACCGCGTTGGTCGCGGAGTCGGTGGGGTTGCCGCCGGTGCCGACGATCTGGAACACGGCGGAGATCTGCGGCAGCGTCTGCTGGTAGGCCAGCGCGACCGCGGCGATGGTGGTGATCGAGGCGATGAGCATCATCCACCCGGCCAGCCAGGCCACGTGCGGGTTGCTCAGCCGCTTCGTCCAGTTGTAGACCGAGCCCGCGACCGGGTAGGTGCCGGCCAGCTCGGCGAAGCACAGCGCCACCATGAGCTGGCCGACGAACACCATCGGCCACGACCACCAGTACGCGGGGCCGCCCTGCGCCATGCCGAGGTAGAACAGCTGGAAGGTCCCGGTGAGGATGGAGATGTAGCTGATCCCCGCCGCGAAGGTGTGGAAGATGCCCAGTGTGCGTTTGAGTTCCTGCTTGTAGCCGAACTGCGCGAGCCCCGTGTCCTCCGGACTCTCCGCCATGTGGTCCCTCCGCTCAGGTCAGCTCCCGGCGAACCAGTGCTGCGGTTCCGGGTTCAGGTTCTGCCAGACGTGCTTGCTCTCCCGGTATTCGGCCAGCCCGCTCGGACCCAGTTCACGCCCGACGCCCGAGCGCTTGAAACCGCCCCATTCCGCCTGCGGCACATAGGGGTGGTAGTCGTTGATCCACACGGTTCCGTGCCGCAGCCGCGCCGCGACCCGTTGCGCCCGCCCGGAATCGGTGGTCCACACCGCCCCGGCGAGGCCGTAGTCGGTGTCGTTGCCGAGCCGCACCGCGTCGTCCTCGTCGGTGAAGCGCTCGACGGTCAGCACCGGCCCGAAGGACTCCTCACGCAGCACCGACATCCCCGACCGGCACTCGTCAAGAATCGTTGGCGGGTAATAGAAACCCGGTCCTTCTGGAACGACTCCGCCGCAGCGCAGCACCGCTCCCTCGGCAATACCGGCCGCCACGTACGCCTCGACCTTGGCGCGGTGCGCCTCGGAGATCAGCGGCCCGGTCTCGGCCTTCTCGTCGAACGGCCCGCCGAGCCGGATCGCCGAAGCCCGGCGCACCAGTTCGTCGACGAAGCGGTCGTGCAGCTCGTCCTGGACGATCAGCCGCGCTCCGGCGGAACAGACCTGGCCCGAGTGCAGGAAGATCGCGGTCAGCGCGTAGTCGACGGCCGTCTCGAAGTCCGCGTCCGCGAAGACGATGTTGGGGTTCTTGCCGCCCAGCTCCAGTGCGACCTTCTTCACCGTCGCAGCCGCCGATGCCATGATCCGCTGACCCGTCGCGAGGCCGCCGGTGAACGACACCAGGTCGACGTCCGGGTGCTCCGACAGCGGCGCGCCCGCCGCAGGACCGGCGCCCAGCACCAGGTTCGCCACCCCGGCGGGCAGTCCGGCCTCGTCGAGCAAGCGCATCAGCAAGATCGCGGTGGACGGCGTCAGCTCGCTCGGCTTCAGCACGAACGTGCACCCCGCCACGAGCGCGGGCGCGACCTTCCACGAGGTCTGCAGCAGCGGGTAGTTCCACGGCGTGATCAGCCCGCACACGCCGACCGGCTCGTGCACGACCCGGCTGAGCACGTTGGCGTTGCCCGTGTCGACCACGCGTCCCGCCTCCGCGCCGACCTGCGACGCGAAGTAGCGGAAGCAGGCCGTCACGTCGTCGACGTCGTACTCGCTCTCCACCAGGCGTTTGCCGGTGTCCAGCGATTCCGCGCGGGCGAACTCCGCCTTGTCGCGCTGGAGCAGGTCGGCGACCTTCAGCACCAGCGCGGCGCGCTCGGCGGCGGACGTCCTCGGCCAGGGCCCTGTGTCGAAAGCCGTTCTGGCGGCGGCGATCGCGGCTTCGGTGTCCGCGCGGGTCGCTTCGTCCACAGTGGACACAACAGCGCCGTCGGCCGGGCATCGGATCTCGCGCCGCCCTCCGGCGCGAGCCGACTCCCACCTGCCGCCGATGTACAGCTCGGGCATCGGAGGTCCCCTTCGTCGGAGTGAATCCGACCCTAGCCCACCCCTCCGACACCCGCCCCCGGCCGAACGGGGGCGACTATCGGTTGTCAGCCGTCTGCTCGACCACCCACTTGTGGAACTCGCCGATGTGGTGCTCGCTGGGCACCAGAACGCCGCCGGAGCGGTAGGCGCGCGAGTCCATCGCGGGCTGGCACCGCTCACAGGCGTCGAAGTCCTGCTGGTTCACCCGGTGGAACAACTCGACCGAGCGCGAGACATCGCGGCCCTCGCGCACGACCTCCGGCGAGTACAGCCAGTCGCACTCCACCACCGTCCGGTCCGCGGCGAGCGGGAACATCCTGTGCACAATCACGTGGTCAGGAACCATGTTGACGAACACCTGCGGCTTGATGGTGATCGCGTAGTAGCGGCGGTCCTGGTCGTCGGCGATCCCGGGCAGCCGCTCGAAACCCTCGCTGCCGTCGACGGTGAACCCCTTGGCCTCCTCGGCGAACTCCGCGCCGTGGCCGACGTAGTACTGCGCGGCGTAGCCGTCGGCGAACTCCGGCAGCACCTCGGTCAGCTCGGGGTGGATCGTCGCGCAGTGGTAGCACTCCATGAAGTTCTCGACGATCAGCTTCCAGTTCGCCTTGACGTCATAGGTGATCCGCCGCCCCAGCGTCAGCTCGTCCACCGAGTAGCGGTCGAGTGATTCCGCGTCGCCGAGCCGGTCGACGACCTCGCGCAGCACGGTGTCCTCGAACGACGGCGGCTCCTCGGCGAGGCACACCCACACGTAGCCCAGCCACTCGCGCACGTGCACGCCGACCAGGCCGTAGGTCGTGCGGTCGATGTCGGGCATCTTCGTCAGGTTCGGCGCCGCGATCAGCTTGCCGTCCAGGTCGTAGGTCCACGCGTGGTACGGGCACTGGAAGTTGCGCCGCACCTCGCCGGCCTCCTCGACGCACAGCTTCGCGCCGCGATGGCGGCAGATGTTGAGGAACGCGCGCAGACCACCCGTGCGGTTGCGCGTGATCATCACGCTCTCCCGTCCGATTTGGACAGTGCGGAAGGCGCCCGGCTTGGCCAGTTCGTCGGACCTGATCGCGCAGAACCACATGCGCTCGAAGATCCGCTCCTGCTCGCGGCGGAAGTTCTCCGGATCTGTGTAATCGCTGCCTGGCAGGGTCGGGATCAGAGACGGCGGCAGTCCAACAGTGGTCATGCGAAGCTCCTGCAAGGGTCGAACAGCGCGATCGGGTGCTCAGTGCGGCCGGTGAGGGCCAGGTCGGCCAGGATCTCGCCGACGACGGGGACGAACTTGAAGCCGTGCCCGGAGAACCCGCACGCGACGGTGACGCGCTCGTGCTCGGGGTGGCGGGCGATCACGAAGTGCTCGTCGGGCGTGGTCGTGTACATGCACGTGGCGGCGCGGAGGAATCGGCCCGGCAGCTCGGGGATGCACCTCGCCATCTGCCCGGCCATCGCGTCGATCTCGTGTTGGTGCACGTTGCGGTCGATCGTCTCCGGTGTGCACAGCACGCCCTTGCGGAAGAACGCCACCTTCGCACCACCGGAAGGCCCGTCGTGCGCGGGGAATCCGTAGACCTGCACTCCGGCGGCGTCCTCCCAGATGTAGATGGGATGACGGCTCAGGTCGAAGCGCTCGACACCGCCGGTCGGCTCGAACCAGTACTGGATCTGGCGCTCGATGGCGAACGGGACGTTGAGATCCGCCAGCAACTCCGGCGCCCAAGCACCCGGGCAGATCACGAGTTCCCCGGCTTCGTAGGTCCCCTTCGCGGTGATCACCCGCACACCGTCCGAAGTGGACTCGAAGCGCAGCATCGGCTCTTCGAAACGGATGTCCGCCTTCGCGGCGGCCAGCTGGAGGTGCGCCGTGACCGTCTCTTCCGGACGGACGAAGCCCGCGCGCTCCTCGAACAGCGCGACCTCGTCCGGCAGCGGGTTCAGCGTCGGGAACCTCCTGCGCACCTCCATCGCGTCCAGCATTTCGTGCGGAAGGTCCCACTTCTCCGCTGAGAGTCGGCTTCCCGCAACGGTTCTGCTCGTCGGTGGGCCGACCATCACGCCACCGGTGAGCGACAGGATCTCGCGGCCGGTGTCGCGTTCGAGCTTCTGCCACAGCTCGTATGCGCGCAGCAGCAACGGAACGTAGGCGGGGTCTTCGAAGTAGGACTGCCGAACGATCCGCGAGCCACCATGACTGGAGCCCTTGTTGTGCGCGGGGCCGAACCGCTCCAGGCCGAGCACGCGCGCTCCCCTGTCCGCCAGGTGGTGCGCGGCGGCGCTGCCCATTCCGCCCAGGCCAACGACAATGACGTCATACATCGTTCCTCCGACGGGTCAGCGGCGGATACGGGTCATCTCCGGGTCGAACAGGGGCTCGGCCGCCACGGTCGCGGGATAGCGGTGGCCGAAGTAGCCGATCTCCACGCGCGCGCCCGGCTCGGCGAGCGCTGACGGCAACCACGCGTACGCAATCGGCTTGTCGATCGTGTAGCCGTACGCTGCGCTCGTCACGTAGCCGACGACTTCGCCGTTGCTGTACACGGGTTCTTTGCCCAGCGCAACGTGTTCGCGCGCGTCCAGGGTCAAGCACGCGAGCCGTTGCTCCGGGGCATCGCGCAGCGCGTCCCTGCCGAGGAAGTCGCCGGAGTCCATCCGCACCGCGAAACCGAGACCGGCCGCGTACGGATCGTGCTCCGGCGTCATGTCGGTTCCCCAAGCGCGGTAACCTTTTTCGAGGCGCAGGCTGTTGAAGGCACTGCGTCCAGCGGCGATCACGCCGTGCTCCTGACCGGCTTCCCACAGCACGTCCCACAGGCGCTGGCCGAGGTCTGCGGTGGTGTACAGCTCCCATCCGAGTTCGCCCACATAGGACAGTCGCATCGCGGTGACGGGGATGTTCTTGAGATAGGCGCGCTTCGCCTTGAAGTAGCCGAAGCCCTTGTGGGAGAAATCTTCCTGCGTCAACGGCTGGACAAGATCGCGCGCGAGCGGACCCCACAGGCCGATGCAGCACGTCCCGGCGGTGATGTCGCGGATCTGCACCGAGCCGTCGTCCGGGAGGTGGCGGGTCAGCCAGTCCAGGTCCAGGTTTCCGTTGGCGCCGACCTGGAAACGGTCCTTGGCCAGCCGAGCGACGGTGAGGTCGCTGCGCACTCCGCCGGTGTGGTCGAGCAGCAGGGTGTAGGTGACCGCGCCCGGCTTCTTCGCGAGGTTGTTGGTGGTCATCCGCTGGAGGAAGTCCAGCGCGCCCGGCCCCGCGACTTCGAGGCGCTTCAAGGGAGTCATGTCGTACAGCGCGACCTTCTCCCTGGTGTGCCTCGCCTCGGCGGCGGCGATCGGCGACCAGAAGCGCGCCGACCACTCGTCGCGCTCCGGGAGGTCAAGCCCTTCGGCGAGGTGCGCGTTCGACTCGAACCAGTGCGGGCGCTCCCAGCCAGTCGCTTCGAGGAACACCGCGCCGAGCTCGCGCTGCCGCTGGTAGAACGGGCTCACCCGCAGCGGGCGCGGTGATTCCATGGGCTGCAACGGGTGCAGGATGTCGTAGACCTCGACGAAGTTCTGGCAGCCGCGCTCGGCGATGTAGTCCGGCGCGAGCTGCACGTCCTCGAAGCGGTGCACGTCGCACTCGTGAAGCTCCACAGTGGACTGACCGTCGACGATCCACTCCGCGACCGCCCGCGCCACCCCGGCGGAGTGCGTCACCCACACGGCCTCGGCCAGCCAGAAACCCTTGACCTCGCGGGATTCCCCGAGCAGCGGGAAGCCGTCCGGAGTGAACGAGAAGATCCCGTTGAAGCCCTCCTCCACCTTCGCGTCGCCCAGCGCTGGCAGCAGGTTCCGGCAGTCCTGCCAGGGCTCGGCGAAGTCGGCTTCGGTGAACTCCAGCATCGACGGCATCGGACCGTCGTCGCGCAGGTCGTCGAGATCGACCGGCATCGGGCGGTGCGCGTAGGAGCCGACGCCGAGCCGGTCGTGGTGCTCGCGGAAGTACAGGTCGCGGTCCTGGTGCCGCAGGATCGGCCGACCGGCTTCGCGCGAATCGTCCAGCTCGGACAGTCGGCTCGTGCGGACGTACTGGTGCGCAAGGGGAATCAGCGGCACGGTCATGCCGACCATTGCGCCGACGCGCTGACCCCAGAAGCCCGCCGCCGACACGACGACGTCCGCCGCGAACGTGTCGTGCTCGGTGCGAACCCCGACCACGCGGCCGTTCTCCTGCAAGATCTCGACGACCGGCTGGTTGCCGTGGAACACCGCGCCGCGCGCCATCGCCCGCTGTGCCTGAGCCTCACCAGCGCGCACGGCCTTCGCCAAGCCGTCGTCGGGCGTGTGGAAGCCGCCGAGCACCATGTCCTTGTCCAGCAAGGGCCACAGCTCGACGCACTCCTGCGGGCTCAGCAGGTCGCCCCGCACGCCCCACGCGCTGGCGAACCCGTGCCGTCTTTCCAGCTCCGCCAAGCGCTTCGGTGTCGTGGCGACCTCAAGCCCGCCGACCTGGTTGAAGGCGCCGTCCAACGCGCAGAACTTCTGCACGGTGTAGGAGGCGAAGGTCGTCATGGTCTTGGACGGGTTGGTCTGGAACACCAGGCCGGGCGCGTGCGAACTGGAGCCGCCCGTGGCGAACAGCGGCCCCTGGTCGAGCACGGTCACATCGGTCCAGCCGCGCTCGGTCAGCTCGTCGGCCAGCGAGCAGCCGACGATCCCGGCGCCGATGACGATCACCTTGGCGGACACCTTGGCGGGCATCAGAACACCACCACCGAGCGCAGGACCTTGCCGGAGTGCATGCGCTCGAACGCGTCCTCCACCTCGTCCAGCCCGATCGTCTCGGTGACGAAGCCGTCGAGGTCGAGCTTCCCGCTGAGGTAGAGGTCCACCAGCAGCGGGAAGTCCCTGCTGGGCAAGCAGTCCCCGTACCAGCTGGACTTCAGCGCGCCGCCACGGGAGAACAGGTCGATCAGCGGCAGCTCGATCTTCAGCTCCGGTGTCGGCACGCCGACCTGGACGACCGTGCCCGCGTGATCGCGCATGTAGAAGGCCTGCCGGTAGGTCTCGGCGATGCCGACTGCCTCGATCACCACGTCCGCGCCGTTGCCGCCGGTCAGCTCGCGCACCGCCGCGACCGGGTCGGCATCGCGCGAGTTGATCGTGTGCGTCGCGCCGAAACGCGTTGCGGCGTCGAGCTTCGCGTCGTCGATGTCCACGGCAGCGATCAGCCGCGCCCCGGCGACGGCGGCTCCGGCGATCGCGGCGTTGCCGACCCCGCCACAGCCGATCACCGCGACCGCGTCGCCCATGCCGACCGCGCCGGTGTTGACCGCCGCGCCGAACCCGGCCATCACCCCGCAGCCGATCAGCCCGGCGGCTTCGGGCCTGGCCGCCGGGTCCACCTTCACGCACTGTCCACTGTGGACGAGCGTTTTCTCGGCGAAGGCGCCGATTCCCAGCGCGGGGCTCAGCGGCGTGCCGTCGAGCAGCGTCATCGGCTGCGCGGCGTTGCGGCTGTCGAAGCAGTACCAGGGCCGCCCGCGCCGACAGGAGCGACACCCCCCGCACGGCGCGCGCCAGGCGATCACCACGTAGTCGCCCGGCTTCAGGTCGGTGACGTCCGGGCCGACCGACTCGACCAGCCCGGCAGCCTCGTGCCCGAGCAGGAACGGGAACTCGTCGTTGATCCCGCCCTGCCGGTAGTGCAGGTCGGTGTGGCAGACCCCGCAGGCCAGCACCTTCACCACCGCCTCACCGGGACCGGGGTCCGGGACGACGATCGTCTCGACCTCGACCGGGGCGTTGCGCTCACGCGCCACGACGGCGCGAACCTCCTGCGGCACTGGCTGTCTCCGATCCGTGCGGATGTCCGAGGTTTGAAGCACGAGCGAAGTGGGCATCGCGCACGCGTGCGCGATTGAAGAGAGGTGATGGTTGTTGCGCATGGCGCACGGTGTTGTGGAATTGGAGACACCATGAGGGCGCGCTCAGGGCAGTGTCAAGCCCCGCGTGTTCGCCTTAATGCGCTTGGAGCAGCGTCAGTTGAAACCCATTCGGCGTGACGCCTCGACGCCCGCCCGCACGACCTGCTCGGTGATCTCGGCGAGGCGTTGCGCGGTCAGCCGGTAGGCGGGGCCGGACACGCTGATCGCGCCGACGACCGTTCCGTCGTAGGAGCGAACCGGGGCGGCGGCCGCGTTCAGGCCGATCTCCAGCTCCTCGACGGAGAAGGCGCAGCCGGTGTCGCGGACCCGCACGAGCTGTTCGCGCAGCGACTTCGTCGAGGTCACGGTGTTGTCGGTGAACCTGGCGAGCGGGCGGGAGAGCGCGACGCGCAACTGCTCCGGCGCGAGAAAGGCCAGCAGGATCTTGCCGCTGGAGGTCGCGTGCAGCGGCGTCCGCCTGCCGACCCAGTTGTGGCTGGTCACGGCGGCGGAACCGCGGACCTGCGCGACGTTGACGGCGGCGTCGTGGTCGGCGATGGCGACGTTCACGGTCTCGCCGAGCTCGGCGGCGAGCTGCTCGCACACCGGGCGCGTCTCCTGGGAGAGGTCCAGCCGCGCCGCGGTCGCCCCGGCCAGCCGGACGATGCCTACGCCGAGCCGGTACTTGCCACGGTCAACGGCCTGTTCGACCAGTCCCCGGTGTTCAAGCACGCCGAGCAGCCGGAACGCGGTCGACTTGTGCACGCCCAGTTCGGCGGCCACCTCGGTCACCCCGGCCTCGCCGTGCTTGGCCAGGATCTCCAGGACGCTGACCGCTCGGTCGACGGACTGCACAGAGTTCGCGCCGCTGCGGCCCGTTCCGGCTCCGTTGACCATGCCGTCCACCGTAGCCGTGCGTGACCGCACTGCTCCAGACGGGGCTCTTGACGCCTCAGCGGCTTCGGCCGCACCCTGTTGCGCACAGCACATCAGATCTCATCATTCGCAACAAGGAGTGCCGATGTTGCGCGTCTGCGACCTCTCCCAGCTCCCGCCCGGCGAGTCGATCCGCGTCGAGGGCCCCGTGCCCGTCGCGGTGTTCAACGCGGACGGGGCGATCTACGCGATCGACGACACGTGCTCGCACCAGGACGCGTCGCTGTCCGAGGGCTGGCTGGAGGGCTGCTTCGTGGAGTGCCCGCTGCACGCCGCCTCCTTCGACCTGCGCACCGGGCTGCCCACCTGTCTACCTGCGAAGCGGCCCGTGCGAACCCACCAAGTGAGTGTTGTCGACGGTGTCATCTGGCTGCACGAGGCCGCACAGGACGTGGCTTGAAAACGATCACCGTGGTGGGCGCTTCGCTCGCCGGTCTCTCCGCCGCTCGCGAGCTGCGCGCCCAGGGCTTCGACGGGCGTCTGGTGATCGTCGGCGAGGAGCCGCACCAGCCCTACGACCGGCCGCCGCTGTCCAAGGACTTCCTGCTCGGCCGCGCCGAGGAGGCCGATCTCGCGCTGACCGACGCCGCCGAGCGGTGCTCGCTCGAAGCGGAGTGGCTGCTCGGCGTGCACGCGAGCGGGCTCGACCTCGCGGCGGGTGAGGTGGTGCTCGACAACGGAACCGTGCGCACCGACGGCGTGGTCATCGCCACCGGGGCTCGGCCGAGAATGCTTGCTGGGCAAGGAAACCTCAACGGTGTGCACACCCTCCGGACGATCGAGGACGCGCTCGCCCTCCGCGCTGATCTCGACCGCGCTGAGCGGGTGGTCGTGGTCGGCGCGGGCTTCATCGGTGCCGAGGTCGCTTCCACGTGCGCCGCGCGCGGCCTGGACGTCACGGTCCTCGAAGCCGCTCCGAAACCCTTGCCCGGCTTGGGCGATGAGATTGCCTCCGCGTGCGCTGCGCTGCACACCGACCACGGCGTGCGCCTGCTGTGCGGCACCGGCGTCGTCGGGCTCAGCGGGGACCACCGCGTCCGCGAGGTGCTGCTCAGCGACGGCAGCGCCGTCGAGGCCGACGTGGTCGTCGTCGGTGTCGGCGTCATCCCGACGACCTCGTGGCTGCAAGACTCCGGGGTGGCCCTGGGCAACGGCGTCCTCTGCGATCCCGGATGCCGCGCCGGACTGCCCAACGTTGTCGCTGTCGGCGATGTCGCTTCGGTCGCCGGGCACCGCGTCGAGCACTGGACCAACGCCACCCGCCAACCCCGCGTCGCCGTCCGCAACCTGCTCGCCGGCTCGCTCGTCGAATCGTGCGCCGAAGTCCCCTACTTCTGGTCCGACCAGTACGGCGTCCGCATCCAGTTCGCCGGGCGCGTCCTCCCCACCGACAAGGTCGAGGTCGTCGAGGGCAGCGTCGAGGACAGCTCCTTCGTGGCCCTCTGGCGCCGCGAAAACCTCGACGTCGGCGTCTTCGCCTTCAACCACACCAAGACCTTCACCCGCCTACGCCGCACCCTCCCCCGCGCCGCTTAAGCCCTGAACGACCCCTTCAGTGCGTTGAACGCACCAAACGACCCGTTCAGCGCCCTCAACGCGTCAACCAAGCCGTTCGCTGCCCCCACCGCCAACCACCTCAATGACTCGTTCATGTGGTTGAACGTGCTGAACGAGTCATTGAGGTGGTTGGGCGTGCTGAATGACTCGTTCAGCACGTTCACCGGACCAAACGCGGCATTGGCGGGTCAGTGGAGTTGGGCGCTGCGGAGGTCGAGGCGGCGGAGGACGCGGTCGACGGCCTGGGGGTCGGCTCCGGGTTCGGTGCGGGCGGCGAGGATCTCGCGGCGGGCCGCGGCGAGGACTTCGGTGTGGATCTCGCGGAACAGTTGCACGGTGCGGATGCGCTGAGCCTGCTCCTCCTCGTGGTTCTCCGGCTCGCGATCCGCGTACAACGCCGCGAGCAGGCCCTTCTGCTTGGCCTGGATCTTCTCGATCATGTCCTCGGGGAGGTCCCGAACGGCGTCCAGGTCCTTGAGCCGCCGCAGCCCGGCCTTGTGCGCGCGCTTCGCCAAAGCCTCGTCAGCGGCCTGCTCGGCGTCGGATTCCGCTTGCACGCCAAGCAGTTTCACCAGCGCGGGCAGGGTCAGGCCGGGCAGCACCATCGTCACGACGATGACGGCGAAGGCGATCAGCAGCAGCTCGGAGCGCGCGGGGAACTCCGGCGGGATCGCGAGCGCCAGGGCCAGGGTCGCGAGCCCGCGCATCCCGCACCACGACAGCACGAGCCCTTCGCGCCAGTTGCGCGGAGCGCGCTCGGGGTCGCCGGAGCGGCCGATGAGCCACGCGCCCGCGCCCAACCACAGCGTGCGCACGACGATCACGACGACGCAGACCAGCGCGGCGCGACCGGCGATCTCCCACAGCCGCCCCTCGTTCGCGGCGAGGACCTCGCGCAGCTCCAAGCCGATCAGCCCGAACGCCACGCCGGTCACGAGGAGTTCGACGACCTCCCAGAACGCGCCGCCGCTGAGGCGCCCGTGCACGTCGGACTCCTCGACGGTGTGCCCGATGTAGAGCGCGACGGTGACGACGGCGAGCACTCCGGAAGCGTGCAGCTCCTCGGCGATCAGGTAGGCGGCGAACGGGATCACCAGGGTCAAGCCGCTGCGCGCGGTCGGCTCGGCGATGCGCGCCAACGTCCACCGCGCCAACCACCCCAGCGCGAGCCCGAGCGCGACGGCGGCGGGCGCCGCGTAGGCGAAGCGCAGCAACCCGGTCCACGGCGAGTACGAGCCGGTGACCGCTGCGGCGACCGCGAGCTGGTAGACCACGAGCGCGACGGCGTCGTTGAACAAGCCCTCGCTCTGGAGCACGGCGACGAGGCGGCGCGGCATGCGCAACGGGCCCGCGACCGCCTCTGCCGCAACGGGATCGGGCGGAGCCGCCAAAGCACCGAGCGCCACCGCCGCCGCGAGCGTGATGCCGGGGACCAGCAACCACGCGGTGAACGCGACCGCGGCAATCGTGATCAGCACCAACACCAACGCCAGCAACAGGATGCTGCGCCACCGCACCTTGAACATCGACCACGACGTGCGCTGCGCGGTCGCGTAGAGCAGCGGCGGCAGGAACAACGGCAGGATCAGCTCGGGCGGGACCACGAGCACCGGGAGCCCCGGCACGAGCGCGACCGCGATGCCCAACAGGGTCACCAGCACCGGGTACGGCAGCCGGACGCGCTCGCCGACGCCGACGAGCAGAACGGTCGCCAGCATCAACCCGATGATCACCATGAGTTCCGCCACAGGCGGACCGTAATCGCCGGAAGGCCGTTCCGCTCGCGAGTGTCAGTGGTGGCGGGTAGACAGCAGGCATGACGACGCAGTCAGTCTTCCCCAGCCTGCGCTACCGCGACGCCGCAGCCGCCATTCCCTGGCTGGTCAGCGCGTTCGGCCTGACCGAGCGCGCCGTCTACGCCGACTCCGACGGCGTGGTGCGGCACGCGGAACTGGGCTGGCAGGACAACATCATCATGATCGGCACGTCGGAGCGGAGCACCGGCGCGGCGTGGCTCTACCTCACCGTCGCCGATCCGGACGCGCACTTCGCCAAGGCCGTCGCCGCCGGAGCCCGGGTCGAGCGCGACCTCGCCGACACCGATCACGGCTCCCGCGAGTACACCGCGCGCGACCAGGAGGGCAACCTCTGGTCCTTCGGCACCTACCTGCCGGGCTGATCATCCACTGAGGACGGTTCGGCGCGGTCGGTAAGGTGCTCGCCGTGCCAGAGGAGAAGGAGACCGGGGTCCGTGCCCGCACCCGGCGCGCGATCCTCGAAGCGGCGGCCCAGGTCTTCGCCAAGGACCGCGCGGCGTCGCTGTCGGTGGTCTCGCGAGAGGCCGGGGTGGGGCGCACGACGCTGCACCGCTACTTCCCCGACCGCGCCGCGCTGGTGCGGGGGCTGGCCTACGAGGTGGTGCGCGAGACCGGCGAGGTGCTGGCGCGCGCCGACCTGGCGCAGGGCTCGACGTGGAGCGCGATCGAGCGGGTCGTGCACGACTTCGTGGCGATGGGCGAGCGCTACTACTTCCTGCTGCACGAGCACGAGCTGGACAGCGACACCAAGCTCACCAGCGACGACAACGCCGCGCTCGCCCCGTTCGTCGAGCTGCTGCGGCGCGGGCAGGACGAGGGCGTTCTGCGCGACGACCTGCCGGTGGAGTGGCTGCTCCAGGTGACGGACGCCCTGGTCAACGCCGCGTGGGTGGCCGCGCTGGAGGGCACGCTGGCGCGGGCCGAGGCCGTGCGCGCGGTGATGCTGACGCTGCGCGGGGGCATCGCGCCCCTAGGGGACTCCGGGCGGCAAGTTCAGGGCTGAGACCCGATTCGCGCGAGCGCCCGCGTGGGCAGAGTTGTGTCATCACCAAGCCGCCGACTTCGGCGGAGAGGAGAGGACACAACACGTGGCCATCACCGGGTTCTTCAGTGCCATCCTGGTCGGCGCCATCGTCGGCGCGCTCGGCCGGTTGATCGTTCCTGGCGAGCAGAAGGTCTCGGCGCTGACCACCGTCGTGGTCGGTGTCGTCGCCGCTCTGCTCGGCACCGCGCTCGCGACCGTCTTCGGCTGGTTCTTCTTCACGCTGCCGTTCCTGGCCGAGCTCGCGGTCCAGGTCTGCATCGCCGCCGTCGGCGTCATCACGGTGGCGGGCTCCAAGAGCCGCCAGCCCGCCTGACCCGGACAGCAGAAGGGGCCCCGGGATCATCCCGGGGCCCCTTTTCGCGTGTCAGCCGGCGACGATCACCGAGGACGGCACGTCGACGTCGCGCTTGAGCGCGTCGAAGAGCTGGCCCGCCTTGGTCTTGTCCCACTGGACGGTGGAGCCGACCCCGGCGACGTTGCCGGTGCGGGCGATCGGCACGGTCGTGGTCACCACGGAGCCGGTGCCCGCCCCGCGCAGCCCCCACGCCAGCCCGGCGAGGTTGTGCAGGTGGTCGTCGTCGTTGACGATCATCGCCTTGGGCACGTCGGTGAGCAGCGGGAACACCCGGAACGGGTTGAGCACCGTGCCCAGGCCGGTCGCCTTGTCCATGACCGCGGACATGAACGCGCGCTGCCGCTCGACGCGGTCGAGGTCGGCGCGGGCGGAGGCCCTGGTGCGGACGTAGCCCAGCGCCTGCGCTCCGGTCAGCTCCTGGCAGCCCGGCTGGAGGTCGAGCCCGGCCTTGGGGTCGTTCATCGCCTTGTCGATGCACATGTCCACGCCGCCGAGGGAGTCGACGATGCCGACGAACCCGCCGAAGCCGATCTCGGCGTAGCGGTCGATGCGCAACCCGGTCTCGCCCTCGATGGTGCGCACGAGCAGCTGCGGGCCGCCCATGGCGAAGGCGGCGTTGAGCTTCTGCTTGCGCTTGCCGGGGATCGAGACGTAGGAGTCGCGCGGCAGGCTGATCAGCGTCGGCTTGGCGCTGCTGGACGGCAGGTGCACCAACATCATCGTGTCGGTGCGCTTGCCCGCGGCGCCGCCCGTGGCCAGCTCCTCGCGGTCCTCCTCGGACAGCCCGTCCCGGCTGTCGGAGCCGACGACCAGCCACGTCGTCCCGGGTGTCTCAGCGGGCCGCCCGGAGTACTCGGGCAGCGCTGTCGTCCGGTTGAGCGTGGTGTCGACGTAGATCCACGTGCTCACGAGTCCCACCACGAGCACCAGCAGCACGACCAGCACGATTCGGCCGATCCGCACCTTGCGACGACGGGGGCGCTGCACGGGGGCCTGCCTCCGATCGTCGTAGTAGCCGCCCTGGTTGTGCGCGGGGCGACCGTACGGGGCGTTCATGTTCCGTCCATTCGCACGCGGCCAACGATACGCAGATCCGTCCGGGTGCAGCCGGTTCAGGAAAACGGCACGGCCGGGTTAGACCTTCCGGGGCACAACGGTCAAGAATGTCCGAATGGCGCTGAGCCGGTTCACCCGAGCAGGCCGGGCACGGTCCGGCCGTCACACCGTGCCGCCCGCCGCCGACACCGAGCTGGTCACCACCCTCTACCAGCGCTTCGGCGGGCAGTTGCTGGGTCATGCCCTGCGGCTGACCGGCGGCGACCGGCACTGGGCAGAGGACGTCGTGCAGGAGACGCTGGTGCGCGCGTGGAAGCACGCGGAGCGGCTGGAGCGAGATCCGGACCTGTTGCGGGCGTGGTTGTTCACGGTCGCGCGGCGGATCGTGATCGACGCGCGGCGCAGCCGGGGCGCGCGTCCGCAGGAGGTCGACCCCGCGCCGCTGGACCGGGTCCAGGTGCCCGATCGGACCGAGGCGTCGCTGGCCGCGATGGTCGTCGAGGAGGCCATGTCCGCGCTCAGCCAGGAACACCGGGACGTGCTGGTGCACACCCACCTGCAGGGCCGTAGCGTCAACGAGGCAGCCGAACTCCTCGGAATCCCGGCAGGGACGGTGAAGTCGCGGGTCTTCTACGCCCTGCGAGCGCTCCGTCGAGCCCTCGACGACCGAGGAGTCACCCAATGAGGCCGCTGGTGGAACACACCGACCTGGGCGCTTACGTCCTGGGCGCGCTCTCCGAGACGGAGTCCGAGGCGTTCGAGGCGCACCTGATGGACTGCGCCGAGTGCCAGGGCGAGCTGAAGTCCTTCGCACCGCTGCCTGACCTGCTCGACCAGGTAAGCGTCCCGAAGGACAACGTGCTGACCGGGTTGCTGGACCGGGTCGGCCGGGAGCGGCGCAAGCGCAAGCGCTCCTGGTTGGTCGCCGCCGCGGCCGCCGTCGTGCTGATCGTGGCCGGGCCGCTGGTCACGTGGAGCGTGCTCAGCGCCGATCAGTGGTCGGAGTACACGACCACCTCCGCGCTGAGCGCGCGCAAGGGCGATGTCTGGGCCAACCTCACCGTCGACGGTGTGCCGTGGGGCACAGGCGTGCACCTGGAGCTGGGCGGGGTGACCGGCCCGCTGTCGTGCGGGTTGTACGCGGTGACCAAGTCCGGTGAGACGCGCACGATGATGGACTGGACCGTGCCGCCCTACGGCTACGGCGTGCCCAGCCAGCCAAAGCCGCTGGTGGCCAACGGGATGGTCGCGTTGCAGCGCGCCGACATCGCTCGGTACGTGGTGCGCACCTCCGACGGCAGGGACCTCGTCATACTGGAGCCATGAGTGCGATCGTGGAGTTCTACTGGCGGCCCGGCTGCGGCTTCTGCTCGTCGTTGCGGTCCGGGCTGGCCAAGACCGACCTGACCGTGCAGGAGGTCAACATTTGGGAGGACCCCGAGGCGGCGGCGCGCGTGCGCTCGGTCGCCAACGGCAACGAGGTCGTTCCCACCGTGTTCGTCGGCGACAAGTCGTTGGTCAACCCGTCCGTCGCGCAGGTGCTCGCCGCGGCGAACTCGTAGAGCTGGTGGACTCCTGAATCTGACGGTTCTGTGACGGCGGGTCCCGACGGGGCGACAAGCCCTCCGTGAGGTCCTAGCGTCGGCGGTGTGCGCGTACTCGTGACCGGCGGAGCCGGCTTCATCGGCTCCCACATCGCCGACGCCCTTGTGGCGCAAGGACATGAGCCCGTCCTGTTGGACGTGTTCCTGCCAGTTGCCCACAACTCCGTTCCCCCGTGGGTTTCCCTCGATCAGTTGGAACGCGGCGACATCCGCGACACCGACCTCCTCGCCCGACTTCTGTCCACTGTGGACGCTGTCTGTCACCAGGCCGCCATGGTCGGCCACGGCGTCGATCCCACCGACGCTCCGGATTACGCGCTGCACAACGACTTCGGTACCGCCGTGCTGCTCGCCGAGATGCACCGCGCTGGCGTGAAGCGGCTCGTGCTCGCGTCGTCCATGGTGGTGTACGGCGAGGGTCGCTACAGCTGTCCTTCGCACGGCGTGGTCCGCCCCGCTCCGCGCCGGTTCTCCGACATCTCGGCCGGGTTGTTCGAGCCGCCGTGCCCGGAGTGCGGTGGCGCGCTGCGCTCCGAGCTGATCGCCGAGGACGCTCCGCTCGACCCGCGAAGTACTTATGCGGCAACGAAGTTGGCCCAGGAGCACCTTGCGTCCGCGTGGGCTCGGCAGACCGGCGGCGGGGTGTGGGCTTTGCGCTACCACAACGTTTACGGCCCGCGCATGCCTCGGAACACCCCGTACGCGGGCGTGGCGTCGATGTTCCGCTCGTCCCTTGAGCGCGGCGAGGCTCCTCGGCTGATGGAAGACGGCTTGCAGCGCCGTGACTTCGTGCACGTGTCGGACGTGGCCTTGGCCAACGTGCTCGCTCTGGAAGCCGCTCCGCCCGCTGGTGCCCTTGAGGCCGTGAACGTGTGCTCCGGCGAGCCCCACACCGTCGGCGAGCTTGCCACCGAGTTGGCGCGCGCCCACGGCGGCCCCATGCCCGACGTCATCGGCGGCGCGCGCCCCGGCGACGTCCGGCACGTCGTGGCCGACCCCGCCAAGGCCGCCCGCGTGCTCGGCTACCGCGCCCGCACCCCGTTCACCACCGGCGTCCGCGCCTTCGCCAGCGCGCCCCTCCGCCCCTGACCCTCCACACCCGCACGGCCCCTCCACGCGCACGGCCCCTCAACGTCCACCGAGTCCGACCGACCCGTTTCGTACCGGAGGCGGGAAATGGGAGCGCTCTCTTTCCCGTTACCGGTACGAAACGGGTTCCTTAGACAACTGTGCGGGAGGGTGCGCGGAGGGGGATGCGGAGTTCGAAGCGGCAGCCGGGGCCGTGGTTGCGGGCGTCGATGCGGCCGCGGTGGGCCTCCACCAAGCCGCGCGCGATGGCCAGGCCGAGGCCCGCCCCAGCCGGTTGGTGGCCGTGGTCGGGCGTGCGAGCGGGGGTGCCGCGGAATGCGACCTCGAAGACGCGGGACAGCTCGGCGTCGGGGATTCCGCCGCAGCAGTCGTCGACCGACAGCCACGCCTCGCGCTCGTCCTGCCCGGCGCGCACGACCACGGAGCCGGAGGGCGGCGTGTGCCGGATGGCGTTGGCGAGCAGGTTGCGCAACACGCGCGAGAGCTCCGGAGTGCTGCCCTGCACGACGGGCGACGAGCCGGGCTCAGCGACCAGGCGCACGCCCTTGCGCGAGGCGGCGGGGTGGGACGCGCTGACCGCCTCCTCGACCACCTCTCGGAGCGCGACGGGCCTCATCGTGAGCTTCAGCGCCCCGGCGGTGATCTTCGACAGCTCGAAGAGGTCCTCCACCATCGCGTTGAGCCGCATCGCTTCCCCGCCGATGCGGCCGCCGTAGTCGCGGACCTCGACGGGTGCGGCGACGACGCCGTCGGAGAGAGCTTCGGCCATGGCGCGGATTCCGGCGAGCGGAGTGCGCAGGTCGTGGCTGATCCACGCGACGAGCTCGCGCCGGGACGCCTCGGCGGCGCGCTCGCGGGCACGGGCCTCGCGCTCCCACACGGTGCGCTTGGCGATGCCCCGGCCGAGCAGGACGGCGGTGGGCACGGTGACCGCGGCGACGAGCAGGCACACGAGCAGCGTGATCGTCAGCGTCGGGGTGAACATGAAGCCGCTGATGCCGACCGCGCCGGCGAAGGTCGCGACCAGCGGGATCAGGATGAGCACGGTCATCGAGGTGGTCAGCGAGCGGTGCCGCAGCGCGTGCAGCAGCCACGCGCCGAGCAGGAACACCGGCAGCGACAACCCCACCGCGTACGGCGCGATGTGCGCGAGGTGGGCCAGGATCTCGTCCACAGGTCACCAGTTCGTGAGCAGGAGATGGTTCACGGCGAGCGCGGTCACCGCTTGGGCGGCGAGCCACCCTCGGCGGTCCCGCTCGGGGAGCAGGGCCACGGCGGGCAGCAGCCAGACCGCGAACGGTAGCCAGATGCGCTCCACCTCGGCCTTGCTGAGCCCCGAAAGGGTGGCGGCCAGCACGGCGAGCACGGCGGCCCCGACCACCAGGAGCAGCAGTCTGTCGCTCCCCAACCTTCGCAGACCGGGCGCGACGGCGGGCCCGGCGGCCAGCACCAGGCAGGCGAGATTGGCCCACACCCAGTACGAGTACGGACGGTAGAGCCCAATGCCCTGGTAGTACCGGTCGATCACCAGGTGGTAGCCGTCCAACCACCAGAAACCCGCCAGGGTGAACACGGCGACGACGCCGAGCGCGCCGAGCACCGCCCACCCCAGAGCCCGCCACCGCCCGCTCATCAGCGCGACCACCAAAGCCAGCGGCCCCAGCAACACCAACCCGTAGGAGAGGTGGACGCCGAAGCCGAGGACCGCGCCCCCCGCCAACCACGACCACCGGTGACCGAGTGCCACCAACGCGATCCCGGTCGCGGTCACCCCGGCGAAGAGCCCGTCCGCCGACGCGCCCACCCACACCGCGCCCGGGAAGAGCACCAGGAACGGCAGCACGGCACGGGCGGCCTCCGGGGCGCCGAGCGCGCGCAGCGTCACGGGGACCGCGACCACCACGGCGGCACCGACCGCGACGCAGGCGATGCCCGCCCAAGCTCCGCCGCCGAGGCCGATGCGGTCCAACCACACGAAGACCAATGTGGCGCCCGGCGGATGCCCCGAGACATGTGTGGTCCACGAATCTGGTTGGTGGTCAAGGATTCTGGCCGCGAAGCCCCGTAGCATCGCCGGGATGTCGGTGATGCCGGGCACCTCGTGCAGGTACTCGTCGCGGCTGGCGAGCTTGTCGGCGAAGCCGGACTGCCACCCGTCGATCATGGCCAGCGCGAAGGTCCAGGCCAGCGCGGCGAAGTAGCCGGACACCAGCGCGCGTCGCCACGGCAGGCGTGAAGCCAGCCCAGGCCCCCACGCGCACACGGCGATCGCGATCAGCACCGCGAAGGGCGTTCCAGGACCGACGTGCGGAGCCCACTCGCCGAAAACCGGTGCGGCGCGGGCGAAGATCGGGGCGCCGACGGAGTTCAGCTGGTAGCCGACCACGACCGCGACGGCGAGCAGGACTACCGCGACTCCCCCGGCGACGAGGTCGGCGCGACGCGTCATCATGCCCGCAGACTAGAGCCGTCGCACCCCGGGAACAGCCGCTGAGAGCGTTTCGTCAGACTTCCGTAAGAACCTTTGCGACGTCATGATTTGTTAAGCACCGCAAGGGTTCCAGGGTCGCGGCAACCGTCGTAGCTTCCGATCCGTGGATGAGATCGACGTGGTGTTCCCGTGCTTGGACGAAGCGGCGGCGCTGCCGGCTGTGCTCGCGGCGCTGCCCTCCGGCTACCGCGCGATTGTGGTGGACAACGGTTCGAGCGACGGCTCCCCCCAGATCGCTCGGGCGCACGGCGCGAGGGTCGTGCACGAACCGCGCCCCGGCTACGGAGCCGCCGTGCATGCGGGCGTGCTCGCGGCCAGGTCGTCGATCGTGTGCGTGCTGGACGCGGACGGATCGCTCGACGCGGGCGAGCTGCCCAAGCTCGTCGAAGCCGTTGCCAGCGGCGATGCCGACCTCGCCGTGGGGCGGCGGGTTCCCGCTGAGCGCGGCGCTTGGCCGTGGCACGCCCGAGTGGGCAACGCGGTCCTGGCCGCACTCCTGCGCCGCAAGGGCTTGCCGGTCAAGGACATCGGACCGATCCGGGCGGCCCACCGCGATGCCTTGCTGGCGTTGAACATTCGCGATCGGCGCTTCGGCTACCCACTGGAGCTGCTGTTGCGCGCGGGCGCGGCGAACTGGCGCATAGCGGAGTTCGACGTCGCGTATCGACCGCGCACGGCGGGCACGCGCTCAAAGGTTTCCGGCTCCGTCAAGGGAACTCTCCGCGCGGTGCGCGACATGGCGGGGGTGCTCCGATGAGCCGCGCGCTGCTCGTCGTGGCCAAGGCACCCGTGCCGGGCTTGGCAAAGACACGTCTGTGCCCGCCCGCGACGCCGGACCAGGCAGCCGATATCGCAGCCGCCGCGCTCCTGGACACACTGGACGCTGTCCTGCGAACACCCAACACCACGCCGTACATCGCATTCACCGGCGACCTCCAACGAGCTTGTCGCGGCGAGGAAATCGCAGCGATCTTCAAGGACTGCGATGTCTTCGAGCAGCAGGGAGAGTCCTTTTCGGACAGACTCGCCAACGCGCACGCAGAGGTCGCACGGCGCGCTCCTGGCAAGCCCGTCGTGCAGATCGGCATGGACACACCTCAGGTCACACCGTCGTTGCTGGCCAAGTGCTTTCCCTCGAACGATGCCACGATCGGCCGCGCGCACGACGGCGGCTGGTGGGCGCTCGGCCTGCGCGACCCGAACCACGCGGAAGTACTGCGTGCTGTTCCCATGTCGCAGTACGACACCGGAGTTCTCACCATGAAGGCGCTGTGGGACAAGGGTCTCGACATCGCATCACTCCCGGTCCTGTCCGATGTGGACACAATGGCCGATGCGCTCGCAGTTGCCGATGCGACACCGCGAAGCCGCTTCGCCAGAGCGGTGGAGGCGCTGAGATGACGGTCTTCGACGAAGCACTCCTCGGCGCACCGAGCTGGCTGCACACCGCGACCGGGGAGCGCAGAGAGCTGCACCCGGACCGCTGGACGGCCGAGGCGGACGCGGCCGACGAGGTGATGCTCGCCGGGTGTCGCGGCCCGAGCATCGACATCGGTTGCGGCCCCGGCCGGCTGACCGTGGCCCTCGCGGCGCGCGGAGTTCCCGCGCTGGGCGTGGACATCTCCTCGGTCGCCGTGCGCCTGACCACCCGACGAGGTGGATTGGCTCTGCACCGCAACGTGTTCAACCCGTTGCCCGGCGAAGGCCGCTGGCGGCACGCGCTGCTCGCGGACGGCAACGTCGGCATCGGCGGCGATCCCGTCGCGCTGCTGAGCCGCGTCGGCGAACTGCTCTCGAAGAACGGACGCGCGGTCGTCGAGGTGGACCCGCCCGGCGGAGGCGTGCGGCGCGAACGCGCGAGGATGGCCGAAGGGCCGTGGTTCGACTGGGCATGGGTGGGCGCGGAGTCGATCGGCACGGTCGCGGCCGTAGCCGGACTGCTCACGCAAAGGATCACTGAACACTCCGGGCGTTGGTTCGCGGAACTGGGGAGGCCGTGAAGCCGCGCTTCCGGTCACGGGTGCACGACGAGCGCGTGGCGGCGCGGATCGGCCTGTGGCTCGGCATCACGTTCGGACTGTGCTTCGTGACCGGCCTGCTCAGCCACGGCATCCAGAACCCGCCGGGGTGGTTCACCTGGCCGACGCGCCCGGTCAGCCTCTACCGGATCACCCAGGGCGTGCACGTGATCTCCGGCGTTGCCGCGATCCCGTTGCTGCTGGCCAAGTTGTGGAGCGTCTACCCCAAGCTCTTCGGGCGCGCGCACATCCTGGAGCGCGGGTCGATCCTGGTGCTGGTCTGCGCCGCGTTCTTCGAGCTGATCACCGGACTGTTCAACGTCGCGCAGAACTACCCGTGGTCGTTCTTCTTCCCGACGGCCCACTACGCGGTCGCGTGGGTCGCGGTCGGCGCCTTGCTGGCGCACATCGCGGTGAAGCTGCCGGTGATCAAGCGAGCGCTGAAGACCCCTGTGCGCGATGAGCCCGCGCCAGGCATGTCCCGCCGGAACTTCCTGTTCACCACAGGCGCGGTGACCGGCGCGGCTGTGCTCGCGACGGCGGGCGCCACCGTGCCGTGGCTGCGCGACGTCTCGGTGCTCGCGTGGCGCTCCGGCAAGGGACCGCAGGGCATCCCGGTCAACCGCACCGCGCGCGCCGCCGGAGTCGCCCGCGTCGATCCACAGTGGACGCTCGAAGTGGTCGGGCCGCGCGTCCGGACCTTCACCCTTGCGCAGCTGCAAGCCATGCCGCAGGTCGAGGCCGAGCTGCCGATCGCCTGCGTCGAGGGCTGGAGCGCCTCCGCCCGCTGGTCCGGCGTGCGCGTCGCTGACCTGCTGCGATCAGCGGAAGTCGACCCAATGTCCACTGTGGTCGTTGAGTCACTGGAGCGCGCGGGCAAGTACCGGTCGAGCGTGCTGCCGCCCAACCACGCGGCGGACGAGCTGACCCTGTTGGCGTTGCGGCTCAACGGCGAGGAACTGGACATCGACCACGGCTACCCGTGCCGGCTGATCGCGCCGAGCCGACCCGGTGTGCTGCAAACGAAGTGGGTCTCGCAGTTGAAGGTGATGTCATGACGCGCTGGCTCGTCGGCGCCGTGGGTGTCGCATGTGGACTGTGGGGAGCCTGGCTCGCGCTCCCCCTCGTCAGCTGGTCGTTCGTGATCTGGCTGGCCAGCGGGCCGCTCGTGCACGACGTGCTGGTGGCGCCGCTCGTCGGCGGTATCGGCCTGCTGGTCTACCACGCCTGCCCGCCGCGCTGGGCGGACCTGATCGCCGCCGGGCTGGCGACGAGCGGCGTGCTCGGGCTGATCGCGGTGCCGCTGCTGTGGGCACCGAACGCCCCGAGCAATCCCGGTCTGCACGACCGCGCCTACGGCCTGGGGTTGCTCGCCGCGCTCGGCGTGGTGTGGCTCGTGGTCGCCGTGCTCGGGCTAGCGCGAAAGGATGCCGCGAACCGTCCAGAGCCCGCCGAGCACGACAGCGCCGATGATCGCGACGACTCCGGTGGCGGCCGAGTCGAGCACGCCGAGCACGCCGACGCTCATGCCAAACAGGACGGTCAGCACCAGCAGGGCCTGACCTGACGCATTCTCAGTGATGTTCATGGCGGCAAAGCTAGGAAGTCCGGGACTCGCCCGACACCACCCGCGCGCGGACCGGCCGGGTCCACCGGACGGTGGACCCCCCGGGTACGCGACCAGGTCGATAGACAGCCCTGATCTGCTCTGTCACGGTTTTCGGGTGAGCACATCCAACGACGCTTGGCTGACCCCGGCCGGTGGCTGGCACCTGGTTTTCGCCGTCATCGGCCTGCTCACCGTCGCCATGGCGTTCCCGCTGTCCTCGCCCGCGCACCAGATCGCCGCGATCTTCCTGCTGATCGTGCTCGGCACGTGGTACGCGGCGACCGGGGCCGAGGTGGTCGGTGCTGAGCCGTCCCGGCTCGGCGTCGTCTACCTCGCTGGCGCCGTCCCGCTCACGCTGCTGATCCTGTGGTTCTCCCCCGCGGGAGTGCTGGTGCTGTTCGTGCTCTACCCGCACATGTGGGTGATGCTGCCGACCCGCTGGGCCGTGGCGAGCACTGTCACGACGGTCTGCGCGGTGGGCGCGGTCCTGGTCATCCGCGAGGGCTTCACGCCGGGCGTGGTGCTGCTGGTCGCCGGGATCTCGGCGGTGTGCCTGCTGCTCGGCCTCGGGCTGGGCGCGTGGATCACCAGGATCATCCGGCAGAGCACCGAGCGCGCGGCCACGCTCGTCGAACTGGAGGCGACCAGGGCGGAGCTGGCCGAGGTCAGCCACGACGCCGGGGTGCTGGCCGAACGCGAACGGCTCGCGCGGGAGATCCACGACACCCTCGCGCAGGGCTTCACCAGCATGGTGATGATGCTCCAGGCCCTCGAACCGGAGATCGACCGCGACCGCGAGGCCGCCCAGCGCAGGCGCGCCCTGCTGGAGGAGGTCGCGCGCGGCAACCTGGCCGAGGCCCGCTCGCTGGTGGCGTTGCTGACCCCGACGCACCTGGAGTCCGCGCCGCTGGCCGAGGCGGTGGAGCGCTTGGTCGTTCAAGTGGGCCGCGAACTCGGTATCAGCGCGACGATGCGGTTGCACGGTGAGCCGCAGCAGTTGACCACCAACCACGAGGTCGTGCTGCTGCGCGGCACTCAGGAGGCGTTGGCCAACGTGCGCAAGCACTCCGGCGCCAGCTCGGTGGTCGTCGAGCTGGGCTACGAGGGCGATCGCGTCACGCTGGAGGTGCGCGACGACGGCAAGGGTTTCGACGGCACCGAGCGGGACGGTTTCGGCCTCGCTGGAATGCGTGCACGGGTGGCGCAGGTCGGTGGCACCATGCAGCTTGCGGCGCCTTCAAGTGGCGGCGTGTCGTTGCTGGTCGATCTACCGACCGGAGGTGTCGCATGAGCGTCCGAGTGCTGTTGGCCGATGACCACCCAGTGGTGCGGGCGGGCTTGCGCGACATGCTCTCCGTCGATCCGGGCATCGAGGTCGTCGGCGAGTGCTCGGACGGCGCCGAAGCCGCGCGCATGGCCGCTGAGCTGCGCCCCGACCTGGTGCTGATGGACCTGCGGATGCCGGGGACCGACGGCGTCGCGGCCACCGCGAAGATCGTCGCGGCGGGCTCGGCGAAGGTCCTCGTGCTGACCACCTACGACAGCGACCGGGACATCCTGCGCGCGATCGAGGCGGGCGCCGCGGGCTACCTGCTCAAGGACACCCCGCGCGACCAGCTCGCCCAGTCCGTCGTCGCGGCCGCGCGCGGGGACACCGTGCTGGCGCCGCCGATCGCCGCGCGGCTGGTCACCCGGGTGCGCGAGCCGAAGACGCCCTCGCTGACCGCGCGCGAGGTCGAAGTGCTCGGCCTGGTGGCGAAGGGGTTGTCCAACCCGGACATCGCGACCTCGCTGGGAATCGGTGAGGCGACGGTGAAAACGCACCTGCTGCGCTCCTACGAGAAGCTCGGCGTGCGCGACCGCACCTCGGCCGTGGTAACCGCGCTTGCCAAGGGCGTGCTTGTTTCGCCTGGGTGAACTGCGGCCGGAAAGCATTGGTGGAGGGCGGTTCCGGGCCTAGGTTCGGATCATGCACCTCTCCCCACGTGAGCAGGAGAAGCTGCTCGTTCACGTCGCGGCCGACCTGGCGCACCGCCGTCGCGCCAGGGGGCTGCGGCTGAACTACCCGGAATCCGTCGCGGTGATCACCGCTTTCGTGCTGGAGAGCGCGCGCGACGGGCGCACGGTCGCGGAGCTGATGTCCTCCGGGCGCGAGGTGCTCAGCCGCGACGACGTGCAGGACGGTGTGCCGGAGATGCTGCACTCCGTGCAGGTGGAGGCCACGTTCCCGGACGGCACGAAGCTCGTCACGATCCACGAGCCGATCCCGTGATCCCCGGCGAGCTCCTGCCGGAGGACGGCGACATCGAGCTGAACGAGGGCCGCGCGCGGGTCACGCTGCGCGTGGTCAACACCGGCGACCGGCCCGTGCAGGTCGGCTCGCACTACCACTTCCCCGAGGCCAACGCGGCGCTGTCCTTCGACCGCGAAGCAGCGTCGGGCAAACGCCTGGACGTGCCCGCCGGGACTTCCGTGCGGTTCGAGCCCGGGATCGCGCGCGAGGTCACACTGGTCGAACTGGGCGGGCGCGGCGTGGTTCCGGGGCTGAGCTTGGGAAAGGGTGAGCGGTGAGCCGGATCAGCCGGGCCGACTACGCGAGGCGCTACGGGCCGACGACCGGGGACCGCGTCCGCCTCGCCGACACGAACCTGCTCATCGAGGTCACCGAGGACCTGTGCGGCGGCCCCGGGCGCGCGGGCGAAGAGGCGATCTTCGGCGGTGGCAAGGTGATCCGCGAGTCCATGGGCCAGGCCGCCGTGACGCGGGCCGAGGGCGCGCCCGACCTGGTGATCACCGGCGCGGTCGTGCTCGACCACTGGGGGATCGTCAAGTCCGACGTCGGCGTGCGAGACGGCCGGATCGTCGCGCTGGGCAAAGCGGGCAACCCCGACACGATGGACGGGGTTCACCCCGATCTGGTGATCGGCCCGTCCACCGAGATCCTGTCCGGCAACGGGATGATCCTCACCGCGGGCGCGGTGGACGCGCACGTGCACCTCATTTGCCCGCAACAGATCCCCGAAGCTCTGGCCAGCGGTGTCACCACGATCGTCGGCGGCGGCACCGGTCCGGCTGAGGGCACTCGCGCGACAACCGTGACGCCCGGCGCGTGGAACATCGAGCGGATGCTGGTCGCGCTGGACGAGTGCCCGGTGAACGTCGCGTTGCTGGGCAAGGGGAACACGGTCTCCGAAGAGGCGATGTGGGAGCAGCTGCGCGCTGGGGCCAGCGGCTTCAAGCTGCACGAGGACTGGGGCACGACGCCCGCGGCCATCGACGCGTGCCTGCGGGTGTGCGACGCCTCCGGCGTTCAGGTCGCCATCCACACGGACACGTTGAACGAGGCCGGTTTCCTTGAGTCCACTGTGGACGCGATCGCGGGCAGGGGCATTCACGCCTACCACACCGAGGGCGCGGGCGGAGGGCACGCGCCGGACGTGATCCGGATGGCGGGCGAGGCGCACGTGCTGCCGTCCTCGACCAACCCGACGCGGCCGTTCACGTTGAACACCCTGGACGAGCACCTGGACATGCTGATGGTGTGCCACCACCTCGACCCGACCATCCCCGAGGACCTGGCCTTCGCGGAGTCCCGGATGCGGCCGAGCACCATGGCCGCCGAGGACGTGCTGCACGACCTCGGCGCGATCTCCATCATCAGCTCCGACTCGCAGGCGATGGGCCGCGTCGGCGAAACGATCATTCGGACCTGGCAGACCGCGCACGTCAACAAGGACCGCTTCGGCGCGCTCCCCGGCGATGGGCGGGCGGACAACAACCGCGCGCGCCGCTACGTCGCGAAGTACACGATCTGCCCGGCGGTTGCGCACGGCCTCGACGGAGAGGTGGGCTCGGTCGAGGTCGGCAAGCTCGCCGACCTCGTGCTGTGGGACCCGATGTTCTTCGGAGTCCGGCCGCACGTCGTGGTGAAGGGCGGCATGATCGCGTGGGCCGCGATGGGCGACCCCGGGGCTTCGATCCCGACACCGCAGCCCGTGCTGTCGCGGCCGATGTGGGGCGCTTCGTCGGCTGCTGCCATTTCGGTGCACTTCGTCGCGCCCGTGGCTCTGTCGTCGGAGATTCCCGTTCAGCGGCGGGTGGTTCCCGTGCGCGACACTCGCGCTCTGACGAAGGCCGATCTGCCCAACAACACCGCGCTTCCCCGTATCGACGTCGATCCCGACACGTTCACGGTGCACATCGACGGCTCGCTGGTGACTCCGGCGCCGCCCGCGTCGCTTCCGCTCGCACAACGGTATTTTCTGTTCTGATGGTGGGTTCAGGGTTGTTGCTGCTGGGCGATTCCCGTGTGCCCGCGGGCGGACACGTGCACTCCGGCGGTGTCGAGGCGGCGTGGCGAGCCGGTCTGGTGACAGATGTGGCTTCGCTGCGCTCTTTTCTCGTCGGTCGGCTCGCCACTGCTGGTCGCGTGTCGGCCGCTTTCGCGGCTACTGCGGCTCGGATGACACCTTCGTGTGATTGGGAGCTGCTCGACTCGGAGTTTGACGCGCGGACACCGTCTGCGGCTCAGCGCGCGGCTTCTCGACAGCAGGGTCGGGGGTTGCTGCGCGCATACCGCGGTGTGGCTCCGTGGCTCGGTTCGCGGCCGCACCAAGCCATCGCGTTCGGTTCACTCGGCGCGCTCGGCGGGGCGACGCCTGAGGAAGTGGCCGTCGCGACTGCGCTCGCGTCAGTGACCGCTCCAGCCTCCGCAGCTCTGCGACTGCTCGCGCTCGACCCGTTCGCCGTGCACCGCATGGTCGTCGGACTTACGTCCACTGTGGACAGTGTAGCCCTTGAAGCCGCTTCGGCCGGACTGCCCGACGATTGCGCTCCCCTGCTCGACGTTCTCGCTGAGGCGCACCACCAAGCGGAAGGACAGCTCTTTGTCTCGTAACCACGGCGAAGGCCCCCACGACTTCGGCCACGACCCGCACGCGCACGGTCATGATCACCGCTTGGGCGCCAGTCCGCGCATCGGCATCGGCGGCCCCGTCGGCTCCGGCAAGACCGCGCTCGTCGCCGCGCTGTGCCGGACCCTGCGCGAGCGGCTCAGCATCGGTGTGGTGACCAACGACATCTACACCACCGAGGACGCGGAGTTCCTGCGCCGCAACGCCGTTCTCGCCGATGACCGGATCAGCGCCGTCAAGACCGGATGCTGCCCGCACACCGCCATCCGCGACGACATCACCGCCAACCTCGACGCCATCGAGGACCTTGAGGAGCGGCACGGCGCCTTCGACCTCGTGCTCGTGGAGAGCGGCGGCGACAACCTCACCGCCACCTTCAGCAAGGGCCTGGTGGACCGGCAGATCTTCGTCGTCGACGTGGCCGGTGGCGACAAGGTCCCGCGCAAGGGCGGCCCCGGCGTCACCCTCGCCGACCTACTCGTCATCAACAAGACCGACCTCGCCCCGCTGGTGGGCGCCGATCTCTCCGTCATGGCCCGCGACGCCGAGGCCGTCCGCCGCGGCCTTCCCGTGCTGTTCACCTCGCTGCCCGAGGACCCCGCCGCCTCCAAGGTCACCGACTGGGTGCTCCAGCAGCTCGCCGAGCTTTCGTGAAGGCTCACGCCCGGCTGACCGTGGCCCGTCGCGGTTCGCGGAGCGTCGTCACCGAGATGCGCTCCGCTCCGCCGCTGACCTTGCGCCGCACGGGTTCTCGCGGTTCTTCAGCGCAGGTGCACGTTGTCGGCACGGCCGCTGGCCCGCTCGGCGGGGATTCGCTCCGGTTGGACGTGTCGGTACTCGACGGCGCCTCCCTCACGCTCCGTTCGACCGGAGCTCAGGTTGCTCTGTCGGGCTCGTCCACCGTCCACTTCGGACTATCTGTGGACGGCTCGGCTGTCGTTCAGCAGGAGCCGACCGTGCTTGCCCGGGGATGCTTCGTGCACAACCACTCTGTCGCGTCGTTGACCGCTGATTCTCGGTTGGTGTGGCAGGACATGGTGGTGTTGGGGCGGCACGGGGAGGAACCTGGGCGGATGGTTCAGCACTGGGACGTTCGCCGCGCGGGTCGTCCCGTGTTGCGGACCACGACGTCGTTGGTGGAGCCGTCGTTGTACCGATCTCCGGCGATCGTGGGGTCCGCTTCGGTGTTGGGGACCGGGTTGGTTGTGGCGCCCGGGTTGTCGGTTTCCCCGTATGCCCGGGATGGGGCTGCTGTGCATGCGCTCTCCGGGGCTGCGTTGGTGACGGTGCTCGGTGTTGATGCCGTTGAGGTGTCGGGGCTTTTGGCGTCTTTGGTTGGTTCTTGCGTTGGGGCTGCTGGGGTTTAGCCGGGGACGGCTGGGTTTCCGGGTCGGGGACGGCTGGGCTTCCGGCTTGCACCGGCTGGACTTCCAGCAGGGGAACGGCTGTTTTTTAGCTCGTTCCAGCGGGGTTTCCAGGTCTGCCGAGCTGGGCTTCCAGCGGGGGAACGGCTGGTTCCAGCGCGGGGGTCGGCTTGACCTGGGGCCCCTTGCGCGTGCCCTCATTAGCCGGGCGGGCACGGGATGAATCCCGGCCCACGCGGACAAGCGTATGGCACGCGCACCCC
>NZ_MUMH01000160.1 GCF_002155965.1 Allokutzneria sp. NRRL B-24872
TTCGTACCGAAAGCGGGAAATGGGAGCGCTCTCTTTCCCGGCTGGAGTACGAAACGGGCTCTTGGCGGAGTGCGTGTCATGCATCGGCCTGGGTGGTCCGGGGTCGGGGTGCTCCCCATCGAGGGGCTTGATCGCTACGGTGGTGCGTCACGAAAGATCCGGGGCGGGTGGACGTTGGGGCCAGCGGAGCGGGAACTGCGGCGGCTCGGGCTGCGCTACGCGGGGGTCGTTCGCACGGTCGTGATCGCGACGTGCAGCGTGCTGTCGCTGCTCGCGGTCAGCCCGGACGCGGTTCCGGTGACCTTGGCGGTCGCGGTGGGGCTGAACGCCTGGAACGCGGTGTACGTGCGGCTGCCGCGCGGGCCCGTGGTGATCGCGGCGGACGCGGTGGTGCTGGCCGGGGTCTGCCTGGCGCAGCCTTGGGTGGTCCAGGGCGAAGCGCTGTACAACGGCACCAGTTGGGTGCTCGTGGTCATGTCCATCGTGGTCGTCACGCACCAGTGGCACGTGCGCACGCTCGTGTCGGCGCCGGTGACCGTGTTCATCGTGGTGGCCTACCTCTTCGGCTCAGCGCTGGCCTCGTCGACGCGCTGGCCGGAAGCGCTGCCGTTGGCGCTGTGGATGCTCGTCGAGGCCGCCTTGTCGTACGGGTTGTACGTGCTGGTGCGGCGCGGCGGGCGGAGAGCGGACCGTGCGACGGCGGCTCAGGAGCTGGCCCGCAGGCAGTCCACGATCGCCGCGGCCGTGCGCGCTGACGAGCGCGTGCACCTGGCGAACCTGCACGACACCGCTGCGGCGACGTTGCTGATGGTCGGCGCCGGAGTGCTTGACGGGCACGCGACGTGGTTGGCGGAGCAGGCCGCGCGGGATCTCGACGTGCTCAGCGGCTCCGGGTTGCCGAGCACCACCGCGGGCGATGTTGACCTGGTGCGGCTGCTGGAGGACGTCATCGAGCAGAGCCCGCTGCGCGTGGACTGGCGCGGCACGGCCGGGCTCGCGGTCCCCGCCGTGGTCGCGGTGGCGCTGTGCCGGGCGACGCGGGAGGCGCTGAACAACGTGGCGAGGCATTCCGGCGTGCTCAACGCGCTGGTCCGGGTGTCGTCGCGGCACAACGGCGGGGTGGTCGTGGAGGTGCTCGACAGCGGGCGCGGGTTCGAGCCCGAGCACGTGCCACCGCAACGGCGCGGGCTGACCCATTCGCTGGTGGAACGGCTGAAGGCGGTCGGCGGGCGCGCGGTGGTCGCGAGCAGTCTCGGCGCGGGCACGAGCGTGCGGCTGGAGTGGCCGCATGCTTGACGTCGCCGCACCCGCCACGGCCGCGACGGCGGTCCCCGAGACCGCATCGCCGGAGCCGACCGCCGCGCACATCCTGCGCGGACTGCGCCTGGCCGTCGTCGCCATCACGTTGGCCGTCCTCTTCGGACTGAGCCTGCCGATGTTGTTGGTGCACATGGACGTCTACCGCCCGGCCTGGGTCCAGCTCGGCGCGTTCGCGGCGTTCGTGGTGATCGCGCTGGGCTTCGGAGCGCTGGCGTGGCTGGAGATCACCCCCGGTCGGTGGCGGTGGCCGTTGGCGGGCGTGGTCTTCCTCGTCTCGGTCGTGGCGACGGCGGCGGTGCCCGCGCCCCACCTGATCGGGCAGGCGCACTGGTCGTTCGGGCCGCTCGGCTGGCTGGCGGTGCTGCTGACGCTGGACCTCGGCGCGCGCCCACTGGCCGCGCTGCTCATGACGCACTACCTCATCACGTTGGGGCAGTTGACGATCGCCGGGCAGACCGATCGCGCCACTCTCGTCGGCATGGCGGTGCAGACGGTCATCGTGTGGGGGTTCCAGCTCGCGGTCGGGCACGCGGCGACGCTGATGCGGCGGATCGCCGTCGACGCCGCGCGGATCGCCGAGCACGAGGAGAAGCTGCGCACGGAAGAGGCTGTGGCACAACGGTTGCACGCCGAGCAACGGCTCCGGTACACGGCGCTGGCCACCACGACCGCGCCGCTGCTGGCCGGGCTGGCGACCGGGGCGCTCAACCCGGAGGACGAGCGGGTGCGGCGCTCGTGCGCGCTGGAGGCGGCCAGGATGCGGCGGCTGTTCGCCGAGGGCGACGACGTGCCGGACCCGTTGGTGCACCAGCTCCAGGCGTGCATCGATCTGGTGGAGCGCAACGGGATCACGGTTTCGCTGGCGGTGCGCGGGGAACGCCCCGCGTTGAGCAAGCAGGTGCGGCGCGCGCTGACCGAGCCGGTGCTGGCCGTGCTCGTCGCGACCACGCGCGCGGCGCGGGTGACGGTGGCGGGGTGGCCGGACCGCGTGTCGGTCAGCGTGGTCGCCGACTGCCCCGAGACGACGGAGGTGTCCACTGTGGACTGCCCTGGGGTCGCCACCACGACGATGGAGGCCGAGGGCCGGGTGTGGGTCGAGGTGACGTGGCGGGCATGAGCATCACGGTGGTGGTGATCGACGACCACCCGGCCATCGCGGCCGGGGTGCGGGTGTGGTGCGCCTCGGCCAACCCGCCGATCAAGGTGCTCTGCTCGGGCGCGAACGTGCGCACGGCCTGGCTGGAGCCCGGCTCGCTGGCCGACGTCGTGGTGTTCGACCTCCAGCTCGCCGGTGGCACGCCCGCCTTCGGCGACCTGCGGCGGCTCGTCGACGACGGGCGCAAGGTGGTCGTCTACACCATGCGCGACGACCCCGACACCGCGCTGACCTGCCTGGACATCGGCGCGAGCGGCTACGTGACCAAGGCCGAGGGGGAGAAGCACCTCGTCGGCGCCGTGCGGGCCGCCGCGCACGACCTGCCCTACACCACGCCCGCGCTGGCCGGGGCGCTCGGCACCGACAGCAGGGGGCACCGGCCGAAGCTCGCGCCGCGCGAGGTGGACGTGCTCATCGAGTGGTTCCACTGCGAGTCCAAGGAGATGGTGGCGCGCAAGCTCTCGCTGTCCGTGCGCACGGTGAACTCCTACATCGACCGCGTGCGGGTGAAGTACGCCAACGCCGGGCGCGACGCCCCGACCAAGGCGGCCCTGGTGGCCCGCGCGATCCAGGACGGCCTGATCGACGTCGGCGACCTCTGAGTTTCTCTCGTCGGTGGGCTCTGGTACACCAGCGGTGTGGCTGGGAAACCGGGTGGGGCGTCGCGGGCGAAGCGCAAGGGGGAGCGCGTGCCCGCTGAGGCGCTGCCGTGCGCGCGGATCTGCGTGGACGTGCCGCTGGCGCACCTGAACCGGACGTTCGACTACCTGGTGCCCAGCGACGTCGACGCCGACGTGGTGCCCGGGGTGCGGGTGCGGGTGCGCTTCGCCGGGCAGCTGGTGGACGGCTACGTGCTGGAGCGCGTGGAGGCCTCGGAGTTCGGCGGGCGACTGTCCTATCTGGACAGAGTGGTCTCACCGGAGCCGGTGCTGGCGCCGGAGATCATGAAGCTGGCCCGCTCGGTCGCGGATCGGGGCGCGGGCATGATGATCGACGTGCTGCGGCTGGCGATCCCGCCGAGGCACGCCAAGGTGGAGGCCGAGCCGCCGCGCGAACCCGCGCCCGTGCCCGAAGCGCCCGAGGCCGAGGTGTGGCACTCCTACCCGCGTGGCAAGGCGTTCCTGGACGCGGCGCTGGCGGGGCGCGCGGCGCACGCGGTGTGGCAGGCGCTGCCGGGGGAGGACTGGCCCGCGCGGCTCGCCGAAGCCGCCGCGACGGTCGCCTCGACGGGGCGCGGAGCGGTGATCGTGGTGCCGGACCACCGCGACCTGACGCGCGTGCACACGGCGTGCGAAGCGCTGATGGGCGCGGAAGGCGTGGTGGCGCTGTCGGCCGATCTCGGCCCGGCGGAGCGCTACCGCAGATGGCTCGCGGTGCTGCGCGGAGCCGTGCGCGTGGTCGTCGGCACGCGCGCGACGGCGTTCGCGCCGGTGCACGACCCGGGGCTGCTGGTGATCTGGGACGACGGGGACGACCTGCACTACGAGCCGCGCTCGCCGTACCCGCACGCCCGCGACGTCCTCGCGCAGCGCGCGCACGCGAACGGCGCAGCGTTGCTCGTCGCGGGTTTCGCGCGCACGACCGAGGCGCAGCTGCTGGTGGACACGGGGTGGGCGCACGAGATCGTCGGCTCGCGCGAGCAGGTCAGGGCGGCGGCGCCGCGAGTGGCCTCGATCGGGGAGACCGACACACAGCTTGAGCGCGATCCCGGCGCGCGTTCGGCACGGTTGCCGTCGATCGCCTTCGACGCCGCGCGCTCGGCGTTGGCCGCGGGGGCTCCGGTGCTGATCCAGGTGCCACGACGGGGCTACGTGCCGTCGTTGACCTGCGCGAACTGTCGCGAGCCCGCACGCTGTCGTCGCTGCGCGGGGCCGTTGGCGCTGCCCGGGGGCTCGCGGGACGACCAGCCGAGACCGGCCGCGTGCCGGTGGTGCGGAGTCAGCGAAGCGTCGTTCGTGTGCCCGGGGTGCTCCTCGCGCCGCATGCGCGCGGCGGTGATCGGCGCGAAGCGCACGGCTGAGGAGCTGGGGCGCGCGTTCTCCGGCATCGTCGTCCGCACGTCCGGCGCGGACGAGGTGCTGGCCTCGGTGCCGGGCAAGCCCGCGCTGGTGGTGTCGACGCCGGGCGCGGAGCCGGTCGCCGATGGCGGCTACGGCGCGGCGCTGCTGCTGGACGGCTGGGCGTTGCTGGGCCGCGCCGACCTGCGCGCCACCGAGGAGGCGTTCCGCAAGTGGATCACCGCCGCCGCGCTGGTGAAGCCCGGCGTGGACGGCGGCAAGGTCGTGGTCATCGCGGAGTCCTCGATCGCCCCGGTGCAGGCCCTCGTGCGGTGGGACCCGGTGTGGCACGCGAGCCAGGAGCTGGCCGGGCGGCACGAGCTTGGCTTCCCGCCCGCCGTGCGGATGGGCACCGTGGACGGCGGGCCGGAGGCCATCGTGCAGTTCCTGGAGTCCGCGCAGCTGCCGGACTCCGCCGAGGTGCTCGGCCCGGTGCCGCTCGGCCCGGAGAGCGCGGACGGCGTCGCCGAACGGGAGCGCGTGCTGATCCGGGTGCCCCGCCGCGACGGACGGCTCCTCGCGAAGGCGCTCGCCGAGGCGCAGGGCGTGCGCACCGCGCGCAAGGAGACCACGCCCGTCCGCGTCCGCTTCGACCCCCCCGAACTGGTCTGAGCCAACCCGCGTCAGGCGGTGCGGCGGAGCGCGGGGGTGGGGTGGGTG
>NZ_MUMH01000161.1 GCF_002155965.1 Allokutzneria sp. NRRL B-24872
GCTGGCCTGGAGAAAGTTACGCAGCGCTTGATCCGAAGTCAAATCGCCTGGTCGACCCCGTGAACGAGCGCGGCGCCCGTGGCGAATCCGCAGGTCAGCGGTTCGCGACGGGCGCCGCGGTGATCGTTGGGGCTGGTCGGGACTACAGGGCGACCTGCACCCCGGCCGTGTGACGCTTGCCACGACGCAGCACCAGCCACTCGCCGTGCAGCAGGTCGTCCCTGCTCGGCTGCCACGCCTCGTCGGCGATCTTCTGGTTGTTCACGTACGCGCCGCCCTCGTTGACCGTGCGCCGCGCGGCCCCCTTGCTCGGGGACAGGCCGGAGGCGACCAGCAGGTCGACGATGGTCGGCTCGTCGGAGAGGCGGACCTCGCCGGTCGGGGCCTCGGACATGGCCGCCTTCAGCGTGGCGGCGTCCAGCTCGCGGATCTCCCCGCGACCGAACAGCGCCTGGCTGGCCGCGATCACCTGGCGCGTCTCCCCCGCTCCGTGCACCAGCGTCGTGAACTCCTCGGCCAGCTTGCGCTGCGCCGCCCTCAGCTGCGGCTTCTCCGAGGTGGCCAGCTCGATCTCGGCGATCTCGTCGCGGTCGAGGAAGGTGAACATCCGCAGGTACTTCAGCGCGTCGGCGTCCTGGACGTTCACGAAGTACTGGTACCAGGCGTAGGGGGAGGTCATCTCCGGGTCGAGCCAGACGCTGCCGCCACCGGTGGACTTGCCGAACTTGCGGCCCTCCGCGTCGGTGACCAGCGGCAGCGTCAGCGCGTGCGCGGAGCCCCGCTCGACCTTCCTGACGAGTTCGACGCCACCGACGATGTTGCCCCACTGGTCGGCGCCGCCGATCTGGAGCTTGCAGCCGTGCTTGCGGTACAGCTCGACGTAGTCGTTGGACTGCAGCAACAGGTAGCTGAACTCGGTGTAGGACATGCCCTCGCCGTCGAGGCGGCGCTTCACCGTCTCCCTGCCGAGCATCACGTTCACCGAGAAGTGCTTGCCGACGTCGCGGAGGAACGTCGTGACCGGCATCGACTGGGTCCAGGTCAGGTTGTTCTCCACGAGGGCGCCGGTGGCCGAGTCGTCGAAGTCGACGAAGCGCTCCAGCTGGCCGCGGATGCGCTCGGTCCACTCGGCGACGGTGTCCAGCGGGTTGAGCGAGCGCTCCTCGGTGTCACGGGGGTCGCCGATCATGCCCGTCGCGCCGCCGGCCAGCACGATCGGCCGGTGCCCGGCGCGCTGGAAACGGCGCAGGCCGAGCAGCGGGATCATGTTGCCCGCGTGCAGGCTGGGCGCGGTCGGGTCGAAACCGGCATAGAGGGTGAGCGGGCCGTTGTCGAGGTCCTCGCGCAGGGCGTCGAGGTTGGTGGACTGCGCGATCAGGCCGCGCCAGGACAGCTCGTCGAGAATGTGCTCACTCACGCCGCCCATTGTCGCCCACCTGGTCAAAGCACTTGTCAGGCAGGGCGGCGCTTGGCTCCCCTGCGGTAGGCGCTGACGGCGGGCGATCCGGCCAGCCAGAACCGCCACGGCACGTCGACGGCGTTGGCGACCCCGACGCGCGGGCCGCTGACCACCTCGACCTGCTCGTCCGGGTCGGCGGCGAGCAGGCGGACCGGGGAGGACGGGTCGGTGAGGTCGATGCCGTTCTGCTCGCGGGTCAGGCCGAGCACCGAGCACAGCCGCGCGGGGCCCTTGGCCAGTTCGCTGTCGTTGCGGGCGTTCGGGCGTCTGCGGCGGGCGAGGTCGATGCCGGTGACCACCTCTCCCGCGCGCACGAGGACGGCGCCGGGTTCGCCGTCGTGCAGGGTGACCACGTTGGCGCAGAAGTGCATGCCGTAGACGAAGTACACGTACAGGTGGCCGGCCGGTCCGAACATGACGGCGTTGCGCGCGGTCTTGCCGCGGTAGCAGTGGGAAGCGGGGTCGTCGCCGCCGCGGTAGGCCTCGACCTCCACGAGCTTCACGCCGATGGGGCCGTCCGGGGTGTCGACCTCCAGGACGCTGCCGAGCAGCACGCGGGAGGCGGGGACGGGGTCGATGGCCAGGGCTTCGCGGCGGATCAGGGTCACCCGGTCACTCTCCCGCATAGGTCTGACAAGGCGGTCCGACAACGCGAGAGGACCCCCTCCCGAAGTGGAAGGGGGTCCTGGCTCTCACTTGGCCCAGTCGCGGTGCGGGCTGAGCCGCGCGACGAGCCGGTCGAGCTGTTCGGCGACCCGGGCGGGCGCGGTGCCGCCGTAGGCGTCGCGGGAGGAGATCGAGCCCTCGACGGTCAGGACCTCGCGGACCTTCGGGGTGAGGCTCGGGTTGACCTCGGCCAGCTCGGCGTCGGTCAGCTCTTCGAGGCCGATGTCCTTGGCCTCGGCGCGGCGGACGCACTCACCGGCGGCCTCGTGCGCGACGCGGAACGGGACTCCGTTGCGCACCAACCACTCCGCGATGTCGGTGGCCAGGGTGAAGCCCGCAGGGGCCAGCTCGGCCATCCGGTCGGTGTCGAAGGTGAGGGTGCCGAGCATCCCCGCCATCGCCGGGAGCAGCAGCTCCAGCTGGGCGACGGAGTCGAACAGCGGCTCCTTGTCCTCCTGGAGGTCCCGGTTGTAGGCCAGCGGCAGGCCCTTGAGCGTGCCGAGCAGGCCGGTCAGGTTGCCGATGAGCCTGCCGCTCTTGCCCCGCGCCAGCTCGGCGACGTCGGGGTTCTTCTTCTGCGGCATGATCGAGCTGCCGGTGGCCCACGCGTCGTCGAGCTTGGCGTAGCCGAACTCCGCGGTGGTCCAGATGATGACCTCCTCGGAGACCCTGGACAGGTTCACGCCGAGCATGGCAAGGCAGAAGGCGATCTCCGCGGCGAAGTCGCGCGCGGCGGTGCCGTCGATGGAGTTCTCCACCGGGGCGTCGAAGCCGAGTTCGGTGGCGACGGCGGCCGGGTCGAGGCCGAGGGAGGAGCCGGCGAGCGCGCCGGAGCCGTAGGGCGAGACGGCGGTGCGGCGGTCCCAGTCGCGCAGCCGCTCCACGTCGCGCAGCAGGCTCTGCCCGTGGGCGAGCAGGTGGTGCGCGAGCAGCACGGGCTGGGCGTGCTGGAGGTGGGTGCGGCCGGGCATGACGGCGCCGGGGTGGGCGCTGGCCTGGGCGACGAGGGCGTCGACGACGTCGATGGTGCCCGCGGCGATCCGGCGGGCGGCATCGCGCAGCCACATCCGGAAGAGCGTGGCGATCTGGTCGTTGCGCGAGCGCCCGGCGCGCAGCTTGCCGCCGAGTTCGGTGCCCGCGCGCTCCAGCAGGCCGCGCTCCAGCGCGGTGTGCACGTCCTCGTCATCGGGGCTGGGGGCGAACGCGCCGGAGGCCACGTCGGCGTCCAGGGTGTCCAGCGCGGCCAGCATGCGGTCCAGCTCGTCGGCGGAGAGCAGGCCCGCGCGGTGCAGGACGCGGGCGTGGGCGCGCGATCCGGCGATGTCGTAGGGCGCCAGCCGCCAGTCGAAGTGGGTGGAGACGCTCAGCGCTGCCATGCCGTCGGCGGGACCGGACGCGAACCTCCCGCCCCAGAGCTGTGCCGATTGCTGCTCAGTCACGCGTACCCCTTCTGCAAATCCTTCGTGTGGCCCCGGAAATCCCTGGCGAGGGCCTGGTGGAAATCGTAGAGCGACTCCTCGCAGCGCCGTCCGGTGACCACGGCGCGGCGCTCGCTGAGGTGGAGCCGGACCTCTCCGCTGACGCGCGACTGCGAGCTGGCGATGAAGGTGTCCAGCGCCTGCTTGAGCGGCGAGCCCCACTGTCCGTGCTCAACAAGGTCGTGGACGAGCTCCGCCCAACGCCGGTCGACGTCGGCCTTGAAGGCGAGCAGGTCGCTCTCCAGGGTGATGCTCTCCAACGCCTGGTGCGCGGTGGTCAGCGCGAGCGAGCCGAGCCCGCCAGCGCGGCGGTTCAGCTCCTGGAGGGCTTCGAGCACGCTCAGCGTCTCGCGGTCGAGCGCGACCGGGACGCCCTGGTCGAAGGTGATCACCACCTCCAGCGGGTCGGCGGGCTCCGGCGTGCGGTTCCACGCCCCGCCCAGCGGTGCGCAGGCGGCGTTGGCCTGGATCGCGCGCAGGAACTCGGCGCTCACTGGTCGCTTTCCCGGTGCCCGGCCATCGCCATGAACCGCTCGGCCAGCTCAGCGCCGGAGACGGGTTCGCGGGCGATCACCATGATCGTGTCGTCGCCCGCGATGGTGCCGACGACGTCGTTGAGCGCGGCGCGGTCCACGGCTCCGGCCAGGAACTGCGCGGCGCCGGGCGGGGTGCGCAGCACGGCCAGGTTGGCGGAGTGGTCGGTGGAGACCAGCAGCTCACCGAGCAGCCTGGTCAGCCGCGAGGTGCCGCCCTCCATGCCGCGAACGGGGCTGCCGTCCTCGGGGATGACGTAGACGGGGGCGCCGCCGTCGGCTCCGCGCAGCTTGACCGCGCCGAGCTCGTCGAGGTCGCGGGACAGCGTCGCCTGGGTGACGTCGATGCCCTCGGCGCTGAGGATCTTGGCCAGCTCGGTCTGGCTGCGGATGGAGAGCTGGCGGACCAGCTCCACGATGCGCGCCTGGCGGGCCGCCCTGGTGGCCGCGGCGGCGGCGCGCGGGTGGCTCACGTCGAAGCTCATCCGCGGCTCCCCTCCTGGATCAGCCAGGTCATCAGCGCCTTCTGCGCGTGCAGCCGGTTCTCGGCCTCGTCCCAGACCGCGCTGGCCGGGCCGTCGAGCACCTCGTCGGTGATCTCCCAGCCGCGGTGCGCGGGCAGGCAGTGCAGCACGATCGAGTCGGTCCCGGTCGCGGCGAGCAGTGCCTCGTTGACCTGGAAGGGGCGGAACGGGCCGACGCGGTCCTTGCCGTCGTTCTCCTGGCCCATGGAGGTCCAGGTGTCGGTGACCAGCACGTCCGCGCCGTCGACGGCG
>NZ_MUMH01000162.1:0-820 GCF_002155965.1 Allokutzneria sp. NRRL B-24872
GCAGCCGGACTCACCGACCAGCCCGACCGTCTGGCCGGGCTCCACGTCGAAGCTGACGCCGTCGACAGCGGTGAAGGGCTCCTCGCCCTTGCGCTGGAACACGACGCTGAGATCGCGAACCTCAAGCAGTGCCAAGGGAAATCACCGCCTGTTCTTGGGGTCGAGCGCCTCGCGCAGCGCCTCGCCCATCAGCGTGAAGCCGAGCGCGACCACGATGATGCAGCCCGCTGGCCAGAACGCCAGGTTGGGATGGCTGTCGAAGACCTGCTGCGAGGTGCCGAGCATCTGGCCCCACTCCGGAACGGAGTCGTCGGGGTTGCCGAGGCCGAGGAACGACAGCGCCGCCGCGTCGATGATCGCGACCGCGAGCACCAGGGTCGACTGCACGATGACCGGGCCGAGGGAGTTCGGCAGCATGTGCCGGAACACGATCGCCCCGGGCTTCACCCCGAGCGAGCGCGCCGCCAGCACGTGGTCGCTGTGCCGTTGCGCCAGCATCGATCCGCGCAACAGCCGCGCGAAGATCGGCACCTGCACGATCGCCACCGCGACGATCACCGTGTAGATGTTCGGCGGCGAGAAGAGCACGCCGACCGAGACCGCGAGCAGCAGGCTCGGGATCGAGAGCATCACGTCGACCGCGCGCATGACCAGCGAGTCGACCCAGCCGCCGAGCGCGCCGGCGAGGGTGCCGAGCACCAGGCCGCCGATCAGCCCGAGGAAGGTGGCGAGCACGCCGACCATCAGCGTCTGCTGCGAGCCGATCAGCAAGCGGGACAACAGGTCCCGGCCCTGGAGGTCGCCGCCGAGCGGGTGCCCG
>NZ_MUMH01000162.1:845-1202 GCF_002155965.1 Allokutzneria sp. NRRL B-24872
GCGAGCGCGTCCACGCGGTCCTTCTTGGTGGTGGTCACTTCTTCTCCTCCCCTCACCGGGTCCGGATGCGCGGGTCGATCAGCGCGTAGGACAGGTCGACCAGCAGGTTGATCACCACGTACACCAGCGCCGCCATCAGGATCACCATCTGCAGCACGGGGTAGTCCCTGCGCTCGAAGCTGATCGCCAGCGCCTCACCGAGGCCGGGGTAGGCGAAGACCTTCTCGGTCAGCACCGCCCCCGCCAGCAGGGCACCGGTCTGCAGGCCGATCGTGGTGACCACCGGCAGCATCGCGTTGCGCACGACGTGCCTGGTCCGGATGGTCTGGAGGGTGAGGCCCTTGGACTCGGCGGTGC
>NZ_MUMH01000163.1 GCF_002155965.1 Allokutzneria sp. NRRL B-24872
CCGCGGCGGCCTGCTCGACGGGGTCGCGGGTGCCGACGTCGACGTAGGTCCACTCGTGGATCTTGACCCGGACGCGTTGCCAGAAGCCGAGCTTCGGCGGTTCGGGCTCCTCCACGACGGGCTCGGGGCGCTTCGGGGCCTTGACGACCTCGCCGGTCCACTCCAGGAAACCCCCGCAAGAGCCGCAGAAGGTGTCCTGGCCGGTGTTGGCCCAGCCGCACTTACGGCAGACGAGCATCGTCGACCACCTCCACCCGGTGCGGCACGTGCGCGGGCTTCACGGCGGCGAGCACGGAGTCGACGAGGTCGCGGTCGGCGGCGGCGCGGGCGGGGATGCGCGCGATGATCCACGGCCTGGCCTCGCCGGGCAGCGGTTCGCCGGGAGAGATGGCGCCGAGCACGCCGCCGCTGTCCACCACCTCGACGGGGTGGCCGGTGATGGTGGCGAGCTGGTCCCGGATGCCGGTGAGGGTGCCGCGCCAGCGGTAGTGGCCGATGGCGGAGGCGAGCGCGCGCCTGCGCCGGTCCTGCGGCAGCCGCTCGTCGGGGACGACGCCGACCCAGCTGGCGAGCCAGTCGAGGAAGTCCTCCGGGGTCAGCAACGGGTCCACATAGGACACAAAGTTGTCCATTGTGGACAGAACGGGGGCGAGGACGTCGTCCAGCCCCGCGGTGAACCGCATGGCGAACTCGTCCTCCTGGTACACGCCGGGCAGGAGTTTGCCGAGCGGGTGCGGGGAGGTCAGCCCCGGTACGGCTCCGCGCGTCATCGCCGTTCCACCTTGATCTGGTGCTCGTAGGAGAAGGTGAGGCTGTTGGGCTCCAGTTCGATCCACTGGGTCTCGCTGCCGCGCACGCCGGTGACGGGGTTGGCGCCGAAGAGCCGGACCTCGGCGACGAGGTCGACCTCGCGCAGCTGTTGCAGCGCGGCGAAGACCTCGCCCTGCTGCACGGGTCGGCCGAACGGCCAGCCGGTGCCGTCGGGACCGCCGGAGAGCGGGTTGAGGAGCTGGTGCAGGGTGGTCATGGCCTGCTCGCGCACCTTGTCCACGTCGGAGTACGGCATGGCCAGCAGGCGTGCCACGACGGTGACGCCCTTGTACAGCGGCGGTTCCACGACGACGCGGACACCGGCGACGCGGACCTCTTCGAGCCGTTTGACGAGCTTGTCCACGGTGTCCTGTCGCGGCACGAGGTCTTCGAACTGCAACCGCCCCATGGGGTTGGGCACGGAGGGCACGACGAGCAGGCGGAGTCCGCCTTCGTCGTCGTGGTCGGGGATGCAGCGCACCCGGCTCAGCTCGGGCGCCGCGGCGGTCGCGATGGCCTCGTAGTCCTCGGTGGTGACGGCGCGGTCCCGGCTGCGCAGCGTCTGCGGTCCGCGCGCCTTGGCCTGCTCGACGGTCTCACCGTCCACACCGCCTTGTGCGGCAACCAGGTTCTCGACCGCGGAGATGAACGGGATGGCCGAGGTGAGCGTCTGGATGGCGCTGCGCACGACGTTGCCGCGCCTGCCACCGCCGGTGGCGTAGCGGGCCATGCGCACGGTCGCGCCGGCTTCGGGCACCGCGCCGTACTGCCGGGTGCTGCCGTCGCGTTCACGCAGCAGCGGCCCGAACTCCACGACACCGCCGGAGGCGTCGAGCACGAAGTGCTTGTCCCTCGGCCCGCTGTCGGCGAAGTGCTCGACGCGCTCCCACGTCACCCAGCCCCCGTCGGAGGCGACCTGGAGCAGCACATCGCCCGCGTCAACGAGGACCGGCGTGTGACCGACACGGAACCTTTGTCCCGCAACGCCTTCGGCTTCGCCCAGGGTCTCGTCGCAAACGTTCCTGGCGTGCACGGCGCCGACGGTGCCACCAACCGTTCCGACCTCGATCCCGCGCAGCACGGGCGAGGCGCTGTAGGCCGGCTGCTCGCTCTCGCACTCGATCACCCTGGCGCGCAACCACCCTCCGCGTTCGCCGTCGAAGACCCCGACATCGTGGTTGTCGGGCAGGTGCACGATGACCGTTCCGGAGCGGTTCAGCCCTCCGGTGTCGTCCCCGGTGACCAGGCACTCCACCCAGGACCCGCCGTCCCACGCCTCCCACAGCAGCGGAGGCCGCGCGGGGTCGACACCGACGCCCTCGGTGGTGCACACCACACTGAGCCGGACCGCGCAGCTGGGAGCAGGCTCGGTCAACGCGACCAGCAGCTCGTCGCCGGGGGCCGGGCGTGCGGAGAAGACCGCGCACTGCTCGCCCACCCGAAGCGCTGCGAGGCGTTCGACGGACTCCTCAGCGCCAGAGGCCTTGGTGCGCAAAGACTTCAGCTCGCACGGCAGGATGTCGAGCGTGCCCGTCGTCGCGAAGAGGATCTGGTCGTCCGGGCCGCTCACGAGCGTGCCGACGGCGGTGCCCTCATCGATGCGCAGCGGTGCCGTCGCGGGCGCGGAGAGCCAGAACGTGACCGGCACGCGCGCGGCGACGGGCGGGTACAGCCGCACGCCGATCAGCTCCAGGAACTTCACGTAGAGCCGTTCCGGCAGCCGGTTGAGCCGGTACAGCAGCACGTCGGTCATGTAGGCGAAGGTCTCGATCAGCGTCACGCCGGGATCGGAGACGTTGTGGTCGGTCCACTCCGGACAGCGCCGCATGACGAGCCGTTTGGCGTCGTCGACGAGCTCCTGGAACCGCCGGTCGTCCAGGTCGGGAACGGGTAGCGTCACGGCAGGTCCCCCCACGTGGTCATGTCAGTAGTCGGTTCCGTCGTCGGGAACGGTGTAGAACGGGAAAACCAGGTTGCGGGGGTCGTTGGTGCCCTTGGTGACGTACTGGATGTCCAGGTACAGCACGGAAGGGTCGTCCTCGTCCGGCGTCGCCCGCACGTCGGCGACGTCGACCCGGGGCTCCCAGCGCAGCAACGCCTGCCGGACCTCGTGGACCAGCTCGGCCGCGGTGCTCGGGTCCGTTGACCGGAAGATGAAGTCGCGCAGCCTGCTGCCGAAAGCGGGCCGCATCGGCCGCTCCCCGGGGTAGGTCGACAGGATCAGCCGCATCGCCTGCTCCAGCTCCTGTTCCCTGCGCACCAACGCGATCCCGCCGGTGGGACCGACCCCCATCGGGAAGGCCCAGCCCGCTCCGACGAAGCGGTCGGTCTGCTGTTCACCCACTGCCCACCTCCTCAGTTGATCTCGACCATGGTTCCCTTGATCTGCACGATGCCGTCGCTGGCGATGCGGACCGCCGCCTTCGCGGTCAGGTTCAGCACCGCCCCGCCGTCCACCGTGACGGCGCCCGCCGGTCCCGCGTTGATCTGCACGACGCCCGCGCCCCCGCACTCGATGACGATCCGCCCGCCCGCCCCGACCGCCGGTGTCGCGCTCAGGGTCGCGGTGCCCAGCAGGCTGTCCAGCGTCAGCGTCGCGCAGTCGTCCTTGTTGCCCAGGCTCACCTTCGAGCTGACCAAGGTGTCCTCGAAGAGGAGCTGATTGCCCTTGGGCGTGGAGATCCCGCGCCGCATGACCGAGGCGGCCGGGCCGAGCGGGAGCACCGCGGACTCGCTCACGTCGAAGGAGGTCTTGCTGTTGATGAGCCCGCCGAGCACGTAGGGCCGCCGGACGTCGCCGAACTCGAAGGCCACCAGCACCTCGTCGCCGACCGAGGGCAAGAACAGGGTGCCGCTGTCCACCCCGGCGCCCGGGCTGACCACGCGCGCCCAGTCGGTCTCGAACGTGGGCGAGAGCCACGGCAGCGTCACCTTGACCCTGTTGCGGCGGAACAGGTCGGTGATGCTGCTGACCACGCCGCAGACGACTCCGTTGATGCGCGGGGCCTGCGGGCGCACGCCCGAGGTGAGGCCGTACGGCGAGCGGTCGTGCTTGCCGGAGACGGTGAAGTGCGTGATGTAGCCGCCCTCGGAGTCGTCGAAGACGTGCCGGGCGCTGGTCACCGCCCACGTTCCCTCGAACTGCCGAGGCACGCCGGAGACCTTGACGAGCCCGCCCGCGTTGATCAGCGCGTTGCCCAGCGCCCGCCCCTCGGCCTCGGCGTAGCCGGAGACCATCCGGTCGCCGATGGCCTCGGCGAGGTCGTTCGCGGCGCCGCCGGAGCCGATGCCGGTCGCCACCGGTTGGTCGACCACGACGTGTGCGGTGGGGCTGGGCTCCGGGTTGACCATGGGCACGCCAAGCGCGGACAGCACCGGCGGGACCGGCGGCTTCGGGATCGCCAACGGGATCAGCGGTGACTTGATGAAGATCTTGGCGAGGTTCGCGGGCGCGTCGTCGGCGATCTTCGCGGTGAGCGCCCTCAGCTCGGACCTGCCGACCCGGACGCCGCAGGCCCACGGGTCCCACACGCGGACCTCGACGTCGGGGGTGAGTGAGGCGGCGGTCAGCCTCGGGTGGAAGCTCAGCAGGTCCTTCTTGAACTCCACCGTGGTCTGCCTGCCGAACAGGGTCCTCGCGATGCCGATCAGCAGGCCGCCGGGCCGCACCGGCTTGCGGAAGTAGAACTTCCCACCGGCGACCCCGGTCTCGAAGCCGATCTCACTGGCCCGCCACTGCAGGAACTCCCAGTCGGTCTGCTGGACCTGGGCGAGGTGGGCGTGCACGCGCGTCGTCGGCTCGATGAGACCGATCGAAAGGCCGTGCTCGGCCGCGATCCGCGCGGCGATGACGCAGTCGAGCTGGTAGAGGAACGTCCTCGACCGCTTGGCCCGCTGCAACCGGTGGGCCTTCTCGTAGCCGCGCAGCACCGTCAGCAGGAGGCCGTCGGCGCACCTGGCCTCGATCGAGGTGACCTCGCCCTCGATCAGCTCGTTGCCGGAGCGGCCGTCGTGGACGGCGACGCGGCAACCGATGCCGTAGCCGTTGCGGTCGACCAGCCAGCCCTCGGGGTCCTCGAAGGTGATCTCGAACATTCCCGGCAGGTTCGCGTCGTTGTCGACGACCACCCGGCGGATGCGGTGCTCGGTGTCCAGGCTCAGCGGCATCGGCGTGAGCTGGCCGATCAGCACCACGGCGCGGACGCTCTCGCCGTCGGGGGTGTTGCCGAGCAGACCGAGTGGGTTGATCACGACGCCGCCTCCTCGTGCAGCTCGTCGGGGTTGGGCAGGTAGAGCGTGTCGCCGGGGCGCACCCGCATCGGGTCCTCGACGTCGTTGACCTCGGCGACGCGCCGCCAGTCCCCCGGCCTGCCGTAGTGCTCAAGCGCGATGCCGGGCAGCGTCTCCTGTTCGGTCACCGTGTGCCCCGTGCGGCCGGGCGGACCTCCGGACGTGGGGTTGGTCGGCAGCGTCGAGAAGATGTTCTTGATCTCCACGAGCTTGAGGTTCACCTTGGCGCGCAACGGAATCCCGAGCTTGCTGAAGCGCGTGTAGGTGATGTTCACGTCACGGAGGACGACGTCGTAGGTGAACGCGACGATCGGCATCCCCCAGATGAAGGTGAGCGTGGGCAGCTTCGTGCTGTAGTCCTGGAACGGCCGCATCATCAGCCCGCCGATCTTCGGACCGACGCCGAGCTTGCCCGCCAGCGCTCCCACCGACAGCGGTATGCCCCCCGCGAGCAGGCCGTCCAGCAGGCCACCCGTCGGCGTGAGCCAGTTCAGCAGCCGGTCGCACTTGGGCTTGGTGTCCGGCCCCTCGAAGATCAGGCCGGACAGGGTGATCGTCGGCATGTCCGACTTCTTGAAGTAGGGCGGGCTGGAGCCCGAGGAGGAGTTGCCGTGGGTCTCCACCTCGTTGGCCCGGTGCAGGACGATCTGCTCCGGGTTGAGGTCGAAGGGCACCACCCCGAGCGCGGTCAGCGAGCGGCAGACCAGGGCGGCCTGGCCCGGCTTGGGGATGAACCCCTCCGCGACCCCGGCGACGGCCTCCAGCATCAGTCTCTCCTCCCGCTCACAGGAATCCCCGGTGCAGCAGCTCCAGCTGCTCGATCGCCACCTCGGCGCCCTTGGCGTCCAGGTCGGGGCCGCGCCAGCTCTTCGGCAGCACCTCGCGCAGCCTCCAGCTGCTCACCTTGTCCCCCGCGGCGTCCAGCAGGGTGATGCGCGCGGTCCCGCCCTCGTGCAGGCCGTAGCCGTTCATCCACTTCTCGACGTGCGTGGACAGCCAGCCCTGCACGCGGGCGGAGTCCGCGGCGACCATCGCGCGCTGCAGGGTCACCGGCGCGTAGTCGACGCACTTCGGCAGGTAGGTCTTGGACGAGTAGTCACCGCCGCTGACGAAGGCCTCGGTCTCGAAGGTGACGGCCAGCCCCTTGCAGCTGCGCCAGCCACCGAGGTCGATGCCGTCCACTTCGACGTGGAAGCGCATCGCCATGCCGAGCCGGGCGTTGGCGGACAAGGACATCGCGCCCTCTCAGAACTTGATCTGGTCGTCGAGGAAACCGCGGTGCATCAGCTCGAGGGTCTCCAGCGCGACCTTGCTCTGCATCGCCTCGAAGCCCGAGATCGACCACTTGGCCGGCATCACGTCGCGCAGCTCCCACTCCATGACCTTCTTGCCGGTGGCGTCGAGCAGCACCACCGAGCCGCCGTGGCTGCCGTGCTTGAAGGAGGTGGCCGAGAGCCAGTCGCGCACCTTCGTGGAGTCCTCGCAGGCCGCGCGTTCGAGCTTGATCGTCTGGTACTTGGTGTTGCCGGGGAAGTACCAGCGGTCGTTCCCCGCGTCGCCCGCGCGGTACTCCACCACGTCCCAGCTCACGTCGAGGCCCTGGACCTTGGACCAGCTGCCGAGGTTGTGCGCCCCGTGGTCCATCAGCACCTCGAACCGGTTGGCCATCGCGATGCGGGCCTGCTCGCCGATCGGCATGGTGTTGCTCCTCTCCCCGTGCTAGCCGAGACCCGACAGTCGCCCGGCCCGCTCGTGGCCGACGATCAGGTCCTCGCGCAGCGCACTGCGAACCCGTTGGTAGATCTTCTGGAACAGCTCGTCGAAGTTCAGCTCGGCGAACTCGTTCTTGCCGTTGTTGAGCTTCGCGTTCTCCACCGCCCGCTCGGTCTCCTCGTGCGGCGAGGGTTCCCAGTCCTTCCACGCCTCGGCGGAGCGCTCCCGAACCACGGCACTGGCGTTGTCCCGCAACCAGTTCGCGGTCCTGCCGGGGTGCGAGGCCATGTCCGTGACCGTGCGGTCCTCGTCCTCGGTGAGGTGCATCCCGGCGGTGCTGAAGAGCGACCTGGCGAACGTGCTCCCGGCGCGGCCCATCAGCTCACCCCAGGAGGAGATCTCCTTGGCCTCCGGCCCCTCCGGTACCTCTGGCTGGCTCCACGGCGCGGTCCAGCTCGCCCCCGGTTTGCGCAGTTTCGTCGCGCTGTCAGGTGTTTCCGTCGGCTGGGGTGCCTCGTCGAGCTCGGGCGCTGACCAGAACCGGCCGAGTCCGACCTTGCCCATTCCCTTGCCCAGGTAGCGATCGGCGCTGTCGACCTCGGACCGGCTGGGGTCCAGCCCGGTCGCGCCGAGCAGCCCGGAGAGGGCTCCGCGCCGCAGCTCCCCCCAGCTCTTGTACTCCACGGGCACGTGGGCGCCGCTGTCGGCGGAGGTCGAGGACAGCAACGACTTCAGCACCTCGTGCATCTCGTCGACCTCGTGGTACTCGGGGGGACGCCCGCTGTGCACGACCCGGTTGGCCACCTCGACGAGCTTGCGCGCCATAACGCGCAGGTCCTGGTCGTCCATGCCGACGTGGGCGGTGACGCCACCGGCTTCGCGGACGATCTCGAACCAGCGGGTGAGCTGTTCCTCCGTCGGGTCGCCGAAGCCGTCCTTGCTCTTCAGCTCGCTGGCGGCCAGCTCGCGGGCGATCTCTCTGATCTTGTCGTGCGGCAGTTCGTGCTGCACCGCACCGCTGGCGGCCAGTGACGGCCCTGCAGTGATCGCGCCCTCGCCGTCGTAGTGGGCGATGCCGAGCCGCACGAGCTCCCGGCCCACGTCCTGGCGCGGCGCGACGTGGCGCAGCTCCGGGGGTTGTGTTCTCCGCCCGGCAGCCCATTCCGCGCCCTGCACCGCTTGCAGCTCCAACGCGATGCCGTGCGGGGAGTTCTCCGCTGGCAGCGAGGTGCCGAGCGTGCGTTGCTGGACGACGTGGGTCAGCTCGTGGCCGAGCAGCCCGCGCACCTCCGGCGCGTCGATCGGTCCGGCCTCGGCCGGCAGGTGCACCTCGCCGTCCCGGGTGAACGCGCGCGTGCCGCGCGAAGCGGCTTCCGCGGAGACCTCCGGTCCTCTGTGGACGATCACGTCGGACACGTCGGTCCCGTGCGCGGCGCTGATGTCCGCCGCGAGATCCGCCGGGACCCGTTCGGTGGTCGGTCGTGCGAGCACGAGCTGTTCGTGCGACGGGAGGCGTTCTGCCGCTTCGGGTTCGGCTTCCTCCTCGTCATCGGCCGAGGGCACCTGGGGGATCGGCGCGCCGAGGCCGAGTCTGCGCGACTGGCCGAGGTTGCGCCTCGGTCGTGGCTTCGGTGCGGGCTCGGGGGTGTGCGCCTGCGGCTGCGGTGTTTGTTGCGGCACGGGCGGGAACGACAGGACCGAGGGCATTGGCTCGGAGGGGTGTCGCAGCGGCTCCGGCGCCGGGGGCAGTTGCACCTGCCTCAGCCACTCCGGCGGCCGGTTCGGTTGCGCCGGTTCCCTTGGCTCAGCCACGAAGCGCGGTTCGGCGAACACCAGCGGCTCGGGGGTCACCGGTGTTGGCCGGACCGGCGCGACGCGGTGCACCGGCGCTGGCAGTTCCACCGAGCATGGCTCCGGCGCGGGCGAAGTGGGGATCGTTGTGGTGATTCCCTGGACGATTCCCCTTGGTGCGTCGAAGGAACGGGAACGGAGAACCGGTGCGTGAGTGAGCGGGCGGATCACTCGCACCTCGGGGAGCTCGCCAACCGGAACACCCACCACGGGCGGGGCGGCGCGGAAGGTCAGGCCCAGCGACGGCAGGCGCCGCCACTCCTGGCGCGGCCGTGCGGTGACGGCGCGCCCGCGCGATTGCTCGCGCGCCTGTGCGCGAACCCAAGGCCACGACCAGCGCATGGCGAACTCCCTTCTGCTCATTCGACGGCACTGAGACGGCCGTTGATCGCGCCGATCTCCTCGATGACCCTGACCCGGGCCGGGTGTTCCATGTCCACAATGGACTCAAAGGGCCAGTGCAGGTAGTAGGCGACGTACGCGACTTCCTCCCACAGGCGGTCGGCCGCGTACGTCAGGATCTCCCCGAGGCATCACCGGCGATGTCCACCGAGAAGTCGGTGCCGCAGCCGGGACAGCTCACCGAAGCCTCGGTGTGGCCCTCCTGGTTGATCCGGCGGTAGAGGTCCTGGAGGAAGGCGAGATCCGATGCGAACAGGCTCTCGACCACAAAGGTGTCCACAGATGACAGAGAGCCGAGCTTGGTGACCGTGCGCTCCAACAACAGCACGGTCAGGTAGGCCGGGTTCTGCCGGACTCGCGGATCGGTCTGCGGGGTCAGCTCGTCGCGCGCGGTCGCCAACCGCATCACGCCCTCGCGGTGCGTCGTGCCCGCGTCGTCCACGTAGCCGCGCGGCAGCGTGAACGGGTACTCCGTGCGCAGCGCCGAACTCATGGGGCCACCCGCTGGATGTGTTCGCACACAATGGTGACCGACTCGGTGAGCACGTCGTTGGAGCCCGCCTTGAGCGCGCCGATCTCCAGCTTCGACGGCCAGGCGTTCTCCAGGTAGTAGCGCGCCACCGGCTGGCCGTCGAAGTTGTACATGACCAGCGAACAGCTCTTGCGCGCGGCGACGATGTTGCCGGTGAGCACGGCCTCGTGCCAGGCCCACAGCTGCATGCCGCCGGTCTTGCCGCGCTTGAGGATCACCGTCGGCGGCTTCTTGGAGCCGGGCAGCTTCTTGAACCCGACCTCGCGGTCGGAGGAGTACATGTAGTCCACCGGCTCCACCTGGGTGGTGATACCGGTCAGCTCGGTGAAGCAGGCCAGCTCGTAGCCGTCCACCGTGATGGAGAACCTGGCGGCGGTGAGCGCGTCCTGGTTCTGGTTGGGACCCAATCCCATCATCGTCGATTCCCCTTATTCTTCAAGGCCTGCGCCCTCGGCGTACTGCGAGATGCGGAACACGACGAACTCGGCGGGCTTGACCGGGGCGATACCGATCTCGACCGTGAGGATGCCGTTGTCCCGGTTCTCCTGCGGGTTGTTCTCCTCGTCGCACTTGACGTAGAAGGACTCGTTGGGGGTGCGGCCGAACAACGCGCCGTCGCGCCAGACCCCGCGCAGGAACATGGTGATCGTGCGCTTGACCGAGTCCCACAGCTTGGGGTCGTTGGGCTCGAACACCACCCAGTTCGTGCCCTGGAGAATGGACTTCTCCACATAGTTGAACAGCCTGCGCACGTTGAGGTAGCGCCATTCCGGGTCGCTGGAGAGCGTGCGCGCGCCCCACACCCTGATGCCCTGGCCGGGGAAGGCGCGCAGGCAGTTGAGGCCGATCGGGTTGAGCGCGTCGTGCTCGCTCTTGGTGATCGCCAGCTCCAGCGCGACCACGCCGCGCAGCTGCTCGTTGGCAGGGGCCTTGTGCACGCCGCGGGTGGCGTCGCTGCGCGCCCAGATCCCGGCGAGGTGACCGCTCGGCGGGACCTCACGGGTCTTGCCGGACAACGGGTCGACGACCTTGACCCACGGCCAGTACATCGCCGCGTACTTGGAGTCGTAGCCGGCGAAGTCCGTGCGCCACTTCCTGACCTGCTGGGCGTTGAGGCCCTTCGGGCTGTCCAGGATCGCGACGCGGTCGGACATCAGCTCGCAGTGCGCGATCATGGCTTCCTGAACGGCTTTCACACCGTCGTCGTCGAGCAGACCGCGCTGGTGCGCCGCCATGAGGTCGGGCGCGCACAGCATGGTCACGTCGTCGATGGCCTCCAACCCGGCGAAGCCCGTGCGGTCGGCGGCATCGCCGATGTAGTCGCGCGCCGACACCGCCGGTGCCGCTTCCACGTGCGCGAGCACGACCTCGGTTCCCGTCACCGGGGCGGCGAGCTTGCCCGCCTGCTGCTCCTCGACCTCGATCAGCTTGGAACGCTGGCGCAGCGCCGTCACCACGAAGCCGGGCCCCTTGCGGGTGCTCAGGTTCTCGTGGGTCTCCTCGACCTTGCCCGCCTTCTTCACGACGAGCTTGAAGGTGTCCTTTGTGGACTCCTCGACCGCGACGGAGATCTCCGCTTCGACCCCGGGCAGCGCGCGCAGAGTCAACGGCGGCGTGTCCGCGCCGGTGGGCAGCTGCGCGACCGCTCCGCGCGGGCGTTCCGCGCCGACGCGCACGACGTAGGCACGCCCGCCGCCGTTGAGGAAGTAGCCGTACACCGAGTGCGCGAGGTGGGCGCCGTCGACGAAACCGCCGAAGGTCTGGGTGAACTGCGTCCAGTTGGTGACGAGCACGGGCTCGTTCACAGGCCCCTTCTCGGCGAAGCCGATGAACGCGCCGACAGCGGTTCCGACGCCCTCGATCGGTTTGGAGCCCGAGGACACCTCTTCGACGTACACCCCTGGCGCCAAGTAGTTCGGCATAGGTCCTCCCGGTTGTCTCGGTCGCCAGCCTCACAGCTGCGACGCGGACTCCCAGGTGCTCTCCAGCCCGTCGCGCGGGCACCCCGTGCTGCCCGATCGGGCAAGCTCGACCGTCCACCTGGCACGGTGCGCGGGTGCACCCTCGATGGGTGATCACCGACATCGACGCGGCGCTGCGGACCGTGCTGGAGGAAGCCCTCGGCTCGCGCGCCCGCGTCGAGCTCGGCGCACCGGAGGACGCCTCCACGCCCGTGGTTTCCTTGCTGCTGCTCGGTATCCGCGCCGAGCAAGGCGGTACCGACTGGACGGACGTCCGCGACGCGCACGGC
>NZ_MUMH01000164.1 GCF_002155965.1 Allokutzneria sp. NRRL B-24872
GGGGTGACGCGGGTCTTCTCCAGCTGCGACTTGTGGATCATCGTGGTGACCGGGCCGTCCTGCTTGAAACCGCCCCGGTTGAGCCAGGTGCCGACCTCGCGCTCGATGGTGCCGAGCGTGGGCCTGCGCGAGGGGTCGGGCTGCAGCGCGGCGGCGAGCATGGCGCGGTGGGCGCTCTTCTCGGGCAGGTGCAGCTCGCCGCCACCGCGCGCGGCGGCCAGCAGCGCGGAGGCGGGATCGCCCTGGTCACCGCGCGGGGGCTGGCCGCTGAGCGCGTAGTTGATCGTGGCGGCCAGCTGCCAGGCGTCGGAGGCGGGGCTGGCGCTCTTGCCCGCGGCCACCTCGGGGGCGATGAAGTCCGGTGTGCCGAGCATGAAGCCCGCCGCGGTCAGGGTGGAGTCGCCGCGCTTGCGGGCGATGCCGAAGTCGATCAGGTGCGCGATGGCGGCGTCGTCGACGATCACGTTGGAGGGCTTCATGTCGCGGTGCAGCACGCCCTTGCTGTGCGCGGCGCTGAGCGCCCCGGACATGGTCACCCAGAGCCGGGCGGCCATCACGTCGTCGAGCAGGCCGTCCTCGGTGATGACGTCGCTGAGCGAGCGGCCCTCGATGTACTCCATCACGATGGCCAGCCCCTCCCCCTCGTTGACCAGGTCGTAGACCCGGACGCAGTTGGGGTGGCGGATCGAGGCGAGCGCGCGGGCCTCGCGCAGCATCCGCTCCTCGGCCTCGGCGTCGGGGGCGTGCGCGAGCTTGATCGCCACGGTGCGGCCGAGGTTGGTGTCCATGGCCAGCCACACCTTGCCGAAGCCGCCCTCGCCGAGCTGGCGGATGCGGCGGAAGCGGCCGCTGGCCTGGGGCATCTCGGCCTTGCCCGAGCCCGCGACGCCCGCGGCGGCGGCCATCGCGGCGGCACCGGCGGCCATGCCCATCGAGGACGGCGCGGCCTGCGCGGGCGGCGGGCCGCCGAGGGCGAAGGGCAGCGGGCCGGGCGTGTTGGCCAGGCCCGGGCGCTCCTGGGGCGGCGACTGCGGCTGGGACTGGGGCGGCGACTGTGGCGTGGCCGGGCGCGGCGGCGCCTGGTAGGGCTGCTGCTGGTTCTGCACCGGCTGCAGGTCCACCCTGGTCGGCGGGTGCTGCTGGTTGTGCTGGGCCTGATTGTGTTGGGGCTGGTTGCGCTGCGGCTGGGGCTGCTCGACCCGGGTCGGCGCGGGCGCCTGCTGCGGTCGTGCTGGCGGGATGGCCCGGCGGTCCACCTGGTCGGCTCCGTGTTCTGCGTGTGCTGAGGGTGCTGCGAGGGCCGGCTTCGCCTCGTGCGCGGACTCGCGACGGGCGCGGGCGGCGTCCGAGGCGCGGTCGATGGCCCGCTGGCCCGGCCCGCCGATCAGCCAGACCAGGATCGGTCCCACGATCGCGGCGAGCAGGAAGCCCGCCCAGAGGAAGCCCATCACACCCGCTTTCTTGTCCAGGGTCAGGAAGAACAGCGCCGCGAAGGAGCCGGTGAAGAACCAGACGGGGAAGCGGGCGCCCTTGCGGAAGGCCAGCATTCCCTGGAAGAACACCGACACCAGGACCAGCACGGGGATGCCGACCAGGACGGGCCAGCCGACCCAGCCGTGCCAGGTGCCGTTGGTCAGCACGGACTGGACGCTGTTGGTGGTCAGCAGCTGCCCCTGGCTGACCGCGCCGAAGCAGACGCCGGAGTTCAGGGTGAAGCCACCCGCGACGCCGTAGCCCTGGCGCATCGAGACGAGCAGGTTCGAGGAACCGCCCATGGCCAGCAGGGGCAGCGCGAGGGTGCTGAAGACGGCGATGAACGCGAACGGGATCAGGGTGACCAGCGACGTGCGGTTGCCGGTGACCTTGCGGATCAGCGCGATCGTCGCGGCGCCCGCCGTGGGCAGGAAACCGAAGAGCACGCCGGCGGCGATCAGCGTCCACGCCCAGTCACCAGGGCAGACGTCGAACCCGAACAAGCGGTGCAAGCCTTCCAGCACCGATTCGAGCGGCTCCACTGATCCCTCCTCGACCGTGGCGGGGCGCGGGTCCCCGCCCGCGCGGCCACGCTCCGCGACTACCCCACCCTATTCGTTCCCCCGGCGTTCCTGTCGCACCGTCGTGCCAACGTAGGGCCGGAAGTCACGAAGAGCACAAGATCGTCGGTGAACTCCTAACCGAACGGGCCGCGCGGACCGGGCACGCGCGCGCCCGCGTCGAGCTGGTCCCACCACCACGAGACGGTTGGCGCGGCGAGAGGTTGCGGCGGCACGGCCGGGACGTCCTGGATCGAGGGGCCGGCCGGTGCCGGACCGAAGCGCCACTCGGTGGTCCCGGCGACCGCGCGGCCCACCCCGGTGAGGTAGCGGCGCATCGCCGGGCCGGACAGCGGCGCCAGCTGCGCGCGCAGGCGCAGGAACAGCGCCAGCGCCCGGTCCCGCACGTCCACGGCGGCGTCGAAGGCCTCGGGCACGGACAGCGACGGATCGTCCACCCGCAGCGCGGAGACCAGGTTGAGCGCCGAGGGCTCGCCCTCGTGGTGGCAGGAGTGCAGGTCGAGGTCGGCCAGCGCCACCGTCCACGCCGCCTCGGTCGCGGCGCGCGCGACAGGGCCGTTCAGCTCCCACTCCGGCACCTCGGGCCCGAGCGCGAGCTCGACCTTCACGCCCATCACGGCCGCCCCGCCGCTCTGCGGGCGCAGCACCGCCCAGTCGGCGAAGCCGGGGCGCTGACCGCGTTCGACGAGGGCGCGCTCGGCGACCAGGCCGAGCCACCACGAGCGCACGGCCTCGGTGAAGCGGCGCAGCTGCAACGGGGAGACCATGCGGCGGCCCCGGCGCAGCAGGTCGCACAGCGCGAGCGCGAACGGGTCGCCGCCCGCGACCGGGGTCTCGGGCGCGTCGAGCACGTGACCGAATCGGACCACCCGGTCAAGGACCTCCGCCGAGCCGGACCGCGTCCGCTCCAGCTCGGCCCGCAGCAGCGCCGCCCAGCAGGTGTAGCGCGCCAGCAGCTCGGCCCGCTCGGGCAGCGCGTCGGGGAGGGTGCGCGCGCTGAACTCCACCAGCGCGACGTCGACGCCGGGAAGGCCGTGCGCGTCGAGCCAGCTCAGCGTGGTCTCGGCCAGCTCGGCGGCTCTGGGGTGCACGGCGGGGGCGATGGGTCGGTAGAGGCGCGAGAGCGCGAGCGACATGGTCATGCGGGACTCCTCCGGCGGCCGGACTCCCCATCAAACTGCGCTCACCCCACGGGTCAATCCCAGTACTGCCGGTTCACCCGAAGCGACGCAGCGTGACCGCTGGTTGTCTACTTTTGTCCAAAAATGAGCGATCGTTGCCATCAATCTCATTACTTCCGCCCGCTTCGGTGGCATGTTTGTCGGTGCGGGCTGGTATTGAGAGCTAGGCCACAACACCGGAAGACCCAGGGACCACCTCCGAGAACGCCGTTGTACGAAGGAGCCGATCGCATGAACGCCGATCGTTCGACCCCCGCATCGGGCCGCCTCCGCGGCCTCCGGATGGGCACCGCGCTGACGGCGGCGACCCTGCTCGCGCTGACCGGCTGCGCCAACCCGGAGGGCGGCGGGGCCAACCCCGGCGGGACCTCCGGCGGCGGCCAGCAGGTGACCAAGACCCAGGACGCGGGCGGGGCGGGCTGCACGCTGCAGCAGTACGGCGTGGACAAGCTGGACCTGACCAAGGCCACGGTCGGCTTCTCCCAGTCGGAGAAGGAGGCCAACCCGTTCCGGATCGCCGAGACCGCCTCGATCACCGCGGAGGCGAAGCGGGTCGGGGCGCGGCTGATCACCACCAACGCCAACTCCGACCTGGGCAAGCAGATCTCCGACATCCAGAGCATGCTCGCCCAGGGCGCGCAGCTGCTGATCGTGGCGCCGCTGAACTCCGAGGGCCTTGAGCCCGCGCTGCGCGCCGCGCGGGAGAAGAAGGTCCCGGTGATCACCGTGGACCGCAAGCTGTCCTCGGCCGCGCCGTGCAAGGACTACCTGACCTTCATCGGCTCCGACTTCGTCGACCAGGGCAAGCGGGCCGGTGAGGCGATGGCCAAGGCCACCGGCGGAAACGGCAAGGTGGCGATCCTGCTGGGCTCCTCCGGCAACAACGTGACCACCGACCGCACCAGCGGCTTCAAGGACTACCTGAAGGCCAGCGCGCCGGGCCTGCAGATCGTCGCCGAGCAGACCGGTGACTTCGCCCGCGAGAAGGGCCAGCAGGTCACCGAGCAGCTGTTGCAGGCCAACCCCGGGATCACCGCGATCTACGCGCAGAACGACGAGATGGCGCTCGGCGCGGTGACCGCGGTCCGCTCGGCCGGCAAGAAGCCCGGGACCGACATCAAGATCGTCTCGGTGGACGGCACGCGCAACGCGGTGGAGGGCATCGTCGCCGGTGACCTCAACGCGGTGATCGAGTCCAACCCGCGCTTCGGCCCCCTGGCCTTCTCCACGGCGCAGAAGTTCTACGCGGGCGAGACCATCACGCCGACGGTGATCATCCAGGACAAGTCCTACGACACCGCCAACGCCAAGGCCGAGGTCGCCAACGCCTACTAGGCGCGCACCACAACGACAGTAAGGGGTCAGCATGTCGTCCTCGGAGGACATGCCCGAGACCACGGCACAGGTGGTGCTGGAGGCCTCGGGGATACGCAAGTCCTTCGCGGGCGTGCACGCCCTGCGCGGGGTCGACTTCCGGCTCCGCGCGGGCGAGGTGCACGCGCTCGTCGGCGAGAACGGAGCGGGCAAGTCGACCCTGATCAAGGTGTTGACCGGGGTGTACCAACCGGATGACGGCGAGCTGCGCTACCTCGGCGAGCCGGTGTCCTTCGCCCGTCCGGCCGCCGCGCAGGAGGCGGGCATCAGCACGGTCTACCAGGAGGTCAACCTGGTGCCGTCGATGTCCGTCGCGCACAACCTGTACCTCGGGCGGGAACCGCGGTCGGGCTTCGGGCTGGTGGACTTCAGGGGGATGCGCCGCAACGCGGCGAACCTGTTGGAGGACCTGGGGATCGACGTGGACCCCAAGCGGCAGCTGGGTTCGCTCGGGCTCGGCGTGCAGCAGATGGTCGCGGTGGCGCGCGCGGTCAGCACCGACGCGCGCGTCGTGATCATGGACGAGCCGACCTCGTCGCTGGAGCCGCGTGAGGTGGAGACGCTGTTCGAGCTGATCCGCAGGCTGCACGAGCGCGACGTGGCGGTGGTGTACGTGAGCCACCGCATGGAGGAGCTGTTCCAGATCTGCGACGCCGTCACGGTTCTGCGCGACGGACGGCTTGTCCACAGTGGACCGATGTACGAGATGACGCGCTTGGAGCTGGTCTCGACGATGCTCGGCAGGCCGCTGAACGAGGTGCGCCGCGAGGGCACCACGGCCTTCGGCGGGGACCACGAGACGGGCTCGACGGCACTGCTGCGGGCAACCGGGTTGTCCCGGCGCGGCGTGCTCGGCGCGGTCGACCTTTCGGTGAAGCCGGGCGAGGTGCTCGGGCTGGGCGGACTGCTCGGTTCGGGGCGCAGCGAGACGGTGAAGGCGTTGGTGGGATTGCAACCCCTGGACGCCGGGGTGATCGAGGTCGACGGGAAGACGGTCCGCAAGGGCTCGGCGGCCTCGGCGATCCGGGCGGGCGTCGTGCTGGTGCCCGAGGACCGCAAGGCGGAGGGCATCATCCCGCACCTGTCGGTCAGGGAGAACATCGTGCTCGCGGCGCTGCCCCGGCTCTCCAGGGCCGGGATCGTGTCGCGGGCGCGGCAGGACAAGGTGGTCGCGACGTTCATGGAACGCTTGCGCATCAAGGCTTCCAGTCCGGAGCAGAAGGTCAACGAGCTCTCCGGTGGCAACCAGCAGAAGGTGATGCTGGCGCGCTGGCTGGCGATGAGCCCGAAGGTGCTGCTGCTGGACGAGCCGACGCGCGGCATCGACGTCGGCGCGAAGGCGGAGGTCCAGTCCCTGGTGGACGACCTCGCCGAGCAGGGCCTCGGCATCGTGCTGGTCTCCTCCGACCTGGAGGAGCTGGTCGAGGGAGCGGACCGGATCGTGGTGCTCAAGGACGGGTCGTCGGTGGCGGTGCTGACCGACTCCGACGTCTCCGTGGACGGCGTGATGTCAGCGATCGCCGAGGGAGGCACCGATGAGTGAGCTGGTGACGGCGGGCGTGCGGCCCGGCTCCCGCGCGCACCTCGTCGGGCTGGCGCGGGACTACGGCGTGTACGTGGCGCTGGGCCTGCTGGTGCTGGTGAACCTGGTGATCACGCCGAACTTCCTCTCCGTGGACAACCTCCGGACGCAGGCCGTGCAGGTCGTGCCGGTGCTCGTGGTCGCGCTCGGCATGGCGCTGGTCATCGGCACCAAGGGCGTCGACCTGTCGGTGGGGTCGGTGATGGCGCTGGCCACCGCGATGCTGCCGATGTACCTGGGCTACGGGCCCGTGGTGGCCGTGGTGATCTGCCTCGCGGTGGGCGCGGCGGCCGGGCTGCTCAACGGCTCGCTGGTGGCGTTCATCGGGGTGCAGCCGATCGTGGCGACGCTCGCGCTGCTCGTCGGCGGGCGTGGGTTGGCGCTGGTGATCTCCGGCGGTCAGCTGCGCGAGGTGCGCAACCCGGAGATCCGGGAGCTGGGCGCGGGTTCGGTGCTCGGCGTGCCGTACACCGTGCTGGTCGCGGTCGTGCTGGTGGTGCTGGTGTCGCTGCTGGTCGGGCGGACCACCTTCGGCCGCCAGCTCGTCGCGGTCGGCGGCAACCCCCGTGCCGCGGAGTTCGCCGGTCTGCCGGTGAAACGCGTGCTGCTCGGCGTGTACGTGCTCGCCGGGGTGCTCGCCGCGGTGGCCGGTGTGCTGGCGACGGCGCGGCTCACCGCGAGCGATCCGTCCCGGCTCGGCGAGCTGATCGAGCTGTCCGCGATCACCGCCGTGGTGGTCGGTGGGACGCCGCTCACCGGTGGGCGGGTGCGGGTGCTCGGCACGGTGGCGGGCGCGGTGCTGATGCAGCTGATCACCGCGACCCTGATCAAGAACGACGTGCCCGCCTCGGTGGCGCAGATGGCTCAGGCGCTGATCATCGTGGCAGCGGTGCTCGTGCAGCGGGAGAGGACCTCGTCGTGAGCACTTCCCAGGAGACCCGCTCGGGCGCCGTCGCGGGGATGGTGCAGCGGCACGGCGCGCTCGGCGTGCTGGTGCTGCTGCTCGTGGTCGGCGGCCTGGCCTTCGACACGTTCCTCACCGCCTACAACCTCGGCAACCTCGCGGTGCAGGCGTCATTCCTCGCGGTGATCGCGCTGGGCATGACGATGGTGATCGTCTCCGGCGGCATCGACCTGTCCGTCGGCTCGGTCTACGCGCTGTCCGGCGTGCTCGCCGCGTACTCGGCGCGATGGGGCCCGCTGGCCGCGCTGCTCGTGCCGCTGGCGGTCGCCGCCGCGATCGGCCTCGTGCAGGGTTTGTTGGTGGGCAAGGCGAAACTCGCGCCGTTCATCGTTACGCTCGGCGGGTTGCTGTTCGCGCGTGGGCTGTTGCAGTTCCTGACCGACGAGGGCGGGCAGACCTACCTCGTCCCGCGCGAGTCGGCCTTCCTCCAGCTCGGGCAGGGCAGCGTGCTCGGCGTCGGCGTGCCCGTGCTGATCGTGGTGCTGCTGTACGTGATCGGCGGGATCGTGTTGCAGCGCACCAGGTTCGGCATGCGGTTGTTCGCCATCGGCGGCGGCGAGGACGCGGCGAACCTGATGGGGCTCTCCGTCACCTCGACCAAGGTCGGCGTGTACGTGCTGTCGGCGACGCTGGCCGGGCTCGCGGGGGCGATGAACGCCGCGCAGCTCGGGTCGGGCGTCACCGTGATCGGCGTCGGCCTGGAGCTCAACGCGATCGCCGCCGTGGTGATCGGCGGGACGCTGCTCACCGGTGGCATGGGCAGCGTCAGCGGCACGCTCGCCGGAGTCGCGCTGCTCTTCGTCATCCAGGACCTGATCAACCAGGTCGGCGGCTTCAACTCCAACCTCCAGGCGGTCGTCAGCGGCGCCGTCCTGATCACCGTCGTCGTCCTCCAGACCCTGCTCTCCCGAGCCCGCCGCTAGGGCCTGTCCTCAAA
>NZ_MUMH01000165.1 GCF_002155965.1 Allokutzneria sp. NRRL B-24872
CCGTCGCAGGTGCCGCCGATGAGGATGTAGTAACGGGTCGCCTCGTCGGCGCTGGCGCTCACCGGAGCGGAGCCGAGCAAGGTCGTGACCAGCGCTGCCAGCGCGAGGCCGGCACCCCCGAAGCGGTTGGTCTTCTTCACGGTCATGAGGTCCTTTCGCTTTGCTGCCACCGGATGTTCGCGCTCTCCGGTGCGCCCGCAGCACACCAGCTCGTGATCACCTCGTGAGTAGGATCTGGAAACTCTGGAATCTTCGAGGGGGCCTTCCCGTGCTCGACCCGGCGCCGCTGGTCACCGCCGCCGATCTGGGCCGCGAGCTGAAGTCGTGGCTGCGGCGCGGGGACAACCGCCGGATCAAGGTCGCCGCGCTCGCCAAACGGCTGGAGGTCTCGCAGAGCACGCTCTACGCCTATCTCGCCGGGACGACGCTGCCGCCGAGCCCCGTGCTCGACGACCTGCTGTGCGCGCTCAACCTCCCAGCTCAGGACCACCGCCGCCTGGTCACCGCGCGCGATGCGCTGTGCCGCAGGCGAACCGCGACGGAGTCCGGGGCGCTCAAGGCTCCGGCCGCGCGCGAGCCGCTGGTCCCCCGCGAACTGCCCGCCGATCCGGGACCGCTGACCGGGCGCTCGGCGGAGATCGTCACGCTGGACCGAGTGCTCACGGGCAGCGTCGGCATCGCGGTGATCTCCGGGTCTGCGGGGGTGGGCAAGACCGCGCTCGCGGTGCACTGGGGACACCGCGTCGCCGACGAGTTCTCCGGCGGATGCCTGTACGCGGACCTGCTCGGCTACGCGCAGCACGAACCGCGCGATCCGGCTGATGTGCTCGCGGGCTTCCTGCGCGGACTCGGGCTCGCCGACACCGACATCCCCGCCGAAGCCGAGGAACGCGCGGCCAGGTTCCGCAGCGCGCTCGCGGGTCTGCGGGTGCTCGTGGTGCTCGACAACGCCCGCGACGCCACGCAGGTCCGGCCGTTGCTGCCGGGCAACCGGGACTGCTTCGTCGTGGTGACCAGCCGCAGCGACCTCCCCGCGCTGCACCTGCGGCCCGGCGCGCACCCGATCAGCCTCGCCCCGCTCGTCCAGCGCGACGGCGTGGACCTGTTGCGGCTGCACCTGGTTGGTCGGGAGAAACCCCAGCGCGAAGCCGTTCTCGCGCTCGCGGAGCGCTGCGCCGGGCTGCCCTTGGCGTTGCGCATCGTCGCCGCGCTGGCCTCGACCCGGCGCCAGCTGTCGCTGAGCGATCTCGCCGCCGAGCTGACCGGGAGCTTGGGTCAGCTGGACGTCGGCGAGCCGGACGGATCGGTGCGGTCGGTGTTCTCCTGGTCGGAGCGCAGCCTCGAACCGAGCACCGGCGAGGCGTTCCGGCTGCTCGGCGTGCACCCCGCGCGCGAGGTCGACGCGTTCTCCGCGGCCGCGCTGCTCGACGCCGATCCCTCCGCCGCGGCGCGGGCGCTGGACGAGCTGGCGAACGCCTACCTGCTCACGCCAACGTCACTGAGCCGCTTCGGCATGCACGACCTGCTGCGCGAGTACGCGGGTGAGCAGGCTGGGGCCACGATCACCGAGCCCGAGCGCAGGGCCGCCATCACGCGGCTGCTCGACTACTACGTCACGGCGGGCGCCAAGGCCATCGAGGTCCTGCACCCGCCCGGCGCCAAGATCGAGGCGGAGTGGCTGGCCGAGGTCGCGCTGCCGCCGCTGCGCACCGCGGCCGAGGCGAAGTCCTGGGTGGAGGTCGAGTGGCAGAACCTGCTCGCGGCGGTGAGCTTCAGCGTGCGCGACGGCTGGCCGAGCCACACCGTGCGCCTGGCCGCCGTGCTGCGCCGCCGCATGCTCGACAGCGACCGGCACGGTGACGCGCTCGCGATCCACGAGCACGCCGTGGCCGCCGCCAGGCTCATCGGTGATCGCCGCGCCGAGGGAATGGCGTTGCAGCACATGGGAATGGCGCACACACGGCTCGGGCGGCTCAAGGACGCGCAGGAGGTGCTGCGGCACGCGATCGTGGTGTGCCGCGAGGCCGGGGACAGCTACGCCGAGGCGGGCGCGCTGAACCACCTCGGCATCCTCTACGAACGGCTCGGCCGCTACGCCGACGCCGTGGAGTGCTACGACGCCGCGCTGCCCATCGCCGTCGCGCTGCAGTTCCCGCACGGGGAAGCCGCGCTGCGCACCAACCTCGGCTTCGCGCGCGGGCGGCTCGGCGAGCACGAGCAGGCGATGCGGGACTGCGTCGCGGCCGTCGCGATCCACGAGGAGCTGGGCGATCCCGGCAGCATCGCCGCCGCGCTCGGCAACCTCGGCGAGGTGTACCGGCTGACCGGCCGCCACGCCGAGGCCTTCGAGCTCTACGACCGCGCGCTCACCCAGGCGCGCGAGGTCGACGCGGTCAGCGTGGAGACCGAGGTGCTGCGCTACATCGGCGAAACGCACCTCGCCGCGGGCAACCCCGCCGGAGCGCTCTGCGCCTACGAGGCCGCCGTGACGGCCGCGCGCATCACCGGTGACCGCTACGAGGAGGCGCACGCGCTGGACGGCCTGGCCCGCGCCCACACCGACCCCGCCCTCGCGGAGACCACGTGGCGCGAGGCCCTGGTGATCTTCCGCGAACTGGGCCTGCCCCGCGCCCGCCACGTCTCCTAGCCCTGTCCCGGCGTTTGGCAACGTGATGCGAAAGAGAGCGCCCCCCATTCACAACGCGTAGCCACAACGTTCGAAGGCGGACGCGCGGATACCGGAGAGCCGCCGCGCGTTGCCTTGGTTCGGAGGTTTCACACAATCTCGTTGGGACGCAACGCGGTGGAGCGCATCGGGATTCTCCTGAGCGTGACCACTGTTGAAGCTCTGCTGCGACGCCCGGCCGTGACGGTGGCGGGCGTCGGGCTCGCGCTCGTCCTCGCGTTGTGGCAGGTGCCGAGCGCTCTGTTCGTCGATCTCGACGTCTACCGCGCGGGCGCCGAGGCGATCATGACGGGCAAGCACCTCTACGACGACCAGTTCCCGCCGCGGCCCCTGGTGTACCAGCTGCCGTTCACCTACCCGCCCTTCGCCGCGATGCTGTTCACGCTCCTGACACCGTTCTCGCTCAAGGCGATGGGCTACGTGGTCACCGTGGCGACGGCACTGGCGCTGATCGGTGCCTGCGTGCTCGTGGCTCGCGCGTGCGGTCTGCGCCCGGCCGCCGCTGCCGGGCTCGGCGCCGTGGTGGGCGGGTTGTCGGTGCTGTCGGAGCCGGTGGCGAGCACGATCGACCTCGGCCAGGTCAACACGGTGCTGCTGGTGATGGTGGTCGCGGACTGCCTGCTCCCCCGCACGCGGTGGCCGCGTGGGCTGCTGATCGGCATCGCGGCCGGGATCAAGCTCACCCCGGCGATCTTCGTGCTCTACTTCCTCGCCCGTCGGCGCTGGCGTCCCGCGCTGACCGCGGTCGGGACGTTCGCGGGCACGGTCGCGGTCGGCTTCGCGGTGTCGACGGGGAACTCCGCCCAGTACTGGTTCTCGACGCTGTTCAACACCGACCGGATCGGCGGCCCGGAGTTCCACACCAACCAGTCGATCCGCGCCGTGATCGGCCGGTTCGGCCTGGTCGACGAGGAGGTCTTCCCGTTCTGGGTGGGCGGCATGCTGCTGACGCTCGCGATCACCTGCTTCGTGCTCCGGCGGTTGCGGAGCGAGGCGCCCGCGCTGCTCGTGGTCGCGGCGGCCGGGCTACTGTGCTCGCCGGTGTCGTGGAGCAACCACTGGGTGTGGGCGACCGTGCTCGCCACCGTCGTCGCCGTCGAACTGCTGCGCCGACCGAGGTGGAGCCTGCTCGCGCCGGGGCTGGCAGCGGTGGTGTTCTTCGTCGGCCCGCACAAGTTCGTGCCCGCGGGCGACAAGCGCGAACTGGCCTGGACCGCGACGCAGTGGCCGCAGGGCAACGCGTTCTTCCTGGTCGCGGCCACGGGGCTGCTGACGCTGCTGGTCGCGAACTTTTCCCGGCGCGGTGACAACCGATCCGGTGACAGCGGGATAGGAACAGGTGAGAGGGCACAGGTCGGTCTGGGGAGCGGTGATGACAACCGCCGATGACAGGGTCCTGGTGCTGCTGCCTCCGCGTCCGTTCGCAGGCAGGGCACGGGGCAGCGGGTACGGGGTGACGATGGCGACGGTTGACGACGGTTTCGTGGAGTTCGTCCGCGAGCGATCCTCGACCTTGCTCAGAACGGCGCGGTTGCTGTGCGCGGGCGACCAGGGAGCGGCGGAGGACCTGCTCCAGGAAGTGCTCGCGCGCGTGTACTGCCGGTGGAACCGGATCGTCGGCGATCCCGAGCCCTACGTGCGGACCGCGCTCTTCAACGCCGCCAAGCACCGGTGGCGCCGCCGCTCCCGCCGTGTGGCCGAAGCCCGCTGGGACGAGACGGTCGTCGGCGACCACATGCCGCACCACGACGGCCCCGAGGACCAGCTCGCCGCCCGTGACGAGGCGATGCGCGCGCTGGCGAGGCTGCCGCCCCGGATGCGCGCGGTGATCGTGCTGCGGTTCTTCGAGGACTTCTCCGAGGAGCAGACCGCGAACGTGCTCGGCTGCTCGGCGGGCACCGTCAAGAGCCAGACCTCGCGCGGGCTCAGCAAGCTGCGCGGGCTGATCGACCTGTCCGGCAAGGCCGCCGCCGAGCCAGTGGAGGAACCGCGATGACCACCGAGAGCGAGGCCCTTGCCCAGGTGCTGCGCGCTGCGGTGTCCGATGTGGACACTCCGGCGGATTTCGCGGAGACCGCGCTGCGCAAGGGAAAGCGGCGCAAGCAGCGGGTGCGCGCGAGCATGGTCGGCGCCGCGCTCGCGGTCACCGCGATGCTGGGCGGCCTGCTCTCCGGCGTGCCCAGCTGGCGGGCGGACTCCGAGCAGCTCACCCCGGCCAGCGACGTCCGGCTGTCCAGGCCGACCACCGGCGAGCTCGCCGGCGACGCGGCATTCCTCGCGAGGGCGCGCACCACGTGGGAACGGGAGCTCGCCGCCCACGTCGAGGTGGCCGCGTCCATCGCCCCGGCGGGCTGCTGGGAGGCGGTCGGGCGGCCGCACGTCCTGTGGGCGAGCCGCACCGGCGCCGGGCCCGCGGCCGTGCTCGTGCAGGCACTGCGCGCCAAGGGCTCGTGCGAATCACCGCTTCCCAAGGGCGGGCTCACCGTGATCGGCGTGTTCGGGACCGACATCTCCGACGGCAGGGAGCACCTGCTGGGGGTGGACACCGGCGGTGGCGGTGTCTTCCTCCTCGGGCCGAACGCGGTCGTGATCGCCGCGCAGGAGAGCCAGGCGCGCTACTTCTCGCCCCAGGTCGAGTTCGCCCCCGACGGCACGGCGTCGCGCAGGTGGACCGAGCTGGTCTACCAGAACGGGATCGCCGTCTCCTCCGCTGCCGCACCGGACTCCCCCTGGGGCAGCGCGTCGGTGTTCGTCAAGCACAAACCGGCCGACCCCGGCGCGTCCATGTCAGCGCAGAACCGGGTCCGGCCGGTGGAGACCGACCTGACTCGCGCGCGGCTCACCGGGCGGGGAGGCGGCCTGCCCCTGCCCGGGCTGCAGTGGGCAACGCTGCAGGGCCACCTCAGCGGCCCGGTGCTGAGCCTCGCCGAGCGGAGGCAGCGTTTCACCGACGCCCTCGACCACTTCCGCTTCACCGATCCCGCTTTTCGGGAGTGGTACACCGCTGGCCGCTCAGGCGCGACGCAGCTCGGCGGCTGGGACATCACGGCCGCCCTGCCCGACGGGCGCACGGTCATCGTCAGCGAGCGCGTGATCGGCAACGACATCCGCAGCTACGCCGCGCTGTTCCGCGTGGACAGGGCCGAGCGGGTGGTGCGGGGCTCGAAGATCGACCGCGGCGCCGCGCTGCCCGTGGTGGTGCGACTGCCCGACGCTCAGGGGTGGATCGTCGCCCACCAGGGCGCCGCGCTGCGGTGGCGCTCGGCGGGCGGCGCGTGGAACGCCGTGCCGGGCGACGCGGCCCTGCTCCCCGATCTCGCCGACACCGTCGAGGTGGTGCTTCCCGGCAAGGCCCCGGTCGAGGTCGCACTGCCCAGGTGACGCACGAGAAAACGTGAAGGAATCACACCACAATGCTGCACGCTCAGGATTTCAGCGTTATTTGAGTGGCACCCCCTAGCCTTTTCCCGTGCCGGGAAACCACCCGCCCCCGGCACCACGCGCGGCCCTTCCGCGTGGAGCACCGGCCACGACCCCCAGACGTGGCACCTCCACCGCGACGCGGGCCGCGCCGGGACCGCGGCGTGCCGGAAGGTGCGCCCGCCGGTGACCGCACCGTCCTTTGTGGACGCCCGGTCCCCGGCACGCCGCGGTCACCCCCTCGGTTTCACTCGGATTTCAGCGCCCGCTCCTACGGTCGCCGACATGAATCGCATTCGAGCAATCGTCGTCATCGGCGTTCTCGCGCTGACGGCCGGCGCCTCCCCCGCGCTCGCCTCGGCGCCGACGGTCCGCGTCGGCGGCGGCTCCGGCATCGTCTTCGGCAAGGGCAAGCCGGTTCCCGCCACGGGCGCGACCTGGTGCACGATCACCACCATCGGTCACGACCGGGCGGGCGAGCTGGTCGGGCTGACCAACGCCCACTGCTTCTACGGTGAGGACAACAAGCCGGTCCTCGGCGACAAGGTCTACTACAACAAGACCCCCGCGGGCACGGCGGCGCAGCCCGCCAAGACCTCCGAGACCGACCTGGAGACCGGGGTGATCGGCACGGTCGTGCACGTCAGCGCCAGCAACCCGGTCGGCAGCCCGACCAATCCCGGCCTGGACTACTCGGTGATCAAGTTCGACAAGGCCAAGGTGGTGCCGACCGCGACCGTCGGCGCCCTGACGATCAAGGGCATCGGTTCGCCGCCCACGCCGGGCACCCGCATGTGCAAGCAGGGTCAGACCACCGGCCTCACCTGCGGCTTCATGATCAGCACGAGCGGCGTGTACTTCGGCCACACCATCTGGGAGGGCCCCGGCGACTCCGGTTCACCGGTGGTGCTGGACGGCAAGCTCATCGGCAACCAGTGGGCCGCCGGGCTGAGCACCTCCATGAACGCCATCGTCGCCGACATGGACAAGCGCGGCGAGGCGGGTGCCGGGTTCACGCCGGTCGCTCCCTAGCCCGGTGCGGCGCGTCCGCGCGGGCGCGCCGCACCACCGCCACCAGCCGTGCGCCCAGCACTGCCGCGCATCCCAGCGCCGTCACCGCGAGCGTGATCATGAACGTCGGGTAGAGGTAGGCGACCTGCGTCCACGCGACATCGCGCCCCCGGTAGAGGAAGCTCACGATGCGGTGGACCACGGCGAGCAGCACGATCGGCAGCACCAGCGGCATCAACCACAGCACTGAGCGCCCCTTGGCCGCCCACCTCCGCGACCGCGCGACTCCGCGCACCGCGAGCAGCCCCACCGGCACGGCGAGCAGGAGCAGCACCGCGTCCGTGACGATCGGCGCTCCGTTCGCGGGCGCGGGTGTCCTGCCTTCGAGCAGCGCCACGATCCGATCGCCGATCGCCTGCGCGTCGCCGTACTGCGTGCCGGTGTTGGCCATCACCGCCACGCCGTAGCCCGACGCGGGCAGAAGTGCTTGGTACGCGGTCGAAGTGGTCAGATCGCCGCCGTGGTGGACCAGGGGCCGGCCAGAGGCGGTCCTGCCGAAGAACCAGCCGAGCTCGTAGGACTTCGTCGAGGTCGGCGCACGCCCGTCATGCGCGATCAGCCAGGCCGCCATGTCGCGCGCCGAGCTGAGCACTCCGCCGGAGCCGTTGCCGAACCCGGGGGCTTCGGGCAGCGCCACGGGCATCCCCAGGACCTTCACGTGCCCGCGCGCGCTCGGTGGCAGGTCGTCGGCGGTGTTGATGCTGCTGCTGTCCTTCATGCCCATCGGCTCGAAGACCGTGCGCACCAGGTAGTCGCTGAACGGTGTTCCGCTGACGACCTCGACGAGGCGAGCGGCCACTTGGAAGTTCGGGTTGTGGTACTCGAACTTCGTGCCCGGCGCCGTGGCAAGGACGGCGTCGCGCATCCCGGCGACCGCCTCGCGCAACGTGCGGACCTCGGGCCCGCTGAAGGAGCGGATCGTCGTGTCCGACATGCCCGAGGTCTGGTCGAGCAGCTGCCGCACGGTGATCACGGCTGCGCGCGGGTCGGCCATCGTGAACTCCGGCAGGTGCGCGACCACGGGGTCGTCGAGCCGGATGCGGCCGTTGTCCACGAGCGTCAGCACGGCCCTCGCGGTCATCGACTTGCTCACCGACGCCACGGCCATGCTCGTGCGCTCGGTGATCGGTTCGCGCGCCGCGGTGCGGCCGTAACCGGCCACGCGCACCACCGACGCGCCGCGCGTGACGGCCACGGCCACGCCCGGCACGGCGGCTTTCTCTTGGTACTGCTGGACAATCGCGTCGATCTCGGCCGGCACGTCGGCGTTTGGAACGATCGTGGTCGCGGCGAGGACGACCGCGGACAGGAATGAGCTGAGCACGTCCTCAGTCTCGGCACGATCGGCTCGCTCCACATCGGACCCTGGTCCGATCTGTGTCTTACCACGGTCAGATGTGGCGGCGGGGCGAAGCGCTTACGGTGATGCCATGCGCAAGTTCGGTATGGCTGCGGTCAAGGCGGTGGATGTGCTCGCCGCTGCCACGGTCGTGGTGCTGGCGGTTCTCCGCGCGCCGCAGGCTGATCTGCTGGCGTGGGCCTTCGCTGTGGCGCTCGGTGGACCGCTCGTGCTGCGGCGGCGCGCTCCCGTGCCCGTGCTGGCCGTCGTGTCCCTCGCGAGCGCGGTGTCCGTCGTCCTAGGCTTCGGGACCGAGGCCGCGCTGCTCGCCGCGGTGCTGGCGCTGTACCCCGTCGCGCTGGCCGGGTTCGGCGCGTGGGGCTTCGCCGGTGCGGCTCTCTGCGTGCTCGGCGCGGGTGTGGCTGTTGTGATCGTTCCCGGGCTGCCGATCGTGCCCGCGCGGGAGGGCGTGGAGTCGTTCTCCACCACGCCGATCGCGACGATGTCGTACTGCTTCATGGCGCTCGCCGGTTCGTGGGCGCTGGCCGCGTTCGTGCGCGTCCGCAAGAGCCAGGAGGTTGAGCTCGCCGAGTTGCGCACCGAGCGCGCCGTCGCCGAGGAGCGCCTGCGCATCGCCCGCGACATCCACGACGTGGTGGGGCACAACCTCAGCTTGATCGCGATGAAGGCCGCCGTTGCCACGCACCTCGCGGAGAGCCACCCCGACGAGGGCAAGGCGGCGCTGCGCACCATTGAGCAGGTCAGTCGTGTCGCGCTCAACGACGTCCGCGCGGTGCTCGGAGCGGTGCGCGACTCCTCCGCCTCCGCCGGGCTCGACCAGCTCGTCGAGGACGCGCGCGGCGCTGGTGTCACCGTCACCGCTTCGCAGTGCGATCTGTCCGAAGTGCCTGCGGCGACACGCATATCGGCCTACCGCATCGTCCAAGAGGCGCTGACGAACGTCCGCCGTCACTGCTCTCCGCCGCGTTGCCGCCTCACCACGGCCGTTTCGGCGGGGCAGATCGTGATCACCGTCGTCAACGAGGGCTCAGCGGCGGCGACCGGTCCTCCGGGGCACGGGTTGCTCGGCATGCGTGAACGCGTCGCGCTGCACGGCGGAGTGCTTGAGGTGGGCGGTGATCCGTTCACCGTGCGTGCCACGGTGCCGTTCGAGAGCGCTGTGCCCTTCGAGGAGGTGGGGGTGTCTTGATCCGGGTGCTGCTCGCTGATGACGAACCCTTGTACCGCAACACTGTTCGCCTGCTCTTGGACGCGGAGCCCGACATCGAGGTCGTCGCCGAGGCCGGCAACGGCCGCGAGGCGCACGAGTTGGCCGCGAGCCGTTCCGTCGATGTCGCCGTGCTCGACGTGCGCATGCCCAGCGTGGACGGCATCGCCGCTACGACGCGCATCACCGCTCTGCCCCGCCCGCCGAAGGTCTTGATCCTGACCACGTTCGACCTCGATGAGGCCGTGTACGCCACGTTGCGCGCGGGCGCGAGCGGCTTCTTGTTGAAGGATGTGCCGCCGCCGCGCCTGATCGACGCCGTTCGCACCGTGGCCTCCGGCGAGGCTCTGCTGGCGCCCAGCGTCACCCATCGCCTCATCGAGGAGTTCCTGCGCGCCTCTTCCCCGCGCCCGCTGCCCGGTGTCACTCCGCGCGAACGGGAAGTGCTCGCCCTGATCACGCACGGTCTGTCCAACTCCGAGATCGAACAACGCCTTCATCTAAGCCGCCACACCGTCAAGACGCACATCGGCCACCTGCTGGCGAAGCTGTCCGCCCGTGACCGCGCTCAGCTGGTGATCGCGGGCTACGAGGCCGGTCTCAACGCACGAGCTGACCCCGCAGGATGATCCGGCTAGGCCGCGTGAGCACGCTCGGGTCGGCGACCGGATCTGCTTCGTAGGCAACGACATCGGCCGGTGCGCCGTCGTCAAGTCCCGGCAATCCGAGCCACCGGCGCGCCGTCCACGATCCCGCGCCCACCGCGACCTCGGCGGGCAGCCCGGCCCGGATCAGCCACTCGATCTCGCCCGCCACCGTCCCGCACGGCGTCGTGTCCGTCCCCGCCAGGACGAGGACTCCGGCCGCGTGGGCCGCGCGGACCGTCGCGGGCAACCCGTCCCAGCCCGCGAGCAGCCACTCCCGGAACTCCGCCGGGGCGCCGTCGAGCTTGTCCACGATCTTCGCGAACGGCGTGAACGTCGGCACCAGCGCGGTCCCCTGCTCCGCCATCCTCGGCAGCAGCTCGTGGTCGAGGTGCATGCCGTGCTCAAGGCTGTCCGCCCCCGCCAGCACCGCGTTGCGGCTGCCTTCCGCCGTCTGCGCGTGCACCGCGACCCGCCCGCCCACGGCGTGCACCGCTTCCACCGCCGCCTTCAGCACCTCCACCGGCACCGCCGGTTCGCCCGGCGACCAATCTCCGATGATCTTGCACCACCCCGAGGACGCCCCGGCTTCCTCGACGGCCGCCGCCACCAACTCGTCCTCGCCGATGTCGCGCCCGTACCCGGCGAAGAACCGCCCCGGCGTCGCCAGCCACCGCCCGCCCGAGCACAACCTCGGCAGGTCCGCTTCGTCGCGGTCCCGCCCCTTCCCCCGATCCGCCGACCCCGGCGACCGCACCAGCAGCACTCCCGCGTCCCGGTGTTCGATCATGTGGCGCCGGTACACCGCTTCGTCGAACTCGTCGCCCGGGTTCACCGTGCCCGGGTGCGTGTGCACGTCCACCAGCCCCGGCAGCAGCCACATCCCGTCCACCACCAGTTCGCCGTCGTCGTCCTGGGCGGTTCGCAGCAGTTCGCCGTCCACGCGCAGGACTCGCTCCTCGCGTTCCGGCAGGACCACACCCTTGATCTTCACCGCTCCCCCTTCATCGCGGACACCCTATGTCGCCAGCCTCTCGTCGACCCTGATGTTGCGCATCGGTTTCTGATCCGGGTCCACCCACCTCGGCGGAATGAATGTCGGCAGCCCGTCTTGGAAGATGATCTCCCAGCCTTCGTCGTGCATGACGTGGTGGTGGTGTGAGCAGAGCAGGACGAGGTTGTCGATCTTCGTCTCCCCGCCGTGAAGCCAATGAACAACGTGATGGGCTTCCGTCCACGCCGGAGGCCGATCACACCCGGGGAACGCACACCCCTTGTCCCGCACCGCCAATCCCTTGCGCATAGCCGGAGTCGCCGTCCGACTGTTACGTCCGACATCGAGCAACCGGCCCTCGCTGCCCAACAGGACGGGCAGGATGTTGGCGTCGCAGGCAATCTGCCGGGCAAGTCCGGCGCTGATCGGCTCACCCCAGGCGGTGAATCCGGTGCCGAGGCTGGCCATCAGGTCGGCGTAGGAGATCGTGACGATCACCTGCGGACGTTCACCACCGTGCGTCGGCAACGCCTTCGCTGTGAGAGCGAGGTCGATGACTTCGGCGAAGGCGTCGGCGTAGCGCTGCTCGGTCGTCCGGTCATCGCCCGCGCGCTTCTTCGCCAGGGCGTGCAGCAGGGACTGGATCTTCTGCCCGGTCAGGGTGTCGAAGCTGCCGATGAGGTGCAGGTGGCCGTGTTCGTCGGTGCCCATCTTCACCGACCGCTGCGCCACCCCCTCCTTCTCGTCCCAATACGTGCCCTCCGGATCGATCGTCGCCCGAGCGACCTTCGCCGCGTACATCAACTGCCGGGGGTTGAGGCGGGGTGCGTGGCGACAGAGGACCTTTTCGACTTTCTTCGCTTTGTCGGCGGGGACTTTGTCGACGGTGTTGGCGATGACTTGCGCGTGCCGGACGCTGATCTTCCCCGCGTGCAGCTTCTTCCGGGTTCTGTCCAACCCCGGCAACTGCTTCACCAACTGACTACGCCGAGCGGCGTCTTCGGGTGCGATTTTCAGGTTGGTGCGCAACAGGACTGTCAGGTCCTTGCAGCCCTGCTGTGCGGGCACGCCCTGAGCTTCTGCTTCGGCGGCGACCTCGATCGCGGAGGCGGTCACGATGTTGATGATCTTTTCGTGCTCGCGCAGGCAGTTCAGTAGCGCGTCGCCGGTCAACTTGTAGGCATCCCGCTCACGAAGATGAGCCTGCAACGAAGCAATCAAACCCTTGGTATCAAACAAGATTCTCCCCCTCGCCTCCCTTCTTCCATTGTCCCAAATACGAAGATCGACATCCTCCCCGAATAGAGTGAACACGTTGCTGACAACGGGTCGGCTTTACCTGGG